>JBLUWJ010000004.1:0-140876 GCA_049888895.1 Bisgaard Taxon 45 | reverse complement strand
AATTAATCCATCTGGTTGTACCAGCATTTATATTAGGAAGGGAGTACAAAATAAAATAACAACGCGTAAATTTCAACCCAATAAAGATCAAAATTTAACTGATTTGTATAAATATTGACAAAAATCATACTATCAATAAGTTAGGTTATTTTTAATACATTGAATAAATGAATGAAATAAGAATATTGGTAAAGGAGAAGTGAATAAAATATAAGCAAAATAAAAAACTAGAACATAAAATAAACAAAGAATCAGAAAAGCATAAACAGCGGAATAGATTAAACAGTAAAAGGGAAAAGTGCTTTTATGTTATTGGCAAAGAGGATTGGTTGTTCCACATGCGCATTATGACCGGCCTCAGGAATAACACTTAATAGCAAGTTTGCTTGCTCTGCCATTTGCTTAAATTTATAGTCTTTTTCACCACAAAAATAGTTAATCGGGATAGTTGCAGAAGCCAGATAAGAGCGAAAATCAGGTTGCTTAGCTAAACTTGTGGCACAAAGCATTTTAGCGATATTTTCGCCATGATGTATCGCACGCTTTTGAATCAAACCTTGGCGTGCCTGTGGTGTAAGATGTGAAAAAACGGGCTGTTGATACCAATCCTCGAGCACCGATGCGATGGGTGCCGTATTAAAACGTGTTGCCCAAGCGAGATCCTGTTGCCAACGCATGTGCTTCTCTTCATCTCGCTGTAAACCTAAATTGGCACCTTCTAAAATCAGACCGTGCAAATGCGCTTTTGCTTTCGTCTTAGCCAAATAGGCAAAAGCATAATACAACGCAATGCGCCCACCTAAAGAGTAACCAACCAAATAATAAGGCTGATCTCCCAGTTGCTGAAGTTGTTGATCTAAATAATCGCAGGTTTGTTCAAAATCGGACACGCAGATCTGTTGGGCGGTATGGTGAAAAGGTAAATCTAAGGCAAGGCAAGAAAAGTGCGGTAAGTGTTCAATGACGTTTTGCCAATCGTCCTTGCTCCCTAATAGACCATGTAAAAAAACCAGAACAGGCATCCTCACTCCTTAAAAAATGCCCACCAAGCGAGCATGTTCTTTTATTCACCAATCACCGCATAGCTGATTTGTTCAATCAGGCGCTTATAAATCGTACTGGCATCGCTTGCCCCGACTTTAATCTCAATTAACGTCGTTTCCCGGCGTGAATAGGCGACTTTTAATACTGCGCCTAAATCCGCCCAAGTATAGGGACGAGCATATTTTAAATCAAAAGTTTGCGCTAACTGAGAGAACTCTAGATGATGTGGCATACGATAATATTTTTCTTTCACATCCGCTTCGACAGGTAACATATCAAAAATCGCGCCACCGTTATTATTAATCACAAAAATAATGGTTGGCTGTGTCACTTTCTTAAACAACGCAAGGGAATTAATATCGTAAAGCGCAGACACATCCCCAATCATTGCCACAAGAGGTTGATTTGCCCCGATACCGATACCCGCTGCGGTCGCTAATAACCCATCAATGCCACTCGCACCGCGATTCGTATAAACAGGATAACCTTCTGGTAATTTGGCTAACGCATCCACTAAACGAACAAATAAACTATTCCCTAAAAATAAAATGCCATTGTTCGATAAGATACGATCCAAATGATGGGCCAAAGATGCCTCATTTAAATTGCCACCCACTTGTTTTTCAATGAAATTTGCACAGAATTTAGACAGCGCAAGCGGTTCAAGTAGCCAAGGTTTTTGGCGTAATGGCGGATGAGCGCGTAACCAGTGGTGTACTTTCGCATTAAAACGGGTCTGGGCATGATGATGCGGATCAATGAGTCGAGTACTTTGTTCAACAATCCAATATTCTTGTTTAAACTCCGCTAAAAATTGATTCACCCGTTTACTGATGAACCCTGAGCCAAATTGAATAAGAATATCTGCTTGTAATAATTTTTGTTTGACCGTTTGATTAGCTAACCAAATATCCGCGTAAGGGAGGCTCGCTTCCACGCTTGATTGTACATCAGTTAACGCGATCCAGCCCATGGTATTTGCCCAAGCCATAATGCCCATAGTTTGTTCCACGGGTAATCGCCCGACCACAATCACGCCACGCATTGTACGCCAATGATCCCAATTAGCATGCATCAATACTTCTTTTTGGTCTGTTTGGTGCTTTATCCAAGGCTTATGTTGGTTTAACCAACTTTGGATAGGCTCTAACCAGCTATGTGTGTCAATTTCCGTTTCATTCGCGTCATAAAGCGGTTCCGCAAATGGGACATTAATATGAACTACCCCTGGTTGATTGGCTTGTTGATAACAAGCTTGCTCTAAACGAGTAATTAACCAATTGGCAAGATAATCTTCACTTGGACGTGGTAAATTCAGCGTTGCCACAGGGTAATCGGCATACATACCCTGTTGTAAAATGGCTTGATTTGCTCCACATTCGATCAATTCGAGTGGACGATCTGCGGTAAGCACAATAAGATTGACGCCTGTTTGACGTGCTTCAATAATAGCAGGATATAGATTCGCCGCTGCCGTGCCAGAGGTGACGATCACCGCAACAGGCTTTTTGCTGACTTTCGCCACACCTAAAGCAAAGAAACCAAGGCCTCGTTCATCAAAGTGAGTATGACAAGTCACACGATGGCTTTCTTGTAAACGTATTGCTTCTAAAGTCAGAGGTGTAGAACGGGATCCTGGTGCAATACAAAAATGGCTCACGCCTTGACGTACAAGGGTACCCAAAATGACTTTTGACCAACAACGATTAAATACGCTTACTGACATATCTGTTCCCTTTTATAATTGATTCTGTTGCAATAACGACACTAAGCCCATAGCTTTACGCTCAATCTCTCGCCATTCTAACAATGGAATAGAGCCTTCAACAATCCCTGCCCCTGCAAAAACACATAATTGACTGTAATTTTCGACTTGCTTAATAAAGGCAGAACGAATGGTGACACAAAAATCCGCCGACTCGGGTCCCATCACACCGAATGTCCCCGCGTACCAAGTGCGGTCGAAATTTTCTAATTTTCGTAACGCCTGTTTGGCTGCGAATTGCGGTAAACCTGCAACCGCCGCGGTTGGATGCATAGCAAGCAAAATGTCTTTATCCCCACAACCTGCCTTTAATTGTGCCGAAATACGACGACGTAAATGTTGTACCTTGCGCAGTTTCTTCAGTTCGACTTTTTCTACCGTGATTTGTTGCACAAAGGGCTGTAAATTTTGACAAATGCCATCCACCACTAGTTGATTTTCATATTCGTTTTTCTTGTCGTGTAATAACCAATCACTTTGCTGTTGATTTTGTTGCGCATCCTCCCCCATAAACGCCGTCCCCGCTAACGCTTCCGTTTTTAATGCCAAGCCTTGACGTCGGTATAATAATTCGGGGGTAGAGCCAATGAAAGCACACTGTTTACTTTCTGCGAACATAAAGTGATAACAGCCTAAGTTATACTGTTCACTTTCCGCTAACAAATCCGTTGGCGCTAATGGTGTGGCGGTTTGAAAGCAAGTCTCATTGGCGAGCACAATTTTACTTAACTCACCTTGGCGAATTTTTTCTAACCCTTGCTCCACCCAATGACACCACTCTGCTTGATTGGCTTTTTGTGAAATAAGGCTGATCGTCTGTTTTACCGTTTCAAATGGGGCTTGTTTTTCAAATGTGCTTAAACACGTGAGTGCAATCTGCTTATCTTGTTCAAATTGTTTTGCATCCACAAATAATGTGACTGTCACCCCCGCTTGATCTTGTTCTAATAAAAGGCGAGGTAACACAAACAGCACTTCACCGTAAAATTGCAATCCGCCGAGCAAAGCAAGCTGATGAGTTTGGACAAATTGCGCGGCCAGACTGACATCAGAAAACTGGCGAACCTGCCCTACTGCCGCCCAAGCCTTTATGCCCTCTCGTCCATGCAAATAAAATTGAGGATAATGTTGTTGTGCTTTCAACCAAGCTAATAATGACATAGTCATCGTAGTATGACACCGAAACACCCCGATCTCTTGATCTTCCACTGACTGATATGCATTGATTTGTGCAATAAATTGTGCTTTGATTGACTGCCAATTATCCATATTGAAAAAGCATTGTTTTCGATAAAAAAATACGTTAAAAATAAGGGCTAATTCTACCGCACTTTAATAGAAATTTTTACAAAATCTTTTCTCCCGCCTTAAATAAGCGTAAAGTGTCGTTATTTTATCCAAAATAAATCGTTTCAGTTTGCAAACATTAAGGTCTAACTATGGCGCATTTTCCTAAATCAGATAAATTAGAACACGTTTGTTACGATATTCGTGGACCTGTTCATAAAGAAGCCCTTCGTTTGGAAGAAGAAGGACATAAAATTCTTAAGCTTAATATTGGCAACCCCGCGCCTTTTGGTTTTGAAGCACCAGATGAAATTTTAGTCGATGTCATTCGCAACTTACCGACTGCGCAAGGCTATTGTGACTCAAAAGGCTTGTATTCCGCGCGTAAAGCCATTGTGCAATATTACCAATCAAAAGGGATCCACGGGGCAACGGTGAATGATGTGTATATTGGTAATGGTGTCTCTGAATTAATCGCAATGTCCTTACAAGCCTTGCTCAATGATGGCGATGAAGTGCTGATTCCCATGCCAGACTACCCGCTTTGGACTGCCGCGGCGACCTTAGCCGGTGGCAAACCGGTGCATTATTTATGTGATGAAGAAGCGAATTGGTTTCCTGATATTAATGATATTAAAAGTAAAATCACCAGTCGCACCAAAGCGATTGTCGTGATTAACCCGAATAACCCAACCGGTGCGGTATATAGTAAAGAGTTATTGTTAGAAATTATCGAAATCGCACGCCAACATAAATTGATTATTTTTGCCGATGAAATTTACGATAAAATTTTATATGACGATGCGGTTCATCACCATATTGCGGCACTCGGGCCTGATATTTTAACCGTCACCTTTAATGGTTTGTCAAAAGCTTATCGTGTAGCGGGTTTCCGTCAAGGTTGGATGGTATTAAATGGGCCGAAAAAAGCGGCAGCAGGGTACATTGAAGGATTAGATATGCTCGCTTCGATGCGACTTTGTGCGAATGTGCCAATGCAGCACGCTATTCAAACCGCATTAGGTGGCTACCAAAGCATAAATGAATTTATTCTGCCCGGTGGGCGTTTGCTCGAGCAGCGCAATAAAGCCTATGAATTAATCAATCAAATTCCTGGGGTGAGTTGCGTTAAACCACAAGGTGCGATGTATATGTTCCCGAAAATCGACATCAAAAAATTTAATATCTATGATGATGAAAAAATGGTGTTTGATTTGTTGGCACAAGAAAAAGTGTTATTAGTGCATGGTCGTGGTTTTAACTGGCACTCTCCTGATCATTTCCGCATTGTTACTTTACCTTATGTTCATCAAATTGAAGATGCGCTGAATAAACTTGCCCGTTTCTTAACACACTATCATCAGTAATTTTCTCGCCATAGGCAAACCGCTGATCTGACCTCAGGGTTTGCCTTTTTATTCCACTTCCTCGCCACATGGCTTATTTTCTTAACTACAATTAAGAATAATTATCATTGACTTAAATCAATTTATTGGTTAAATTGACCCCACTTTTAACTGTCAACTCTCATCAGAGGAATGTGATCATGAAAAAAATCTCAACACTTGCATTAGCTTTATCTGCAGTGATTTCAACATCTGCGCTCGCTGCCAACGAAGTTAACGTCTATTCTTACCGCCAACCTTACTTAATCGAACCAATGTTAAAAGACTTCGAGAAAGATACTGGCATTAAAGTTAACGTCATCTTTGCCGATAAAGGCTTAGTGGATCGTGTAAAACGTGAGGGCGAATTAAGTCCAGCAGACGTACTATTAACGGTTGATATCAGTCGCGTAATGGAAATCGTGAAAGAAGGTTTAGCACAACCAATTCACAGTGAAACCCTTGAGAAAAACATTCCAGCACAATTCCGTGATTCAAAAGATGAGTGGTTTGCTTTAACAACACGTGCACGTGCCATCTACACCTCAAAAGATCGCGTAGGTAAATTACCCGCTGACTTCACTTACTATGATTTAGCCAAACCAGAATACAAAGGTAAAGTCTGCGTACGTTCTGGTAAAAACGCTTATAACGTTTCATTAGTTGCTTCTATGATCGCACACGATGGTGAAGCGAAAGCGAAAGCGTTCTTAGAAGGATTAAAAGCCAATCTGGCACAAAAACCACAAGGTGGTGACCGTGATCAAGTGAAAGCGATTAAAGAAGGTATCTGTGATTATTCTTTAGGTAACAGCTACTACTTCGGTAAAATGTTAGATGATGAAAAACAACGTAGTTGGGCAGAAGCCGTTTACATCAACTTCCCGAACCAAAAAGCGAAAGGCACACATGTTAACATCAGTGGTGTTGCTATCGCGAAATATGCACCAAACAAAGCCAACGCAGTGAAATTGGTGGAATATTTAAGTGGTGATAAAGCACAACATTTATACGCAGAATTAAACCACGAATACCCAGTGAAACCCGGTGTAAATCGTTCTAAACTAGTCGCCTCTTGGGGGGATTTCAAAGCAGACAATATCGCTTTAGAGAAAATCGCAGAAAATTATGATAAAGCATTGAAATTAATTGACGAAGTGAAATTCGATCTTTAATTTAGTGGCTTGATTTCATTTATCTCAATCTGAAGGGTGACATTAACGTCGCCCTTTAGGCATTATTATAGACGACGCTAAGATGTATTCACTTAAAAAAATCAGTTGGCATTTCACCGCACTTATTATCGTGCTGTTTTTTCTTTTGCCTTTACTTTCTATCCTGTATCAATCTTGGCAAGCCGATTGGGCTAATATTCAACATCTTTGGCAAACCGTTCTTACCGATTACAGTTTAAACTCTCTTTTATTAGTTTTAGGTACAGTGGGCTTAAGTCTTGTATTCGCAATTCCTGCGGCTTGGATTACCTCAACCTATCAATTCCTTGGCCAAAAAACCTTACAGTGGGCACTTTGCTTACCCTTAGCGATTCCCGCCTATTTAGTCGGCTATTTATACACCGATTTATTAGACTATCCCGGCCCGGTACAATCACTGTTACGAGAATATTTTGCGTGGCATAGCCCACAAGATTATTGGTTTCCCGCTATTCGTTCGCTTGGTGGAGCCTGTTTTATCTTAGCACTTGTCCTCTATCCTTATGTTTTTTTACTTGTTCGAGTGGCTCTGCTCGAACAATCCGAAAATTTGATTCATAGTGCCAAAACGTTAGGCGCCAACCGTTTCTACTTATTTAAAAAGGTGACGTTACCTTTAATCCGTCCAGCCATTGCCGTGGGTGCCTCATTAGTCGCAATGGAAACCCTCGGTGATTTTGGTACGGTGTATTATTTTGCGGTGCCGACATTAACTACCGCAGTCTATGATACTTGGCTCGGTTATGGCGATTTAGGCTCCGCCAGTCAAATCTCACTTCTGATGCTGTTGATGATCTTCAGCTTATTATGGCTAGAACGTTATAGTCGTCGTAAACAAAAAACCTATCAACGTGGCTATGAAAAAAAGCGACGTTTACTTCCACTGTCTGGTCTCAAACTCGTCCTCGCGCACCTCTATTGCTGGGGGCTTGTCAGCATCGCTTTTATGATTCCTTTTGCTAAACTGATTTATTGGGCACTGGCTTATTTTGATATCAGCCAAGCGGACAACTTTTTCCATTATGCTTATCATAGCTTATCCAGTTCGCTGATTGCCTCTGTTGTCTGTGTGTTATTAGCCCTCTTTTTACACTTTTTTAATCGCCTCAGGTTACAAAAAAGTCCAATGCAACAGCGTGTTGGGCATTATAGCTTACAACTTTCTTCTCTTGGCTATGCGATCCCCGGCACAGTGCTGGCCATTGGCATTTTGATCCCTTATACCCATGCCGATCATTTTGTCAATGACCTGTTAAAATCCTTTGGATTTTCCCCCGTTGGCTTAATTTTCTCAGGATCAATGTTTGCCTTAATTTGTGCTTATACAGTTCGCTTTTCTGCCATGGCGATTGGCGGTATCGACACGTCCTTTCAGAAAATATCGCCCTCTTTAGATATGGCAAGTCGTACATTAGGTCAAAATGGCATCAAAATGCTAGCTCGTGTTCATCTCCCCTTATTATCCAAAGGTATTCTGACTGCACTAATGATGGTCTTTATTGAGACCATGAAAGAATTAAATGCCTCGTTATTACTGCGTCCTTTTAATTTTGATACATTGGCTACTCATGTATTTACCTTTACCTCCGACGAACAACTCGAACAAGCGGCCTTGCCTGCCATTGCACTGGTGTTAGTCGGCTTACTCCCCGTGATTTGGCTTACTCGCTCACTGGTACTTCATTCAGAAAAAGATCGCTAATTATGAATATATTACACATTTCCCAATTAACCTGTGGTTACAGTACTGAAAATGTCTTACAAAACTTAGATCTGGCGATAGCACAGAATGAGATTTTATGTTTACTGGGTGCCAGTGGCTGTGGCAAAACCACTTTATTAAAAGCCATCTCAGGCTTACAAGAGATCACACAAGGCAAGATTTTATTTAATCAGCAAAACTTAGCGAGACTGCCAGTCGAACAGCGACAGATTGGCATGATTTTCCAAGATTACGCGTTATTCCCACATTTAACGGTAAAAGAAAATATCGCCTTTGGTTTACAGCAGAAAAAAGCAGCAGAAAAAACAGAAATTATTGAAAAAATGACCGCACTTGTGCGCCTGACCGGTCTACTTGAACGCTATCCTCACGAATTATCTGGCGGACAACAGCAACGCGTGGCGATTGCTCGCGCTTTAGCTTGCAAACCGCGTTTGTTGTTATTAGATGAACCCTTCTCCAATATTGATAGTCAAGTGCGCTATCAAATGATTGATGAGATAAAAGAGATTTTAAAAAGCCAACAGATTCCCGCGATTTTTGTTACCCACAGCAAAGAAGAAGCTTTTGCCTTTGCGGACAAACTAGCGATTATGGATAAAGGTAAAATTGTACAGGTGGGAAAATCAGATTTACTCTATCAAATGCCGATTAATAAATTTGTTGCCGAATTTCTAGGAAACGTCAATTATTTCACTTGCCATGTGACCTCTGAGCGCAGTTTTAGTTCAGTGATTGGCGAATACCTGTTTGATCAAGCGCTCACCTTTTCCAATGGTCAGCCAATCCGTGTCGGTCAACCAGTACATTGGTTAGTACGGCCACAAAGCCTGCAAATTCATCTTGATGAACAAGGCACCGGTATCATTACTAAAAAGCGTTTTTTAGGCCCTTACTTTCAGTATGATGTTGCTATTGGCGAGGCGAACTTGATGGTACAAAGCCCGAAAAACTTCCCGTTGGATGCACAAGTGCGCTTAAATTACAAATGTACAGCCCCTGTCCTATTTGAAATATAACTTGCCTTCACTTATTTCAAGGCAATAAAAAATCTGCACTCGTGTCACTGGTGCAGATTTCATACTCGGCTTGCTCAGACTAGGCTATTCACTAAAATTAGCGGGTAAGAAGGCCTGCATATTGGCCCAGATCACGCCACTTTCCTTCCCATATTGACGAATACACTCTTTGACATCATTCACTTGCTGTGTTTGACACAGGTTTTTTAGCGAAAGATAAAAACGTTTTGCCAACTCACGCGCAGAGGGATTCGCAAAATAGAATAGCCCAACCCGTGTATAGAGTCCCTTCAAACTATTTAAAATCAACCCATATACAGGATTATCCGACGCAAATGCTAATTTACGGAAAAGATCATAGTCAAAATTGGTATAGGCTTCCGCCGTATCCGCTAAAGTATCAAGATTCTGAAATGCCTCAAGGGATTTCTGTGGCTCGACTTTAAAAGCTTTTTGAATATAAATGGCCGAAATATTGGTTCTTGCCGAGAGGATGTTAGAAATAAAACTTGGCAACTTTGTGCTATCTAAACGTACTAATACCTCTAAAATATTCAACCCCGAGGTTTCCCAAATATTGTTCACTTTTGTTGGTTTGCCGTGTTGAATGTTCAACCAACCGTCACGCGCAAGGCGCTGGAGCACTTCACGTAATGTGGTACGCGTCACGCCAATTTTCTCGGCTAATTCACGTTCTGCCGGTAAATCGGAGCCTGGTGGGAAATGATTATTCCAGATACTTCTGACAATATATTCTTCCGCTAAACCAGCCGGACTCTGTGCTTTTAAAAGAGGTTGATCATTATTCATACGTTTCTTCTAGTCGATTAAATTTAAAATGTGATACAGATAACATATAGTTATTTTAAGTATTATCGTGTAATGCAGTATATATTACAATGATTCCAATATTATATTCAAAATTTCTAAAAATATTAAATTTTAACTAAGGTGGTATTAAAAATGAGTTATACTCAAGCATTCCTAAGAAACTTTTTAGGAACAAGTCCTGACTGGTACAAAATCACAATTGTCCTATTTCTTATTGTTAATCCTATCATTTTCTTTTTTGTCAGTCCCTTTATTGCTGGTTGGCTGTTGGTGGCGGAATTTATCCTCACCCTAGCCATGGCACTAAAATGTTATCCTCTGCAACCTGGAGGTTTACTGGCATTAGAAGCGGTAGCGATTGGCATGACACATCCTGAGCATGTCAAAATGGAAATTATGGCAAACTTTGAAGTGATTCTCTTACTGATCTTCATGGTCGCGGGAATTTACTTTATGAAACAACTATTACTCTTTGTCTTCACAAAACTCTTGTTAAGCATCCGTTCAAAAATGGTGTTATCCCTTGCTTTCTGTTTAAGTGCAGCATTCTTATCCGCCTTTTTAGATGCATTAACCGTCGTCGCTGTCATTATTAGTGTCGGTATGGGGTTTTATGGGGTATATCACAAAGTGGCGTCAGGCAGCAATTTCAATGATTCCACAGATATTACGAAAGACGATAAAATTGGTGAAAATAAGGATACATTAGAGCAATTCCGTGCGTTTTTACGTAGCTTAATGATGCATTCTTGTGTAGGTACTGCACTTGGTGGGGTCATGACCATGGTGGGTGAGCCACAAAACTTAATCATCGCGGAACAAGCTAAATGGGCATTTGGCGAGTTCTTCCTCCGCATGTTTCCGGTTACCTTACCCGTTCTCATTTGTGGATTGGCCACCTGTATTCTCGTCGAGAAATTGAGTATTTTTGGCTATGGCGCGAAATTACCACGTAAAGTTTGGGGAATCCTCGCCAAGTTTGATCGTAATAATCAACAAAGAATGTCACAACAGGATCGCTTGAAACTCTTTTTCCAAGGGTTAGTCGGTATTTGGCTCGTTATAGGATTAGCCTTCCATCTCGCGGCTGTTGGCATTATTGGCTTAACTGTAATCATTCTAGCAACCTCATTTTGTGGTGTCACAAGCGAACACGCGATCGGTAAAGCCTTTCAGGAATCCTTACCCTTTACTGCATTGTTAGTGGTCTTCTTCTCTGTTGTTGCGGTGATCATTGACCAACATCTATTTGCCCCAATTATTCAGTTTGTGCTTGCCGCCAGTGAACATACTCAACTTGCCCTTTTCTATATTTTTAACGGCTTATTATCTGCAATTTCCGATAATGTTTTTGTGGCCACCGTTTATATTAATGAAACAAAAGCAGCATTAGAAGCGGGCTTAATTGCCCAACCTCAATATGAATTACTTGCTGTCGCTATTAATACCGGCACCAATCTTCCTTCTGTGGCCACCCCAAATGGTCAAGCCGCCTTCTTATTTTTGCTGACCTCCTCCCTGGCACCATTAATCCGTCTTTCTTATGGTAGAATGGTTTATATGGCATTGCCTTATACCATTGTATTATCCTGTATTGGTTTACTGGCGGTGGAATATATTTTACCGGGTGCGACCAATATGCTCATTCAAATTGGTCTATTAAAGCCACTGTAATGACAAATAGAAAGGAGGAAACATGCTAAGCTTTTTTAAGACACTCTCCACTAAACGAAGTGCATGGTTTCTATTGTTCAGCTCAGCTTTACTGTTAGAGGCTATCGCTCTTTATTTTCAGCATGGCATGGGACTTGCACCCTGTGTCATGTGTATTTATGAGAGAGTGGCTATTTTTGGCATTGCTTTTGCTGGTCTCTTGGGTTTTCTCTACCCAAGTTCAATGCTTTTACGTCTCATAGCATTATTAATCGGTTTAGGCAGTGCCATCAAAGGCTTAATGATTAGTATCGCCCATTTGGATCTACAGCTGTATCCAGCCCCATGGAAACAATGTTCCGCGATGGCAGAATTTCCAGAAACGTTGCCTTTAGATCAATGGTTTCCCGCACTCTTCCTCCCTTCAGGTTCGTGTAGCGAAGTCACATGGCACTTTCTCGGTTTTTCCATGGTGCAATGGATCGTTGCCATCTTTGCGCTCTATACTTTAGTCCTTGCGCTCATTTTCATCAGTCAAGTCAAACGCCTCAAATCCAAACAGCGTAGACTCTTTCATTAAATGATAAAAAAATGGTGCTCATATCAAAAGCACCATTTTTAATTTCTCGTTCTGTTCTCATCAATTAAATTTCTTGCACGACAAACTGTAGGGAATGCCTTGCTAATAATCTTGCTTTACGTTGTTTTAAGCGTTTTAAACGTAATGCACGTCCTTGTGATAAACGATATAATTTTTTTGTTGGCTTTAAAAAGCTTTTACGTCTCGCCATACTTTTCCTCTTATTTTATTGTGCCGTTACAGTTGTCGCTAACGTATCCGTTTCTTTCTTTATTTCTGTCATATTTTCTATTTCAGCGGCTTGTGTCTCTAATGTTTCTTCAAACTGTGCTTGCTGTACCCGATAATAATGCACAATACTGTTCATATAACGACGGATATTTTCCACATACTGATACGCTTCATAACCTCGCGCATACCCATATTTTAGCCCCGTGTAATAGCGTTTTTCTGCCAATAGCGGTAAATTTTTCTTCACATCTAACCAGTTGTCAGGATCACCGCCTAGGCTTTTGGTTAAACGGCGTGCATCTAATAGATGCCCCAATCCCATATTATAGGCGGCTAATGCAAACCAAATCCGTTCATCTTCTTTAATCGTATCAGGCATTTGCGTAATAAGCCAATGCAAATATTCTGAACCGGCTTTAATACTTTGTTCCGGATCCGTTCTGTCTTGGATTCGCATCCGCTCTGCTGTAGCTTTCGTTAACATCATCATCCCTCGAACCCCAGTCGGTGAGGTCGCATCAGGATTCCAATGGGACTCTTGATACGCAATCGCGGCCAATAAACGCCAATCAAGATCCCCTTTATATTTTTCAAAGAGCGGGGCAAATTTCGGTAAAACGGTTTCTATTGCACGGAGATAGCTTCGGGTATCAACATAGTCAAATTGGGCTAAATGATTAAAATATTTTTCTTCAATACGCGCAATCAAGCCTGTTTCAATGGCGCTATTCATAAAATCTAATAATGATGCCTGTAATTCGCTATATGAATTACTTGGTAAATACCAATGCACCGTCGATTCATCTGTTAAGTCAAACGCTACCGCCACATTTGGCTTAATTTGTTGCACTGCAGACACATCAATAGAATTGGCGATCACATAATCAATTTTGCCATCGGCCATTTGCATGAGAAGTTCTTCCGGAGTTAATTTTTCATTCACACGCCATGTCAGTGTAGGGAACTTTTCCTTTTCAGCTTTTAATAATTCCGTGAGCTCCGATCCAGAGGCAATACTTAAACTGCCTTTCAATTCCCCTAAATTGCGTGGACGTTCCGCCCCTTTACGGTAGACAAGTTGCCACGAAGCAGAATTATAAGTGGGCCCCACTTGAAACATGTCTAATCTATTGGGTTGATACAACAAATTGGCAGCCGCAATATCAATTTTATTATTTTGCAGTGCACTAAAAAGTTCATCACCATTTGACATCGCGATAATTTCCAGATCCACATTCAGATAATCGGCAAATGCCTTACTCAACTCGTATTCTAGCCCTGCCGCTTGTCCTACATGATCAATAAAATAAGAAATTGGATTATTAATTGTCCCCACCACTAACTTACCGCGACTTTGAATCGCCGTATAGCGGTTCTCTTCCGAACGCATAATTTGTTGCCAAGGGAACACCATATCAATTGCCCATAACAATAACGCTACAATCGCAATAATACGTAGAAATAAACCTTTCAAATGACCTCTGTTGACTGAATAAATGGAAATTGAGGCATTTTAACCATTAAATCAGGATTAGACAAATCAAAAAATCGTTTCTTTTTTAAACAATTCAACTATCGCACTCCCGTAATTCAGGGCTTAACTTGCCTATTCCTAGCCCCACCAATATAATGTTAGCCTCTTTTTACTCTCTCGCTAGGAGGACGAGATGGATTTAGCCATCTATCTTCAATTCTTTATTGGACTGATTGCTTTAGTGAATCCAATAGGAGTTGTGCCAATTTTCTACTCCATGACCTCAACACTGTCAAAAGAAGAACAAAACAGAACCAGTTTTATCACCTGTGTTTCGATTAGCGTGATCTTATTAGTTAGTTTCTTCTTTGGTAGCTTTATCTTAAATGCGTTTCATATTTCCGTTGATGCTTTCCGTATCGCTGGCGGGATTGTGGTGATTTTAATTGCATTAACCATGATCAACGGGAAAATTGGTGAACACAAAATCAATAAAGAGGAAAAAAGTGAAAATTTTGACGATTACAATAATATTGCAGTCGTCCCACTTGCTACCCCAATTATGGCAGGACCTGGTTCGATTAGTGCGACCATTGTTTTCAGCTCGACACAAAATAGCATCATCAGCTATTTATACTCTTCGATCACAATCATTTTATTCGGCGCAGGCTGCTACCTACTCCTACGTTATTCTGAACCTGTGATTAAAAAATTAGGTAAAACGGGTTCCAATGTCATTACCCGTATTATGGGCTTACTCTTAATGTCCCTTGGTATTGAAATCATTATTGGTGGTTTACGAAACTTAGGCATTGTGTAAATATTCATAAGCCCACCTTCAGTTCTATCACTAGGCAATTAAGGGGAAAACGCGCAAAAGTGTTGTCGTTTTCCCTTTTGTTTAGAAAATGATTTATTCCATTTCAATTTTTCTGCTCTAAAAATAAACTTCCCCACAAACACATGCTTTTAAATTAGATAAAAATCAACAAAAATATAAAAATGTTAAAAATTATATAATAATGAATTTATTTTTCGAAATAGAGAAAAAAAACGTTTGCATCAGTAGGAATTTCTGTTGAATACTCTTCCTGTGCCCGAAGTGGCAAACCATTATAATAAACTGCAAACCAATTAAAACATCATATTCTAGAAGGAAATCATTATGTCTCAAGTTGCATCATTAGACGCATTTTTAGAAAAAGTTGCGCAACGCGATGGCGCACAACCTGAATTTTTACAAGCCGTCCGCGAAGTTTTTACCTCTATCTGGCCTTTCTTAGAAGCAAACCCAAAATATCGTTCACACGCTCTCCTTGAGCGTCTAGTTGAGCCTGAACGTGTTATTCAATTTCGCGTTGCTTGGACAGATGACAAAGGTCAAACCCAAGTTAACCGTGCTTTCCGTGTACAATTCAATAGTGCAATCGGCCCATTCAAAGGGGGAATGCGTTTCCACCCTTCCGTCAACTTATCGATTTTAAAATTCTTAGGCTTTGAACAAATTTTCAAAAATGCCTTAACTACCTTACCAATGGGGGGGGGTAAAGGCGGCTCGGATTTCGATCCTAAAGGCAAATCTGATGGTGAAGTCATGCGTTTCTGTCAAGCACTCATGGCAGAATTATACCGTCATGTTGGTGCCGATACAGACGTGCCAGCCGGTGATATCGGTGTAGGTGGTCGTGAAGTGGGCTATCTTGCAGGCTATATGAAAAAATTATCTAACCAAGCAGCCTGCGTCTTTACCGGTCGTGGTCTGTCATTCGGGGGAAGCTTAATTCGCCCGGAAGCAACTGGTTATGGTCTCGTGTATTTCGCCCAAGCGATGCTCGCAGAAAAAGGAGAAAGTTTCAGCGGCAAAACAGTTTCAGTTTCAGGCTCGGGCAACGTGGCACAATATGCCATTGAAAAAGCGCTTCAATTAGGGGCGAAAGTCGTGACCTGTTCCGACTCTTCAGGCTATGTGTATGATGAAGCGGGTTTTACTGTTGAAAAATTAGCTGCGTTAATGGAATTGAAAAATGAGAAACGTGGTCGCGTAGAAGAGTACGCCAAACAATTCGGTTTAAAATATGTGGCAGGCAAAACGCCTTGGGAAGTCAAAGTTGACATTGCATTACCATGTGCCACGCAAAACGAACTCGATTTAGATGCGGCCAAAACCTTAATTGCTAATGGTGTACAATTAGTTGCGGAAGGCGCTAATATGCCAACGACGATTGAAGCGACAGATGCGCTGTTAGAAGCGGGTGTTCTCTTTGGTCCAGGTAAAGCCGCAAATGCGGGTGGCGTAGCAACATCTGGATTAGAAATGACACAAAGTTCACAACGTTTATACTGGTCTGCAGAAGAAGTAGACAAAAAACTTCATAGTATCATGTTAGATATTCATGCTAACTGTAAAAAATACGGCACGATTGAAGGTCAAGCCAACATTAATTATGTCGTTGGTGCAAACGTTGCGGGATTTGTCAAAGTCGCCGATGCGATGTTAGCGCAAGGGGTTTACTAGTCTCAAATAAAAAACACAATAAAAGCACCGCACTTTGTTCGTCAAGAACGATACAAGGTGCGGTGTTTTTTATTGATATGGGGATATCTAGCCGTGTCCATATCCACCCAGTGTTCGGCATAAATTTACCCTAAATTTGCAGTATACTGATTTAAAACCTACCGCTTATTTAATCGATACGTTAGGGGCAATAGCAACACTACAGGGTACTAACATCTTGTAATAAAAACCGCACTTTGACGACAAACAAAAAGTGCGGTCTTTTTTTTCATTTTTCTTATACAAGCGCGTGTTTTATACCAACATCACGATTTATATGGATACTTGTCACCTTATGAAAACGAGTAAGATTATTTTATTCTTGGGTTTATCCCTTTTATCTTTCTCCGCTGTAACACATCAATGTACTCAGCAAGATTTAGATGTGGTTGTCCTTGGTTCTGGTGGGCCTGAAATGCAATTATTTCGTAGCACACCCACTCCAGCCTCTCGAGCATCGGCAAGCTATTTAGTACGTGAAAAGGGAAAAGCGGTATTTTTAGTCGATTTCGGCACGGGCGCCTTACAAAATTTTATGCGCTCAAGCGCAAAAATAGAAGACTTAAAAGGCATTCTTATTACTCATTTGCATGTGGATCATATCAATGATTTGCCTGCTTTAGTGAAAGCCTCTTTCTTTTCTTCACGTCATCGTGATTTAGCTATTTATGGACCAACTGGGAATCAATTCATCCCGGATACTGAACAATTTCTCACCCGCCTACTCGGTGAACAGGGCGCCTATAGTTATCTCTCTGGCTTTTTAACTGGTGATGAACACTATCAAATTCAGCCCATCTCCGTGCCAGCGAATCACCATGCACCAATACGCTTTAATACTGAAATCGACGGTTTCCAACTTTCTGCTATCGCAACAGAACATGGTTTACTTCCCGCGCTCGCTTGGCGTATTGAAAAAGCGGGATGTCGTATTGTATTTTCTGGTGATACGAGCAATCGAACCAACAGTCTAGATCGTTTCGTCGAAGAGGCCGATCTTTTTATTGCCCATAATGCAGTGCCTGAAACAAGCCAAGATAATGTTGCAAAGAAACTGCATATGCGCCCTTCAGAAATTGCTCGCATTGCCCAACAAGGTAACGTAAAACAGTTATTATTAAGTCATCTCATGCGACGTACAGAGCATGTCAAAGCACAAACTGAACATATCATCAAAGCGCAATTTGACGGAAAAATAACTTTTGCTAATGACTGTGACGTGTACTCTGTTGCAACAGGAGTCAAGAAAGGGCAATGTGGCGACGAAATCAGTGATTAATATGGCATGACTTATAACTTTTTCATCTAATAACATGCTGTTTTTATGTTGAAAATTTCTACATTATGGTGTTAAATCGGCATATTTTATAAAGTGATTTAATGTCGTGTTGCTATGTGTCAATTACTAGGAATGAATTGTAATACCCCAACGGATATTGTGTTTTCTTTTGAAGGATTTCGCCGTCGTGCGGGTTTAACGGATTGTCATTGTGATGGATTTGGTATTGCGTTTTTCGAGGGGAAAGGGATTCGTGTCTTTCGTGATAACCAAGCTGCCCATTCTTCCCCTATTGCGGATTGTGTCAAGCAATATCATATTAAATCGTTAAACGTCATCGCCCATATTCGTAAAGCCACACAAGGTGAAGTGAATATCGAAAACACTCACCCGTTTATCCGTGAATTGTGGGGACAAAACTGGGTTTTCGCCCATAATGGTAACTTAACCGTTTATCCTGATCTCACGCATTCTCTTTATCACCCCATTGGTCGCACCGATTCGGAAGCCGCCTTTTGCTATATGATGAGTGAACTCAAAACACGTTTCACACAAAAGCCAAATGAAAACGAGTTGTTTACTGCGCTACAAGAGATTACGCAATCCCTTTGCCAAAAAGGGACATTTAACTTTATTTTATCTAATGGTGAGTGGATGATTGCACATTGTACCACCAATTTGCATTACCTCACCCGAAAAGCGCCTTTTGGTAAAGCGCAACGTATTGATGATGATGGCGTAATTGATTTCAATGAGTATGCCAAAGAAGGGGATCGAGTAACGATCATTACGACCTTTCCTCTCACAAAAGACGAAACCTGGACCAAAATGGCGTGCGGCGGCTTTGTCTTTTTTAAAGAAGGCGAGAAAATTGCTGAAATTATCGGTGTACCTACTCAAGCGATTGATGATGGCACACTGGGTTATCAAAAATGCGCTTAATACATGTATTGAGCATTAATAAGCAAGCGTGAGTGTCTCTCACGCTTTTCTTTTGCCTAAATATTATCCTAAAAAAATGTTAATTTATAGTTAACGCCATGCTATTTTTTCGACAAATTTAGCATAAAATAACAATCTAAGTCACAAATTCGATATTTAATTTAATTTCGCTTTGAATTTTTCCGACAATCTCTCTACTATAAGCTTCCTCATATTTCTGCGTATTTACGCGATTCACTTTTAGGTAAACATGGAGCGTTTTTATGGCAACACAATCTTGTGTCAGTTGGAACAAATTTGATCTTGTTTGGGCCCTCAATTTATTCGGTACGGCAGTTGGTGCGGGGGTATTATTTCTCCCGATCAATGCGGGGAAAGGTGGCTTTTGGCCGTTAGTATTAATGGCGATGTTGGTAGGACCGATGACTTACCTCGCACATCGTGGGCTAGCCCGCTTTGTGTTGTCTTCCGCCAAACCCGGTAGCGATATTACCGAAGTGGTGGAAGAGCATTTCGGGCAAACAGCTGGAAAATTAATTACCCTACTCTATTTCTTTGCTATTTTTCCGATCTTATTGATTTATGGTAATGGGATTACCAATACCGTTGATTCCTTCATTGTGCATCAACTCCATTTGCCTTCCCCCAATCGAGTGTTGCTGTCTTTTATCCTGATTGCCGGTCTGATTTCCGTCATGTTAATGAATGAAAAAATCATGCTAAAGATTACTGAATTCTTAGTTTATCCATTAGTCTTTATCCTACTGGCCTTATCACTCTATCTTATACCAGAATGGAATACCTCAATGTTAAATGAATGGCCAAGTACGGAAGCCTTACTCACAACGTTATGGATTACCATTCCTGTGCTGGTTTTTTCGTTTAACCATTCTCCTGCGATATCTTCTTTTGCTCAATCTCAACAACGTGAATATGCTGATCCTACACAGACGGAAACGCATGTTAAGCGCACCTTAAAAATGACGTCAAGTATTTTACTGGTATTCGTAATGTTCTTTGTTTTTAGCTGTGTATTGAGTTTAACCCCCGCCGAGTTAGCACAAGCGAAAGCTCAAAATATCAGTATTCTCTCCTTCCTCGCCAACAAATTTGATAACCCTTACATTTCGTACTTTGGACCTTTAGTTGCCTTTTTAGCGATCACTAGCTCTTTCTTTGGGCATTATCTTGGCGCCAAAGAAGGACTAGAAGGGTTAATCACCAAGCTCTCGGGAAAAAAAGCAGTTAAGTGCAAAAAACACCATTATTTCACCGCACTTTTCTTTTTGTTGACACTGTGGATTATCGCCATCATCAACCCAAGTATTCTTGGTTTAATTGAATCCTTTGGTGGGCCAATTATTGCCACAATTTTGTTTATTATGCCGATGTATGCGATTCGTAAAATTCCCGCGATGCAACGTTACCAAGGACGATTTTCGAATCTCTTCGTTACCATCATGGGTATGTTCGCCATCTCAGCGGTTGTTTATGGCTTATTTTAATTCGGCAAAATCCGTGTAGAATAGCCTCCCTTTTACGCTAAAGAAAAGTAGAAATGTATGATTAGTGTTTTTGATATGTTTAAAATTGGTATCGGTCCCTCGAGTTCCCATACCGTCGGTCCCATGAAAGCGGGTAAGCAATTTATTGATGATTTAATTGCACAAGATCTATTGGGACAAGTGAGTAAACTGCGTGTTGATGTGTATGGTTCACTTTCCATGACTGGACGTGGACACAATACTGACATTGCGATTATCATGGGGTTAGCCGGCTATTTACCTCATGATGTGGATATCGAGTTTATCCCACACTTTATTTCTGCCTTAAAACAGACCGCACTATTGCCGATAGCTCAAAATACAAAACACGTGCAATTTGATTTCAACGCGGATTTAATCTTTCATCAAACCTTCCTTTCTCGACATGAAAATGGGATGACAATCACTGCGTTATCAGAACATGATGCAACCATTTATCAGCAAACCTACTACTCTATTGGCGGAGGCTTTATTGTTGATGATGCGCATTTTGCACAACCAACACAGGATGAAATTAGCGTGCCTTTTCCTTATCAAAATGCTGCTGATATGCTAAGGCACTGTGCTGACAATGGTCTTCCACTGTCAAGTGTCGTCATGAAAAATGAAATCGCCTTACATGGAAAAATCGCCTTAAGCCAACACTTACAGCAAGTCTGGGATACCATGAAAGCGTGTATCCAACATGGTCTTCATACTGAAGGCTTATTACCGGGCCCATTAAAAGTGCCTCGTCGTGCTGCGAGCTTATATCGGATGTTAAAAGCCAATCGGAGCTTGTCTAATGATCCCATGAGTATTGTGGATTGGGTCAATATGTATGCGCTGGCGGTCAATGAGGAGAATGCGGCAGGAGGCCGTGTCGTGACCGCACCAACGAATGGTGCTTGTGGCATTGTACCTGCTGTCTTTGCTTATTATGAGCAATTCATTGCGGAAAGCCTCCCTGACATCACAGAGCGCTATTTATTAACCTGCAGTTTCATTGGCTCTTTGTATAAGATGAATGCCTCCATTTCAGGGGCAGAAGTGGGCTGTCAAGGGGAAGTCGGCGTCGCTTGTTCTATGGCGGCAGCAGGACTGACAGAGATTCTGGGGGGAAGCCCTGAACAAGTGTGTATTGCGGCAGAAATCGCGATGGAACACAATCTTGGCTTGACCTGTGATCCAGTCGGCGGGCAAGTCCAAGTGCCTTGTATTGAACGCAATGCCATTGCAGCGGTCAAAGCAATTAATGCGAGTCGCATGGCATTACGTCGCACAACCAGTCCACGCGTTACCTTAGATAAGGTAATTGAAACCATGTATGAAACGGGAAAAGATATGAATGCGAAATACCGCGAAACGTCACAAGGTGGGCTAGCAATTAAAGTTGTTTGCTCATAACCCATTAACAACAGGGGCCCAAATACGCCCCTGTCTTAGTCAATAACGATAGTGACCGATCATCTTATATTTAAATAAAATATCCTCTTCTTGCGTCCCCGCGCCAATATTATGTATCACTAATGGGATGCCTTCGGCACTTTTCTTATCAGAAATAATGCCAATATGAGGCAAATTACGTGGCAAACGCCAAGTCACAATGTCCCCCGCTTTAAAACTTGTGATATCCGTTAGTGAGAGAGATTTTGCATGACGCTGAAAAAAAGTTTCCAAATTAGGCACGCGACGGTGATCAATATTTGTATCCGTTGTTTTTAAGCCCCAGTGTTTTGGATAGCTTGACCACGCTTTTTTCATGTCTTGATGCACTAATTTCTGTAAATCAATATGCTGGTGACGATAAGCGCGAATCACCACATCAGTACACACCCCTGTGTGCAACGGCACATCCCCCATTGGAAATGCTATTTTACGATAAGTAGGATCATACCCCACTGTCACATCAATTTGTTTTCTCGCATCTTGCACTAACTGCATGGGATGAGTCGTTGCCAACGCACAGAGCGAAAAACCTAACAAGGTAACACTCAGAATCCACTTTTTCATGATTGAAATTCTAACTCCACGGCATTTTCACCTAATTTTTCAGCCAAGTCAGTGAACAATTGATCACTTGGGTTTACTGACCATTGTATGCCCATTTTGACACGACACTGCCCTTGTGCGCTCGCATAATAAACATGTAGAGGCAAAGTCCCCCCACTATAAGGTGTTAATAATGCTTTGAATTCGCGAATAAAGGCGGGTTGCATCTTTTCTTCAGTCAAACAAATCGCCAAACTTTTTGCATAGCGGCTACGCGCTTCATCTAAGCCCATGAGTTCACGCACCGACATTTTTAAGCCACCAGAAAACTCATCAAAGCTGACCTGACCCGAGACAATTACAACCGTATCTTTTTGTAGTTTATCGGCATATTTATCTAAAGCCTCACCAAATAAGGTGATATCTAACCGCCCTGAGCGATCATCCAGGGTGGCGATGCCAAGACGATTGCCTTTCTTCGTTACCGCAAAACGCGAGGAAACCACTAAACCACTGACAATACTCACCTGACCGCGAGAGTTAGGGACTAAATCTTTTAAACGCGTTGAACTATAATGCGCCAGTTCTTTCAAATAAGGGCTAATCGGGTGACTACTTAAATACAATCCAAGGGTTTCACGCTCCCCTTCTAAAATCACCTTTTCACTCCAACGTGGTGTGCTGGCATAGGCTTTTTCCACATCTTCGTGGCTTTCCGTCAATACGCCAAACATATCCGCTTGTCCCATCGCCGCATCTTTCGCATGTTGATCGGACGCTTTTAACGCATCCTCTAAATTTTTTGACAAGGCTGCGCGATGCGGACCGAGTTTGTCAAATGCCCCCGATAAGATCAAACTTTCAAAGGTACGGCGATTGATCTTTTTCAGATCCACTCTCGCACACAAATCAAAGAGATCTTTAAAAATCCCCCCTTGTTCACGAGCCGCAATCAGGGCTTCAATCGGGCCTTCCCCCACCCCTTTAATTGCCCCAATACCATACACAATCTCACCATGTTCATTCACACTGAAATGGTGTTTACCGGTATTGATATCTGGTGGTGCGACTTTTAGCCCCATACGCAAACATTCATCGTATAAGCCCACAATTTTGTCGGTGTTATCCATCTCAGAGGTCATTACCGCCGCCATAAACTCGGCAGGATAATGGGTTTTCAGCCATAAAGTTTGATAGGATACCAAGGCATAAGCGGCGGAGTGGGATTTATTAAAGCCATAACCTGCGAATTTTTCCACTAAGTCAAAGATTTTCATGGCTAGCTCGCCATCGACACCTTTTTGAATCGCGCCTTTCTCAAAAATTTCACGCTGTGCTGCCATTTCTTCTGGCTTTTTCTTACCCATCGCACGCCGGAGCAAGTCCGCGCCACCAAGAGTATAGCCCGCCAGTTCTTGCGCAATCTGCATCACTTGCTCTTGATAGACGATCACACCATAAGTCGGTTCTAAGATCGGTTTTAAACTCTCGTGTTGGTATTCTGGATCGGGATAGGCGACTACCTCATTACCGTGTTTGCGGTCAATAAAGTTCTGTACCATGCCCGACTCTAACGGCCCCGGACGGAACAACGCCACCAACGCAATAATATCCTCAAAACAGTCTGGCTGTAGGCGTTTAATCAAGTCTTTCATACCACGTGACTCGAGTTGGAACACCGCGGTGGTTTCAGCGCGTTTCAATAACTCAAAGGATGCGGAATCATCTAACGGAATCGTGGTGATATCAACAGGCGCTTTCCCCTCTTTCGCGAGACGGGTATTAATCATATCCAACGCCCATTTGATAATGGTGAGTGTGCGCAAGCCTAAGAAGTCAAATTTCACTAACCCCGCATATTCCACGTCATTTTTATCAAAATGGGTAACGGGATGTTTCCCTTCTGAATCACAATAAAGGGGGGAGAAATCGGTAATCAAGCTCGGGGAAATCACCACGCCCCCTGCGTGTTTACCTGCATTACGGGTCACCCCTTCCAGTTTGCGAGCCATATCAATCAAGGCTTTGACTTCTTCATCGGAATCATAGACGGCTTGTAATTGCGGTTCTGCGGCAAAGGCTTTCGCCAAGGTCATACCAGGATCGGGGGGAATTAATTTTGAAATACGATCCACAAAGCCATAAGGGTGACCAAGTACACGTCCTACATCGCGAATCACCGCTTTTGCCGCCATGGTACCGAAGGTAATAATCTGCGATACCGCTCCCCGTCCATAGGTTTCTGCCACATGCTCAATCACCCGATCGCGACCGTCCATACAGAAATCTACATCAAAGTCCGGCATAGAAACACGTTCTGGGTTTAAGAAACGTTCAAAAAGTAAATCAAATTCCAAAGGGTCAAGATCGGTAATTTTTAAGGCATAGGCAACCAAGGATCCCGCCCCAGAGCCACGTCCTGGTCCGACAGGAATATCATTGTCTTTCGACCACTGAATAAACTCCATCACAATCAAGAAATAACCCGGGAAGCCCATTTGGTTAATCACATCTAATTCAACTTGCAGGCGGTCATCATATTCTGGACGGCGTGCTTGGCGTACTTTTTCGTCAGGAAAAAGAAATTTAAGGCGCTCTTCCAAACCTTCTTTGGCTTTTTTTACCAAAAAATCCTCGGTGGACAGGTCACCCGTTGGGAATTGTGGTAAAAAATATTCACCAAGACGAATCGTGACATTACAACGTTGTGCAATCAGTAACGTATTTTCTAATGCAGACGGCACATCCGCAAACAATTCGCACATTTCTTGTTCAGAACGAAAATATTGCTGAGCGGTATAAATTTTAGGGCGTTTTGGATCATCAAGAGTATAACTATCGTGAATGGCGACACGAATTTCATGCGCCTCAAAATCCTCTTCCTGTAAGAACAACACATCATTAGTGGCCACTACCGGCAAACCTTTTTCTTCAGCCAGTTTCAACGCCAAGCCGACATAACGCTCTTCTTCATAGCGCCCTGTACGGCTCAAGCTTAAATAGAAATGATCGGGGAAAAATTCTTGATAAAAAGCGACCGCACTTTCAATCTCAGCCGGATGACCTTTTAGTAATTTTTTACCAACATCACCATTGTGTCCCCCCGACAGTACAATAATCCCTTCACGGTGTTCAGCAAGCCAGGCTTGGTCTAGATAAGGGAGATCTTGATAACCTCGCTCATAGGCTTTAGAGAGCAGCAAAGTAATATTATGATAGCCTATATTGTTCTTAGCCAGTAATGTCAGCTCAAAAGGTTCATCACCACAAAGTTCACTTCTCACTAGCACATCTGCTCCAATAATGGGTTTCACACCAGCAGATAATGCCTCGCCATAAAAGCGCACTAAACCACAAAAGTTAGTAAAGTCTGTTAAGCCCATTGCCACCATATGATTATCGACACAGGCTTTAATTAATGGCTTGACTTTGGCAATCCCATTAATCATGGAAAAATCGCTGTGAACGCGAAGGTGAACAAAACGGGGTTGAGACATAAAAAGTATCCTTGAAATGCGTAAATTCAGGCAAAAAGTGCGGTCTATTTTAACGGGATTTTGCCAGTTGCACAAATTTAGCTAGGTGAGAAGTTCTCCATTATGCTAAGTTATATGCAATGCAAATCAAGGAGGTACTATGCAATCTTTAATGCTGCTCAAACCCACGTTAATCCATAAAAATGAAATTCTAAACTATCAACAAACTTATAAAAACGCAGGGCTCACCTTACACGGCGCCAATCAATTAGCCCATTTTTCTGCAGACACTTTTGAAGATTGGCTTGCGTATCTGAATGCCCCCGCTGGAACAAATCACTTTGGTTATGACAAGGTACCCGATAGTACTTATCTTGCTTGGCATACAAGCGAAAATCGGATGATAGGTATCATCCATCTGAGACATAAGCTAAATGACTATCTTCTACAATATGCAGGAAATATTGGCTATTCAGTGCATCCTCAAGAATGGGGAAAAGGTTATGCAACTCAAATGCTCACACTTGCATTAGAAAAAACCGATCTATTGGGGATAAAAGAGGTGATGCTTTCCTGTGATAAAGATAATATCGCTTCCAGCAAAGTGATCTTAAAAAATGGTGGATATTTAGAAAGTGAGTTTGAAAGACAAGGAAAAATCATTCAACGTTACTGGATTAAACGTCACATATCATAAAAAAAGGCTTGAGTACCCTCAAGCCTGAATCATAAAGTTCCAACAAGATTATTTCGCTAAGTTCGCACGAATTGCATCAGCCAATTCTTTGCTCACTTTATCAAACAACGCTAATTGTCTTTCAACGATAGCGCAATCTGTCACACCAGATAAACCTGCTGCGAAGTTTGCAGCAACACGTGCTTTTTGACCTGCATCGAATAAGTTATAAAGTGCCGCTGGTTGTGTGTAGTAATCTTCATCATACTCACGGAAGTTAAAGTGTGCTGCTGAACGCTCTAACTCTAATGCTGGCTCTTGTTGGTGAGTCGGCACATAAGTATCAAAACGGTTCGGTGCATAGTTAGGATGTGTACCACCATTGTTATCCACACGCATTGCGCCATCACGGTGTGTCGTGTGGTATGGGCATTTTGGTGCGTTAACTGGAATTTGGTGGTGGTTAACCCCTAAACGGTAACGTTGCGCGTCTTGGTATGAGAAAAGACGGCCTTGTAACATACGGTCTGGTGAGAAACCGATTCCCGGAACGATGTTAGAAGGTGCAAACGCCGCTTGTTCCACTTCTGCGAAGTAGTTAATTGGGTTTTGGTTTAACTCTAATACCCCCACTTCGATCATCGGATAATCTTTGTGTGGCCATACTTTGGTTAAGTCAAACGCATAGTTATGTTTGTGTGCATCGGCTTCTGGCATGATTTGCACTTGAACATTCCAACGTGGGAATTCGCCACGCTCAATCGCTTCGTATAAATCTTGTTGGCTTGACTCACGGTTTTCACCCACCACTTTAGCCGCTTCTTCATTAGTATAGAATTTGTGACCTTGTTGTGTTTTGAAGTGGAATTTCACCCAGAAACGCTCATTTTGTGCGTTAATAAAACTATAGGTATGGCTACCGTAACCGTTCATATGACGTAAGTCAGTTGGAATACCACGATCACTGAAAAGAATCATGATTTGGTGTAATGATTCAGGGTGACGTGACCAGAAATCCCATGCCGCGTTTGCATCACGTAAGTTAGTTTGTGGATTACGTTTTTGAGTATGAATGAAATCTGGGAATTTCAATGGATCACGGATAAAGAAGACTGGTGTGTTGTTACCCACTAAGTCCCAGTTACCTTGTTCAGTGTAGAATTTTAATGCGAAACCACGCACATCACGCTCAGCGTCTGCCGCACCACGCTCACCTGCAACGGTAGAGAAGCGTAATAAGACTTGGGTTTGTTTACCGATACCGTTGAATAAATCCGCTTTGGTGTATTGGCTGATATCGTGCGTGACAGTAAATGTACCGTAAGCCGCAGAACCTTTCGCATGGACCACGCGCTCAGGAATACGCTCACGCGCAAAGTGGGCTAATTTCTCTTGGAACCACACATCTTGTAAAAGTAATGGACCTTTAGGACCTGCTGACATGGTATTGTCGTTTTCAACAATCGGTGCACCTGCAGCATTGGTTAAGGTTTTTGAGCCATGATCAAATGGGCATTTAGACATAATATATTTCCTCTAGAAAAAAGTAGAAAGATGATTCAACCTACAACATAACTGGATTAAATAGTTTCTAATCCATTAGATTTGTTTGCATTATATCTATTTGCATTTCCCACTCAATCTATCAATTCAATCGAAATTGACGATTAAAAACAAAAATTCGATAAAAAAAACCATTTAAAAAGGCGTTATAAGTGCAATCCCCTAGACACCATACCATTTAATCCACCCATTTGTTACTTTAAGATGGATTATTTTCGTTTTCCCTTACTTGTTTCCCAGTGCCTGCGCACACGCATAGGCAGAACTCCAGGCCCATTGGAAGTTATAACCGCCTAGCCATCCCGTAACATCAAGTACTTCACCGATGAAATACAAACCTTTTACGCCTTGTGCTTCCATCGTTTTGGACGAAATAGCGCGCGTATCCACGCCCCCCATCGTCACTTCTGCAGTCCGATAACCTTCCGTCCCATTCGGTAAAAATTGCCAATGATGGATTAAGTCGATTAGTTGCTGTAACTGGGCTTTGCTCAGATGTGCAATCGGCTCATCTTGGATTCGTTGTTGTTCAATCCAAAGCTCTACCAATTTTTTCGGCAAGACTCTTGCTAAGGCATTTTTCAGCTGTAATTTTGGCGAAGTGGTGCGTAATTGTTGTAAAAATTCCGCAATATCTTGATCAGGCAATAAATTAATTTCCACCGATTCGTTCGGTTGCCAATAGTTTGATATTTGTAAAATAGCAGGCCCTGAAATACCTCGATGGGTAAACAACATCTGATTACTAAAGGCTTTACCACAGTTTGCTGTCGCGACAATCGGCAAGGAAATCCCCGCAAGCGCGGTATAAAATTTGTCCGTTTCACGCCAAGTAAAGGGCACAAGACTGGCTCTTGGTGGCAAGATCTGAAGGCCAAATTGTTCCGCCACTTGATAGCCAAAAGGTGTTGCCCCTAAACCGGGCATAGACAGCCCTCCCGTGGCAATCACTAAGGCATCGCAATACCAAGTGGTACCATTAGCAAGTAACGCAAAACGCCCTTTTTGCCCTTGTTCAGCATCTGCTTGGCTCAGTTGGCGAATGTCGCTTACTTGTTGGCGTAATTGAATATTCACCTGATACTTATCACACTCTGTCGCCAGCATAGCCACGATTTTTTCCGCCCCCTCATCGGTGAAGAGTTGACCTAATTCTTTTTCGTGGTAGGCAATACCATAGCTTGCCACCATGGCAATAAAATCCCACTGGGTATAGCGGGCTAGGGCAGATTTAACAAAATGGGGATTTTGTGAAAGATAATGTTGAGGCGTTACCTCTAAATTGGTGAAATTACAAAATCCCCCACCTGACATCAAAATTTTTCGCCCAATTTTTTTGCCATTATCGAGTAAGGTGACTTGCTTGCCTAACTTGGCAGCTTCGCTCGCACAAAATAATCCCGCTGCACCTGCACCGAGAATAATCACATCAGAATAGTTGTTCATAAGATAGTTTGATCACCGTATTGCGGTTAAAGAAAATCAGGTGTCATGCTTGTCTGCCTGATTTTATCGTGTTTCGTTAGATTGTTGTCTGATTTCCGCCATTTGTATTCGTTGAATTAATAGGCGACGTTCGACATTTTGTCGGTCGGAGTCTAACATTTTTTGCCAGGTTTGTGCGGCTTTCGGATAATTGCCTTGCACAAAGGCTTCTGTGGCAATCAAAGACAGACTAGCGGTTTCAAAAGGATCTGCTGCTAAGGCTTGCGCTAACAATGCCTCTACTTGAGCTGTTATTTTTTGTCCAGCTTGATAATAATACGCGGTTGCCATCGCACCAAGCACATAAGGTTGGTCACCTAATAATTGCTGCGCATTGCGATAAGCAATTAAGGCGTGTTCCACTTCGGCATTGTCCAAATAAGCTTGTCCGAGGGCGAGCCAATTTTCGGCATGATTGGGATCTTGACGTAATTTTTGTTGAAGTTGTGTGATTTTATCCTCGTGTTGCTGTGAGATAGCCTGTTCCATTAACTGCATTTGTTGGGCTAAAAAAGCCTGTTCACCGGCCTCAACAGCGGCATAACGTGGTAAAGAAAAATAATACAGCGTTGGCAAAAACAACAATAAGATGATTAAAAACAGATTAAATTTAAAGGAAAAACGCCCTGTTTTATCGTCTGCAGATTGCTCAAAGTGCGGTCTATTTTGGAAAAATTTTTCATCCTCGAGCAGACGTTGCCCCAATTCTGCCGCTAATTCGGGCTCTGGTTGACTTGCCATTTGCGCACGATAAAGTGCCACATTTTGTTGTTGGCGATAGTGCGTTTGCCAAGCTTGCCATTTTGCCAAAGGCAGCATAAGTAACAAAATAATGCATAAGCCAAAAAGCGCTAATCCCCACCACATCATTTTTCGTTTCCTGTGTGTTCTGTTTGTTTAAGTAACGCGGTTAATTTTTCCTGTTGTGCAGGATCTAACGTTGCTGTGCGAGGTTTTTTTTCACGCCCTTTTGCATAACGCCACATTAAGGCAAACGCTAACACACCTAAAAAGAGTGGCAACAGCCATAACAACCAGGTTGTCCATTGAAACGGGGGCTTATACAACACAAAATCACCAAAACGCGCTGTCATGGCGTCAATAATTTGTTGGTTACTTTTTCCTTCATTCACCATATTGTAAACCTCGATACGCAAATCATAGGCGATTGGGGAATTGGACTCGACCAAATTTTGATTTTGGCATTGTGGGCAACGGAGAGATTTTGCCAATTCCACTGCTCTCACCCGTTCTTCAGGGGTATGAAATTGGTGAGTATCCACCATCTCGGCTTGTACAAACAAACTGATAACAAAGACAAAACTCACTAAAAATTTACCGCACTTTTGCATTTTCAGCCTCCAACTTTTGCCATTCGGGGATAAAGTTTTCTTGCCATACCGCTGGTGTTAATGGTCCTGTATAGCGATAGCGAATCACACCATATTGATCGATTAAATAGGTTTCAGGTGCACCATCTACTCCCAGATTTAGCGCTAACTCCCCACGACTATCATTGATGACGAGCTGAAAAGGATTGCCCATTTGACTCAACATTGCCAACGCACTTTGAGGTTTATCACGGTAATTTAAGCCCACGATTGGTATTGATTTGGCTAATTGCATTAAAAAAGGATGCTCTTTTTTGCAATATGCACACCAACTACCCCATACATTAAGTAAAAACGCTTGCTTAGGTAAATCGTGCTGGGTTAACTGGCTTTCTGAGTGCAAGAGATCCGCTTGCGAAAAAGCAGGCACTGGCTTACCAATTAAGGCAGAGGCGATTTTCTTAGGATCCTGTTGTAATCCGATAAATAATAAGGCACATACCGCTAACAGAATAACGAGCGGTAAAAACACAACGCGATTTCTTCTTTGTTGCTGATGTAGCATACTCACACTCTCACCGGTTCATTCAATCTGATTGACGACGTGGTTTTCGCCCGTTGCTGTTGCGCAAGGCGACCATCGCAAGCAAGGCACCGAGTGCCATCAAAATCCCACCGAACCATAACCAACGGATAAACGGTTTATACTGCAATCGGAAGGTAAATTCACCGTGTCCCAATTTATCGCCCATCACAATATAGATATCACCAAACCAACCCCAATCGATCCCGACTTCACTCATATTCATGGTGCGCACATCATAATAACGGCGCTCTGGATAAATCGTTGCATAAGATTGATTTTGTTTGGTGACCACAAAATGGGCTTTTTCACTGGTGTAATTTGGGCCTAACACATGTTGAAAACCCTGATAGTGAAATTCGTAATCACCGAGTTTTTGGCTTTGTTGTGGTGCTAAGCGTACACCTATTTCACTACTGTAATAACTACTCATGATCGCCCCAATGGCGGTTATCGCCACGCCTAAATGTGCAATCACCATGGCAAGTTGCTTCAGTTTCAATTGCGCCCACGGTAGCCATAATGTCGCCAAAATTAACCAAATAGACAGGCTTAATAAACCATAAGCGGTGAAATTAAAAGGCAACGCGTCGTTATGATCCACATAATAACGCATTAATCCGTAAGCCAATATCAGAGCAGGAAAGAGCAATAAGGCACGTTGGATCGCCCATTTTTTATTTAGTGTTTTCCAGCGTAAAGACAACACCAAAATCATGGCAAGCATGACCATCACAAACAGGGGCAGAAAAATCGTATTAAAATACGGTGCACCGACTGAAATCGATCCCCATTGTAATGCGCTAAACACAATCGGATAGAAAGTACCTAAAAAAACACTCGCTGTGGCAATCGTCAATAAAATATTCAGCAGTAATAGTGCATTTTCTTTTGAAACAAAACGAAAACGCACCACACTTTGTGGCAAATTGACCTTTAACGCAAATAAAGTGAATGCACACACGGTCAATAAAAAGAATAAAATCAGTAAGGCAATACCGCGATCACTATCGACGGCAAACGCATGTACGGAGGTTAACACACCTGAGCGCACGATAAAGGTGCCCAATAAGCTGAACGAAAAGGCCAAGAGCGAAAACAGAATCGTCCAATAACTAAAAATGCCACGCTGTTCTGTGATTGATAGGCTATGTAACAATGCTAAACCTAATAACCAAGGCATTAATGAGACATTCTCAACGGGATCCCAAAACCACCAGCCGCCCCAGCCTAATTCGTAATACGCCCACCAAGAACCGAGCACTATCCCTAAGGTTAAAAATAACCAAGAAACCAACACCCACGGGCGCATCATGCGAGCTAACGCTGCATCTAAATGTCCACTCACTAAAGCAGAAATGGTAATAGCAAAATTGACTGCAAAGCCGACATAGCCTAAATACAATAACGGTGGGTGAAAGATCAACCCCACATCTTGCAACATTGGGTTTAAATCACGCCCTTCAAAGGCTTGCGGAAAACTGCGTTCAAACGGATTGGAGAAAAATAAAATAAAGAGGCAAAATCCAAGACAAATGAGTCCAAGCACCGACAGCGCTCGTGCGGAAATAATCGGATCTTTATGGCGACTAGAAAAAGCAAAGAGCGTCAACCATAAGGTTAAGGCAAATAGCCAAAATAGCATTGACCCTTCGTGTCCGCCCCAAGTAGCAGACACTTTAAAGAAAAGAGGCAGTTGTGAATTGGAATGATGTGCAACATATTGCACAGAAAAATCATCGACCGCAAAGGCATAGGCAAGACAAAATAACGCGATGCTAGTAAATATGCCCATAAGATAACTCAAATTCCACGCGGTACCAACCATATACGATTTACGCAACAGAATCCCCACTTGTGGCACCAGCGCGAGCAAGAAAGCACACAACGACGCAATCAGTAAAGCAAAAAAACCAAGTTCTGGGATTATAGCGAGTAATCAAATTATCTAAAAAAGTGGTATCAAAAAGGCGAACTCAAGTCCGCCTTCTCATAAAATGCTGCACTTATGCCAGCGTCATTTGTCCTGCATAGAGGATAAAGAAACGCAAACATAGCACGCCAATTAAGCCTAAGCAAGCGACTAATAGCATAAAGCCTTTGCGGTGTTTTAATGACTCTGTGGCGATGCCATTGAGGAGTAGCGGCAACACTAAACCAATACCAACAACCCCAATCCAGAAGACATTTGCCCAGAATCCACCTAAAAGAGCGGTTTCAAATGCCACCGTTTTTTGACCGCCTCCTAAATACAAGCCAATAAAGAACGCGGCAAGTAAAAAGATTTCAATCCAGACCACCGGCAATTCAAACTTATGTAAGAAACCTAACGCAGGTGAATGGGTATCTTCTTTGGTAAAAAGCAAAGTGCAGAAAATTAATGCCGCAATACCAGAGGATGTCCCTGATGCCAAAAACAAAATTGGTAACACTGGGTTATTCAACATTGGGTAGCTAATCAAAGCGGATAATAAGAAGCCCGTATAGGCACCCAATAACACAGAAAGGATTATCACAATAATTTCAATTAATCCCGTGAATTTGGCTGCAAAGGCAATCAACTTATTCACAAACCGTAACGATTTGACATATTGTTCAATTAAAGTTGCCACAAGCTGATGGAAAATAATAGCTAACCAAACAAGTAGAAATGCCATATATACTTGGAATAGCATGACCCCCATCGACATAATCGACGTGGTACTGTAATTAAACATCAAATACCAGAATGTCCATGGTTTGGTTAAGTGAAAAATCAAAATGACCAAACCAATGATCAGACTTAGTGGTGCCAACAATGCCGTACAACGTATCACGTTATTGTTTGATGGTTCATCGCCTGCGAATCCTGCACGTTTTAACAAGACAGCTAACATCGTTGCACCAGCAGAGATCCCCAATAAGAATAAATAAACGGCGATGGTGTGATCCCATACTAAAGACGGGAAATGAAATGGACTGTTCATCGTCTTAACTCCCCTCTTTTGCCTGGTACATGGTAAAGTTGCGGATCGGTGCCTAATTCCACTTTCGTCCGATACACTTGCTGCGTTTTCACTTTTTGTGAGATTTCACTGTTTGGATCATTCAGATCCCCAAAGGTCAACGCATTCGTTGGGCAAGATTCAACACAAGCAGGTAACTTGCCTTTAGCTAAATTGGTATCGCGACAGAAGTTACATTTATCCGCCGATTTATAGACTGGGTGAATAAATCGGACACGATATGGACAGACTGCAATACAATATTGGCAACCGACACAAAGATCTTTGTGTACATCGACAATACCGGTTTCCTTGTCAACAAAAGAAGCGCCGGTTGGGCAAACGTGCACACAAGGTGCATTGTCACAATGCTGACAAGAATGGCGGAAAAATTCATATTCTGCATTGGGAAACTCACCATAGGGTTCACTACGGATAATTTCCAAACGAGAAACCCCTTCTGGGACTTGGTTTGTTTCACGACAAGCATCCATACAGGCAGTACAACCGATACAAGCGGTTTCATCGTGTAACATCGCATAACGAATTGTTTTTTTCGCTTCGCTTGCGTTCTGTCCCACTGATTTCATTGATGTTCCCGTCATGAGGATTAACGCTCCCATGCCGGAAACAAAGTTTCGGCGTGAGCAAGCTGTCATTTTTTATCCTTTTGTTGCGGGGCATAAATATGCGGTGATTGTAAATTTGCCTTACGTTTTTGTTGTTCACCATGACAATCCACGCAAAGTTTCACTTGGTCTTTTTGTGCAATACCGGACATTTTGTCCTGCGCTGGGTGTAGCGTATGGCAACTTGCACAAGGCAGTTTCATCGCATGCACATCGTGTGCCCAAAGTGTTTCACGTAATTTTTTCGGTTGGTGACACGCAAAGCAAACCTGATTTTGTTCCTCGACCGTGAACATTGGTTTTTCATCGCTGAAAATGTTGCCATGGAAACGCATCACATCTTTCACACCACGGCGGTGATCCTCAGAGATATTGCCATGACAGTTCACGCAAGTAATCGGTTTACCGGTATTTGGATTTTTTTCAGATAAATGGGTACCGTGGAATTTTCCAAAATGGAATACTCCACCAGATTGGCTATCATTGGCATCTAATTTATGGCATTTTGCACAATATTGGTTTGGATCACGTTGATGCTCTAATTGTGGCTCATACATTAATTGACCGACTTCGCGGCTATTGGCTTGCTCTGCCTGAGCAAAAGTCGCCACGCTAAACGCAATCAGTCCTACCGTGATAGCGATTCCTTGTTTAATTAGGGAATGTAAGCGCATGTTTATTACCTCAAAATGTAGTGTTAAACGCACCGCACTGATACTCAGTAATGTCAAGTGCGGTCATTTTTGACAAAGTTTCTGTTTATTTCTCCGCAGGAAGTAAGCCTTTGGCACGGGCTTCTTTATCCCATTGAGGAACAACAGTTTTGAGGAATTCGGCTTTTGCCTTACGTTCTTTTTCAATATCCACACCAGTTGCTTTCCACGCATTTTCTGCCGTTGAAATATCAGGCAATTGCACTGGATCGGTCATCCCATGTTTTGCTAATACACGGACTAATTTCGTTCTTGCATCAGAGACTTTATCCAAACCGGTTCCAATCACTTTCAGTAATACATCAGGTGCATGGATATGACCACCATGTCCGGCTGCCGCATAATCCCAACGCCATTGCGCATGACGGATATCTTGTAATGCGGCTTTCATTTCTTCTTTCGTCGCACCGGCCTCCCACGCTGCTTTAGCTTCAAAGTGTGCCGCAACCAGCTGATCTTCCAAGCGTAACATCACCTCTTTAATTTCCGTTTTACGCGATTTCACCATGGCTTGTAATTTTTCTTTGCTTTGGTCATGGCAGTTTGCACAAGTGTGTTCAAAGGCATTGAATGGGTTACCAATCTTATGATCGGTATACACTTTACCATCTGCACCCTGAACTTTCGGCATATGACAATCAATACAAGTCACACCGTTTTTACCATGCACACCTAACATCCACGTTTCATAGTCAGGGTGTTGTGCTTTTAACATTGGTGCTTTAGAAACGGCATGTGTCCAGTCAACGAAACCAATATCATCATAATATTTTTCCATGGCATCTACTGTCACACCATTATCCCACGGGAAGGTCACTTGTTTTAAATCACCGGCGAAATAGTATTCCACGTGACAGTTTGCACAAAGTGCGGCACGTTGATCCGTTCTGTCTGAGGTGTCAAATTTATGGTCAATTTTTTCCAATGCACGCAAGACATAGGGACGTGCAATACGCAATGCAGGCTTCCCTTCAGCAAAATCTTTTGAGGTGGTGTCATGACAATCTGCGCAACCAATCGGATTCACGACTTCTGAACCGCCACTCGCCCAGGTTGCACCAAAATAGCCCGCCTCACCACGTTCTGCAATTAAACGAGGCACATCAGGGCTTTTACAAGACCAACACGCCATCGGCATAGGACCTGATTCTGATGTCATAGGCGCGGCAGTACGCAAAATCTCTCTGACATCCGTTACGGCATAAAAATGCCCACGCGGTTTTTTATAATCTTTCGCAAAAGCATAACCCGCCCATAACACAACCACACGTGGATCTTCATAGTTCACTGAATCCAAATCCGTTGATTTTGCCGTATCTGCCCAAGTTTGATATTGTTTTGGATATTGGTCTTTAAACAGATCGTTGCGCGATTCAATTTTTAAATTTGGATTTGCTGGTTCAACCGGTTGTTCAATCGGTTTATATTCTGCTAGAACCGGCAATGTTACTGAGAGTCCCCAGACCATTGTCGTCACAGCGAATAAATGTCTTTTCAATGTGTTCACGATAATCACCCCATTCATAGATTTAAACGTTAAATCACTTTGCCTATATAAAATGAATAAAAAAATGACCAGACCCGCTCATTATCCAATAATGATAATTTTTATCATTAAAAACAACTAACTAGCAGATAAAAAGAGAGTGCCTTCATTGCGAAAAATAGCAAATAACCATACCTTTTGCTGAGGTATTTCGCACTTTTTTGCTTTTGATCAAAATTTAATGAAGAAACCCGTAGGAAAGGAAAATTTGTAGCATACAAAATACCTCTAAATAAGTAGAGAAAAAGCGCCAAACGTAATTAAAAAAGGCACTTAAGGCATGATGTTAACGAAAAAAGAAAACCATACCTATTTCGGGTTATTCGCTTACTATGCTACATGAGAAAGCGAAAGTTGAGGGGGAAATGATATCACCAAAAGTAATAAAGAATACCGCCTATTAAGGTGATATTCTTTTATTCTCGCTCACTCAATTGATAGTTAATGACGATAGATTCCTTTACAAATGATTTGTCCTAAAATCCTGTGTGGCGAATGCATATAACGCGTTGCGAGAGAAAGATGTTGTTTTTGGGTCGCTGATGCCTCACCTTTTCCCCAAAATTCAGCATGATAGGTTGTACTGATTAAGGCTAAACCATGACTTTCACAATTGACAAAATACACTTGACGTGATGATTTCGCGTAACGTTCTGGTTGTTCAGGGTAAGCATAAATTGCTTTTTCAAAATTTTGTACCACATCAAAATAAACCTGATTGGGATTGAGTGGATCGATTTTCACACGCTGAGCATCAATAAATTGATTAGGATTTTGCTCTAGTCTAACGAAACCAGACTCAATAAGTGTAGGCAAAGTCAATAAGATTTCTGGTGGCTGTGGTTTCTCGACAGGTACAGGTGCATGGCAGGCAGGTAACCCAAACACGCTGATCATTATCCATCCCCATTTCTTCATTCCTGACTCCTTTAAGCTGTCCTCGCCATGCTTAGCGAGATAAATACCATCTGTTTCAAGCAAGACACCATTCTAACCACAGAAACAAGGGAGCAAAAGCCTTTTATCGGCTTTTATGTTAAAAGTGATAGCAATGTCCCGCGCGTAAAAATTCTTAAACAACTATCGCAAACGTTTGCTTAAGCATGGTACAATTCCCCAGATTTGAATTTCTTGTCTATCTAACTTATAGGAAACAACTGTGAGCAAACAATCATTAAGTTACAAAGATGCGGGTGTTGATATCAATGCAGGCAACGCATTAGTCGAAAAAATCAAAGCCGATGTCAAACGTACTACCCGTCCAGAAGTGATTGGTGGTTTGGGCGGATTTGGTGCATTATGTGCCATTCCGACCAAATACAAAGAACCGATTTTAGTCTCGGGCACAGACGGGGTTGGCACAAAACTCCGCTTAGCGATAGATTTAAATCGTCATGATAGTATTGGGGTAGATTTAGTCGCCATGTGTGTCAATGATCTTGTGGTACAAGGGGCGGAACCTTTATTCTTCTTAGATTATTATGCCACAGGCAAATTAGATGTCGATGTCGCTGCGAGTGTGATTAAAGGCATTGCGAATGGTTGTGAACAATCAGGTTGTGCGCTAGTGGGCGGTGAAACCGCTGAAATGCCCGGTATGTACCATGCTGGCGATTATGACTTAGCTGGATTTTGCGTTGGTGTAGTGGAAAAATCAGAGATCATCGATGGCAGTAAAGTCCGCGTGGGTGATGTATTAATCGCCTTAGGATCAAGCGGTCCACATTCCAATGGTTATTCTTTAATTCGTAAGGTCATTGAGGTAGCAGGCATCAATCCAGCAAAAGAGCAACTCGCAGGTAAACCACTTGCGGATCAAGTGCTTGCACCAACTAAAATTTATGTCAAATCTATTCTACAATTAATTAAACACGCCGATGTCCATGCAATTTGTCATTTAACTGGCGGTGGTTTCTGGGAAAACATCCCTCGCGTCCTTCCAAAAAATGTTAAAGCAGTCATCGATGAAAGCAGCTGGGAATGGCAACCTATCTTCAAATGGTTACAAGAGAAAGGCAACATTGACACCCATGAAATGTATCGTACCTTCAACTGTGGCGTGGGTATGATCATCGCCTTACCACAAGAAGATGTGGATACCGCACTTGGCTTATTAAAGCAAACAGGGGAAACCGCTTGGGTAATTGGTCAAATCGAACATGCCACTGACGGTGAACAACAAGTGATTATTCGCTAATGAAAAAAATTGTTGTTTTAGTATCCGGACAAGGCAGTAATTTACAGGCATTGATTGATGCCTGTAATAACGGACATATTGCAGGTAAAATTGTTGCGGTAATCAGTAATAAAGTCGATGCCTACGCGTTAGCGCGTGCGAAAAGTGCGGGTATTGCGCATCGTGTTTTTCTGCGCAAAGATTTTGCCAATAACCAAGTCATGGACGAGCAAGTTGGGGATTACATTCAATCTCTCAATGCTGATTTAATCGTCTTAGCAGGCTATATGAAAATTTTAAGCCCAGCCTTCACCCAACGTTTTGCGGGCAAGATTCTGAATATTCATCCTTCGCTTCTTCCTAAATATCCAGGTCTCAATACTTATCAGCAAGCTTTAGATGCGGGTGAGAAAGAACATGGTACTTCTGTTCATTTTGTGAATGAAGAAGTGGATGGGGGCGCTGTGATTTTGCAAGCCAAGGTACCGATTTTTGCTGAAGATGGTATTGAAGAGATTGAAGAACGTGTCAAAGCACAAGAATTACGCATTTATCCTTTAGTGGTCAAATGGTTTGTAGAAGATCGTCTAACGTTAATCGGTAACCATGCCTTTCTAGATGGTAAACAATTGCCACCACAAGGTTATGCAATGGAAGAATAAATCGTTTAAAAAAAGTGCGGTCTGTTTTCAGACCGTTTTTTATGCTCAAAAAATATAAAATTAAACAACCGCCTAACTATTAATTTCGCAGATTATGTTTTAGAATTTAACGATTTTATTTTTCATCCACCCAAAAGGAGCCTACCATGAAATTAGTCCAAGTACAGCATCCGCTAGTCAAACATAAATTAGGTCTCATGCGTTCAGCTAATATTAATACGAAAAAATTCCGCGAATTAGCAACAGAAGTAGGCAGTTTATTAACATATGAAGCTACCGCTGATTTAGAAACGGAAAAAGTCATTATCGATGGGTGGTGCGGTCCAGTTGAAATTGATCAAATCAAAGGGAAGAAAGTCACAGTTGTCCCTATTTTACGGGCAGGATTAGGCATGATGGACGGTGTATTAGAACATGTGCCAAGTGCCCGTATTAGTGTGGTGGGCATGTATCGTGATGAAGAAACCCTTGAACCCGTTCCTTATTTCCAAAAACTGGCCAGTGATTTAGAAGAACGTTTAGCCATTGTGGTTGACCCAATGCTTGCCACTGGGGGATCCATGATTGCAACAATCGATCTTTTAAAAGCCAAAGGCTGTAAACACATTAAAGTGTTGGTGCTAGTCGCAGCCCCTGAAGGCATTAAAGCATTAGAAGCCGCGCACCCTGACGTCGAGCTGTATACGGCATCAATCGATAGCCATTTAAATGAACATGGCTACATTATTCCTGGTCTTGGTGATGCCGGTGATAAGATTTTTGGCACCAAATAATCCCAGCACAAGCGGCATGTTATGCCGCTTTTTTCCGTTCAATTTATAGCGCTTATAAGCTTAATCACCTAAACACTATAAAATGAAAAGTTAATTCAGACAGAGAGTTGAAACTTAACATGACAAATCAAAATCAAACTGTTCCTATGGAACAAAACTCAGCTAAACAGGCGTTTGTAGGCCTACAAATGCTTTTCGTTGCCTTCGGCGCCTTAGTACTGGTTCCACTCATTACGGGCTTAAATGCCAATACCGCGTTATTAACCGCAGGTATTGGTACATTGTTATTCCAACTTTGTACCGGTCGCCAAGTACCTATTTTCCTCGCCTCCTCTTTTGCCTTCATTGCACCAATTCAATATGGTGTCGCCACTTGGGGGATCGCGACGACAATGGGCGGGCTTGTCTTTACTGGCCTGGTCTATTTTGCCCTCAGTACCTTAGTTAAAATTAAAGGCGCGGGTGCGTTACAAAAAGTCTTCCCGCCAGTTGTTGTTGGGCCGGTGATCATCATCATTGGGATGGGGCTTGCACCGGTTGCTGTGGATATGGCACTAGGTAAAAACAGTGCTTATCAATATAACGATGCGGTACTTGTTTCAATGGTTACCTTGCTCACCACCTTGAGTGTCGCGGTTTTTGCCAAAGGGATAATGAAATTAATCCCGATCATGTTTGGTATTGCCGTTGGTTATATCCTTTGTTTATTCTTAGGGTTAATTAATTTCCAACCTGTGATTGATGCACCTTGGTTTAGTGTCCCTGAGATTACAACACCTGAATTTAAACTAGAAGCGATTCTGTATTTATTACCAATTGCGATTGCACCCGCTGTAGAACATGTTGGGGGAATTATGGCAATCAGCTCCGTAACCGGAAAAGATTTCTTACAAAAACCCGGTTTACATCGCACGTTATTAGGGGATGGTATTGCAACGAGTGCCGCCTCGTTCTTAGGTGGTCCCCCGAATACCACTTATGCGGAAGTCACGGGGGCCGTGATGCTTACGCGTAACTTTAACCCGAAAATCATGACCTGGGCAGCCGTATGGGCAATTGCAATTTCTTTCTGTGGTAAAGTGGGCGCCTTTTTATCAACTATTCCAACCATTGTCATGGGTGGTATCATGATGTTAGTGTTTGGGTCTATTGCTGTCGTTGGCATGAGTACGCTGATCCGCGGTAAAGTGGATGTGACCGAAGCGCGTAATCTGTGCATTATTTCTGTGGTGATGACTTTTGGTATCGGTGGGATGTTTGTGAACGTTGGGGAAGTTTCTTTAAAAGGAATTAGTTTATGCGCGGTTGTCGCGATTTTACTCAACCTCATCTTACCCAAAGCTAAGAACCTGCCAATAGAAGAAAATAGTTAAGAGAAAATGGAGGGTTAAGTCTTGCTTAACCCTTCGTTTTTCGTTTATCCTTATTCCTCTTTTTTCGATTCTGTAGGTTGCTTTTTGTTAGAAAATTTCCAATTACCTTTACCTATTCATCAACTCGATGATGAAACGCTGGATAATTTCTATCCCGACAATAATTTATTGTTGCTCAATTCGCTACGCAAAAATTTTACTTGTTTGTCACAACAATTTTTTTATATTTGGGGCGAACAAAGTAGTGGTAAAAGTCACCTGTTAAAAGCCATTACCAATCATTTTTTCCTTCTACAACGCCCAGCTATCTATGTTCCCTTAGAAAAATCACAATACTTTTCACCCGCTGTCCTCGAAAATTTGGAACAACAACAATTAGTGTGTTTAGATAATTTACAGGCGATTATAGGTAATACTGAATGGGAATTAGCGATTTTTGATTTGTTTAACCGTATCAAATCTGTTGAAACTACACTTCTAGTGATCAGCGCAAATCAATCACCAACGGCATTACCCGTCAGCTTACCTGACTTAGCCTCACGTTTGCGCTGGGGAGAAAGCTATCAACTGGTTCCATTGAATGATCAGCAAAAAATTCATGTCTTGCAGAACAATGCGTATCAACGTGGTATTGAACTTCCAGATGAAGTTGCCAATTTTCTGTTAAAACGCTTAGAGCGCGATATGAAAACCTTATTTGAGGCATTAAGTAAATTGGATAAAGCCTCCCTACAAGCCCAACGTAAATTGACGATTCCCTTTGTAAAAGAGATTTTAACACTATAAAAAAAGATCACCTGTTGACAGGTGATCTCTTTCTGACGACTAAACGGATTAGCTTTAGTTCGTTTTAATATAGTGACGGCTATATTGATAGCTTACCGTTGGTAAGAAAAGCAACGGTACTGGATGTAGTCTAGAACGACGTTCTACGACTTTTGGCTGAGTATCACTCAAGTTAACTTGGTGTTCGACTTCTTTTGAATATGCTTGCTTTTGCGATGGATCAACGGTATTTCCGCTTTTCACACGTTGGTTATATTCCTCTAATGTTTTTAAATCCATTTGTGCACTTTCCACATTTTTTTGTGCGACACACCCCACAAGCAATACAGTCGATAATAATAAAATTAATTTTTTCATAGATTTTCCTTAATAAACTATGCCTAAATCACTTTACGACATATCACATGGGATAAAATCGTTTTTCTATTTTCAATATTTTTAGTTGCTAAGTTTTTCCCTTTCTTATTTTCTTCATCCTGCACTTTTTTCGCTAACTCAGGATTTTGAATATAAAAAACAGGTACATATTGCATATTTTTTGAATCTTCATTAGACAAGACGGTGGCTGTGGCAATATTAGTGTAATATTCCTCTTTATTCACGGGAATAACATAATATGTTGTGGCATCCGTCACTTCCACGCCTAGCCTTGAATGAAAACCTTGGCAAATGCCTGCTCCCGACTCAAAAATAGTATGTGACGATTTGCTTTCATTAATTTGAAACACTTCAAACTCAATACTGCTACCTAATGCCTTCGCATCTTGCTCATCTGAAGAAGGATTTAATTGGCGAGCAAAATCACGATTCACATAAGTCACTTTGGTATTTTTTTCACTCTTAGGAGGACTTTCTAGCAGAGGTGCCGTTTGTGTACTCTCGACCTTATCATGATGACCATAGGTCTTACTCACCTCGTCCTCAGAAATACGAATAGACCAAGACTCGGCACATGCCAAAGTTGGTAATAACAGACTTAATAAGAACGACAGATTAACACGCATATTTTCATCTCTTACATTTCATAGAGTTCTAAAGGCAAATCATCAGGATCTCGTAGAAAAGTAAAACGCTTACCTGTTATCGGATCAACTCTGACGGGTTCACACTCAATACCTTTATCACCTAAAAAGTCAATGAAGCGATCAAGTTGTTCTACTCGGAAAGCTAAGTGACGTAGCCCACAAGCTTCAGGATAGGTTAAACGCGTAGGAGAATCAGGGAAAGAAAACAATTCAATCTGACTACCATCGCGACAACATAAATCCAATTTATAGCTATCTCGTTCAGATCGATAAGTTTCGTGAATAACTTCTGCACCTAAAACGGTTGTATAAAAATCTTTCGATTTCAAATAATCAGACGCAATAATAGCAACATGATGAAAGCCTACGATTGACAACGTAATTTCACTCCCCGTCTAAAATTGAGGCCTAATTATACACATTTTAAAATCAATGTAAAATAAATAGCCCCTCTCCCTTTTCAACAAAAGCAGACGGTTAGTCTACATTTCAACAAGCAATCACACGACTTTTTTATTTACTGCTGACTCAGTCTGGTGTGGATTTTGTCTCTTGTTGTGCATCATGCGATGCCCGCGCTGAATGAATACTGCGCTCAATTAATGCCACTCTCGGGTCATCTTCAGGTAAAAGTCGTAACATCATCGACCAAGTGACAGCCGCCATTTTATACTCTTCCCTTTCAAAATAACGAAATGCCAATAAACCTAAAGCGTCAAGATTACTATGATCTTGGCGAATAACTTCTTTTAAGAGTCCTTCCCCTTTTGTTTTATCCGATGCATCATCTGAAAACATCAGAATTCTTGCATAAGACAATTTGTACTCAATATTATCGGGTTCAAGTTGGTTCGCTCTCGCATAGCTATCCAAGGCTAATTGCCCTTTATTGGTATGCATTGCAATTTGCCCTAGCAACCACCAACTTTTCGCATCACTCGGGTGTTTTTGTAAATGTAAACGAAGTGCGATAGAAAATTGCTGTAATTCAGTCTCATTCAGCGGTTGCGTTTTCTCCTCTTTCAAGCGCTCATAAAAGTGCGGTAGCTTTTGGTAGGTTTTTTCGAGCATCGCTTCTGCCTGCCACGCACCAACACTTAAATACGCGCTTAGCGATAAAATACTCAACGCTAAGAACCCCGATACAAACCAGATTTTGCCGTAGTTTTTTTGTTCGAACTGAACGGGTGGCGTGGATTCGGGAATATCCTCTAACAACGTTTGCTGTAACTCCGTTCTTAGTTGAGCAGCATTTTCCAGTAAGCCTTGCGCTTCATCCCGCTCAATTTCAGCTAACCGTTGAAAATATAACGCCTTATTTAATTCATCACGTTGCACACTGTGTTTGGCTAACTTTCCCTTGTTACCTGTGTTGAGTAAGGGATAAAAACAAATTAATGCAACACATAATGTCAATAAAATAACACTTAACCAAAAGCTCATTCTTTTTTCTCTTGTAATAAACGTTGTAGGCGCTGTTTTTGATCATCACTTAAATGCGGTTCCATCGGCTTTGTTACCTCGACCGGCTGAGTATGGCGACGAAATAAAAGACGAAGCCCCAAAATGACAAATAACGCGGGGATCAGCCAAAGGGCGATGGTGCCAGCGGTGAAAGGCGGATCATAGGTAACAAAATGGCCATAACGTTCCACCATAAAATTGACCACATCTTGTTTCGACTTTCCTGCTTGTAACAACTCTAAGACTTTGTGACGCATATCGACGGCAATTGTCGCATTCGAATCCGCAATATTATTGTTCTGACACTGTGGACAGCGTAATTCTTGGGTTAAGGCATGATAGTCTTTTTCTTGTTGTGCTGAAGAAAATTGCCCCCCTTCAATCGCTGCCACACTGGCTAAGCTGACACATAATAAAAAAAGTGCGGTCAATTTTTTCATTCTTTTCTCTCCATCAGCTTTTGATAAAGGGGCTGAATTTTCTCCTCCCACACTTTCTGATTTAAATCTCCCGCATGGCGATAATGAATGATACCTTGCCCATCAATTACAAAGGTTTCTGGCGCCCCATACACCCCGAAATCTAAACCAATCGTTCCCTTTTCATCTTTTAACACAATCTGATAGGGGTTACCCAAATCTTTTAGCCACTTGATCGCCTGTGCTGATTTATCCTTATAATCCAAACCAATAATGGTGACACCTTGTTGTGCTAATTGATTTAAATATTGATGCTCGGCATAGCAAGTTGGACACCACGTTGCCCAAACATTGAATAAAATCGGTTTACCTTGCTGAAAGATTTCAACGCCATAGTGCTTATCAACAAATAAATCTTGTAATGTTTTCACTGGCACAGGTTTACCAATTAAGGCGGATTCTAATGACTTCGGATCATCCCCTTGCGCATTGCGCAATAATTGAATGGCAAAAGCAAACACCAAGATTAAAAATAAAATTAAGGGAAGGGATAATTTTTTGTTCATGCTTGCCCCTTATTGAAAAATTGCCCAAAACGGTAACGACGATCAAACATACAGAGTAATCCCCCTAATGCCATAAAGAGACCACCAAACCAAATCCAGCGGATAAACGGCTTATAGTATAAGCGCAATGCCCAAGCATCTTGCCCGAGGTTTTCGCCTAATGCCACATAAATATCGCGCGTAAATCCCCAGTCAATCGCCGCTTCCGTCATGGTCATTTTACTCACCGTATAGAACCGTTTTTCAGCAAATAAGATGGCTTCCACTTGGCCATTTCGGCGAATATCCACTTGTGCCTTGCCACCCAGATAATTAGGTCCATTTGCCTCGCTAATCCCTTGAAAAATAAACTGATAATCCGCAATTTGTACCGTATCACCCACATTCATACGAACATCACGCTCAATGCTGTAGTTCTGGCTAAAAGCGATCCCCCACACAGACATTGCCACGCCTAAGTGCGCCAACACCATACCCCAGTGAGAACGCGAAAGTTTGGTTAAGCCTTGCCAAAAAGACGAACGATGAGTTGCACGTTGTTGCAACTCATACACACTTAACAACACGATAAATACCGCCATCATCGTGCCCAATACTGCACTCACCGTCAATTGATCCTGTAAGAAATAAGGCAAGGCGAAACCAGCGACTAACATAACAATTAAGCTCAGGATAACCGGTTTACGAATCGCTGAAAATTCATCACGACGCCATTTTATTAACGGTCCGACACCTAATAAAAGTGAGAAAGGCACCATGATGATTAAAAACATTTGATCAAAAAACGGTGCACCGACTGAAATAGTCCCTAACCCAAGTTGTTTATGAACCAATGGCAATAAGGTACCCAGTAACACAACTGAAAGTGCGGTCATTAAAAGCACATTATTGAGTAACAGGGCGGTTTCACGTGAATAGCGTTCTGCATTATCACGTGAACGAATTTGGCTACCTTTATACGCATACAACACTAATGATCCACCGATGACCACAACGAGATAGGCTAGAATATACAGTCCACGGGTAGGATCGGAGGCAAACGCATGCACGGAAACCAAAATCCCCGAACGCACCAAGAAAGTGCCGAGTAAACAAAGGGAAAAGGCGAGAATAGCCAATAACACTGTCCACGCTTTAAAAGATCCTCGTTTTTCTGTTACTGCTAATGAATGTAACAACGCAGTCCCTGCAATCCAAGGCATCAATGAAGCATTTTCAACAGGGTCCCAAAACCACCAACCGCCCCAGCCAAGCTCATAGTAGGCCCACCAAGAACCTAACACGATCCCTAAGGTTAAGAAAACCCAAGCAGCCATGGTCCAAGGGCGTGACCATCTTGCCCATGCGGTATCTAGTTTTCCCGTCATTAACGAGGCAATTGCAAAGGCAAAGGCGACCGAAAAGCCCACATATCCCATATACAGTAGCGGTGGGTGAAAAATCAACCCTACATCCTGTAATAAAGGATTGAGTTCTTTCCCATCAACCGGAAAATCCGGAAAGGTACGGTCAAATGGATTCGAGGTGAATAACACAAAAATCAAGAAACCAATACTAATGATCCCCATGATGCCCAACACGCGCGAAACGGCTTCTTGTGGTAATTGCTTACTAAACATTGCAACGGCAGCACCCCATAACGTGAGTAGCCAAATCCACAGTAACAAAGAGCCTTCGTGAGATCCCCAAACCGCCGATAAACGATAATGCAACGGCAAATTCGTGTTCGAGTTATTCACAATGTATTGCACAGAAAAATCATTCACCGCAAATAAGTAAAATAACGCAACAAAAGCCACCGTTAAACTGATAAAGAGTCCGTATGTCATAGGACGCGCTAATGACATCAGTTGCGTATGGTTTTTTTCAGCTCCCCACAAGGCAAAACTTGCCACCAGCACCGCGATGGCAAGACTTAACGCTAAAGCATAATTTCCTAATTCAGCAATCATTGTTGACCTTCTTGTGTCTCTTGTGATGCATAGGCTTTTTCTTGACGATCGCGCTCACTTTCCTCTTTTAAATCTGCGATACCCATCGGTTTATGGACTTTTTGCATTTGTGCATCTAATTCTGGTGGCACATAGTTTTCATCATGTTTGGCTAATACTTCCGTCGCCACTAGTAAGGTTGGGGTTTTCAACACGCCTTGCGCCACAATCCCTTGCCCTTCACGAAATAAATCCGGCAAGATACCTTCATATTCCACCGTAATGGAAGGCCCAATATCATTTAAATCGAATTTAACTTTTAAACTCTTAGGATCGCGTTGCACCGTGCCAGCCACCACCATACCACCGACCCGAATACGCTGTCCTACGCTAGGTTTCTGAGTGGCATCATCATTTTTGCCATATATCACTTCGGTTGGCGTATAAAATAAATCAATATTTTGACGTAATGCATAGAGCATGAGTCCGGCAGCAATGGAAATCCCAAGTAACACAAATAAAATCACAGCCATTCTGGACTGACGTCTAGGGGTCATAGTGCACCTCTTGTTTTCTTGTTTTGTAAACGTGCTTGACGTTGCTGTTCACGTAATACCGTACGTAAAATCGCCTTTCTTTCTTGCACACTTTGTATAATCAATACCACAATCGCGAAAAAACTGATGCCATAGGCTAACCACACATAAAAGCCGTAGCCACCCATATGGAAAAAATCCTGCCAGTTTGCAAAAAACATATGTCCCCCTATTTGAGTTGAGCCGCTAATGCCTGTACCCACGGACGCTTACTGTCTTCTTTCAGCAGCGCACTACGATAACGAATTAACGTCAACCAAATGTATAACATCATAAAACCAAAAATACACAGAATCAGCGGTATCAGCATCGGTGTGGCGATAGAGGGTTTCTCAAATTTGGTAATACTTGCCCCTTGGTGCAAGGTATTCCACCATTCCACTGAGAAATGAATAATTGGTAAATTAATCACCCCCACTAAACACAGTATGCCTGCAGCTTTTGCCCCGACCGTACGATCTTGAAATGCCGAATATAATGCCATGATACCTAAATATAGGAAGAACAAAATCAGCTCAGAGGTCAAGCGAGCATCCCACACCCACCAAGTGCCCCACATTGGTTTTCCCCAAATCGCCCCCGTCACCAAAGCTAAAAAGGTAAACAACGCACCAATCGGTGCCATTGCCAGCATGGCTAAATGCGCCTGTTTGATTTGCCATACCAACGCAATAAAGGCTGCAATCGCCATCGAACCATACACACCCATCGACCAAATGGCGCTTGGGACATGCACATACATGATACGGAAACTATTACCCTGCTGATAATCAGCTGGTGCAAAGGCAAGCCCCCACACCACGCCTACACCTAGCAAAAGTGCGCTCAATAGCGCGGTCAAGGGCAAAAATTTACCGCACAAATGATACTGTGTTTCTGATTTTGCATAAGGATGTAACCATTTCCACATAATGCCTTCCTTTTATTGATCTACGCTAATTCGTAATGCCGCTGCAATAGCAAACGGTGATAATGTTACTGAACCCGCTAAAATAGCCCCTAAAATCGCTAACTGCCCAGTGTAAGGCAGACTTAAACTAGCCGCCTCCAACACCGAAGCGGAAAAAATTAAAACAGGGATAAATAACGGCACAACTAATAAACTTAACAACACACCGCCTTTACGTAATCCGACAGTCAGTGCGACACCAATCGCACCCAGACAACTGAGCACAGGTGTGCCAATTAATAATGTCAGCACCAATGCCCACCAGATTTCAACTTCTAAAGAAAGTAACAGCGCCGCAATGGGTGATAATAAAATCAGCGGTAAGCCTGTCAGTAACCAATGAGCAATCACTTTGGCTAAAGCAGTGAGTGCCAAAGGTTGAGCTGCTAACATTAATTGTTCTAACGAGCCATCAACAAAATCATCGCGAAATAAACGTTCAAAAGATAACAATGCAGATAACAAGGCGGCGACCCAAGCGATCCCTGGTGCGATACGCGAAAGGAGTTTGGGATCAGGACCTATGACTAAAGGAAATAACGTGATCACCAGCAAAAAGAACCACAGCGGATTTAAAATCTCCGCTTGCTTACGCATCGCAATGTGTAACTCTCGTTTGATAATGGCTAAAAACATCATGCTATTTGCTGCTCTTTCTGCAAGGAACTATTCCGTAAATTTATAATTTTCTAACCGCACTTTTTTCAGTAACTGACTTGGTACATCTTGATGACTAGTAAAAATCACGATCCCCCCTTGTCTCACCTGTTGCTCAAATAAGCCGGTGAGCACTTGAACACCATGTTTATCAATCGCGGTAAAGGGTTCATCTAAAATCCACAAAGGTGCAGTGGAAAGCCATAACCGCGCCAAGGCAATACGCCGTTGCTGACCAGCGGAAAGTTGTGCTGCAGGAATGTCTTCACGCCCGACCAGACCGACCGTTTCTAATACTTGGTATAACCTATCTTCGCCTTGCTCACAAGCACTCATTTGTTGATAAAATTTTAGATTCTCCCACGCGGTTAATTCAGGTTTGATGCCAGAGTGATGACCTAAATACAATAAATCATACTGAAAGGTTTCGCGTTGTGCTTGAATCGGCGAGTCATTCCAATACACCTCACCTTCGCGTTGTTGCGCTAATCCCACCAAAATACGTAATAAACTGGTTTTGCCAATCCCATTATGTCCTTCTATTTGCACAAAATCGCCACTGTTCCAGACAAAACTAAAGTCCGTAAACAAGACATTCTCGCCTCGTTGACAAGCAAGTTTTTCGGTTTTTAATTGATAAGACATAGGTATCATTTTGAGAATAAGCCACATTAATGGCTCGCATTCTATCACAAGCCCTATCCTTGGCGTAGTGATTCGCTAGCCAAAACCCTACCTCTTTAGAGGTGGATTATAGGGTTTATTGATTTAGGACAAATCTTGTGATTTTTAACTAAAAAACGACCTATTTCTTTGATAGGTAAATCAAATAAAAGGAGAAAAAGTGAACGTTATTGCAGCGAGCGATAAGTCAAAAAGTAATAACACCCAATTGCCATGACACTACAAAATGCCATAGTAAATAACATCGGTGCTGCCGTTTTCATTTCCATTACAGCCACTAAAGAACCAACGAGAGAGGCGGTACCAAAACGGACACTCCCCACCATTGAGTTTGCGGTACCGGCAATGGTCGGAAATTTTTCTAAAATTGATGCCATCGCATTCGAGGAGATCAACGGATTTTGCCCGACAAAAATAGCACAACACAATGCCATTGGCCAAAAACCGAGGTCAAAAAGTGAAATGCACACCAAGGCAACCGCCGCAATAAACTGTACACTGAGCCCCAAACGTAACATCGTTTCTGTCCCCAGTTTTGTCACCCATTTGCGATTTAAAAAAGAACTGAAAATCATGACACCAATATTTAGCATGAAAAAATAACCAAAATTTTCCATTGCGACACCGTATAATCCAATATATACAATCGACCCTGCGGTAATAAAAGCAAACAGCCCACCAAAACCAAACGCGGAGGAAAACATATAACCTAAAACTTCTTTCTGTTGCCATAAACTGAAAAAGTTTCGGCTAATAATACGTAGGTTTAAGGGTTGTCTATTCCCTTTTTGCTGCGTTTCAGGCACAACAAAAAAGGTTAAGAGACAACACAAGATTCCCATCACCGCAATGACATAGAAAATCGTATGCCAATGGAACCACAGCACTAGATAACCACCAATAATAGGAGCTAAAAGTGGCGCAATCATAAATACCAATGTAATAGTTGACATGATTTTAGACAATTCATTTTTATGAAATAAATCACGCAAAATTGCCCCAACCAGCACGACGGGTGCGGCAGCAAAGAAACCCTGCAAAAAGCGCAGTAAGGTGAATTGTCCAATAGAATAGGTGGTCGTTAAAATCAGTGCGGCAATCGCACTGACAATCACACCAAGCAAAATAATGGGTTTACGCCCATAACTATCACCAAAAGGTCCCCAAAATAATTGTCCCACCGCCATGCCATATGCAAAGAAAGTTAAGGTATGCTGAACTTGTTCGGGGGTAATCGACAAATCCTGCGCAATCAACAAGAACGCCGGCAAATACATATCTACGCTCAAGGGCGGTAACATGGATAAAAGGGCTAAAGTGGTAATGAAAAGTCCAGTAATGTGACTACGTTTAGGCCGAATCAAGTGTTTATCCTTACTTATTAAAGGTTGCAATTTCCTCTGCGGACAACGTACGGTATTCCCCTTCGGCTAACTGTGTATCTAGTTCGAGATCACCAATTTTCCAACGGTGCAAGCCCACGACTTTATTACCAAGTGCCGCAAACATGCGTTTGACCTGATGATATCGCCCTTCACTAATGGTCAAATTGACATGGTAATCATCAATGATGGTTAATTTGGCGGGTTTAGTTGGGGTTTTCTCACCTCGCAGTAAAATTCCGTCCTCACAAGCCTGTTGGTAATGACTTTCCACCGGATCGGCAAGGGTCACAAGATAAGTTTTCTCACAATGATGTTTTGGTGAGGTAATACGGTGTGACCATTGTCCATCGTCGGTTAATAACACTAGACCAGTGGTGTCTACATCCAATCGCCCTGCACTATGTAATTTCCCTGCAAGCGGATAATCAAAGAATTGATAAATCGTTGGATAATCACCCTCATCATGTGAACAGACATACCCTGATGGCTTATACAACATCAAATATTGCCCCGCGGAGACCCAAGGTAACCGCTCACCATCTAAACAAATTTCATCCACTGGGCTGACTTTTTGCGCACCATTTTTCTCAATTTTTCCATTTAATGTAACCGCACTTTGTTTTAACACTTTATTCGCTTGTGAGCGAGTTAAGCCTGTATTTTCGGCTAAAAATTTATCTAATCGCATACTCATTGACATGGTCCTTCTTCTTTAACCTCACATTCTACTCTGTTTCCACACAAGATGGGCAGCCCCTCTCACAAATAAGCACTCGCTGAGTAAAATAAAATCGCAATACTGTGTATTAGGTCACGTTTTTTATTCTTAGTTTATTTATAATGATTTGTCTACTACACTCATTTATTTACTTATAAGAGGACTGTTTTTATGGATGCACAATTACGTCAAGCTGCTCTCGATTTTCACGAATTTCCTACCCCAGGAAAAATAGAAGTCACACCGACCAAATCGCTGGCAACACAGCGTGATTTAGCGCTCGCCTATTCTCCCGGTGTAGCCGTGCCATGTCTAGAAATCCAAGCTGATCCGTCTGCCTCTTATCGCTATACCGCCAGAGGCAATTTAGTGGCAGTGATCTCAAACGGTACCGCCGTATTAGGTTTAGGGAACATTGGGGCATTAGCGGGTAAACCGGTGATGGAAGGAAAAGGCGTATTATTCAAAAAATTTGCTGGTGTGGACGTCTTTGATATTGAGATTGACGAAAAAGATCCCGATAAATTGGTCGATATCATCGCCTCCCTTGAACCAACCTTTGGTGGCATTAACTTAGAAGATATTAAAGCACCGGAATGTTTCTATATTGAACAAAAATTACGTGAACGCATGAACATTCCGGTTTTCCATGATGATCAACATGGTACTGCAATTATTAGTGCGGCAGCGGTTCTTAATGGCTTACGCATTGTGAAAAAAGACATTGCCAAAGTCAAATTAGTGGCTTCTGGCGCAGGTGCGGCCTCTATTGCTTGTTTAAATTTATTAGTCCATTTAGGCTTACCACGTGAAAATATTATTGTCTGTGATTCGAAAGGCGTGATTTTCCATGGTCGTGACGAGCGAATGGATGACACCAAAAAATTGTATGCCATTGAAGACAATGGCAAACGCACGTTAGCCGAAGTAATCAATGATGCTGATATTTTCTTAGGTTGCTCCGCAGCAGGTACCTTAAGCCAAGAAATGGTCAAAACAATGGCAGCGAATCCATTGATTCTTGCACTGGCTAACCCAGAACCAGAAATTTTACCGCCTTTAGCCAAAGCGGTTCGTCCAGATGCGATCGTTTGTACAGGACGTTCTGATTACCCGAACCAAGTCAATAACGTGCTTTGTTTCCCGTTTATTTTCCGTGGCGCATTAGATGTAAGCGCAACCAGCATTAACGAAGAAATGAAACTCGCTGCAGTACATGCGATCGCTGATCTTGCCCTTGCAGAGCAAAGTGAAGTGGTGACCTCGGCTTATGGTGAAACAGAACTCTCTTTTGGTCCAGAATATTTAATTCCTAAACCCTTTGATCCTCGTTTAATTGTCAAAATCGCGCCGGCTGTCGCAAAAGCAGCCATGGATTCAGGGGTTGCCACTCGTCCAATTCAAGATTTCGATGCTTACATCGAAAAACTGACGCAATTTGTGTACAAAACAAACTTATTTATGAAACCGGTGTTTGCGCAAGCAAAACAAAATAAAAAACGCGTCTTACTCACTGATGGCGAAGAAGCACGTGTTTTACATGCGGTGCAAGAAATCGCCACATTAGGTATTGCCACACCGATTTTATTAGGTCGCCCGAGTGTGATTACACAAAAAATCAAACAACTCGGTTTGCACATTCAAGAAGGGCGTGATTTTGAATTAGTGGATATCGAAAATAATCCTTATTTTGAAGAATGTTATAAAACCTACCACAACCTGCTTAAACGTAAAGGCATTACGCCTGCAGGTGCACAACGTAAAATGCTACATAATCCAACCGTGATTGGCGCCACATTACTCCAGCTCGGCAAAGCGGACGCGATGTTATGTGGATTAGTGGGACCTTATGCCTCGCATTTAAGCAACATTAAAGAGGTGATTGGTGTACAACCTTGTGTACAAACCCCTGCAACAGTCAATGGGCTCGTATTACCAACAGGTAACTTATTTATCACCGATACTTTTGTGAATCATAATCCAAGTGCGCAAGAATTGGCGGAAATCACACTCATGGCCGCCAACGAAGTGGCTCGTTTTGGGATTGAACCGAAAGTGGCTTTAGTGTCTCATTCTAACTTTGGTACCTTTGATGATCCAAGTGCGGTCAAAATGCGTGAAGTTTTACGCTTAGTGAAAGAAAAAGCACCTGATTTGATCATCGACGGCGAAATGCACTGTGATGTCGCCTTAAATGAAAAATTACGTCAGGACATCATGCCTGACAGTCCATTAAAAGGTGCGGCTAACTTATTAGTGATGCCAAATATGGAAGCGGCCCGGATCAGTTTGAACCTATTACAAGGGACGGCGACCCCAATTACCGTTGGACCAATTTTAATGGGGATCAATAAACCCGTACATATTCTGACCTCCGCATCTTCTGTGCGCCGCGTCATTAATATGGTCGCGATTGCCGCCGCCAACGTTGAACCCACTTGCAAGTAGTGGACAACGAAATAAGGGCAGATTTTCATTTCTGCCCTTAGATTTTTTCGCTTACCCACAGAGAAATAATGATCTTAATCAAGTTTCCTGTTAAAATCTTGTTACTTTTTGGCAATAATGCCCCCTTACTTTCACTCAACAAAGGAAATAATTATGGCTTATACACTACCAGAATTAGGCTATGCCTACGATGCATTAGAACCACATTTTGATGCAATGACCATGGAAATTCACCATTCTAAACATCACCAAACTTATGTTAACAATGCGAATGCCGCATTAGAAAATTTACCGGAATTAGCTCAAGGTTGCCCAGGTCAATTATTAAGTAAATTGGCAGAAGTGCCGGCAGATAAATTTACGGCAATCCGTAATAATGTGGGCGGACACTTAAATCACACCTTGTTCTGGAAAGGCTTGAAAAAAGGCACCACTTTACAAGGTGCATTAAAAGAGACCATCGTGCGCGATTTCGGTTCGGTGGAAGCATTCCAAGCAGAATTTGAAAAAGCGGCAGCCACCCGTTTCGGTTCAGGCTGGGCGTGGTTAGTGTTACAAGAAAACGGTAAATTAGCCGTCGTATCAACTGCCAACCAAGATTCGCCAGTGATGGGGAAAGAAATCGCGGGTTGCGAAGGCTACCCATTATTAGGCTTGGATGTTTGGGAACACGCCTATTACTTAAAATTCCAAAACCGCCGTCCAGATTATATTAAAGAATTTTGGCACGTCGTAAACTGGGATTTCGTAGCAGAACGCTTCGAGAAAAAAGCAGAACATTGTAACTGCGCAAAATAATTTTACTCTCCCCTCAATCGAGGGGAGTTTTCTTTCTTCCGCCTTTAATACGCCTCTACTGTACTTTTTTTTCAATTTTATGAGAAAGATCACAATCTGAACAAACAAAACACTAGAGCAAAATCTCGACATTTTCTAAAATGAATTCCCCCCTAATGTATTTATATTTCCAAGAAAGGAGTAATGATGGATAGACGACGTTTTCTACAATTAGGTGCATGCAGTATCTTAACCTTTACCGCGGCTAAATATACCTTTGCTACCCCACAAAATTCAGCTTCACTACGTATTATTGCAACCACTGATTTACATAGTTTCTTAACTGATTTTGATTACTATAAAGATGCCCCAACGGAAAAATTTGGCTTTACTCGTGCAGCCTCTTTAATTCGCCAAGCTCGTCATGAAGTCAAGAATTCAGTATTAGTGGATAATGGTGATTTAATTCAAGGTAACCCGATTGCCGACTATCAAGCGGCTAAAGGCTATAAAGAAGGTAAACTGAATCCCGCGATTGAAGTGCTCAATGCGATGAAATATGACGTGGGCACATTAGGCAATCATGAATTCAACTATGGTTTAAAATACTTAGATGACGCCATTGCAGAAGCTAAGTTCCCAATCGTGAATGCCAACGTAGTCAAAGCAGACTCGGGTGAACCGCGTTACCAACCTTATGTGATCCAAGAAAAAGGGGTCATGGATGCCAATGGTCACTTACAAATTATCAAAATTGGCTATATTGGTTTCGTACCACCACAAGTTATGGTATGGGATAAAGCCCATTTAGAAGGGCATGTTTTAGCGCACGACATTAAGAAAACCGCTGAAAAATATGTGCCAGAATTAAAAGCAAAAGGGGCAGATATTATCATCGCTCTTGCCCATACAGGTCCTTCTGATGAACCTTATAAAGAAGGGGCAGAAAATTCCGCCTTCTATCTTGCCGATGTCAAAGGCATTGATGCGGTCATTTTCGGTCACTCACACCGTTTATTCCCAAATAAAGAATTTGCTAAATCACCAAATGTAGATATTGAAAAAGGGACGGTAAAAGGGATTCCTGAAAGTATGGCTGGCTACTGGGGCAATAATATCAGCGTTGTCGATTTAGATTTAGCCCAACACGGCGATAAATGGGTGGTGATGAATGGTAAAGCCGAATTACGCCCAATTTACGACAACGAGAAAAAAGTGGCAATTGCACAACCGGATGATGAAATGAACGCAATTCTCGCACCAGTTCATGATGCAACGCGTCAATTTGTTTCACAGCCGATTGGTAAAGCAACGGATAATATGTTCAGCTATCTTGCGCTAGTACAAGATGACCCAACAGTACAAATTGTAAACCAAGCTCAACGTGCTTATGCGGAAAATGTGGTGAAAAGTTTACCTGAATTAGCTGGTTTACCAGTATTAAGTGCAGGCGCCCCATTTAAAGCGGGTGGACGTAAAAATGATCCAACAGGTTATACCGAAGTGGATAAAGGGGAATTAACCTTCCGTAATGCTGCAGATTTGTATTTGTATCCAAACACCTTAGTGATTGTGAAAGTCACCGGTGCGGAATTAAAAGAATGGTTAGAATGCAGTGCAGGAATGTTTAAACAAATCGACCCAAACAATCAACAAGCGCAAAGTTTGTTAGATTGGAGCGGTTTCCGTACCTATAATTTTGACGTGATCGACGGTATACAATATCAATTCGACATCACGAAACCGGCGCGTTATGATGGCGATTGTAAATTAATCAACGCGCAATCTGAGCGTGTGATTAATTTAACCTATCAAGGTAAACCGGTTGATCCAAAAGCAGAGTTCTTAATTGCCACCAATAACTACCGTGCGTATAGTGCAAAATTCCCAGGAACTGGTGATAAACACATCGTATTTGCTGCACCGGATGAAAACCGTCAAATCTTGGCAAACTACATCAGCGCAGAAAGCCAAGCACACGGACAAGTCAGCCCAAACGCAGATAAAAACTGGCGTATTGCCCCTATCGCAAGCAAAGTGAAATTGGATATCCGTTTTGAAACCTCACCAAGTGAAAAAGCCAAACAATTTATCCAAGAAAAATCACAATACCCAATGACTTATGTCGGCACAGATGAAGTGGGCTTTGCAATATATCAAGTGGATTTAAGTAAATAACCACACTACTATCTGATAATAAAAAAGCAAAGTGCAGTGAAGTACTTTGCTTTTTTTGTCTAAACTCAAGCTTATCTCAATCCGCAAAAGTGCGCTCAGTTTTCCCTAAAAGTTTATAACCAACGTCGTACTTTCTGTTTATAGTCCAAATAGGCATCGCCAAACAACTTTTCTAACTGCCGTTCCTCTGGCTTGATCTGAAATTGCGTAATACAAAACACAAAAACAATTAAAAAAAGTACCGTACTTAGGCTCGCAAGCCACAATCCCCAAGCTAACAATAGTAACGCTAAACTTAAATACATCGGATTGCGACTAAATTGATAAATACCACTCACGACTAAAGCACTACTTTTCTCTAATCGAATTGGATCGACTGTGGTTTTCGCTTGCCAAAATTGCCATAAGCTACCCGTTCCAATCATTCCACTCATCAACATACATAGCACAACTAGCCACTCATAACGTTGAAATTGATAAATAGGGGGAAGGCACCACATTACCGCAGCGCAAGCGAGAAAAATCACGGGAGGGGGAATGCGGATTGTCATCATAAACTCCTAACTTATCGTGGTTTGTTTCAGCCAATATCGTACTGCTTGTTTTATCAAAAAAGGGCAATGTGGGCAATGCACCTGACAATAACATCATTACTATTTTCATCAACACAGACGGCTTATTTACCCTAAATAAGCCTTGAATTAACAAAAAAGAGAAAGAAAAAAGGCTTGGAAAAATCCCCAAGCCTTTTTATCTACTTTATAAATTATTCAACCGCACTTGTAACCACTGCGCTTCTAATGGGGACGCATTATTTAGTGCTTGTTGGTAACTGGCTTTTGCGGCCTCTTTATCGCCTTTGGCTAATAAAATATCACCAATCAGGAGATTTTTACGGCTATCCCAACTGCTTTCTTTCACCTGTTTTAAGCTGTCTAATGCCATATCGAAGGCTTGCTGTTGGAACTGAACAGAGGCCAAGCGTAATGCCGTAATGGAGGATAAGTTTTCATCTGTTGATTGCGCTAACGCTTGCGTTAAAGATTGCTCTGCTTGGGCAAACTCACCTTTTTCAACCTCCATTTTGGCCTTTTCCAACAAGGCTAAAACGGCATAACTCGTTTTGCTATTCGCTTGGACAAACTGCTCAATTTGTGCACTTCTGCTAGCGAGATCGGCCGTGTTATACAGTGCTTGTTCATACTGTGCTGAAGTTTGTTGGCTTTTATTCAGCTGATAGCTTTGCCAATAATTCCAACCGAATACACCAGCAAAAGCAATGACGACAGAAGCAATTAACGTTTTATAGTTTTCTTTCCACCACGTCTTAATCTCATTTAGCTCTTGTTCTTCTTCCGCAGTATAAGCCATTTTGCGTTTCCCTCTTGATTAGAAATTATTCTTAATGTAAGCAACAATATCGCTCAATGCAAGTGTTTGTTGCTCAGCGCCACCAAGTAAGTGTTTGACCACAACTTGTTGATTTTTCACTTCACTTTCACCAATCACTAAGGCAAAAGTGGCACCACTTTTATCCGCACGTTTAAATTGTTTCTTGAAGTTACCCCCACTGCAATGGGTCATCACACGTAACGCTGGTAATTCGGTGCGTAGCAGTTCAGCGAGCTGGAATGCCGCCAATGTTGCACCTTCACCTTGATAAACAACATAAATATCCACCGCACTTGGCAAGTGGATACTTTGATTCACTTCTTGCACCAATAACACTAAGCGTTCTAGACCCATCGCAAAGCCCACACCTGTCGTCGCATGACCACCTAATTGCTCAACAAGACCGTCATAGCGACCACCACCGCACACTGTGCCTTGTGCACCCAATGCTGTCGTGACCCACTCAAAAACCGTTTTATTGTAATAATCTAACCCACGCACCAATTTTGGATTGACTTCATATTGAATCCCCACTGCATCCAATAACGCACAAAGTCGGGCAAAGTGTTCACGGCTATCGTCATCCAAATAATCTAACAATTTTGGTGCATCATTTAGCACCTCTTGTAGTGCTTGGTTTTTGCTGTCTAAAATGCGTAGCGGATTTTTCTCTAAACGTTCTTTTTCTTCTTCACTTAAAAGTTCAATATGTTGCTGTAAGAAGGCAACTAACGCTGAACGATAATTTTGACGAGCTTCTAATGAGCCAATCGAGTTAAGTTGTAAGGTCACATGCTCAAAAATACCAAGCGCTTTCCATAAACGTGCAGTTAACATAATGAGTTCTGCATCAATTTCTGGATTAGGGATCCCGAATACCTCTACACCCGCTTGGTGAAATTGACGATAGCGTCCTTTTTGTGGGCGCTCATGACGGAACATCGGCCCCATATACCATAAACGTTGTTCTTGGTTATAAATCCAACCATGTTCAATCGCTGCACGCACACAGCCTGCCGTCCCTTCTGGACGTAAGGTTAATTGTTCATCATTATCCCAAAAGGTGTACATTTCTTTAGACACCACATCGGTCACTTCACCAATCGCACGAGCAAATAATGGTGTGCTTTCCACGATTGGCATACGCACTTCAGAATAACCATAATTTTGCAAAACTGACCGCACTTTCCCTTCAACCCATTGCCATAACGGGCTTTCCGTTGGGGAACAATCATTCATACCACGAATTGCTTGAATTGTTTTTGCCACAATACTGTCCTATTTTTCTTTTGTTATTTTAAATAATTCGATTTTTGGGATCTTGCGCCGCAACTTTGGCGCGAATTTTTGCTTCTAACTGATTGATTAAATCATCATTATCAAAGCGTTCTTTCTGACGTTCACCGTCTAAATAATAGCCGCTTTTTTTATTCCCACCGGTCACCCCTAAGTCAGAAACAAGGGCTTCACCCGGGCCATTCACTACACAGCCAATAATTGATACATCCATTGGCGTAATAATATCTTCTAAACGTTGCTCAAGGGCGTTCACCGTACCAATCACATCAAACTCTTGACGGGAACAGGTTGGGCAAGCAATAAAATTGATACCGCGAGAACGGATACGCAACGATTTTAAAATATCAAAGCCCACTTTAATTTCTTCCACGGGATCGGCCGCAAGCGAAATGCGCAAAGTATCACCAATACCTTCGGCTAAAAGCATACCTAAACCCACCGCACTTTTTACTGCCCCCGCACGAAAACCACCTGCTTCGGTAATGCCTAAATGCAAGGGTTGTTTGATGGCTTTCGCCAGTAAACGATAAGACTCCACCGCTAAAAAGACATCTGATGCTTTTACACTGACTTTGAACTGATCGAAATTAAGACGATCTAAAATTTCCACATGACGCAGTGCCGATTCTAATAACGCTTCAGGCGTCGGTTCACCGTATTTTTCTTGTAAATCTTTTTCTAAAGAACCCGCATTGACGCCAATACGGATGGGAATATTTTTATCTCTGGCACAGTCCACCACCGCACGAATACGATCTTCACGTCCAATATTACCTGGATTAATTCGTAAACAGTCCACACCGTACTCTGCGACTTTTAACGCAATGCGATAGTCAAAATGAATATCCGCTACTAAAGGCACATTCACTTGTTGCTTGATGAACTTAAATGCTTCCGCCGCATCCATTGTAGGGACCGAAACACGAACAATATCCGCACCAACACGTTCAAGTGCTTTAATTTGTGCTACGGTTGCCTCCACATCAGTCGTTCGCGTATTGGTCATAGATTGCACGGCAATAGGTGCATCCCCACCAATTGGCACATTCCCCACATAGATCTGGGTTGATTCTCTACGTTTAATCGTTGGTTTGGCTAACATAATTATATTTGTGACCTTTCTCTTCCACTTTACTGTGGTAATTTAAATCTGGCGACGCGACCATCTACTTTGAGCGGATAGTCTTCACCTTTATACGTGATCTTAACATTTGCTGGCGCACCGATGATAAGTGAATAAGTCACTCCCTCATTAAACGTTAACACATCACCTTGTTTATATTCTTTTTGTGCAAGTACCTTGCCACTGTCATTTTGCACACTAATCCAACAACCCCCAGTCACTTCAATATGTAATTCATCTGTAGTAGACGAAACTGTCTCAGTTGAAACAAGCGGATTAACGTTTTTCTCATCTAATTTATTCATCTCCGCTTTTAACACTTCTGCAGATGTAATCGGTGCTTCACTTAATGGTGTAATAGTCACAGGGACGGCTGTTGCAGAAACGCTCGGCTCAACAGGTGTGAGCGTTGGCGAAGAGATTTCACTCGCACTTTGTGTATGACCTGTCGATGGAGAAGGGATTAATGTGGTATTTTGCACCAATGTATTTTGTGGCGTGGTTTCAACATAATTTTGGACTAAACTCTCGCGTTCTGCATTAGACTGGGTATAATTTTCCCACCACCATAGACCAGTCATACCGGCCACAATTACTACAACCAGTAGACTTAACCAACCAATCCAATGGTTATGTGAGGAATAATTATTGACGGCTCTCGTCGCACGTGCATTTTTGCCCAAATCATTTTTATGATCCTCACCAAAACTAGCATGTACCCACACAGAGTCGGGCAATTTTAGGAATTTAGCATAACTGCGAACGTAACCTCGCATAAAAGTAGCGGGGATAGATTTTTGTGCAAACTGATTTGTTTCGATCAATTGCAAAATAGACGGTCTAAGCGAGATTTTTTTAGAAACATCTTCAATAGAAAGCTGTTGTGCTTCGCGTGCTTGGCGGAATTGTTCACCAAGCGTAAGCGCTTTTTCCTCAATAGTATTTGTTGCAGTCTTCATTTCACACCATCTCTTTACACAAAACTCAAAGAGTAAAGTTTAAAGTTGTACAGGGGCTTTTGCAATAGCTATTCGATAGATAAGCCACTGGAAAAAGTGTTTTTCTGTATTTTACGCTGAGTTACTGGATATCTGGCGGAAATTTTTTTGCTCTATTGGCATCAAACTGCATTAAACGTTGCAAATTTTGTTGATAGCGAATGGGATCTTGGGCGAAAGAAGCACACCAAATCAAGTTTTCATAAGTATCGGCGTGTTGATAATAATGAGGAGCGTTTAATGCCTGAGAAAATAGCTTGTAAGCGTGTTCAAACTCACCTTGTTGACATAAAAATGTCCCATAATTGTTCAGTACATCGCCCTGATGGTTATCCAAATTTATGGCCTTTTCATAAGCCTGACGGGCCAATTCAAGCTGATCTTGCTTTTGATACAGATAGGCTAATGCAGCATGAGATAAATAATAATTCGGTGCGTAAGACATGGCTTTATCAAAGTTCTGCTTGGCTCGCGCAAAATCCTGTTGTAGCAAATAACCTAACCCTAATTCAATTCTAGCTTTTGCCGCCTCACGCGGTTCAAAACTTTTGCTGTCTTGCTGACTCACACAGGCAGAAAGAAAAAGAGAAAAAATGCTAGCTATCCCTACTTGAAAAACGCGCGTCATTTTTTCTCCTTCTGTTTACTTCACTCATTGAGAGACAATTTAATGATTTCGTACCGCAATCTCTTGACCAAATTGCTTTTTCTGTGCCGTCCGTTTCGTGCGGTCAATCACATCACCGGCTAATTGCCCACAGGCTGCATCAATATCATCGCCACGAGTTTTACGCACAATCACGGTGAAGCCATATTCCATTAATGTTTTTTGGAAACGATCAATGCGAGAATTTGAGCTTTTCGCATAAGGGGCTTCAGGGAACGGGTTCCATGGAATCAAATTGATTTTACATGGGGTATTTTTCAATACTTGTGCTAATTGATGTGCATGCTCCACACCATCATTGACATGATCTAGCATCACATATTCAATGGTCACTTTACCGTGATTGGCATTCGACACGCTTAAATAACGGTTTACCGAATCAATTAACATTTTGATGTTATATTTTTTATTGATTGGCACAATTTCATCACGCAATGTATCGTTTGGTGCATGTAACGAAATCGCCAACGCCACATCAATCATTTCGCTTAATTTATCTAACGCAGGCACCACCCCCGAGGTAGATAGCGTCACACGGCGTTTTGATAAACCATACGCAAAATCATCCAACATGATTTCCATCGCTGGTACCACATTGGCCACATTTAATAATGGTTCGCCCATACCCATCATCACCACGTTGGTGATCGGACGCACACCGGTTACCCCAAAATTACCAATGATTTTTGACGCACGCCAAACCTGACCAATAATTTCAGACACCGTCAAGTTACGGTTAAAGCCTTGTTGTGCGGTTGAACAGAAGGTACAAGCCAACGCACAGCCTACTTGTGACGACACACATAAAGTTGCTCGATCGGCTTCGGGAATATACACCGTTTCCACTTGCTGATCGCCCACTTGCATTGCCCATTTAATAGTGCCATCGGCAGAACGTTGTTCCACTGCCACTTCAGGGGCTTTAATTTCAGCCACTTGCTTTAATTTATCTCGTAACTTCTTGTTAATGTTGGTCATATTGTCGAAGTTATCTTCGCCAAAATGATAAATCCATTTCACTAACTGATCGGCACGAAAAGGTTTTTCGCCCAATTCTCTAAAAAACTCACGCATTTGTTGGCGTGTTAAATTCATTAAGTTAATTTTTTTTGCCGGTTCTACTGACAAGTCAACCGTGTTGACTGTATTTGCTGCTTTTTCAGCACAGGTTTGTTGTTCTAACATAACGCCTCGTTGTTACACATTGCGGCATAGATAATCGCCTATAAAAAATGAGTTGCGATTGTACAGAGTTAGTGCGCATTAATCTAGCAATTTCGCTACACGCAATAAAAAAACATCGCACTTTTTTGCGATCGGGATCGAGCAAGAAAAGCGAAAGGCATAAAAGTGAGGCAGATTGAGTGAATACTTCCTTTGATTTAAAACTGATAGCTTAAATCAGGCAGTTAATTTAAATGTGGCTTCATTAGTCGAGTGAAAATACCAATAAGCTTTTGTGCAAAAAATAAGTTTATCACCACGAGAAAAAAACCAATACATAGATAAGGGAATATTTGTGCTAGACCATATTCTTGAGCTAAAAAACATTGGTAAATTATCCATAGTGAAACAGGCAAACAAATGAGGCTTGTTATTGTTGCTGGGATATATTGCCTTAAAATGAGCGTTTGTAGGATATGTATCACAAAGTGAAAAGTACAAGCGATAAAGGCCCCTAACCAAAGCCCAGAAGTCACATGACTCGTAATAAAGAAGGCACAGAGACAAAGGATGATGCATAGGATAAATTCTTCTAATACAGCAAAAGCAAATCCTTCCGTACTAAAATTTTGCGATACCTTATACATAAACGGATATTTCTGATGAAATAACGACCTATTCTTAGTCAGAAATCGTTTCATGCCGATGATCTCTTCCAGCTCATGAAAAATAAAAATAAGCGGGAAAAACCAAATATATTCTTGCATATGCACTTCCTATTAAGACTAAACAATCACGTTTGTTTATTCACTTAGAGAAATGTATCCATATACCATCATAAGCCATTATAGTTAGAAGACAAGCTATGCATGACGGAATGAGAATTAAAAAAGCTCAAAGGAGGTATGTTCAGGCTATAAGGCATAATCAATAGCAAGTTAAATCACTCATCTCATCATTAAACAAACACCGCACTTTCTTGACAAGAAAAAGTGCGGTGTGTTTTTAATAAATTTAATTATTTTTGCTCCGTGGCATTGGCTATGGCTTGAATTTCGGCTTGAACTTCTGCTTTTGCTTCCGCAATGACACCGGCAATGGCTTCATTTTTGGCTTCCTCTTTCGCTGTCGCAATGGCTTCAGCGATTTCTTCAGCATTTTCTTCCCATTCTGCTTGTTCTTTCATACGTTCAGCTGTTTCTTGTTTGGCGTCGATAATTTCTCGATTGATGTCTTTCACATCGCCCAACAAAATGGCGTATTTCATGGTTTCTGGGCTGGCTTCAAGAGCAATTTTTAATACCATGGTCAGTGGCACAGAAAGCAACATACCTACCGTGCCGAGCAACCAGCCCCAAAAGAGTAAAGATAAGAACACCACTAAGGTGGATAAACCCAAGGTGCGTCCCATCATTTTGGGTTCGATAATATTGCCGACGATCATATTAATTGCCCCAACACCAATTGCCACCCCAAGCCCTGTTGGGAAGCCGTTTAATAATAAGGCTTGCACCACAATGGGTACTGCAGCAATGATCGAGCCGATATTGGGAATGTAGTTAAGCAGAAAACTCAAGGTTGCCCATAAAATGGCATATTGCACATCGCTCAGCTCAAGTAACATATAAACGCAGACACCCGTCAACAAACTGGTCAAGGTTTTCACGCCCAGATAGCTAATCACCCCTTGCAAAATCCGATTAATATAATGTTCTTCGCGGTGTACATCACGTACATCCGAGCTAAATACGAGTGCCAATTTATGTTTTGCGAAAGGGGCTTCACTCAGCATAAAAATGACCACAAGGAACAACACAAATACGTTGGTGACAACCCCCGAGAAACTTAATAAGGTGCTACTGACCAGATTCATAATCACGCTCGGATCCATATATTCCATGGCGCGATCGGCGGATAAATCCAACGGAATATTCCACTTTTTCGCTAATACCCCTAAAGAACCAATACGCTCTGATAATAATACGCGATATTGTGGGATCGATTGAGTAAACTCTCGTGCAGTACTATTGATCAAACTTAACAACGAAAAGAAGACCACCAAAATCATCAACAATAATAACGTAATAGCTAACCAATGAGGGACTTTACGGTTAGTCATGAAACGGATAATCGGTGAGCAAATGATGGCAATAAAAAGCGATAATAAAAACGGCACCGCAATTTCACTGGCTACCTTGACACCCGCCAAAATGATGACAATTGAGGCTAAGGCGACTAGCACTTTTAAAATAGACGATTCGACTTTGAGCATTTAGAGCGCATCCTCATTTTCTTCACCCGTACGGATTCGGATAACACGTTCCACATCATAAACGAAAATTTTACCGTCACCAATTTTGCCCGTTTGTGCAGTTTCTATAATGGCTTCAATACATTGATCCACTTGCTCATCGGATACGACAATTTCCATTTTGACTTTCGGCAGAAAGTCCACCATATACTCGGCGCCGCGATAAATCTCTGTATGGCCTTTTTGGCGTCCAAATCCACGTACTTCTGTCACTGTCATCCCCGTAATACCGACATCCGATAAACTTTCACGTACATCATCTAATTTGAACGGTTTAATGATTGCTTCAATCTTTTTCATCAATTTTTCCTTTTCTAGCGCACTTTTATTTCAGCTAACACGCCTAACGACGGGCAGATTTAGGGCGAAAACTTTCAATCACCGCAGGGTGAGTGTCAATATAAATGCCATCGATCAATTGTAAGCAATAAGGCACCGCACTAAAAATCCCTTTCACAATAACCTGCCCTTTTTCATCTTTCACCCCTTCTAGGGTTTCTTTAATCGCCTTAGGCTGTCCTGGCAAATTTAAAATGAGACTGTTTTTGCGAATCACCCCCACCTGACGCGATAAAATCGCGGTTGGGACAAAATGCAAACTGACTTGGCGCATTTGTTCACCAAATCCTGGCATTTCTCTGTCCGCAATCGCTAAGGTAGCATCGGGTGTAACATCGCGTTTTGCCGGTCCTGTTCCGCCCGTGGTTAACACTAAGTGGCAATGGCAATCGTCCACTAATTCACACAATGTTTTTTCAATTTGAGCCTGTTCATCTGGAATTAAGCGCGTTTCTACTTCAAAGGGGTCACATAATGCCTTTTCTAGCCAAGCTTGCAATTCAGGAATACCTTGATCTGCATACACCCCTTGTGACGCACGATCAGAGACTGAAACTAAACCAATTTTTAAAACTGCGGTCATTTTTTCCTCTGTTTTTTTTGATTGACAACTAAACCCAATAATATCTCACCACATGGAGGAAGATAGGGGCAGCGAAACATAAACTATCCATCCGATCTAACATCCCACCATGGCCACTGATCATATTGCCCCAATCTTTCACGCCCATACTACGTTTGATCGCTGACATCACTAATCCCCCTAAAAAGCCCATTAAGCAAATTAATAAGCTCATCAAAAACGCTTGTAGTGGCGTAAATGGTGTTAACCAATACAGTAAGCCACCTAATAATGAGGCACTTAAGATGCCACCGACAAAACCTTCCACCGTTTTAGAAGGCGAAAGTGTTGGTGCGATTTTATGTTTACCAAACAATTTCCCCCACACATATTGCAACACATCACTTGATTGCACGACTAAAATTAAGAAAATCATTAACAATACATTCTTATTCTCAAAACCCACAATATCCAAGGTTAAAATGACGGGAACATGCGAAATACAAAAGACCGAAATCATAATGGCCCATTGCACTTTGGTGGAACGATCCAAGAAATGTGATGCATCGCCTAATAAGGCAGACAAAATCGGTAAAAATAAGAAGGCATACACGGGAATAAAAATCGTGAACATACTAAACCAGTCAGTCGCCACAAAATAATATTGCACTGGCAGGATCACATAAAAACAGGCGGCTAAAGCGAGATGATCGCCGCGACGAATATAAATCAGCGATAAGAATTCGCGTAATGCCATAAAAGAAATCACAAAAAATAGGGCAATCAGCGCATAAAAGCCAATAAATGCGGCAGCGAAAATAATCAAAATCATGACCCACCAAGCGTTAATGCGGGCATTTAAGTTATCAATGACCGCATGTGGTGTGCCAAAGCCGACTTTCCATTTCAATGCATAACCAATAGCAGAGGCGAACATGAGGGTGAAAATTAATCCCCAAAAGAGTGTCCAAATCTCCATCTTATTCTCCTTGATACTTTGGATTTAAACGTAATAATGCGTTTTCGGCTCGCGCCAGAAAGTCCGCTTTTTCTTCCTCTTGCTGATAGGTGAACGGTTCACCTAAATACAAATCGCAAAGTAAGGGAATCGGTAAAATAAACCCTTTCGGTAATACATTATGCATATTACTGATCCAAACGGGTATTAGCTCCAAATCTGGATTTTGTTTTGCTAAATGAAAGAGCCCACTTTTAAAAGGCTGTAACGGCAGATCATCATCCGTCTTACGCGTCCCTTCTGGGAAAATAATTAACGAGCTGTCTTTTAACGCCGCGCTGATTTGTTCGGTTACGGCTCTAGGGTCATCACTTCCCCGCTCAATCAAGAGCATGTTGAAGACTTTTTCTGCTAAAAAACGACGCATTTTGCCTTTCAACCAATAATCCGCCCCAGCGACAGGGCGGGTATGTTGGCGCACCTCATAGGGTAAAGACACCCAAAGTAAAATAAAATCACCATGGCTATTGTGATTGGCATAGTACAGTCGATTCTTTTCTGTAGACAGTTGGAGCACATTTTTTTGAGGACGAACGCCTGTAATAAATGACGTAAAACGACATAAAAGAAAATCAATCAATTTCGCGAGCATAAAGGTCTCCTTAGTCAGAAGATGAATCTAGGCGTAACGTTTCTTCGTTCTTTTTGACCGCACTTTGCGGGACTTCAGCGAGTCCTACACGCACACGCTTAACACAGGTCAATATCAATAATAACACCACGATCCAAGCGACCCAATATAACCATTCGGGCAAAGGGACTTGGAAGGTATAAACCAATCCTAACAGGCCAAATAAAAAGGCGCGATCACTTTTTCCTAGTGGACCATCATAACGACGCGTTTGTCCTTGCACTTGCCCTAAGATGCCACACAATTCCGTTAACGCCGCGAGCCAGATAATCAATCCGATCAAGAGGGGATCAAATGGGAAAATGTAGGCAAAAGGCAAATATAGGGCCGCATCCGACACGACATCAGTGATTTCGTTTAAATAGCCCCCTAAACGGGATTGTTGATGAAATTCACGTGCCAGCATGCCATCTATTGCATTTAACGCCATCCGGATAAATAGCCAAATCGGAATCAACATAAATAACCAATGGATATCAGTGAATACCGTGAGAATCAGTCCTAACACAACAGAAATCGCACAGGCCAATAGGGTCACTTGGTTCGCTGTTACCCCACGTTGCGCCAATTTGACCACCGTTGGACGCAATAGATTCTGGAATTTAGGTTTTAAATCATAAATACTCATTGGCATGCTCCTCATCAGAATGGAAACAGTAACGGAATTAAAAAGACGCTCACGACCATCACTAGCAAGGTGAAAGGCACCCCAACTTTCACAAAGTCAGCAAATTTATACCCACCCGGACCGAGCACCATGGTATTCACAGGAGAAGACACTGGCGTCATAAAGGCAGCAGAAGCAGCAACCGCAATAATCATGGCAAATGGCATTGGTGAAACCTGCAATTGGTGTGCAATAGTAATCGCAATCGGTGCCATTAAAATTGCGGTCGCGGTATTGGAAATAAACAAACTGACTGCGGCACAGAGTAAAAACAAGCTCATTAACACCGCATGTAACCCCAGTCCACCCACTGCATCTAACATCAATTTCACGGCCAAATCTACGCCACCCGTTTTTTGCAAAGCAATAGAAAAAGGCATCATGCCCACAATTAACACTAAACTTGACCAATGAATCGATTCATACGCACTTTTCCCATCGACACAACGGAAATAACCGAGCATTAAGCAGGCAATCAGGGCAGCAATCACATTCGGCACTAGCCCCGTCACCATTAATACCACCATGGTTAAAATCGCCAAAACAGCGTGTGGTGCTTGTGTAGCGGCAGGCACCGCTCTTTCCATTTCAAGAGGATAATTTAAGACATAAAAATCTTTTACATGATGTTGCATTTGTGCAATGGCTTTCCAATCGCCAATCACCAGAATCAAATCCCCTAAAGAATAGCTGACATCCGAGAAATTACCGACTAAGACCTCACCATCACGCTTTACCCCCACCACATTTAAACCAAATTGTGAACGAAAACGCAACTCTGATGTGGTTTTCCCAATACAATCAGAATCAGGCACCAGTGTAATTTCAGCCATACCAATGGATTTGGCTTGTTGTGAGAAATTTTGACTACGAATTTCTGCGATTTCCAACTGATTTTCTTGACAAAACTGCTCTAAATCGAAATCTGGGTTACAGATATCTACCATTAAAATATCTTTTTCACGAATCTCAGAAGTGCCGAGTGCGGCAATAAAGGTTGGTCTAAAGCGTTTCCAGCGTTCAATCGCTAAGACATTTAACTCATAAGTAGAACGCAGGTGAAGCTCATCTAGATTTTTGCCAATTAACGGTGAGCCATTTTTTACCACCAATCGTTTCGTACGTTCACGTAGTCCATACTCATCGATCAAATCATTCATTGAGCGCCGACTGGTGTCTTTTGTGCTGTGTTCCTCAGGATCGGTTAACCAATGGCGCGCGACTAACATGTATAAAATCCCCATGCTTAGCACCACTAAACCAATTGGCGTAAAATCAAAGAAGTGAAAACGAAAATCGGTATTACGAATTAATTCTGCGTTCACCACTAAGTTAGGGGCAGTCGCAATCAATGTCATCATGCCACTAATGAGTCCCGCGACACTCAATGGCATCATAAGCCGCTTCGGTGAGAGGTTCATTTGCTGGCAAATCACTAATACGACTGGAATAAAAATTGCCACAATACCCGTTGAACTCATAAATGATCCCAATATCGCCACCGCGAGCATTAATAAAATCAACACCTTGGTTTCACTATTTTTCGAGGCTTTCAATAACCACTCACTCACTTGATAAGCAATCCCGGTACGAACAATCCCCTCGCCGACAATGAACAATAAGGCAATCAAAATAACGTTAGGATCACTAAAGCCCGCCAAAACCTCATTGACAGTTAAAATGCCACTTAAAGCAAAGGCTACAATCACTAATAGTGCAACCACATCCATGCGGATCTTATTATGGACAAATAAGACAACCGCACCAAATAACAACAGTAATACCCAAAATAACGAACTTGTCCAGAAAGGCGCCTGTAAGCTGAGCTCCACGTTAAACTCCTCATGAAATAAAATGAATTAATTATAAAACATTGAGTAATTTTCGCACAGGCGCGAAACTACGTCTATGCTGAGCTAAAGGCCCGAGTTCAGCTAATTTGGCTAAATGCAGTGCAGTCGGATAACCTTTATGTTGCGCAAATGCATAGTCAGGATAGCGTTTATCTAACTCCATCATTTCTTGATCACGTGCGACCTTTGCTAAAATGGAGGCCGCACTGATTTCCGCCACCAGACCATCACCTTTCACTATCGCTTGTGCAGGGATAGTCAGCTCGGGCACGCGGTTACCATCCACTAACACCAAGTGCGGTTGAATTTTCAAATTTTCGACCGCTCTTTTCATTGCCAACATAGTGGCATGTAAAATATTCAATTGATCAATTTCTTCTGGTTCGGCACGCCCTAAACTCCAAGCCAAGGCCTTTTGTTTAATTTCTTCGGCTAAAAAAAGGCGTTTTTTTTCAGACAGTTTTTTCGAGTCATTTAAACCTAAAATAGGCTGATTGGGATCTAAAATCACTGCTGCCGTCACAACCGCGCCCACTAAAGGACCACGCCCAACCTCATCCACACCAGCAATGAGTTCAACCCCTTTTGGATATTCAAATACCATGTTTCCTTTACCTTTATTGTTCGAGTAATTCAACAACCGCTTGAGCGGCTTGCTTATCGGCATCACATTGAATTAGTTTATGTAAATCTGTAAAACGTTGAATTAAGGCATGACGTTGTCGCAACGCACTTTCTTCTTGGCTTAAATAAACTGCCAGCTTTTCAGCCAACTTCTCTGCTGTACATTCCTCTTGGATCAGCTCTGGCACTAGCATCTCATTCGCTAACAAATTAGGCAAGGACACGTATTTTGTTTTGACTAAACGTTTGGCCAAAAAGTAAGTCATGGTTTTCATACGATAGCCCACCACCATTGGCGACTTACATAACATCGCTTCAAGTGCAGCGGTCCCCGAGGCAAGCAAAGTGGCCTCAGCCACTATCATGGCTTGGCGTGCCTTTCCGTCTAACAAGATCAGCTCTAATTCTGGCGCGACTTGCGCTTTAATTTGTTCAAATTGTTCACGACGCTTAGCATTAATCAGTGGAACCAAGAATTGAATATCGGGATATTGTTGTTTTAACAATTTAGCCGCTTGCAAAAAAGGTTCGGCTAAAAAGTCTACTTCTGAACCACGACTTCCAACAAGTATCGCCACATAACGCTGGCTTGCCTCAAGACCTAACCATTCACAGGCTTCTTGACGATTCGGTTTTAATGCGATTGCATCTGCCATAGTGTGACCAATAAAGCGACAAGGCACCGCAAAGCGATCATAAAATGCTTTTTCAAAAGGTAAAAAAGCCAAAACGAGGTGTGTTGCTTTGGCAATTTTATGAATACGATTCTGACGCCATGCCCAAACTGAAGGGCTGACATAATGGATGGTTTTTATGCCCTTCTCTTTTAATTTTAATTCAACATCGATATTAAAATCGGGTGCATCAATACCAATGAAAATATCGGGCTTCTCTTGTAGCATGGTGTGAATTAATTGGCGACGGATTGTCAATAAACGGGGTAAGTGTTTTACCACTTCGGCTAACCCCATAACCGAAAGTGCTTCCATATCGACTAAGGTTTCTGCGCCCTCAGCTAACATTCTTGGTCCAGCGATCCCAATAAAACGTGCGTGGGGGTACTGTACTTTCAAACTGCGGATAAGCCCCGCACCCAAAATATCCCCCGAGACTTCGCCCGCAACAATCGCAATCGTCGGTTGTGATTTACTTATTTCTTTCATCTCTCCATCCTAGATAAAAAACAACCGCACTTCTCAGGTAAAAAGTGCGGTCGATTTGAGTCAAATTTCGCTTAATTAACGAATAATTCCACGCGTTGAACGCTTGAAGAACTCAACAAAGAAGCTAATCGCTGATTCTGTTGCCGCCACTTGTTCAATTTCGGGCATCACTTCTTCTAAGGTTTTGCCACTGCGGTAAATCAGTTTATACACATTGCGAATCGCGTGTAAGGTCGGTTTATCAAAACCACGACGTTTCAAGCCTTCAATATTCACACCAAACGGTTTTGCGTGGTTGCCTTGCGCCATCACATAAGGTGGCACGTCTTGACTGACCATTGATCCACCACCAAGCATCACGTGTGCACCAACAATCACAAATTGATGAATTGCCGACATGCCACCGACAATCACAAAATCATCGAGCTCAACATGCCCTGCTAATGTTGCATTATTGGCTAAAATACAACGGTTTTTAATGCGACAATCATGTGCCACATGCACATTCACCATTAACAAATTATCATCACCGATTACCGTCACAGAACCACCCTGTGCCGTACCACGGTGAATCGTCACACTCTCACGAATGCGGTTACGATCACCAATGATCGTTCTGGTTGGCTCACCTTGATATTTTAAATCTTGGTTAGTATCACCAATACTGGCGAATTGAAAAATTTGGTTATCACGCCCAATTTTAGTAATGCCTTTGACCACAACATGTGAATGTAAGATCGTACCTGCGCCAATTTCAACGTCTGCGCCAACAAGACAGAAAGGACCAATAACAACATTCTCACCAATTTTTGCCCCTGCCTCAACAATTGAGGTAGGGTGAATCTGTGCGGTTGGGTGGATCATATTTTACTCCTTGCTGATTATGCGGGACGACGCGCACACATTAATTCTGCTTCGCACACCACTTGACCATCTACGGTTGCGACACCTGTAAAGCGCGTAATACCGCGACGTTCTTTCAAGAAGTGAACTTCTAACACCATTTGATCACCTGGTAACACAGGCCGTTTAAAACGGGCATTATCAATTGCAGCAAAATAATAAATCTCATTTTCTAATTGGCGGTACGTTTTACAAGCCAACACCCCTGTGGCTTGTGCCATGGCTTCTAAAATTAACACGCCTGGAAAAATCGGCTGTTCTGGGAAATGGCCAGTAAAGCAAGGCTCATTTACACTGATATTTTTTACAGCTTTAAGCCATTTACCTTCTTCATAATCCACCACACGATCTACTAATAAAAAAGGATAACGATGAGGAAGCAATGTCATAATTTCATTTGCTTCAATGATTTTTGTTGTGGTAGTTTCAGTTGTCACAATAGTACCTTCCAATAAAAATAAAACGATAAAATATTCAAAATTATACGGTATTTGCGTGCTGAATACAAAACGCACCATAAAAAAGTGCGGTTCGTTTCATACTTATTTCTTCTCGAATTTCTTTTCTAAGGCTTTTAACCGTTTATTCATCGTATCAATGCCTAATGTCAATGCAGCGGTTTTACGCCATTCTTTATTCGTTTGTAATGGGATACCCGAAGAGTACACGCCGGGTTCAGTAATTGGACGCATCACCATCCCCATGCCTGTCACCGTCACTTTATCGCAGATTTCCATATGCCCATTGATTACACTTGCTCCACCGATGAGACAATAGCGACCCACCGTTAAGCTCCCCGCCATAATCACACCGCCCGCAACGGCAGTGCCAGTACCAATATGGACGTTATGCGCAATTTGGCAAAGATTATCAATAATCACATTATCTTCAATCACAGTAGGATCTAACGCACCACGGTCAATGCAAGTACAAGCACCAATTTCGACATGATTACCAATAATCACTTGTCCGACTTGTGGAATTTTGATCCAACGACCACGATCATTGGCATAACCAAAACCATCACTCCCGATCACTGCACCGGATTGAATTAAGCAATGATGACCAATTTCAACATTGTGATACACGCTGACATTCGCCCATAATTGAGTATAGGCACCAATCTTCGTGTTTTTGCCCACGAAGCAATTTGCCCCAATCACCACATGATCACCTAACTCAACCCCGTCTTCAATCACCGCATTGGCACCAATTGAGACATTTTCGCCTAACACCGCACTCTCCGCAACAACCGCACTGGCAGCAATACCACTCGCGGCTTTTGGTGTGCTATCCATATATTGTGCTAAAACCGCATAGGCCACATAAGGATCGTTTACAATCAACAAGTTACTTTGTTCGGCACAAAATGCCACATCGGCTTCTGATACCACCAAAATACCCGCATGAGATTGTGCTAGCAAGGAACGGAATTTAGGATTGGAAATAAAAGTAAGCTGTTTTTCTGTCGCCTTATCTAAAGGCGCAATACTTTCTACTACAACATCGGCGTTACCACGGATGGTAGCGCCGATCTGTTGTGCTAATTCTTGGAGGGAATAAACTTGCATTATTTCGCCTGTGTCGCCGGAATGGCTTTTAAGACATCTTCAGTAATATTTTTTGCATCTGCCGCAAACACGACTGCGCCTTCATTTAGGACCAAAGTATAGTTTTTCTCTTTGGCAATTGTATTCACCGCATTTTGGATGCTATTGACTAATTTTGCCGTTTCTTCGCGTTCACGTTTTGCATAATCTTCTTGATATTTACTCACTTCTTCATCGTGTGCAGTAACGAGCTTATTAATCGCTTCTTGCTCGCTATTACCGAGCTTATTGATTTCGTCTTCACGTTTTTTAATATCTGCACTACGTAATTTCGGCGCATCTTTTTTTAACGCTGCAACTTTTGCTTCCACTTTCTTTTGAGAAGCCGCAATTTTTTCATCAATGCTTTTTTTATTTTCAGTGAGCTTTTCTACTCGCGCTTTAAATTCTGACTCTAATTTCTCAGCCACCATTTTACGATCGGGATGATTTTGAAATAAATAATCCCCACTGATAAATGCAATATTTTCTGTGGCCATGGCTAAAGAAGAAGTGAAGGCTAATGCTAAAGAAAGTGCGGTAACTTTGACTGCTTTTTTCATCGGTTTCTTTTCCTATTTCAATAAAGATATGAATCAATACTGTGTCGAATTGTGACGACACAGTTGGCTGTTTAGACTACAATTTTTTATAGAAGTTCCAATAGCTTATTAGAACGTCCCACCAATGCTGAATTGGAACTGCTCAATTTCATCACCTTGGTATTTCTTAAGGGGTTTCGCATAAGAGAACACTAAAGGCCCAATTGGTGATTGCCATTGAAGCGCAATCCCTGCTGAAGCGCGAACACGACTCGGATCGCTGTAATCGGGCACGTTTAATTTTGCAAATTTTGCTTTATCCTCTGCTTTCCAACGCGTATTCCACACGCTTGCGGCATCCACAAACAGTGAGGTACGCACGGCGTTTTGATTTTTATCTGCAACAAATGGTGTTGGTACAATGAGTTCCGTGCTAGCGGTAACCATTGCGTTCCCCCCGATCACATCGCTACTGACTAAACAATAATCGCTAGGACAATTTTTGGTGCGATAAATCGCATTTGGTCCGATCGCACCATAGGCAAAACCACGCAAACTCCCAATACCGCCCGCACTATAATACTGATAGAACGGTAAACGTTTGCCGCCAAAGCCATCCGCAAAAGAAGCACCGATACGACTTGAAATCACCCAACCGTGTTCACGATCTAATGGATAAAACCCTTGTGCTTCGGCATTGACTTTATAATATTTATTGTCTGAGCCCGGAATGGTCACCCGCCCACCAATATTAGCACGCACCCCTTTGGTTGGGAAATAACCACGGTTAAGACTGTTATAATTCCACCCAAACGATAAATCAAAATCGTGCGATTTAAAGGTCCAAGAATCATTATATTTCATCGATTGACGATATAAATCACGATTATACTCTGGTGCGATATTCTTTAATTTATTATACGTATAGCCCACACCAAGATAATATGAGTTGTTCTCATTGACAGGAAAACCTAAAGTTAAATTCCCACCATAACTAGTCCGTCCATAAGCTGCGGAGGTATTACTTTTCGAACTGTCATATTCTTCAAAGAATACATTGCCACCAAGGCTCACACCATCTTTGGTAAAGTACGGTTCATTATAACCAAGATTGATTGTGGTACCGTAATCATTACGCGTCCCACCTAAACTAATGGAAGAGCCCATTCCTAAGAAGTTATCCTGTTTAATGCTAGCTTGGTAGCTCAATCCACTTTCTGTACCATAACCAATACCGAAATTAATACTGCCGGTATTACGCTCTTTCACTTTGTAAATGACATCCACTTGATCAGAACCAGGAATAGCTTCTGTTTTCGTTTCCACACTCTCAAAGAAACCCGTACGATCTAAACGTAATTTACCTAACTCAACCAATTCTGAGGATAACCAAGCCCCTTCTTGTTGACGCATTTCTTGACGTAAGGTGCTATCTGCACTGCTTGTATTGCCTTCAAAACGAATTTGACGCACCGTATAACTTTTCCCGGCTTCCACAATAAAATCTAACGAAATGGTTTTATTTTGCTCATCAAAGGTCGGATGAACATTGACTTGCGCAGTCGCATAACCTCTTTCACCTAACTTCGATTTAATGCGTTGTTCTACATCCAATACGCTGGCACGACGGAAAAGATCATTCAACTGAATCGTATCTAAAATCGGTGCTAGCTCTGCAGACATTCCCCCTACATCACCAATAATTCGCACACTTTTTACGGTAAATAAATCACCTTCTTTCAATTTAATATGCACGCGCACTTCTTTTTTGTCATCGCTTAATTTGACATCCGTATCAAGAATCTGAAATTGAGCATAACCACGATCTAAATAATAGCTACGTAGTGTTTCAAGATCTTTGTTAAACTGGGTTTGATCAAATTTATTGCCAAACAGTTTCCACCATGAATCGGTTTGTAACTCCATCTGATCGGCTAATTTTCCGCTACTAAACGCTTCGTTACCTTCAAACGTAATTTCTTTAAAGAGTGCTACATCATCTTCATTAATTTGAATTTTAATTTCCGCACTATTATTTGGTAATGTATTCACGATAGCATCAACTTTCGCATTATAGCGGCCCACACTATTGTAGTGTTCAACAATCCCTTTACGGAACTCCTCTAATTTAGCCCGATTTAATACATCACCGACTTTAAAACCATTTGCGTCTAAGTTTTGTTTAATTGCCTCATCAGGAATCGATTTATTACCGTCAATCACCACATTTGAAATAACGGGTTTAGGCATCACCGTCACAACTAAAGTATTCCCTTCGCGACTTGCTTTCACATCATCATATTGTCCACTAAGGAATAATTTTCGTACCACGTTAGCAATATCATTATCTGTTGCTCGCTGTCCAACACGAACGGGAAGCACAGCTAATACACTTCCTTCCGTACCTGCTTGAACACCGTCAACACGAATGTCTTTCACTACAAACGGCGCAGCAAATGCACTGGTTGAACCAAATAATAAGCTCGCAATTAAAAGTTTTTTCATCGTGAATGTTATCCTGTGAGTAAAATTAATTATAAACGTAAGAAATCATTAAAGAGTGCAAAGCCCATTAAAGCCATTAATAACGCTGCACCAATTCGATAACTCAAATTCTGAATACGTTCTGACAGAGGTTTACCTCGCACCGCCTCCGCGGCTAAAAAGACCAGATGCCCCCCATCAAGAACAGGTAATGGAAATAGGTTCATGATGCCTAAATTGACACTGATCAATGCCATAAAACCGAGGTAATAAATCAACCCAATATCAAAGGTGATCCCCGCGCCTTTCGCAATAGAAATCGGACCACCTAAATTCTTTAAGGACAGATCACCAGTAAAGAGCTTGCCAATCACTTTTATCGTTAACCATGAAAGTTGTATTGTCTTTTCAACCCCTTTCTGTAAGGCCTCAAGAATACCATATTTTAGTTCGGTTCGATATACATCAGAAATCGGATCGGCAGTCGGCGCGATCCCCACATACCAGCGTCCCTCTTTATTTAACGCAGGGGTGAGCATGACAAAGGAAAACTGACCATCACGCTCAACTTTAACGTTAAACGGCTTTCCCTCTTGTACAAATTGCACAAATTGTTGCCAACTTATTAATTGCTCACCCGCATAAATGCGATCACCCGCTTTTAAACCGGCTTTATCGGCCGGTGAATTTGTCTCGACCTTAGACAAAATCATCTCTACTTTAGTTCTGATCGGTTGAAGCCCCAGTGAACTTATTGCACTTTCTTTTTCAGGATCAAAGCGCCAACCGTTAATGTTTAACACCTTATGTTGCTCAATAGAGGAACCAAAAGGCGAGAGCGTTAAAGTAATTTCATCATTTCCGACCTTCGTTGCTAACAGCATATTGATGCTTTCCCAATCGCTCACTTTTGTGCCATCTACCGCCATAATTTGTGTATTCGGTTCAATCTGGGCTTGGGCCGCAATCGAATTGGATGAAATGTCCGCAATGACAGGTTTTACTGTCGGGATACCCACAGTATAAATCGTAAAATATGCCAGAATCGCAAATAAGAAGTTCGCGATAGGACCTGCTGCGATCACGAACGCACGCTGTAACACACTTTTTTGATCAAATGCACGTGAGCTCAATTCAGGCGGAACCACTTCATTACGTCCATCTAGCATTTTGACATAACCACCGAGTGGAATCGCAGATATTACAAACTCTGTTCCATGCTTATCTTTACGCGACCAAAGGACTTTACCAAAGCCAATCGAAAAACGGTGAACTTGAATACCGCATTTTCTTGCCGCCCAGAAATGACCATATTCATGGACAGCAACCAGTACACCAATAACAATAATAAACGACACTAATGACCATAAAAAAGACATAAAGCTGTTATTCCTTAATCGATCACGAAATCACAAAAAAATAAAAATAGGCAAAGAATGGGACGGCAGCCGTTAAACTATCGATCCGATCTAAAATACCACCATGTCCTGGAATGAGCTGACTGCTGTCTTTGATGCCGCTTTGACGTTTAAGCATGCTTTCCGTGAGATCGCCTAGTATAGAAACCGCTACGGTCGTGACAGAAAGGAGAATAAATACGGGCACTGAAATGCTAGAGAGTAAGCTTTCTTGCGTGAATTGAATGAAAATACTAGCCAACACACCAGCGGTAACTAAACCTCCTATTACCCCTTCCCAACTTTTCCCTGGTGAAACCTTTGGAGCTAATTTCGTTTTGCCAAATTGGCGTCCGACAAAATAGGCACCAGAATCCGCACTCCAAACCAGAATGAATACATACAGTAATAAAATGACACCATGGTACGGATCTGTCACATAGTGTTCCAAACGTAAACGTAAGACGCCAACAAAGAAAGGCACTAAGGTAAAAAAGGCAAAAATGACTTGCAACAACTTACTTTTACCCCAACCTGATGCACTTTTAGGATAGCTTATCACTAAGCCTAAGGCGACCAACCACCAAAGTACGGAAGAGAATAACAGCAGTGAGAGTACATTTTCAAAAACACGCCCCGCGTTTAAGTAATCGCTTTCACCGTAGATCCAAAGAAACAGAAAAGCAGCAGACAACCCTGTCAAACCTAAACGCCAGAAAGACCATTTGAAATGTGCAAATTGCGTCCATTCCCAAACAGCAAGAATAACGACAACACCTACTGCAAGTGCAAAATAGAAGGGTGAAAAGAAAAACAATGCAATAAATACTATTGCAATTAACATGATCGCTGACAAAACACGTTCTTTAAGCACAATCTAATCCTCTTTATTATTCTTCTGCGCCACCAAAGCGTCGGTGGCGTTGTTGATAAGCAATAATTGCTTCATTAAATTCCTTTTCATTAAAATCTGGCCAAAGTACATCAGAAAAATACAGCTCCGCATACGCGATTTGCCATAATAAAAAGTTACTAATTCGTTGTTCACCACTTGTTCGAATTAATAAATCTACTTGTGGTTGCGCCTTTGTCACCAAAGCTTGCTGTAATACATGCGCATTAATTTCGTCAACCGCTAACTTGCCCTCTTTAACTTGTTGGGCAAGCGATTTTGCGGCTTGCACAATATCCCAACATCCCCCGTAATTAGCTGCAATATTTAAAGTTAAGGCTGTGTTATTTTCAGTGAGTTGTTCGGCTTGCTTAATTTTATTCTGCAAGTGCGCACTAAACTCCGTGACATCACCTAAAATATTCAATTTAATATTGTTTTTATGCAACGTTTTGACTTCAAGATCTAAGGCTTGCATAAATAACGTCATCAGGGCGTTGACTTCCGTCTTGGGGCGATTCCAATTCTCGCTACTAAAGGCATAGAGTGTTAAAACCTTAATCCCTATTTTTCGCGCATAAGAGACCGCCTCTCGCACAGCTTTCACCCCATTTTTATGGCCAAAAATGCGCATTTTGCCCTTTTGCTGAGCCCAACGCCCATTTCCATCCATAATAATTGCGACATGCTGTGGGATATTATTTGGATCAAGTTCTACCATATTCTCTCAAATTTCTGACCGCACTTTTTTCGCCACTATACCACAAGGCTTATAGATGTGAAAAACTTAAAATGATTGACTGGGACAATTCTCTTGCCATTTTATCTACTTCAAGCACGTCTTCTATACCATGAATTTTTTGTGGTTGAAGTGTGTTGACCACCTGCTGATTAATCCGCGCAATATCCGTAAATTTCATTTTTCCTGCTAAGAAAGCCTCTACCGCGATTTCATTCGCCGCATTCATTGCCGTGGTGGCGTATTGCCCCGCAGAAAACGCCTCAATGGCTAATTTCAAACAAGGATAACGCTGATAATCAGGTTTAATAAAAGTTAAACCATTGAGCTGATAAAAATCTAAAGGCTCAACACCGGCAACCGTTCGCATAGGATATGCCATGCTTTCAGCAATCGGGGTGCGCATATCAGGATTGCCCATTTGCGCAATCACGGAACCATCAATATAACGAACCATTGAATGAATAATCGATTGAGGATGAATGATCACTTCCATTTCTTCTGCTGAAGCATGAAATAACCAACGTGCTTCAATATATTCCAAGCCCTTATTCATCATCGTAGCAGAATCGACGGAGATCTTTTTACCCATTGACCAATTCGGGTGCGCGACCGCTTGCTCTGGTGTGATGTTCTCAAATTGTTCCAGTGGCGTATTACGGAATGGTCCGCCAGATCCTGTTAACACAATTTTACTGATACCGAGTTCGGAAAGTGGACAGAAACCTATTTGTTGTTGCGCTTCAGGTGGAAGGGATTGGAAAATCGCATTATGCTCACTATCCACAGGCAACAGTTCGGCTTGATATTCACGCACGGCATCAATGAACAATTGACCACAAGTAACCAAGGCTTCTTTGTTTGCCAATAAGACGCGTTTTCCTGCTTTCACCGCAGATAATGTCGGCAGTAACCCAGCGGCCCCTACAATCGCCGCCATCACCATATCCGCGTCAGGATGAGCGGCTAATTCACAAATCGCTCGCTGCCCAGCTAAAACAATGGTTTTACTTTGATGCGCTTTCAACTTTTCTGCCAAGATTTTTGCTGCGGCTTCATCATCTAAGGCAGCAAAGTGCGGTTGAAATATCAAACATTGTTCAAACATCAAGGCTACATTACGTCCGCCCACTAAAGCAAATGCCTGATACTTATCTGGATTGTGTGTAATCACCGATAACGTACTGCACCCAATTGATCCTGTCGAACCTAAAATAATGATTTTTTTCATAAAATAACTAACACTTATTAATAAAAAACGATTTACTTCACACTTGAAATAAACCGTTTTATATCCTCAATAAAGCACCCTCTTAAATCTGTCAATTGATACGATGACGAGATAAACTGCTCAATTGTGTATTTGATACATCAGTTGATAAAGCGGTGCGCTTGAATTAGAACTCGAGCAATTCTTTCTCTTTATCTGCCAATACTTCATCTACTTTTTTCACGAAGGTATCGGTAATTTTTTGGATTTCGTCTTGTGCTTTACGTTCTTCGTCTTCGCTAATTTCTTTGTCTTTTAACAAAGCTTTAATTTGATCATTCGCATCGCGACGCACATTACGTACTGCAATTTTGCCTTGCTCCGCTTCACCTTTCACAATTTTAATCAAATCGCGACGGCGTTCTTCCGTTAACGGTGGTAAAGGTACACGGATCGTGGTACCCGCAGAGGAAGGATTTAAGCCTAAGTCAGAGGTCAAAATTGCTTTTTCTACCGCACTAATTAAGCTACGATCAAACACAGTCACCGCCAATGTACGTGCATCTTCTGCGACCACGTTAGCTAACTGACGTAATGGGGTTGGTGAACCATAGTATTCCACTTGAATACCATCAAGTAAACTTGGTTGAGCACGACCTGTACGCACTTTAGCAATGTGGTTTTTAAAGGTTTCTAAGCTTTTTTCCATACGCAACTGCGTATCTTTTTTAATTTCATTAATCACAAGAATTCCTTCTTTATAGTCAATAAGTTTCATTAATCGGCTGTTTGTAAGTTTAATCTAATTCTGGTGAAAAATCACGACAACTTTTGCTCACAAATTAGTGTCCCTTCAACCTCACCTAGCAGTACTCGGCGTAATGCGCCGGCCTTACCCATATTAAAGACACGAATAGGCATGTGATGATCACGTGCTAAGGTAAAGGCAGCTAAATCCATGACTTGTAATTCTTGCTCAATCACATCCGCATAATTTAGCTGATGATACAATACTGCATCCGCATTTTTCGCGGGATCACAGTTATATACACCATCCACTTTCGTCGCCTTTAACACGACATCGGCTTCAATTTCAATGCCACGTAAACAGGCGGCCGAGTCTGTAGTGAAAAATGGGCTGCCTGTACCGCCTGAAAAAATCACTACACGTTTTTCACGTAACATTTTAATCGCTTCAGACCAGTTATAGGTATCGCAAATGCCATTTAATTGAAAAGCTGACATCAGTTTGGCATTCACATCAGCACGATGTAAGGCATCACGCATGGCTAAACCATTCATTACGGTTGCTAACATCCCCATATGATCGCCTACTACTCGGTTCATCCCTGCTTTTGCTAATTTGGCTCCACGGAATAAGTTACCACCACCAAGTACAACACCAACTTCGACACCCATTGCAACTAATTCTTTAATTTCTATCGCCATTCTATCTAAAATAGAAGGGTCAATACCGAAGCCTTCTTCACCTTGTAATGCTTCACCGCTCAGTTTTAATAAAATTCGTTTATAAATTGGTTGGCTCATTTTGTACCTCTTTGATTCTGTAAGCAACAAATTATCTTTTCTTCTGATGCACTCTGATATCCTATATGCGAAAGAGATGTGAGTGCGACTGTCCATCTCTCTTATAAAGAAAAGGCGAGTTACCTCGCCTAGTTTTAGAAATTAGATTTTTTGCATCGCTGCCACTTCTGCTGCAAAGTCAGATTCAACTTTTTCGATACCTTCACCCACTTCGAAACGAACGAAGTTAGTGACTTCAGCACCACTTTCTTTTAAGAAGTCACCAACTGATTTAGATGGGTCCATTACAAATGGTTGACCGGTTAATGATACTTCACCAGTGAATTTCTTCATACGGCCTTCAACCATTTTCTCTGCGATTTCACGTGGTTTACCAGATTGCATTGCGATATCAACTTGGATTTGACGCTCGTGTTCAACAACATTAGCTGGTACATCTGATGGGTTAACATAGTCAGGACGGCTTGCTGCAACGTGCATTGCGATTTTTTTCAATAACTCGTCATCAGCATTTTTACCCGCCACTAATACACCAATTTTCGCACCGTGTAAGTATGAACCGACCACATCGCCATCTAAGAATTGCACACGACGGATGTTCATGTTTTCACCGATTTTAGCCACAAGTGTTGCACGTTTTTCTTCAAATTGTGCTTGAAGCGCTTCGATAGTCACGCCTTTATTTGCTAATGCGTAGTCAGCTACTTCATTTGCTAAGCCTAAGAAACCTGCATCTTTTGCCACGAAGTCAGTTTCACAGTTCATTTCCACTAATACACCGAAACCTGCGCCAATACGTGCAAGGATAACCCCTTCTGCTGCAACACGACCGGCTTTCTTCGCCGCTTTTGCTTGACCTGATTTACGCATGTTATCGATCGCTAATTCGATATCACCATTTGCTTCAACTAACGCTTTTTTACATTCCATCATACCTGCGCCAGTACGCTCACGAAGTTCTTTTACTAATGATGCTGTGATTTCAGCCATTTTTTTAATCCTCTGTCCGCTTGATTTTGTGCAATTTTTTAACCGCACTTTCATATAAAAAAGCAGGGAACTTAATTAAGCCCCCTGCTAACCAATTAATCGTTGTGATTAATAATAAGGGCTTTCGCCTTATCTACCTGAATTACTCAGCTTCTGCTACAAAGTTCTCTTCAGTGACAGCTTCTTGGTTGCGGCCTTCTTTAACGGCTGCAGCTGCTGCTGAAAGATATAATTGGATTGCACGTGCTGCGTCATCGTTACCTGGGATAACGAAATCAACACCATCTGGATCTGAGTTAGTATCAACGATAGCAAATACTGGAATACCTAGGTTGTTTGCTTCTTTTACAGCGATGTGCTCGTGGTCTGCACCGATAACGAATAACGCATCTGGTAAACCGCCCATCTCTTTGATACCACCAAGACTTAATTCAAGTTTCTCCATCTCACGAGTACGCATTAACGCTTCTTTTTTCGTTAATTTATCGAACGTACCATCTTGAGATTGAGTTTCTAAATCTTTTAAACGTCTAATTGATTGACGAACTGTTTTCCAGTTAGTCAACATACCACCTAACCAACGGTGATTAACATAATATTGTTGACAGTCTAATGCTGCTGCTTTCACTGCTTCAGTGGCTGCACGTTTAGTACCAACGAATAAGATTTTACCGTTGTTACCCGCAATACGTGTTAATTCCACTAAGGCATCATTGAACATAGGAACGGTTTTTTCTAAGTTAATGATGTGAACACCGTTGCGTGGACCATAGATGAATGGTTTCATTTTTGGATTCCAGTAACGAGTTTGGTGACCGAAGTGAACGCCAGCTTGTAGCATATCGCGCATTGAAACTTGTGCCATAATAATATTTCCTTTTAATTGGGGTTTAGCCTCCACATACCAAGCAAATCGACCGTTTGGCACCCCGATTTACCCTCACGATATGTGTGTGATGTCTAAGTTAAAAATTAAATATGAATGTTATTTTTCAAAAGTCAAAATAACGGGGTGCTTTATACCATAAAGAGCGGTCAATTTCTAGCAATTTTTTCACATCTGGTCCGATTTGTGCTACAATCTTATTCACATTACATATCTTTCATTTATAAGGGGATCGTAATGAAAAAAGGGTTCATTATTGTGTTGTTTATTGTCATCGGATGTGGTGTATATTGGCAACATTATCAGCATAACAACTCACCGACGAATATTGTGTCTTCAAACGGTCGTTTGGAATTCTTACGCTTGGATATTGCCAGTTTATATGCAGGGCGGATCGAGCAGGTTTGGGTTAAAGAGGGCGATTATGTCAATCAAGACCAGCTTCTTGTCACGCTCGTCTCTGACACTATTAAAGCCCAAGTTGATACCGCAGTGGCTCGCAAACAGCAAGCACGACAAGCCGTCAAACGAATACAAGCCCAATTCAAGGCACAACAACAGCAAGTCAACACGGCGCAATTAGATGTCAATAATGCACAGAAATTGCGAAAAAATCAGTTAATTTCCATCACCGAATTCGAAAAACGTCTCGCTTTACGTGATGCCGCTACAGCCAATTTAGAGGCATTAGACATGGCGGTGCAAGAAGCACAAAGTACTGTCGCACAAGCAGAGGCACAATTACAACAAGCTCAGTCTATTTTAACCGATTTACAAATTAAAGCTCCGCAAGCTGGGCGCGTTGTTTATAAACTGGTTGAGCCCGGCAATGTGATTGCCGCAGGGCAAAAAACAATCAGCTTACTGGATATCAATGACGCCACTATGTCGCTGTTTTTTCCCGCACCTATCGTGAATCAAATCCCATTACATAGCGAAGCTCGTCTCGTTTTCGATGGCTTAGAGGCGGTCTTTCCAGCCACCATAAGCTATGTGGCAAGTGATGCCCAATTCACGCCTAAATTTGTTGAAACCACAACAGAACGGGAAAAACTGATGTTTAAAGTCAAATTGCAAATCCCTTCAGAAATTGCACAAAAATATGCGAATTATCTTAAAGGTGGTATGACAGGAAAGGGCTATATTCGACTCTCTCCATCGACGGAATGGCCTGCTGAGTTACAACTTCACCTACCAAACTAAGATGAGGAGGGGGGATGAACGCAATCCGTTTGGTGAATGTAACCCATACTTACCAAAAAACAACAGCACTTGAGCAGGTATCACTCTCCCTCCCAGCAGGGAGTACGGTCGGCTTAATTGGACCTGATGGCGTAGGCAAATCCACCTTACTTTCTTTGCTTGCGGGTGTCAAAATCCTACAACAAGGACAAATCACGGTATTCGGTCTGAATCCAGACAAAAAAAACGAACGTGAATGCTTACTCAAACGCATTGCGTTTATGCCACAAGGACTTGGACGTAATCTTTATCCAACCCTTTCGGTCTATGAAAATATCGAATTTCACGCCAACTTATTTGGACTCAGTCGTATACAACGTCAACAACGCATCCAACGCTTATTACTCGCCACTGGGCTGACCCCTTTTCAAAAACGAGCCGCAGGCAATCTGTCTGGTGGTATGAAACAGAAACTGAGTTTATGTTGTGCCTTAATACATAACCCAGATTTGTTAATTTTAGATGAACCCACAACGGGGGTCGATCCACTTTCACGCCAACAATTTTGGATCTTAGTCAATGCACTTCGTGCTGAAAATCCCGGCATGACTGTCATCGTGGCCACCGCTTATATTGAAGAAGCTGCACAATTTGAGCATTTAATTGCAATGGACGACGGTAAAATTCTGATCTGTGCCCCCACACAACGCGTCTTACACACCACATCATCAGATAACCTCGAACAAGCTTACATAAAATTATTACCCGAAACGAAACAAACCCAGTGGCACGCAGACCAAATGCCGCCTTTCCGTCCTGATCCCACTCTTCCTTTTGCCATTGAAGCAGAAGGTCTCACCAAAAAGTTTGGTGACTTTACCGCGGTTGACAAAGTCAGTTTCCAAATTCCGCAAGGCGAGATTTTCGGTTTTTTAGGTTCGAATGGTTGTGGCAAAAGTACGACGATGAAAATGTTAACCGGCTTGCTTGATGCAACAGAAGGCACCGCAACCTTGTTAGGTGAACCCATTGATTCAGGGAAAATGGAAACGCGTCAACAAGTAGGCTATATGTCACAGGCCTTTTCTCTATATGAGGAACTGACCATTCGCCAAAACTTAATTTTGCATGCCAAACTCTATGATCTTGAGGAGGAAAAAGGCCAGCAAGCAGTCTTGCACGCCCTACATCAATTTCAATTAATCGATGTGGCAGAAAAATTACCACGTGATTTATCGCTCGGGATTCGTCAGCGCTTACAGCTCGCCGCGGCTTGTTTACACCACCCTAAGGTCTTAATTTTAGATGAACCCACTTCAGGTGTTGACCCTGCCGCGCGGGATATGTTTTGGCAATATCTAATTCAACTCTCAAGAGAAGAAAAAATCACGATTTTTGTTTCTACCCACTTTATGAATGAAGCGCTTCGTTGCGACCGTATTTCATTAATGCATCGTGGCAAAGTACTCGCAGTCGGTACGCCTGAAGCACTTTGCCAACAACGCCAAACCGATAATTTAGAAGAGGCATTTATCGCGTTCCTCGCGGATTCTGCCGAACCTGATAGCCAACCGACTTCCCTTGACATCACGCATAATGTGGCACCTGTAGCAAACCATCAAGAAAAGAATAGTCCACTCTGGCACTGGATGAGTCCTATTTTAACCTTTGCACGACGTGAGGGAAAAGAGATCTTACGTGATCATATCCGCTTAATTTTCATCATATTGGGACCAATCCTTTTACTCTTTTCAGGCAGTTGGGGGCTCTCTTTTGATACGAATACGCTGAAACTGGCTATACTCGATCAAGATCAAAGTGCAGAAAGTCGCCAATTTATTGACGCTTTTAATCAGTCCGCCTACTTTAAAGCAATCGAACCCCTCAACACGCGATCCGATTTAACAATGATTTTAAAAACGGGGCAAGCACGTTTAGTCATCGAAATTCCCCCTCATTTTGGGCGAGATTTAGTGCAACAACGTCAACCCGAGATAGCCTTTTACATTGATGGGTCAATGCCATTTACTGGGGAAAATATCGTTTCCTACATACAACAAATATTAATCCAATACCAAAAACAGCATTATCAACAACAAGGTTTTGAGCTCCCACCGCTTGCGAAGATCGAAGTCCGTTTTATGTATAACCAAACCTTCCGTAGTGTTAACGCCATTTCGCCGGGGCTCATTATGGTCACGTTGATGCTGATTCCGTCAATGATGACCGCCCTTGCGGTAGTACGCGAAAAAGAAATTGGCTCCATCACTAATCTCTACGGATCGCCCGCAAGTGTTTTACAGTATGTGCTAGGCAAACAACTGCCCTATGTCCTGTTAGCTTTAGCCAGTTATTTGTTATTGGTCACGATGACCGTTTGGATCATTGGGGTAAACATCACAGGCTCATTCTGGGCAATGACCCTAGGCGCATTGTGCTTAATCTTAGCCGCTACCGCCTTTGGCTTATTAGTATCAGCCTTTGTACAGTCACAGGTTGCCGCGATTTTTGCCACCGCAATCATCAGTATTATTCCTACCATCAATTTTTCTGGCCTACTCTATCCTCGCTCAACGATTACAGGGTTAGGTTATTGGATGGGCGCACTTTTTCCAACCAGTTGGTATCATTTAATCAGCTTAGGGGCATTTACTAAAGGTTTGGGGGCAAAGAGTTTTCTCTCTTTATACCTGATTTTATTGCTCTTTTTTGTGGCTTATCTTGGGCTAACTTGCCTACTTTTGAAAAAACAGGAGAAATAACATGAGACGTTGGCTAAAAAATGTTTATTTCTTGTGTGGTAAAGAAATACGTAGTTTCTTTAGTGACTACACCTTGTTGGTGCTCGTGATCATTATGTTTACTGTCACAATTTATTCCATTGCGAAAGGCATCACCACAGAAGTGAAAAATGCGACCGTGGCAATCTTAAATGAGGATCGCAGTCCACTTTCTTATCGTATTCAAGATGCCATGCTCCCACCCCAATTTAAATCAGTGAAAGAAATCCAACGTACCGACATTGATGCGGCAATGGATCGTGGTGAATTCATCTTCGTGTTAACCATTCCCCCTCATTTCAGCGCGGATGTGTTAGCGCATAAACAACCTGAACTCCAATTATTAGTCGATGCGACTGCCATGTCGCAAGCGGCTGTTGGTGCAGGCTATTTGCACCAGATTATTCAGCAACAACTCATGGCATACCTTGGTAATACACTTGCAGATAACTCTCTCATTCAACCTAAAATCAATGTGTTATTTAATCCGAACTTAAAAACCGAGTGGTACATGCCAATCACCCAAATCACCGGTAACTCTACCTTACTGACTTTAATTTTAGTGGGTGCTGCGGTGATTCGTGAACGAGAACACGGTACCATTGAACACTTATTAGTGATGCCTGTTAGTGCCAGTGAAATTGTGATGTCAAAAATTGTCGCCAATGGCTTAATTATTCTTATCGCAGCCTTTTTATCCTTATATTTTGTTGTGCATAAACTGATTGATGTTCCCATCAATGGCTCAATGAGCTTATTCATCGCCACAGAAGCCATTTTTCTGTCCTCCATGGCAGGACTGGGCATTTATTTGGCGACTCACGCCCCCACTATGCCTCAATTTAGCTTACTCTGCATACCTGTCTATGTGGTGCTCTATCTTCTGTCTGGCAGTTTATCCCCTTTAGAAAATATGCCCATTGCGGTTCAATATCTCATGCAACTCTCCCCATTGACACAATTCATTTCAATTGGTCAAGATATCCTCTTTCGTGGTGCGGGATTAGCGGTGATTTGGCCGAAAGTACTCATGATAACGCTGATGGGAGCATTTTTTATTGTGGTGGCGATTTTTCGTTTTAGACACATGCTTGCTCGTCAAAGCTAAGGATATATTATGCAAAAAACCGTGATGACTTTTTTTCTCAGTGGCCTGTTACTGGGATGCCAGCATACCACAGTGGATTTACAATCAAAGATCAAGTTACCCGAGAATTATCAACAAGTGGGTTTAGCAAAAGGGACGTCAATCGTCCAAAATTGGTGGGAAAGTTGGCAAGATCCACAACTCCGCCGTTTAATCCAACAAGGGCTAGCTCAAAACCACAGTATTGCGATTGCAAAAAGCAAAATACGGGAAGCACAAGCGATTGCAAAAATTGCACAATCCACACGCTTCCCCACTATTGCTGCCCTTGCCAATACAGGTAAATCACATCTTGATATCGAACAACTGGATATTACCCCAAGTGGCGTGTTAGGCGGGATACGTGTCGCATGGGAACCGGATATTTTTGGTCAAAAAAGTAGTGAGGCGGATGCTGCACAAGCTGCAGTATTGGGTGCACAGCAACAATTTTATGGTGCACAAATGCTGATCGCGACTGAAATAGCCCATTACTACTTGCAAGCACTACATAGCAAAAAGCAACAAATGCTACTGCAACGTACCCAAACGGCACTCAAAACATTACAAAACTATATTGAAGGGCGCTTTGATGCAGGGCAAGTCAGTGCTTATGAACGCAATGAAATCCGTATCAAACGTCAATCTCTTGAAGCAAAACAAGCAATATTAGCAGCCCAATTTACAGCAGCTGAAAATGCCATTGCAGTACTGATTGGTGATACGCCACAACAGGTTAAGTTGGATGTGGGACAAATGCAAAAAAGGGATATACTCACTCATTTACCTTCCCCCCCAAGCGGTATACAGCCAAGTGATTTACTGAATCAACGCCCTGATATTCAAGCCCAAAGTGCTAATGTGAAAGCACAGGCAGCCAAACTAGCCAGCGCCAAAGCAGATTTATTGCCTCGTTTTACACTCAATTTTCTCTGGCAAACTGGACAAATTAAATTAGATGCTGACTTACCGACATTACAGGCTTGGCAAAATTTTCTCAGTGCAGGAATCCAATTACCGATTTTCACCGCAGGACGGATCCAAGCCAATATTCAAGCCGCCGATCAACGCTTACAGCAAGCCTTATTACACTATGATCGCACCTTATTACAGGCTTTGGCGGAAGTCGAAACGCACTACCAACAGCAATTTTCGCTTACCCAACAAGCTCGCTTATTAAACCAAGCCAGTATGACTCAACAACGACAAGTCAGGGATACGCAAAAACTATTTCAATATGGTGACTATACCTTCGATCGCGTACTACAAGCACGCCTTGATGCCTTGGATTTAGAAGAAAAACGACTCGAAAACCAATTGGCTTGTGCCATGAATTTAGTCTTACTGTATAAAGCCATCGGGTTAGGTTGGCAGTCCGAAACAGACACTCACTGATAGGGATTGCCATAATTTGAAACAGAAAAAAGCCTAGCAAATTTGCTAGGCTTTGATTTTTTTACTCTTTATTGTTCTTCATTTTGCTGAAAGAACTTGTCATTTACTTCAATCTTCGCTTTCGCGCGTAAGGCTTGTAATAAGGTGTTTTGTAGGGCGACTTGACGAGCCTGCGCGAGCTGTTTGGTGAATAATTCACTTTCTGCAGCGCTTAAGGCGCCTTGTTCAACATGCTTTAATTCTACCAATACCACCTCACCATTGCTTGCTTTGGCGGCCACATAAGACGGTTTATTGTCCGTTAATGACATCGCAAAAATCACGTTATTTAATGCTGCATCTCGGTTTTCCGCAAAGACCCATTTTTCTTCCGCACCAAACTGAATCCCTTCTGGTAAGCTAGCGGTCGGGTTGTCATTCAAGCGGTGTGCGCTTTGCTTCGCCTCAGCCAATATGATGTCTTCTGCTTTTTGGCGTTTTAAGTAGTTGATAATATCCGTTTTAGCATCAGCTAAACTTCTCGTACCTTCTGGTTTGTGTTCGATTACACGAACCAATACCGCATGCTGTTCGCCTACATTCATTGGCTCAGAATTCACGCCACCTTGTGAAATATCAGAATGAAAAATCGCTGAGATCACATTCGGATAATTCAATTCTGCTGGCACATCATTAGCCGAGAAAAAGTCTGTTTCTTGAATGATCAATCCTGCTACTTCAGCAGCTTTTTCTAATCCTTCTGGATGCTCAAACGCTTTTTCTGCAAGCTGTTTCTCAATCGAGAAATACTGATTATTGACTAAGTTTTGACGAATTTGATCCGCAATCTGCGTTTTCACGACCTCTAATGGTAAGGTTGAAGGTGCTTTACGCTCCGTGACCAAGATAATATGGTATTGATTATCCACTTTCACAGGCTGACTAAACTGACCGACTTGAAGAGCATTGGCGGCCTCTTCAAAGGCTTTCGGGAATGTACCCGCACTGGTCCAACTCAGATCCCCTCCATTTTCAGCCGAAATTTTATCTACCGAACGCGCACTGGCTAACCCTGCAAAGTTCGCGCCATCTTGTAACGCTTTATAGACCTCTTTCGCCTCTTCTTCTGTTGCCACTTGAATATGGGATAAGCGTTGCTGACCTTGAGAAACATACAGCGCTTTATTGTCTTGGTAATATTGTGCAATTTCCACATCAGACACTTTAATATGTTTTTCGACATCTGCACGGGTTAATGTCAAGTATTGCACTTTGGCTAATTCTGGTACTAAAAACGCCCCTTTATTCGCCTCGTAATAGGCACTCACCTCTTCATCAGTAATGGTTTGCTTGTCCATCACCTGATCGATTGCAAATGGCGCTAAACGTACTGTTCTCGCTTGAAAGAATAATTCCGTTAATTGTGCTTGTTGTGCTGGCACAATAAATTCGCTTTCGGCTAACCCCGTTTGTAACTGTTCTAAGCGTAGCGCCTCACGCACGATATTCGCATACGCATCTGGTGTTAAGCCATTTAATTGCAACATACGCTGATAAAGCGCATTATCAAATTTACCGTCTTGTTGAAAAAATTGGCTGGTGACAATTTCTTGTTTGACTCGCTCATCACTGATCCCAATTTTTAACTCATCGGCATACTGACGTAATAGTGCTTGGTTAATTAAATTATTTAATACACTTTGTCTTAACCCCGCCACAAACTCAGGCGAGCCTGATAATGCAGCAAATTGAGCACCAAGTTGCTGTCTTAAACGCTCTGATTCCGATTCATAGCGCTGATAAAAGGTTTGTTGTGAAATCTCTTCACCATTTACTTTCACCGCAGACGTATCGACCCGCGTAAAAACGTAACCTGTAATCCCGCTTAGCACAAAAGCCACAGCAATCAAACCTAACAGAAATTTGGCAACCCAACTGCTTGTCATGCTGTGAAGTTTTTCAATTAACATTGTTATTATCCTATACGTATTTAAATCAACCAAAGATGTGTACGATTATAATCAAAAGTCCTGATTTTCGCACTGGCAAAATAAAATAAGCCAAATCATAACAATTTGGCTTTATTTATAAAAGTATTAATTAATTGACCGCACTTTTCCGTGAAGGTGCGCGCCCCTTACGAGCTGTTTTTGCTGCGCTCACTGGTGTCAATTTCATAAATTCAACCCCAGTTGGTGCATTCTCTAACGCAATGGTTAACACTTCATCAATACTTTCTACCGCATGAATCGTTAAATTATTTTTTGCGTTATCAGGAATTTCTTCCAAATCTTTCACGTTTTCTTTTGGAATAATCACCGTTTTAATCCCACCACGGTGTGCTGCGAGCAGTTTCTCTTTCAAACCACCAATTGGCAACACTTTACCACGTAAAGTAATTTCACCAGTCATCGCCACATCTGCTTTAACCGGGTTACCTGTCAAGCAGGACACTAAGGCTGTACACATTGCAATCCCTGCACTTGGACCATCTTTCGGGGTTGCGCCTTCTGGCACGTGAATATGAATATCCCGTTTTTCATGGAAGTCAGAGGCAATGCCTAACTTCTCTGCTCGAGCGCGCACGACAGTCATTGCTGCTTGGATCGATTCCTTCATCACATCGCCTAAGGAACCTGTATAGGTCAATTTACCTTTACCCAAGACTGACGCTGTTTCAATGGTCAGTAAATCGCCGCCTACTTCGGTCCAGGCTAAACCAGTGACTTCACCGACACGGTTTTGCGTATCAGCACGACCAAATTCAAAGCGTTTCACCCCTAAGTAATCGTGTAAGTTGTCTGCATTGACTTTCAACGCGTTGACTTTTTTATCGAGTAATAAGTTTTTCACTGCTTTACGACAAATCTTTGAAATTTCTCGTTCCAAACTACGTACCCCCGCTTCACGGGTGTAATAACGGATAATATCTAAGATCGCGCTCTCTTCAATGGTTAACTCACCCGCTTTTAAACCGTTACGTTCCATCTGTTTTGCAATCAAATGGCGAGTCGCTATATTGAGTTTCTCATCTTCGGTATAACCGGAAAGACGAATCACTTCCATACGATCCAACAAGGGAGCAGGAATGCGCATAGAGTTCGACGTCGCCACAAACATCACATCAGACAAATCATAGTCGACCTCTAAATAATGGTCGTTAAATGAAGTATTTTGCTCTGGATCCAGCACTTCTAATAATGCTGATGCTGGATCACCACGCATATCGGAGCTCATCTTATCGATTTCATCAAGCAAGAATAACGGGTTTTTTACACCCACTTTTGCCATTTTCTGAATCAATTTACCTGGTAATGCCCCAATGTAAGTTTTGCGATGCCCACGAATTTCGGCCTCATCACGTACCCCACCCAATGCCATACGCACATATTGACGACCCGTCGCTTGCGCGATGGATTGACCCAATGAGGTTTTACCCACCCCTGGCGGTCCCACTAAGCACAAAATAGGTCCTTTAATTTGATTGAGACGAGTTTGTACCGCTAAATATTCTAAAATACGCTCTTTCACTCGCTCTAAACCATAATGATCAGCGTCTAACACTTGTTGTGCTTTAGCAAGATCCTTTTTCACTTTGCTCCGTTTGTGCCAAGGTACTTGAATCATCCAATCAATATAGCTACGCACCACTGTCGCTTCAGCTGACATGGGTGACATCATTTTTAATTTTTGCAATTCCGCTTCGACTTTACTTTTTGCCTCAGCTGGCATTTTCGCTTCTTCAATTTTTTGGCGAAGTTGCTCAATTTCATCTGCGCTATCCCCTTCGCCTAGCTCTTTTTGAATAGCTTTAATTTGCTCATTTAAGTAGTAATCGCGCTGTGTTTTTTCCATTTGTTCTTTAACACGGCCACGAATTCGTTTCTCAATTTGCAATAAGTCCGTTTCGGATTCCATCAAACCAAGCAAATATTCAAAACGCTCAACGACTTTTGCAATTTCTAATACTTTTTGTTTGTGTTTCACCGCGACAGGCATATGTGCTGCCAAGGTATCACTTAAACGATCAAACTCTTCAATCCGCTCAAGAGCTGTATGCACATCAGGTTGCACTTTCTTATTGAGTTTCGCATATTTTTCAAATTCTGCGAGTGTGGCTTTTTTAACGACTTCCAGTTCTTTCTCATCACCAAATTCAGTGTCAATTAAGTGAATTTGTGCAGCAAAATACTCGCCATTATCCTCTAACTGCTCGATATTGGCACGTTGTTGCCCTTCGACGAGCACTTTCACTGTGCCATCAGGCAATTTTAATAATTGAATAATATTAGCGACCGTACCAACCCGATACACATCCTCTACCGTTGGCTCTTCTAAATCAGCTTGTTTTTGAGACACTAATAATAGCTGCTTCCCAGCTTCCATTGCTTCGTCAAGGCTACGAATTGACTTCGGTCTGCCCACAAATAATGGCATCACCATATAAGGAAATACGACGACGTCACGCAATGGTAATACTGGAATGGTCTGTTGCTGTGTTTTTTTTGCGCTCATTCCGTTCTCTCTTAGTTAAAAATTAGGCTACTTCGCTCAAATATGAGGGTAAATCGTCATAAATCAAGCTTGAGGGCAAAAAAGTGCGGTAAAAAAACCGCACTTTCATATGATAGGTATAAATTAGGCTTTATACACCAGTGTTGGCGGTTGATTATCGGTAATGGTGCTCGCTTCTACAATCACTTTTTCAAGATGTTGTAATGAAGGCAAATCATACATCGTATCCAACAAAATCGCTTCCACAATTGAGCGTAAACCACGGGCACCGGTTTTACGCGCCAAGGCTTTCTTCGCCATCGCAGTCAGCGCCTCTGGGCTGAACTCCAATGCCACCTCTTCTAAGCTAAATAATGCTTGGTATTGTTTAATCAACGCATTTTTTGGCTCGGTTAAAATTTTAACTAATGCAGCTTCATCTAACTCAGCCAACGGTGCCACCACCGGTAAGCGACCAATAAACTCTGGAATTAAACCAAATTTCATTAAATCATCTGGCTCGACCTGCTCAAATAATTGACTCAGCGTGGCTTTATCTTGTTTGCCTTTCACTTCGGCACTAAAGCCAATACCAGAGCCAACATGTACCCGTTTTTCGATGACTTTATCTAAACCAGCAAATGCACCACCACAAATAAACAGAATTTTTGACGTATCCACACGCAACATTTCTTGTTGTGGATGCTTACGTCCTCCTTGTGGCGGGATTGACGCAACAGTCCCTTCAATTAATTTTAATAATGCTTGTTGCACCCCTTCACCAGAGACATCGCGGGTAATCGACGGGTTTTCTGATTTACGCGTAATCTTATCAATTTCATCAATGTAAATAATGCCTTGCTCAGCACGTTCTACATCATAGTCGCAACTTTGTACCAATTTTTGTAGCACATTTTCCACGTCTTCACCCACGTAACCCGCTTCAGTCAAGGTCGTCGCATCGGCCATGGCAAAAGGCACATTTAACATCCGCGCCATGGTTTCTGCTAATAAGGTTTTGCCACTTCCCGTTGGACCAATTAACAAAATATTACTTTTGCCGAGTTCCACATCTGTAATCTGTTTATCCGAGCGTAAACGTTTATAGTGGTTATAAACAGCGACAGACAATACTTTCTTCGCATAATCTTGACCAATCACATAATCATCTAAATGCGCACGAATTTCGTGTGGTGTGGGTAACTTTTGTGATGCGACGTTTTCAGTTTCTGGCGTGTCTGATACGTCTGTCTCATCTGACAACAACATATCATGACATAACTCGATACATTCATTACAAATATAACCCGATGTCCCCGCAATTAACTTACTCACTTGTTTCTGTTCTTTGCCACAAAAAGAACAATGCAATTCAGTGTCTTTTTCCATTTTGTACCCTAATACTTATCGACTCGCTAATACTTCATCTACCAAGCCATAAGCTTTTGCTTCTTCTGCAGACATAAAATTATCACGATCTGTATCTCGCTCAATGCGTTCGATAGTTTGACCCGTATGAAATGCCAAACGTTCATTTAATGTTTGCTTAATCTTTAAAATCTCTTGCGCATGAATCTGAATATCTGATGCTTGACCACGGAAGCCACCTAGCGGTTGGTGAATCATCACACGTGCGCTTGGCAATGCAATACGTTTACCCGCTGTTCCCCCTGCTAATAAAAAGGCGCCCATTGAACAGGCTTGTCCGACGCAAAGGGTGCGAATATCAGGTTTGATAAATTGCATCGTATCGTAAATCGCCATCCCTGCCGTCACCGAACCACCTGGTGAGTTAATGTAAATATTAATGTCTTTTTCAGGATCTTCAGATTCTAAAAATAATAATTGCGCCACAATCAAATTTGCCATACGGTCTTCTACTTCACCGCCCAAGAAGATCACGCGCTCTTTTAATAAACGTGAATAAATATCATAAGAACGCTCACCTCTTGCGGTTTGTTCAACAACCATAGGAATTACACTCATCTCTACCTCTCTCAATCCATTAATGATCCGTTTTTCAATCGTATTGTTATTCTACCTGAAAATTCCGATTTCACTAAATTGAATCTTGCACAAGATAAAAAAGTGCGGTCAAAATTTTCAACATTTTGACCGCACTTAAAAAGCGAAAATCGCAAAACGAAAATCGAATTACGCTTGTGGATTCATCACTTCATCGAAAGACGCTGCTTTCTCAGTCACTTGCGCTTTAGCAAGTACTGCGTCAACGGCTTGTTCTTCTAATACCACGTTGCGAATGTTGTTCATCAACTCTTTATTTTTGCTGTAATATTCAACCACTTCAGCCGGTTGTTCATAAGCAGACGCAATGTCTTCGATCATCGCTTTAGCACGTGCTTCATCCACTTTTAATTCGTGAGAGGCAATCACTTCCGCTAATAATAAGCCAACTTGAACACGACGTTTTGCTTGTTCTTCAAACAATTCTCGTGGTAATTGAGCCGCTTGCTCTTTGTTACCACCGAAACGTTGTGCTGCTTGACCACGTAACACTTCGATTTCTTGTTCTACTGCAGATGCCGGTACGTCAATGGCATTTTGTGCTAATAAACCGTCAATCACTTGACCTTTTACTTTCGCTGTTAATGCATTTTTCAATTCACGTTGCATATTTTTGCGAATTTCGTTACGTAAATCATCAACGGTTTTGCTGTTTGGACCGAATTTAGCCACAAATTCATCGGTTAATTCAGGTAATACCATCACTTCCACTTTTTTCAAGGTAATCGCAAATTTAGCTGCTTTACCCTTTAAGTTTTCAGCGTGATATTCTTCAGGGAAAGTCACATTAATCTCAAATTGTTCACCCGCTTTGTGACCTACAATGCCCTCTTCAAAACCCGGGATCATACGACCTTGCCCCATAAATAAGGTGAAATCTTCTGCTTTACCGCCTTCAAATACTTCACCGTCCACAGACCCTTCAAAATCGATCACAACACGATCTTCTGCTTTCGCTGCGTCTTCTGTTTCCGTCCAAGTCGCTTGTTGTTTACGTAATACATCGATCATTTTATCAATGTCTGCATCCGTAATTTCAACCACTGGTTTTTCTACTTTGATTTGATCTAAACCTTGTAAGGCCACTTCTGGATACACTTCAAAAGTTGCAGTGAACACTAAATCTTTGCCCGCTTCAAATTGCTCAACCGCAAAAGATGGGCGACCAGCTAGATTCACTTTTTGTTCAATCATTACATTGAAGAAATTGCTTTGTAATACATCACCCAGTACATCGTGACGCACAGAAGCACCAAAACGTTTTTCAATGATATGTGGTGGCACTTTACCTTTACGGAAACCGTCAACGCGTGCCGTTTTTGCAACACGTTTTAATTCTTCACGTACGGCACTTTCAACAGTTTCAGCTGGAACGGTGATTTGAACACGACGCTCAAGACCTTGAGTTGTTTCAATAGTAAATGACATTATGTTACCTCAAAATGAATTTGCACTCGGCGAATGCACGCACCGAACACGTTAGTAAAAATTTAAAGTTAAAAATAACCGACGAATTATAGCGGGTTAAAACACATCAGTCGAGAAAATGCCGTATAAAAACGCATATTTGTTTATTTTTTAAACCAAACAAAAAGGAAGCCGACTTGCTCGGCTTCCTTTTTATCACAATAAAATCAAGGTGTCTTAAAGCGCTTTTGGCAAACGAATTTTCTGCCCTGGGAAAATTTTATCCGCATCTTTAATCACTTCTTTATTTGCCTCGACGATAGCCGTGTATTTGCTACCATTACCATAAGTTTTCTCGGCAATTTTCCACAACGTATCCCCTTTTTGAATCACATAGAATTCATCGTCACCACTTAAGCTTTCGCCACTCACAATCACCACTTTATCTACCTTGACTTTGGTAATCCCTGCCACATTACCCGCCATTAAGACCGCCTTCTCAAGCGCGCCTGCTGATTTTGCCGTCCCTTCAATGCTTGCTACGCCATCCTCTACTTTTACATTGAGGTCTTCAATGCCTGGATTATCTTCTTTAATATGTTTAGCGAGTGCTTCTGCTGCGTCTTCTTGTTTAGAAAAAAGCTTACGCCCAATATCACTGACAAAATCAAATAAACCCATAATACATTCCTCTTTTGTTAAAAAATCAACTAGACCATAACGGAATCATGCGGTGAAGTCCACGACTAAGGCAAATCTTTACATAACTTGAAAATTCTTGCATAAATTTGACCGCACTTTGAACAATCTAAGCTAAAATATCTTTTTAGTGAGAATAAGTGAGAACATATTATGCGTTGGCGTGGTCGTCGAGAAAGCACAAATGTAGAAGATCGCCGTGGCTTGGGCGGAGGTAAGAAAACGGGCATTTTAGGCATCATTATTTTACTCATTGGCGCCTATTATGGTGTGGATTTATCCAGTTTAGTCGGCACTCCTGATTTTGACATGCAACAATCTAGTCCATTGGCGAGTGAAGAAGAACAAGAACTCAACAGTTTATCTCGAGTCGTGCTTGCGGATACAGAAACAGTCTGGGGCAACTACTTTAGCCGTCACCAACAACATTATCAACCACCAGTAATGGTACTCTATAATGGTGTAACCCATACGGCTTGTGGCACGGGGCAATCTGCCATGGGTCCCTTTTATTGCCCGAATGATCGTAAAGTGTATCTGGATTTATCCTTTTATCAGGACATGAAAACGAAACTTGGAGCTGACGGCGAGGCCGCATTTGCTTATGTAATTGCACATGAAGTGGGACATCATATCCAAAATCTGCTTGGTATCTTACCGAAAGTACATCAACTGCAAGGACAAACAAGCCGAACACAAGCCAATCAACTTTCCGTTAAAGTAGAACTCCAAGCAGATTGCTTTGCGGGGGTTTGGGCATATCAAGCGAGCAAAACAGGACTATTTGAAACCGGTGATATTGAAAACGCCTTCAATGCGGCTGAAGCAGTGGGCGATGATCGATTACAAAAACGCTCTCAAGGTTATGTCGTACCAGATAGCTTTACTCACGGTACCGCAGCGCAACGTTTACATTGGTTCAAACGAGGCTTAAACAGTGGCGATCCTAATCAATGCGATACCTTCTAATACGTTTTTTAACAAAGTGCGTTATCCATGTAGAACATGGTTTATCGCACTTTTTTGTTATTTTCTCCCCTTCTTTTCCGCTTTTTTCATCGTCTTTCGTTCATACTTTATACTATTTCTATATTTCAGAGTGAATATTCGTCTTATCACACTAAAAGAAATGAAAAATGAAAAATAAAAAATCAAAATAAAATATTTTTATTTCATTTTGATAAATTTGTTTTCGAACTGTGATCTAACTCACTTTTTTTAAAACAGAAATGATCTATGATCAAGCACGTTGTCGTTCTACAGCAACACAATTTCAACTCTTCATTATAGGAGGTCGTATGATCGAATACATTACACATGGTGCCGAGTGGTTTATTGGGCTATTCCAGAAAGGTGGTGAAGTTTTAGTGAGTATGATGACAGGCATCTTACCTTTATTAATTTCTCTCTTAGTTGTCATGAATGCTTTAATTAAGTTTATTGGACAAGAACGTATTGAGCGTCTTGCCCAACGTAGTGCCGGCAATCCCATCTCTCGCTATTTAATTTTGCCCGTCATTGGTACGTTTATTTTCTGTAATCCCATGACATTAAGTTTAGGTCGTTTCTTACCTGAACGTTACAAACCGAGCTATTACGCTGCTGCTTCATATAGCTGCCATTCAATGAATGGATTATTCCCACACATTAATCCAGGCGAACTCTTTGTTTACTTAGGTATCGCAAGTGGCTTAACCACATTAGGTTTACCGCTTGGTCCGTTAGCAATCAGTTACTTGTTAGTCGGTATGGTAACCAACTTTTTCCGTGGATGGGTGACTGATTTTACTACCGCACTTTTCGAGAAAAGAATGGGAATTAAACTAGATAGAGAAGTGAGAATATCGCATTAATCACCTTGTGAATAAGGAGCAACAGATTATGAATAAAGCAATTTATATTGAAAAAGGGAATAGTGGTTGGGGTGGTCCTTTAACGCTGCCATTAGTCGAAGGAAAAAAAATTCTTTATATGACAGGCGGCACGCGTCCAGCTATTGTTGATAGATTAATTGAACTGACTGGTTGGGAAGCGGTAGATGGTTTTAAAGAAGGTGAACCTGCTGTAGAAGAAATCGGTATTGCGATTATTGACTGTGGTGGCACACTACGTTGTGGGCTTTATCCAAAACGTCGCATTCCAACGATTAACGTACATGCAACGGGTAAATCAGGCCCGTTGGCGCAATATATTGTTGAAGATATTTATGTTTCAGGTGTTAAACCACAAAATATTCAGTTGATCGATTCAGATCTGCCTGTAACAGAACAGGTAAAAGAAGCGGCCACAGCTGCGCCTGCTCAACAATACAAAGAATACGATGCCAATAAAAAAATTACGGAACAAAGCGATGGTTTACTCGCCAAAATTGGGATTGGAATGGGATCTATTGTTGCAGTCTTTTTCCAGGCTGGACGAGACACAATTGACACCGTACTAAAAACGATTTTGCCATTTATGGCGTTCGTTTCTGCTTTAATTGGTATTATTATTGCTTCTGGTTTAGGTGATTTAATTGCTCATGGCTTAACACCTTTAGCAAACAGCCCAATAGGACTCGTCACGCTAGCCTTGATCTGTTCTTTCCCGCTTCTTTCACCATTCTTGGGACCAGGCGCAGTTATTGCACAAGTCATTGGTGTTTTAGTGGGAACGCAAATTGGTTTAGGCAATATTCCTCCACATCTCGCCCTACCTGCATTATTTGCGATCAATGCTCAAGCGGCTTGTGATTTCATCCCAGTAGGTCTATCAATGGCAGAAGCAAAACAAGATACCGTACGCGTTGGCGTACCTGCTGTACTAGTTGGCCGTTTCTTAACAGGGGCACCAACAGTACTCGTCGCATGGTTAGTTTCCGCCTTTATTTATCATTAAACTTCACGTAATGGACGTTTCTAATACGTCCATTATATCCACTTAACTTAAATTGACGCAGGTAAGGATTTAGTAATGAAGACGCTTTATCAAACCAAATTTACTGACGTTGGCAGTTCAGCAGCCGAAGCCTTAGAAGATGGTATGCTGATCACGTTTAAACAAGGCGTGCCAGAAGGAATAGTGGACTACTGCTATATTCTTGCACATGGAGAATTACTTGATGACTTACAGGTTGGTGATCAAGTAAATTTTGACCAACAAACCTACTCCATCACCGCCATCGGGAATGTTGCGAACAAAAATCTCAGAGAGCTTGGCCATGTGACTTGGCGCTTTGATAGTGCAACGGAGGCAGAATTCCCTGGAAGTATTCACCTCCAAGGAACACCACCGCAAAGCGTGGCAATTGATAGTGTGTTAATTATCAAACGTGATGAAGAATAATCCATTTTAATTTTAGAAGGAAAAAGTTATGTCAAAAGTTGCAGTCGTTGTTGGTGGAGGCCAAACATTAGGTGCCTTCTTATCTGAAGGTCTCGCTGAAGCGGGATACCGTGTTGTCGTTGCTGACCTTAATGGTGAAAATGCCAAACAAGTTGCGGCACGTATTAATACACAGCGTGGTGAAGGTCAGTCTGTTGGCGTACAAGTAGATGCGGGTGATGAAGCAAGCGTTGAAAACCTCGCCCATGCCACAGATGAAGCGTTTGGACGAGTTGACCTACTCGTTTATAGTGCAGGTACTGCGAAAGCCTCTCCAATTTGGGATTTCGAGTTAAAAGATTTCGATCTTTCTGTCAAAGTTAACCTAACTGGTTACTTCTTATGTGCGAAACACTTCTCTCGCTTAATGATCCGTGATGGTGTGAAAGGTCGTATTATCCAAATCAACTCTAAATCAGGTAAAGTAGGTAGTAAATACAACTCAGGTTATAGTGCGGCGAAATTCGGTGGTGTAGGTTTAACCCAGTCTCTTGCCTTGGATCTTGCTGATCACGGCATTACCGTACATTCATTAATGTTAGGTAACTTACTCAAATCACCAATGTTCCAATCTTTGATCCCTCAATACGCGAAGAAATTAGGTATTCCTGAAGATCAAGTTGAACAAGTGTACATTGATAAAGTACCACTTAAACGTGGTTGTGATTATCAAGATGTATTGAACGTACTGAAATTCTATGCCAGTGAAGAAGCCTCTTATTGTACAGGCCAATCAATTAATATCACTGGTGGTCAAGTAATGTTCTAAGCGAACAACAGTACGCTAACTTTTAGCCTTGTTACGAAAACAGCCCGCTATTTGGCACTGAACTTTCAAAACTTGGCTAAAAGTTATTTCAATTTTTGGAGGGGACATGGATAACATAACAATATTGATTTTCTTTGCTGCATTTATGTGGCTGATGCAAATTATCCTTGGTTGGCTACAAATCACCGCCTTTAATCGAGCCTTTATGGCGATTAGCCAAAAAGGTAAGATTTTAACAGGCAGAAACAGTGGACGCTTTAATCCAAAGTCACTCATTGTATTGGCCGTAGATGAGAATGATATGGTTATTGATAGTTTACAGATGAAAGGGCTTTCTGTATTTGCTCGCCCACAAAAATGTGAACCCGTCATTGGCTTAAAAGTCGATCAAATCCAACCAGAACATATTTTTCCCAAAGATAAAAAATCACAATTTGCCTTAAAAATTGCCATTTCATCTTTATATAGAAGCTAAAGTAACCAAATGAAACTTTTTTCTTTCAATTGATACACTTTTAACGACAAAATACTTATAATATGGTTGAAAATAAATGAAAATAAGTAGTGTTATTTTTGATATGGACGGTGTCATCATTGACTCTGAGCCACAATGGGCAAAAGCGCAAATTGATGCCTTAGCAAATTTTGGTATTCACATTACGATACAAACCTGCGAACAATTGACTCGTGGTCAACGGATTGACGAAATTGCCAATATTTGGATCGAACATTTTAATTTGCCGACTACCACACAAATATTAGCGGATACGATTTTAACCCGTGCACATCAAGCCATTTTGCAAGAAGGTAAGCCGATGTTGGGGCTCTATGAATTGCTCAATTACCTTAAAGCAAAACAGATTAAAATGGCCGTCGCGACCTCATCTCCCCCGATAATTATTCAAGCGGTATTTGATAAATTAAAATTATGGGATTACTTTACATTCCAATGCAGTGCAAATGATGAGCAGTTTGGAAAACCACACCCTGCGGTATACCTAAAAACCATTGAAAAATTAGGTATTCCAGCTAAAGAAAGTCTGGTTATTGAAGACAGTGTGGTGGGCTTGATTGCCGCTAAAGCAGCAAATCTACGCACATTTGTTGTGAATACACATTACCAAAATGCCCAATTTGCCATTGCAGATGCACAATTCCCCACACTACTTGATGTGCTCAAAAAACTGGAAGATGATTAGCAAGATAGCACAAAAATATGCTTGCTAAGATAAGGAAAGAACATGAAACCTTTTGAAAGACAGCAACATATTTTTAATTATTTAATGACGCATGGAAAAACCAAAGTCGATGAATTAGCGAGTCATTTTCATCTCACTGGTGCAACAATTCGTAAAGACCTCACTGTATTGGAAAAACAAAATAAAGTATTAAGAACCTATGGCAGTGTCGTCGTCACCCAAAAAGATCTTGAGCAAGATCCACCGATTGATTTTAAAGCGAATGTTAACCTCAATCAAAAGCAACGAATCGGCAAAAAAGCCGCTACGCTGATCAACGAAGGCGATTCCATTATCTTCGATGCGGGGAGCACCGTCCTACAAATTATCCCCAATCTAACCGCATTTGATAACTTGTCTATCATGACAAATAGCTTAACTATTTTTAATGCAGTGTTACAACTCAATAAATCGTATAACCTATTGATGTCTGGTGGCTCATTTCGTGAAAAATCCGCTTCATTTCATGGCTATTTTGCTGAATCCGTTTTTATCGGTTCGACCTTTGACACATTATTTATTGGCACTGACGGCCTTGATCTTGAGGTGGGCTTAACCACCTTTAATGAAGTTTATCGCGTCAGCTCATTAATGTGTAATGCAGCCAAAAAAATTATTGTCCTGGCTGACTCCAGTAAATTTGGGCGCAAAACGCCAAATATTGTTTGTGGTTTAGAAAAAATCCATACGATTGTGACTGATGATAATTTACCTAAAGAAATGCGTGATAAACTGATTGAGAAAGGTATCCAACTCATAATTAGTTAGTTGAGCTTGTCACCTTCTAGAACGACGACAAACCATAACAACGCATACCTGCACGAGTTGACTGACTTTCAAGTTTCCGACCACGTATAAAAAAGTGGTATTTTTTATACATTATGAAAAATACAGTATAAAAACCATATCCGTATTGGATAATATAGAATGACAAACTAAAAGAAGCAAAAATAAGAGATTTTTATCCTACCCCCTTTCTAAAAACCCCTCACAAAAACAAATTAAACACTAAAATTTTATTTGACAGCATTATATTAATCGGTAATATGAAATCCGTTACCGTTTCAAAACAAGGATTTTTACTTTATGTTTACCCTGTTTTCTTTATCTCTCAACCTTCTGCTCACACAGTCATTGTGCGGCTAGGTTGTGGATAAAAAACAGTAAAGTATCCAACCAATAGACCCGCACAATAGCGGGTCTTTTTTATGTAAAAATACCCTTTTTATACTCTAAACAGCACAAGGCAAAGAAGAATAAGGACAACATATGGCAAACAACAACATCATTATTTTTGACACCACATTACGTGATGGCGAACAAGCATTAAAAGCCAGTTTAACCGTAAAAGAAAAATTACAAATTGCTTTCGCCTTGGAACGTCTAGGCGTTGATGTCATGGAGGTCGGTTTCCCTATTTCTTCTGCCGGGGATTTTGAGTCAGTCCAAACGATTGCGCGTCATATAAAAAATAGCCGAGTCTGTGCCTTATCTCGCGCAGTGGATAAAGACATTGATGCCGCAGCGGAAGCATTAAAAGTGGCTGAAGCATTCCGAATCCACACGTTTATTGCCACCTCCGCCTTACATGTGGAAGCCAAATTACGCCGTACTTTTGAAGATGTGGTCGAGATGGCGATCAATGCTGTAAAACGTGCCAGAAACTACACCGACGATGTCGAATTTTCTTGCGAAGATGCGGGACGTACTGGCGTTGATAATATTTGTCGTATTGTGGAAGCAGCCATTAAAGCGGGGGCAACCACCGTCAATATTCCCGATACCGTAGGCTACTGCTTACCTTATCAATATGGCGATATTATTGCCAACGTGATGAATCGTGTGCCGAATATTGATAAAGCGATCATTTCTGTTCATTGCCACAACGATTTAGGCATGGCAACCGCTAACTCATTAACCGCTATTCAAAATGGCGCACGACAAATTGAGTGTACCATTAATGGTATCGGTGAACGCGCAGGCAATACCGCACTAGAAGAAGTGGTCATGGCGATTAAAACGCGCCAAGATATGTTCAATGGTTTAGATACCCGTATTAACACACAAGAGATCCACCGAGTCAGCCAAATGGTAAGCCAACTATGTAATATGCCAATTCAACCAAATAAAGCGATTGTGGGGTCAAATGCCTTTGCTCATTCTTCAGGTATTCACCAAGACGGTATGGTGAAACATAAAAATACCTATGAAATTATGTCGCCAGAAAGCATTGGTTTGAAGAAAGAAAAATTAAACTTAACTGCTCGCTCTGGTCGCGCTGCAGTGAAAAACCACATGAGCGACATGGGCTACCAAGAAAGCGATTACGATTTAGACAAACTTTATGCTGCTTTCTTGAAATTAGCGGATAAAAAAGGACAAGTGTTCGACTATGATTTGGAAGCCCTTGCCTTTATTGATATGCAACAAGGCGATGAAGATCGCTTAACCTTAGATGTGATCACCTCACAATGTATCAGCCATTTACCTGCTTCCGCCTTCGTCCAAGTAGAATTAGATGGCAAAAAAATCAGCCAAGTATCTAATGGGGGGAATGGGCCTGTTGATGCGGTGTACAATGCCATCTTGTCCATCACGGAATTAAATATCAATATGCTTCATTACAACTTAACAGCCAAAGGAGAAGGCGCAGAAGCCTTAGGTCAGGTGGATATCGTCGTGGAGCACGAAGGCAGACGTTTCCACGGTGTCGGTCTTGCCACTGACATTGTCGAATCCTCCGCCAGAGCATTGATTCATGCTATTAATGCGATTTATCGTTCACAAAAAGTCGCAGACTTGAAATTACATAAAATTGCTGGCGTGTAAAAATTTCCCAAAACACACCGCACTTTTGAGAGAGTTATGGGTTCCCTTCTAAGCCGCCGAACGGAATTCACATTTTTAGGAAAATTTAGCTTGTTTGAGCCAACAAAGTTGGTGAGTTCTAAATTTTCCGTTTAAAAAATGTGAATGGAGAAAGGGAATAAGGCTTAGCAGGGTCGCTTTTCTTTTGGTTACTTTTCTTTGGCGACGCAAAGAAAAGTAACAACACTGAAAAATTAAATTAACACCTACATCCAATACAAGTTCATTAAAAGATAAAAGGAAAAAACCAAATGCAAACATTCAACATCGCTGTATTAAGTGGCGACGGTATCGGGCCAGAAATTATGGCAGAAGCCATTAAAGTGTTAGATGTCGTACAACAAAAATACGCATTCAAATTAAATTACCGTACCTTTGATGTGGGTGGTATTGCTATCGACAACCACGGCACACCATTACCAGAGGCCACGCTAAAAGGTTGTGAAGAAAGTGATGCGATTTTATTTGGCTCCGTAGGTGGCCCAAAATGGGAACACCTCCCACCCGCCCAACAACCAGAACGTGGTGCCTTGCTGCCTTTACGCAAGCACTTTGCCTTATTCTGTAACTTACGTCCCGCCACCCTTTACCAAGGTTTAGAAAAATTCTGTCCATTGCGTGCAGATATCTCCGCTAAAGGCTTTGATATGGTCACTGTGCGCGAATTAACGGGTGGCATTTATTTTGGTCAACCGAAAGGGCGTGAAGGCGAAGGGGCTAACGAAAAAGCCTTTGATACCGAAGTGTATCATCGTTATGAAATCGAACGCATTGCCCGCGTCGCGTTTGACACTGCAATGAAACGCACAAAACACGTGACTTCAGTAGATAAAGCAAACGTGTTAATGAGCTCAGTGTTATGGCGAGAAGTGGTGTGTGAAGTGGCAAAAGAATATCCAGAGGTAAAATTAGATCATATCTATATTGATAACGCCACGATGCAATTAATCAAACAGCCTGAGTTTTTTGATGTGTTACTTTGCTCGAATATCTTCGGCGATATCATCTCCGATGAATGTGCCATGATCACTGGCTCAATGGGGATGTTACCGTCGGCAAGTTTGAACGAAAAAGGCTTTGGGTTATACGAACCGGCTGGTGGCTCTGCACCAGATATCGCAGGCAAAGGCATCGCCAACCCAATTGCCCAAATTTTATCGGCTGCAATGATGCTACGTCACAGTTTCAACTTAAACGACGCCGCCACCGCCATTGAAAACGCCGTGAAAAAAGTCCTCGCAGAAGGACACCGCACCGCTGATTTAGCTGATGAAAGCCAACCACTTTCAACCCAACAAATGGGCGACCTCATCGCCCAAGCGGTAGAATAAAAACTGTTAAAAAACTATACGTACTCGTTCTTGACGATTACTATGGCTTCGCCACCGTTGGCAAAGCCAACGTTCAAAAACTAAAGTTTTTGTCACCGCACTTTTTTATCAATATTAACATTGTCCCCGTGTAAACTGCCGGAGTGTAGTGGGGATTTTTAGGAAAATAACGTTGCGTAGCAAGGCGAAGACAACTTATTTTCCGTGAAAAAAATCCACACGGAAAGCGGATAAGCAGTTTAGTCGGGGTGTGTTTTTTGCTCCTTTTTTGCACAAGCAAAAAAGGAGAGAAAGGCTCAGAATAAAATAATTAAAACTCAAACATCATTAGGAATAACACAATGTCCAAAACCCTATACGAAAAACTTTTCGATGCTCACATCGTTCATGAAGCCAGTGGCGAAACGCCATTGCTTTACATCAATCGCCATTTAGTGCATGAAGTCACTTCGCCACAAGCCTTTGATGGCTTACGTGCGATGGGACGTAGCGTACGTCAGCCTAGCAAAACTATCGCAACTATGGATCATAATGTCCCGACTGATAGCCGCGATTTAGCAGGTTCTGGCGAAATGGGACGGGTACAAATGGTGGAATTAGCTAAAAACACTGAGCAGTTTGGCATCACGCTTTACGATATTAATCACATCAATCAAGGGATTGTGCATGTGATGGGACCAGAACAAGGGCTCACCTTACCCGGTATGACCATTGTATGCGGAGATTCCCACACCGCGACTCATGGCGCATTTGGCGCATTAGCCTTTGGTATCGGTACCTCTGAGGTCGAGCATGTACTTGCCACACAAACCATCAAACAGGCGCGAGCCAAAAAAATGAAAATTGAAGTGCGTGGTAAAGTGCGTGAAGGCATCACCGCCAAAGATATCGTGTTAGCGATCATCGGCAAAACCACCATGGGTGGCGGCACTGGACATGTGGTGGAATTTTGTGGTGAAGCGATCCGCGATCTGTCTATGGAAGGGCGCATGACTGTCTGCAATATGGCGATCGAATTAGGTGCCAAATCCGGCATTATTGCCCCTGATGACACCACCTTCGCCTACTTAAAAGACAAACCTTATGCCCCCAAAGGTAAAGATTGGGATGAGGCAGTCGCCTATTGGAAAACCTTACAGACTGATGCAGGCGCAGAATTTGATACGGTTGTCACCTTAGAGGCCAGTGAAATCGAACCACAAGTGACTTGGGGGACCAACCCTGGTCAAGTGATCGGCATTAATCAATGCATTCCAAATCCAGCAGACATATCCGATCCGATTGAGCGTCAATCCGCAGAAAAAGCCTTAGCTTACATGGATTTACCACACAGCATTAAATTAACTGACGTGGCGATTAACAAGGTCTTTATTGGTTCTTGCACCAACTCTCGTATCGAAGACTTACGTGCAGCCGCCGCCGTCGCCAAAGGGCGTAAAGTTGCTGAGGGGGTACAAGCCTTGGTTGTACCCGGTTCGGGTTTAGTCAGAGAGCAAGCGGAAAAAGAAGGATTAGATAAAATCTTTATCGAAGCGGGCTTTGAATGGCGTTTACCGGGTTGTTCAATGTGTTTAGCCATGAACAACGACCGCTTAGAACCTGGTGAACGTTGCGCTTCCACCAGTAACCGTAACTTTGAAGGTCGCCAAGGCCGAGGCGGACGTACCCACTTAGTCAGCCCAGCGATGGCTGCGGCGGCAGCGGTTTACGGTAAATTTGTCGACATCCGCAACGTGGAATTACATTAACCACATTCCCCTCTTAAACCAAGAGGGGAAAACAGAAAAACTTTTTTAAAACTAACCGCACTTTATCACTGTGCCGACCGATCCCCCGTGTAAACTGCCTGAGTATAGTGGGGATTGTTAGGAAAATAACGTTGCGTAGCAAAGCGAAGACAACTAACTTTCCGTTAAGAAAATTTTCTTTAAACGAAGAAAAGCAAAATCGCAGGGTCGCCTTTCTTTTGGTTACTTTTCTTTGGTGAAATAAAGAAAAGTAACAAAATAACAGGTACGGTACAACATAACAGAATCAATACGTAAGAGAGAAATAATATGCCTAAAGAATTTAAACAACACACGGGTATCGCCGTGCCATTGGATGCCTCTAATGTCGATACGGATGCCATTATTCCAAAACAGTTCTTACAAAAAGTGACCCGCACAGGTTTTGGTCAGCATCTTTTTCATGAATGGCGTTTTTTAGACGAGGAAGGAAAACAGCCTAATCCTGATTTCGTCTTAAATTACCCTCGTTATCAAGGTGCCAGTATTTTATTAGCACGTGAAAACTTTGGTTGTGGTTCTTCTCGTGAGCACGCCCCTTGGGCATTGGATGATTATGGTATTCGGGTGATTATTGCCCCGAGTTTTGCCGATATTTTTTATGGCAATAGCTTGAATAATCAGATGTTACCGATTCGCCTAAGTGATGAGGAAGTGGAAGAATTATTCCAGTTTGTAAACGCTCATGAAGGTGCCACTATTACGGTCGATCTCGAAGCGCAAACCGTCACTGCCAATAACAAAGTCTATTGCTTTGAAATCGATCCTTTCCGTCGTCATTGCTTATTAAATGGGTTAGACAATATCGGCCTGACTTTGCAACATGAAGCCAAAATCGCTGAGTACGAAAATAAAATCCCTGCCTTTTTACGTTAACTTCACTGTTCAAGAGAGGGCTATTTAGCCTCTCTTGAGCCTTTCCGCGCTGTATTTATATTATTTTCTGAGTTTTCCCACTTTTTCTATGTGATAAATACATAAGAAAATTTCCATGTAAATAAAAAGACAATATGAGTGTGATAAAAAAATAATCTTCTACAAATAGATAAAGTTCAAAAAATAACCAAAATGACTGTAAAATAAAAATGGTTATGTACTTGTATTTATTACCAATAGTTATTTACTATTTGTACAAAATTATGTCAAAATGAGAACAAATTTTAACATTTTTCGTAAAATAATAAATTGAGAAAAATATATGCATAAGCGAGTAGTCGATTTTATTAAAAAACAATACTTATTTACTCTTGCCTGTACAGAAAATAATCTCCCTTGGGCAAATGCCTTTTATTATATTTTCGACGAAAAAGAAAATAGATTAATTTATATTACAGGTGATCAAACGCATCACGCGAAAGTGATTCGCAATAATTCTCGTGTCGCGGGAACTATTTTTGTTCCAACAAGATTTGTTCCCTCTTTACAAGGTGTACAATTTACAGGTCGATCGAGTCAATTATTCTCAACTCAGGCAGAAAAAGCCCGTGCTTTATATAAAACAGAATATTCCCATCACTTAATTGATCAACTCACCGTTTGGCAAGTTGAGCTAGAATATGTTCGCTTAGTGGATAATTCACTTGGTCTATTTAGTACAATAGAGTGGCGTAAAGGCCAAATGGCAGAACATGCGGACCATTATGGCTAAAGACTGCAAACAAATGGGTTAATGTAGCTGTAATTGGCGACGAATTTTACGCAAAAGTAAAAACACCCATGGCCATAATATCCCACTCGCTAATGCACCATAGCTTTCTTGCCAATTAAAGGATGCGCTATGCAAAAGTAACTCAACGAGAAAAATACTGAATCGAAGCGCAAAAACAAACATAACCACTAATAAGCTTTGCATCCAGAGTGACAAATTACGCACGACTAAATGATTCAGTGCGACCAAATAGGTAAAAAGTGATAAAACCAGCGCGTGTACACCTAGAATGGATCCTAGCACTAAGTCCCAAATCACACCGAGCACGAACGCAGACCCAATACTCACCTTGTTAGGCAAAGACAAGGTCCAATATAATAGGACAAGCACTAACCAGGCAGGTTTAAAATTTTGGAAATCTGTTGGCCAAGGTGCGATCTCCATCACCAATGCCACAATAAACGTACAAGTCAAAATTAACCATTGTAAGATTAAACGCTTTTGCATCAGGGCTCCTCTCTCGATGGTGTCTCTGTTATTGTCGGCAACGGATTATTTTCAGCTGGGTTTTCAAGTGTTGGGCTCGCCTCCTCTGACTCAGAAGGCGGTGTTTCACTTTCCTCTTTCACCAACGTTTTTGTTACCTTGTCTGCTTCAGCACCTTGGTTTTCCAAACGTTGTTGTACAGTACGTCGAATATCTTCTGGTGAAATAGAGCGGACTTTACGCATTTCTTCATTCGTCGGCCATAAAAGTAGGACATAGCGTAAACGTTCAATTGAGGCTAAGGGTTTGGCCGTGACGGTGGCAAAATAATTTTGTCCATCACGTGAGACTGACTCCACAATGGCAACGGGATAGCCTTCTAAAAAACGGCCACCGAGTCCAGAGGTCACTAATAGATCCCCTTTGACAATATCCACCGAGCGAGGAACATGATCTAAACTCAGTTCATCATTACGCCCCGTGCCACTGGCAATTAAACGTACGTCATTACGCAGAACTTGCACGGGAATCGAGTGTGTGACATCAGTTAATAATAAAACTCGGCTCGTATTTTCCCCTACTGAGATAAGTTGCCCCACAATGCCTTTTTCATCAATAATAGGTTGTCCCACATACGCGCCATCACGCTCGCCTTGATTAATCACTACCTGTTTACGATAGACATCGGTTTCCGCCGTCAAGACTTCAGCAATTTTTTTATATTCATCAGTACGCAGGGGAGAATTGAGTAATAAACGCAGGCGCTGGTTTTCAACTTTTAATTGATCCAATAATAACAAATCAGCATTTTTCTCACGTAGCTGCTCACGTAAAACGCGATTCTCAATTTGCAATTTATTGGTATCAACTAAATTATTCGACACCCCATCCAGCACTGTTCGAGGGGTATTAGCAAGATAATACAATCCCCCTACCGCGGTTTCCATGATACTACGCGCTTTAATCATGGCATTAGATTGTCCATCTGACACAATCAGTGCAATAGAAGCCAAAATAGCCAAAATTAAACGAAGACCTAAGGGCGGTGCTTTTCCGAAAATGGGTTTCATATCTGCGTTAGGTTAGCCTTGTCAGCAAGAAAAGAGAAGTAAAAGTGCGGTCGATTTTTACCGCACTTTTAACTCATATTAGATATCGTCGCTAAAAATATCACCACCGTGCATATCGATCATCTCTAACGCTTCACCACCACCACGGGCAACGCAGGTTAAAGGATCATCCGCGATGATAACCGGGACACCCGTTTCTTTTGACAGTAAGACATCAATATTACGAATCAACGCACCACCGCCAGTTAATACCATTCCACGCTCAAAAATATCCGCCGCATGCTCTGGTTGGCACTCTTCTAATGCTGTACGCACCGCGGCAACAATACCATTTAATGGTGCCTGAATAGCTTCTAGTACATCATGGGAGGTGAGTTTGAATGAACGAGGTGCACCTTCTGCTAGGTTATGACCATGTACTTCAATTTCACGGATTTCGTCGCCTTCTTGAACAAACGCACTACCAATTTCTTGCTTAATACGTTCCGCAGTTGGCTCACCAATAATCGAGCCGAAGGTTTTACGCACATAAGAAATAATCGCTTCATCAAAACGATCCCCACCAATGCGTACTGAAGACGAATAGACGATGCCATTTAAAGAAATTACAGCAACTTCCGTGGTGCCCCCCCCAATATCAATGACCATTGAGCCTGTTGCAGTAGAAACGGGGAGCTTTGCCCCAATCGCTGCCGCCATCGGCTCTTCAATCAAATATACTTCACGTGCCCCTGCCCCAATCGCCGACTCTTTAATTGCACGGCGTTCAACTTGCGTTGCCCCTGCTGGCACACAAACCAACACTCTTGGACTTGGACGCATAAAATTACTGCTATGCACTTGTTTAATGAAGTATTGCAACATTTTTTCGGTCACAAAAAAATCGGCAATTACCCCATCTTTCATTGGACGGATAGCGACAATGCTTTTTGGTGTACGGCCTAACATTAATTTGGCATCTTTACCAACCGCCGCAATACTTTTTAATGCACCTGAACGCTCTTGACGAATAGCAACGACAGATGGTTCATCTAACACGATCCCCTGACCTTTGACATAAATTAACGTATTCGCCGTACCAAGATCGATAGACAGATCATTTGAAAATAAGCCTCGAATTTTTTTAAATAACATAAGAATTCCGCTGAACTAAATTAAATAATGGACACTCAACTGTGAGTATTGAAAAATTGTGCTAAATGTATCAAAAAATGTACCTTTATAACAGAGAATTTTCTGTAAATTATCGAAATTTGCTTTGTCTTTACGCTTTCATTCTCCACGATTCAGCATGTCATGGGTTGTTTCTGTAGCGAGCAGGTTTTTTACTTGCTTTCAATACCCCAGAGTGTCAAACTTGGGTAAATCAAACGAATGCGCATAGCCATTCACAGAGGGAGCCATTATGCCAAAAATCAAAAAAAATCAAGCTTTGCAAGATCCAAACTATCAAGAGGAGTTGGCGAAATATGAGAACCCGATTCCTAGCCGTGAGTTTATTCTTGATACCATTCGTCAACATCATGCCCCTATTTCAAAAGAAGAACTATTAACAACGTTTTCCATCAAAGATGAAACTCAACAAGAAGCCATGCGCCGTCGCTTAAGAGCCATGGAAAATGATGGACAACTTGTATTCACCAAACGCAAACGCTATGTCTTACCTGAAAAACTAGATTTATTAAAAGGCACAGTATTAGGTCACCGTGATGGATATGGTTTTTTACAAGTAGAAGGCAAAGACAGTGATTGGTTTATTTCAAACAGCCAAATGCAACGGGTCATGCACGGTGATTATGTGCTTGCTCAACCGAGTGGGTTTGATCGTCGAGGACGCCAAGAAGTCCGCATCGTCCGTGTCCTACAACAACGTAAAAAACAGATTGTCGGTCGTTTTTTCTTAGAAGATGGCATTGGTTATGTGGTACCAGATGACAGTCGAATTAACCGCGATATTTTAATTCCTAATGAGCATCGTCAAGGTGCACGTATGGGACAAGTCGTGGTGGTGGAATTAAAACCACGTACGGCTACATTTAGCCAACCTGTTGGCGTAATTACCGAAATTCTCGGTGAAAATATGGCAAAAGGAATGGAAGTGGAAATTGCTATCCGCAACCATGATATTCCTCATGTTTTCCCTGATACGGTACTCAAACAAGTGGAAAAACTCAGAGAAGAAGTACCTGAAGAAGCGAAAGCAGGGCGTGTTGATTTACGCCATCTCCCGTTAGTCACTATTGATGGTGAAGATGCACGCGATTTTGATGATGCAGTTTTTTGCCAGAAAAAACGTGGCGGGGGCTGGAAGCTATGGGTGGCGATTGCTGATGTCAGCTATTATGTTCGTCTCCGAACAGCCCTCGATAACGAGGCACACGCACGTGGAAACTCTGTCTATTTCCCTAATCGTGTTGTCCCGATGTTACCCGAAATTCTCTCCAATGGGCTTTGTTCACTCAATCCACAGGTTGATCGTTTGTGTATGGTCTGTGAGTTAAATGTTTCTGCGAAAGGGAAAATCACGGGCTACGAATTCTATGAAGCAGTGATGAATTCGCATGCGCGCTTAACCTATACCAAAGTCGCACGCATTTTAGAAGACGATGAAGAACTTTGTACCCGTTATCATGCACTTGTCCCACATTTAAAAGAACTTCACCTGATGTACCAAACACTGGTTGACGCTCGTCATCAGCGAGGGGCGATTGACTTTGAAACCATTGAAAGCAAATTTGTGTTCAATGAAATGGGACGTATTGAGCGGATTGAACCCGTCATTCGTAATGATGCGCATAAAATCATTGAAGAATGTATGATCCTCGCCAATATTGCGGCGGCAAACTTGATGGAAAAACATCAAGAACCCGCACTTTTCCGCATCCACGCGGGTCCAAGCGAAGAAAAAGTGACGGGTTTCCGTCAATTCCTTAGTGAATGTGGGTTAAGCCTTGAAGGTGGGAGTAAGCCGACGACCGCTGATTATGCTAAATTATTGGATCAAATACGTGAACGTCCTGACTATGAATTATTACAAACCATGCTATTACGTTCATTAAGCCAAGCGGTCTATCATCCTGATAACATTGGTCACTTTGGTCTAGCATTAGAGGAATATGCCCATTTTACGTCACCAATTCGTCGTTATCCTGACCTCACATTACACCGCGGTATTAAGTACCTCTTAGCCAAACTAAAAGGATCAAAACGGAGAACCACCGATACAGGCGGCTATCATTACACGCTTGATGATATGGCGTTATTAGGTGAACACTGTTCTATGACAGAACGCCGTGCCGATGATGCCACCCGTGATGTTGCCGATTGGTTGAAATGTGAATATATGCAAGATCACGTGGGTGAAACATTTAGTGGTGTCATTTCCTCCGTCACAGGCTTTGGTTTATTTGTCCGTTTAGATGAGTTATTTATTGACGGTTTAGTCCACATTTCTACCTTAGATAACGATTACTATCAATTTGACCTCGCTCGACAGCGTTTAATCGGTGAAAATAGTGGTATGATCTACCGCATCGGTGATAAGGTACAAATCCGTGTCGAAGCCGTGAGCCTCGAACAACGCCAAGTGGATTTTTCTTTAGTATCCAGTGAACGTAAACCATTACGCGAAGGTAAAACCGCCAAAGACAAGCTAAAGAAAAATGGACGTTATGCAGAAAGTATTGAAAAGCAACGTACCAAAAGTAAAGGCAGAAAAAGTGCGGTGTCAAAAACAAAAATTTCAAGTAAAGCGAAAAAATCTGAGCAAAAGAGACGAAAATAAATGAGTGAAAAGATTTACGGCATTCACGCAGTGAGTGCCTTTTTAAACCATGCCCCAGAACGTTTAATCGAAGTTTACGTGCTGAAAGGACGTGAAGACAAACGCCTACAACCGTTATTAAACGAACTGTATCGTTTGGGTATTGCTGTACAACTGGTGAACCGTCAAACCTTGGATAAAAAAGCAGATGGCGAAGTCCATCAAGGTATTATTGCCCGAGTGCAGCCTGCCAAAGAACTCAATGAAGGCGACTTGGATCGTATTTTAGCCGACACGTGCAACCCGTTATTATTAGTCTTAGATGGCGTGACAGATCCACATAATTTGGGTGCCTGTCTACGCACTGCTGATGCAGCGGGCGTGAGTGCAGTGATTGTGCCAAAAGATAAATCCGCCCAATTAACCGCTATCGCCCGTAAAGTGGCTTGCGGAGCCGCGGAAGTGATGCCATTGATTCGTGTCACTAACCTGGCTCGTACCTTGCGTGAGTTACAACAAAATCATAATATTTGGGTGATCGGCACCGCTGGTGAAGCCACAGAAACCTTATATCAAACCAAATTGACCGGCGGATTGGCGTTAGTCATGGGGGCAGAAGGTGAGGGGATGCGTCGCTTAACTCGTGAAAATTGCGATCAACTGATCAGCATTCCGATGGCGGGGAGTGTGTCGTCCCTGAATGTGTCTGTCGCGACTGGCGTATGTTTATTTGAAATTGTCAGACAACGTCTGGCTTAAAAATTTAAAAAATAGACCGCACTTTATAACATAAAAAAAGCGTAGCCATCACTGACTACGCTTTTGAGTACAAAATGGGCTTACTTAATCACACCGCATGCCATACGTGGACCGCCACCACCTAATGGGGCTGGGTGATCAGAGTGGTTATCGCCCCCTTCATGAATCATTAATGAGCGACCTTTCACTTCCTCTAAATGTTTCAAACGTGGCGCTAATACGGGGTTAGTTGCCGTGCCATCTTGATTTACCGTTAAAGCAGGTAAGTCGCCTAAATGAGCCTCCTCAGACCAAGGATAGCCGTGTTTACCTGTTTTTTTCGGATCCCAGTGTCCGCCTGCCCCTAGCCCTGCAACCAATTTACCGTCTTTTTCTTTTGGCTCACAGCTTGGGTTTTGATGGATATGGAAACCGTGTAAGCCTGCGGTTAACCCTTTTAATTCTGGGGTAAAGACTAAACCATAAGCAGACTCGGTAATGATCACTTTACCCACATCTTGGTTGCCTTTTACCGGATCTAATAATTCCACTTTTACTTCAATTTGTTCACCAGTATGTGAATGAGTGTGTCCCTCATGCGAATGAGCGGTGGCAGACATTGAGATGCCTACACCGATACCACAAGTAAGCATAGTCGCTAGCATTGTTTTTTTCATTCAATCCTCCTCGTTGTTGTTAAAGTCATTGCCATTTTTAAAAGCTTAACCTTTGGCTAAAATCCCTTTTAAAAATCTCGCAGTATGTGAACCTTTGACTTCAGCGACTTGTTCTGGTGTACCCGTGGCAATAATTTGCCCACCACCATTACCGCCCTCAGGTCCTAAATCAATAATCCAATCCGCGGTTTTAATCACATCTAAATTATGCTCGATGACCACAATAGTGTTGCCTTGATCACGTAAGCGATGCAGTACCGTTAACAGTTGTTTAATATCGGCAAAATGCAAGCCCGTTGTCGGTTCATCTAATACATACAAGGTTTTGCCGGTATCCCGTTTGGATAACTCTGTGGCTAATTTCACCCGTTGTGCTTCTCCGCCAGATAACGTGGTCGAAGACTGCCCTAAACGAATATAAGATAAACCAACATCCATTAACGTTTGTAACTTACGCGCAATTTGTGGGATCGCATCAAAAAATTCTCGCGCTTCTTCCACGGTCATTTCTAGCACCTGATGAATGGTTTTCCCTTTATAGCGAATTTCTAGCGTCTCTCGATTGTAACGCTTGCCTTTACACTGTTCACAAGGCACATACACATCGGGCAAAAAGTGCATTTCCACTTTAATTACCCCATCGCCCTGACATGCCTCGCAACGCCCGCCTCGCACATTAAAGCTGAAACGCCCCGGATTATAACCTCTGGCTCTGGCCTCAGGTACCCCCGAAAACAGCTCACGAATTGGGGTAAACAACCCCGTATAAGTGGCAGGATTTGAACGAGGAGTACGACCAATTGGACTTTGGTCAATATCAATCACCTTATCAAAAAATTCCAAACCCGAAATGGATTGATAAGGCGCATGTTGGGTATTGTCGGCACGATTTAACGCATTTTGTGCCAACGGGAATAACGTATCATTAATTAAGGTGGATTTACCTGAACCAGAGACCCCCGTCACGCAAGTAAACAAGCCCACTGGAATGTCTAAATTAACGGATTTGAGATTATTGCCCGTAGCCCCCATTAGCCTGAGCATTTTGTCTTTATTAAGTGCGGTACGTTTTGCAGGAATTTCAATTTTTTCCACACCTGATAAAAATTTCCCCGTAATCGAATTTGCATTTGCCATAATGGCTTTAGCATTCCCTTCCGCCACGATTTGACCACCGTGCACGCCTGCCCCAGGACCGATATCAATAATGTGGTCTGCTGCCATAATCGCATCTTCATCATGCTCCACCACAATCACAGTATTACCTAAATCACGTAAATGAATTAAGGTATTCAGCAAGCGCTCATTATCGCGTTGGTGCAAGCCGATAGAGGGTTCATCTAACACATACATGACCCCAACTAAGCCCGCACCAATTTGACTGGCTAAACGAATACGCTGCGCTTCCCCCCCCGATAAGGTTTCTGCGGAACGCGAAAGGGAAAGGTAATCTAAGCCCACATTGACTAAAAACTGTAAACGCTCTTTGATTTCTTTTAAGATCTTATCCGCAATTTGAGCACGTTGTCCGCTTAAATTTAATTGACTAAAAAATTGCAGTGTCTCACCGATACTTTTTTCTGCCACTGCCGGCAAATTAGTCGTGCCAATATACACATGGCGCGCTTCAGGCCGTAAACGTGAGCCCCCACAAGCATGACAAGGGCAGGTACTGATATTTTTTGCCAGTTCTTCGCGTACCGACATGGATTCCGTTTCTTTATAACGGCGTGCCATATTATTCAAAATACCCTCGAACGTGTGATGGCGAACCACCACATCACCGCGATCATTCATGTACTGAAATTCGATTTCTTCTTTGCCTGATCCATTCAAGATAATCTGTTGAATTTTCTTGGGCAGGTCTTCAAAGGGCGCGTCAATATCAAAATCATAATGTTTCGCTAACGAGGTCAACATTTGATAATAGTAAAAATTACGGCGATCCCAACCTTTCACGGCGCCGCTGGCCAGGGAAATACTCGGATTTTGTACCACCCGTTTTTCATCAAAGTACTGCTGAACCCCCAAACCATCACAGGTTGGACACGCCCCGGCGGGATTATTAAAGGAAAATAAACGAGGTTCTAATTCTGGCACGGAATAACCACAATGTGGACAAGCGAAGTTAGCAGAAAACAGCAACTCTTCCATGTTTGGATCCTCCATGGATGCCACCACTGCGGTTCCGCCTGATAACTCTAACGCCGTTTCAAAGGATTCCGCTAAACGTGTGGCTAAATCCGACCGCACTTTAAAACGATCCACCACCACTTCAATAGTGTGCTTTTTATGTAATTCCAATTTAGGGGCATCAGATAAATCGCAAATCTCACCGTCAATTCTGACTCGAATGTAACCTTGTGACGCAATTTGTTCTAATAATTTGACATGCTCCCCTTTACGCTCTTTCACCACAGGGGCAAGTAACATCATTTTACTTTCCTCAGGTAAACTCAGCACCTTATCCACCATCTGACTAATGGTTTGTGCCGCTAAAGGCACATCATGTTTTGGACAGCGCGGTTCCCCTACGCGAGCAAACAAAAGACGTAAATAATCATGAATTTCGGTGACCGTGCCCACCGTTGAACGCGGATTATGTGAGGTTGATTTTTGTTCAATAGAAATTGCGGGGGACAATCCCTCAATGTGATCGACATCTGGCTTTTCCATTAAAGATAAGAATTGACGCGCATAAGCGGATAAAGATTCCACATAACGACGTTGTCCCTCTGCATACAGCGTATCAAAGGCTAAAGACGATTTGCCCGAGCCTGACAGACCCGTAATCACAATTAATTTATCACGCGGAATAGTTAAATTAATATTTTTTAAATTATGGGTTCTCGCCCCACGTACCTCAATCTTATCCATAAATACAAAAAGCCATCAAAAATTGTCCAAATTACGATCATTATCGCACATTCACAAATAACTGTGCAAATATCCAGTTAATCTTATTTTTTAACATAGATCTTTTTCTCATTTTAGGGCAAAATAGTCAGAATGATCAGCACAATTTGAAAGAAAAAGTAAGAGGACTATATGGCTGGAGTAAATAAAGTAATTATTGTAGGGAACTTAGGCAATGATCCTGAAATCCGCACAATGCCAAATGGTGAAGCCGTAGCCAATATCAGTGTCGCCACAAGCGAAAGTTGGATCGACAAAAATACCAATGAACGTCGCGAAGTGACGGAATGGCATCGCATTGTATTCTACCGCCGTCAAGCTGAAATAGCCGGAGAATACCTCCGTAAAGGTTCAAAGGTGTATGTAGAAGGCCGTCTAAAAACACGCAAATGGCAAGATCAAAACGGACAAGATCGTTACACCACGGAAATTCAAGGCGACGTGTTACAAATGCTCGACAGCCGTAACGAACGTCAACAAACCGGCGGTTATGCCCCACAAACCGCTGCGCCACAATATAATGCCCCAACAGGTGGCTACGGTGCACAACCTTCTCGTCCAGCGACAAAACCCGCTCCACAAAATGAACCACCTGTAGATATGGGCTTTGAGGAAGATAATATTCCGTTTTGAATTCCATATACAGAAATTATGTAAAAATACATCGTAGAAACCAGAGAGAAGCCTTATAAAATAAGACTTCTCTTTTTTTTACATTAATTTTGACACAATATCTTTAATTTGATAGTATTTATATATGATATTTTTGTAAATTAAATGAATATGCATAGATTAGAAACAGTCCTTTTTTCAAATGGAGAACGTTTTCCTATATTGGTTAATGTTAAAACTGGTATTCCTGATTTTTATTCAACCTTATGGGTAACTGTAGAACTACGTAATCAATCCGCAGTAAACACAATTAGAAATAAGCTGGGAACTATACAGTGGATAATGAATTGGGAAAAACAGAATAATCTTGTTATTAGTGATCTAATTCATAACAAAGTACTCTTAACAGAAAACCAATTAGAATCTCTTATCCAACATATGAGAATAAATGTAAAAAAGCGAAAGAATGTAATCAATACAAAAAAAAGTGTGTTAATGAAAGGTAGGACTCAATTTATTGATATTTATTCTGCCGTATCTCTTAGTCATCAATATAATAGACTAACAACGCTTTCAGAATACATATTATTTCTATCTAAAGTAATTAATGTATCTAATGAATATATTGAAAAATTGACGAAACTAATTACGTTAATTAAAGAGTTAAGACCTAAAAATCATAAAACATTATCTATCAAACCAGAAAGTGAGCTACCTGATGGATTGTTAGATGAGTTTATGTCTATTGCGAACTTTTCTAATCCTAATAATCCATTTCAAGATATTGGAATTAGAAAAAGAAACCATTTGATGTTTATCTTATTAAAGGAATTAGGGATTAGAAGAGGAGAGCTATTATCAATTCAAATCCCATTTATTGATATAGGGACAGCTAAATCCTCAATTACAATTAGACGAACGCATGATGATAAATTTGACACAAGGAAGAAGCAAGCTGTAAGTAAAACGAAAGAAAGGCGACTTCCTATTTCACAAAATATAGCTCAACTTATCAATGACTATATTATGAACTATCGCTCTAAGATTCCTAACGCTAATAAACATCCATATTTATTTGTAACCCATCGAAAAGGAAAAACGCAAGGAAACCCAATTAGTACCAGTTCTTTTGATAACGTTATTGTACCAACAATGAAAAAGATAGATCCTAAATTTTCTATTATTCATCCGCATATTTTTCGTCATGAATGGAACTTAGATTTTTCACGAAAGGTGGATAAAAATAATCAAAATATAAATCATGATTTTTCTCATAAAGATTTTATTTCTTCCGAAAAAGAAGCAAAGATGAGACAACATCTTATGGGACATACATCCGAGAAATCAGGAAATATTTATAATCAACGTTATATAAGAGAAAAAGCTAACAAGATATTATTAGATCTTCAGATTGAGTTTCAAAAAAAGGTTGATAATTATGAATCAGAATAAACTTCTTAGACAGTCAAGAGATGGGTATGCATTTGATGAAAATGAAAACTTTTGGCGTATAAGTAAAGACAAAACCATTAACTTTTCTCAACATATATTAAATATAAATAAAAAAACATTAGACGGTTTTAGAAAAACATTAGCAATATATGCCGAAAAATACTCAAGTTATCACGTATCTCACATGTATCAACAGTTTCAACGATTAGTAATTTCAACTAACTTAGAAATAATTAATGTGCCAATAATCTTGGATTGGAAAAATAAACTAGGAAAAGAGCATGAATGGTATTTAGGAGCATTAAAGGGTTTTTTACTGTCATGGCATGAGTATGGCTATTATGGAGTTGATAAATCTGTTGTGTCATTGCTAGAAAGCTTTACGTTAAGTGGAAATGATAAAGGTAAATCGGTATTAATGAGATGCCCTTATACAGGAGCATTTACCGAAAATGAAATTTTGGCTTTAATGGCTGAACTTGCTAGACTTTGGAGAGAAGATCTTATTTCATTTGAAACATATGCATATATTCACTTACTTCAATCTACAGCTAGAAGACCCATTCAAATACGCCATTTAAAATTTGAAGACCTAAGAAAGGAAATCTCTCAAGGAACATGGAATTATTTTCTAAATATCCCTAGTGCAAAAAAAAAGAGGAGGGCTATTTAGAGAAACGTTTAAAAAGCTTGCTATCACAGAGGACTTATATTTAATTCTCCTAAACTTTATGGAATATCAATATAAGAAATTGCTTAGTCTGGTTGATGAAACCTTTATTTCTAGTTATAAAATGAAATTACCAATGTTTATTGATTGGAATTGTTTAAAGAAGAATATCAAAAATAGGAATTTTGATCTTTCATTATTAAACAAAGATATTTTTCATTATTCTGCTTCTTCGTTGGAGCTATACGCATTACGAAAATTCTGTATTCACCAAAAAGCAATTTCAGAACGAACAGGTGAAATTATTCATGTAACAGCAAGACGTTTTCGCCATACTAGAGGAACAAATCTAGGAAGAAAAGGGGTTGGGGCAACGATTATAGCAGATCTCCTAGATCATACAGATACACAAAACGTTAAAGTTTATACTGAAAATACAGCTGATACAGTGCAATACATTGATCGTGTTATGGGTGCTGAAATGGGAAAACTAGCTCAAGCATTTACAGGTAGAATTATTTCTAACTTAAATGAAAGCGAGAGGGGGCACGATCCAACATCTTTAATAACCAATAACGGAATAGATACAATAGGTGCTTGTGGTACAAATGATTTTTGTATAACTGGCTATGAAACTTGTTATTTATGTCCTAAGTTTAGACCGCTCGTTGATGGTCCTCATCAACAAATCTTAAATAAGTTGTATGAGGAAAAGGAAGAACGTTTAAAACAAACCAAAAGCATAGATTATGCATCATCCAAAGATCGTATTATTTTAGCTGTTGAGTATGTTGTTCAAGCTTGCAATGATATGAAAAGAACTATTGGGAGCCACTAATTATGAATAATCTAATTTTTACTCCACAAGATAATAATCCTAAATCTAATTTAGAGCAATTTATTAATTTCAGTAAAAATCAGCTTACTACCTTTGGAAATGATTGCTGGGAAAACAACCAATGGAAAACAACATTCAGCATTTATCCAGTTCAGGTTCGTTTTTCCACAGAAAGAATTAAATCTACAGCTTATAAATATGAGCCATTAGCTGCACCATTCATTGAGTTTGCCAAAGCCTATATTCGTTATACTTATTCTCTAAATCCTATTCGGAATTTAGCCCGACATACTGAATCTTTACGTATAGTTGAAATGGCTCTCTACAATATTAAAGGAAAAGCTGACATACTTCAGCTTGATTATTTAGTTATTCATGAAGTAGAAAATATCGTATCAAAAAAATATAAAAAAGGTACGGAATCAGTCAATAAATTAGGTTATCAAATTCAAAAATTATTTGATTTTTGTAGAGAAAATCAAATTACACCTCAACTACCTTTATGGAAAAGTCCTTACAAACGCCCTAGAGATTTGACTATATTACTGGATGAAAAAGGAAAAGAATACCGCTCCAGTAAAATGCCAACTGATGAAGAAATGATGTTGGTAGCTAAACTCTTTCATGATGCCCCCAATTTAGACAAAGAAACTGAATATTACACAGCTGTTATGGCTCTACTTATGGTTGCTCCATCTCGTTGTTCTGAGTTAATGTCGTTATCTGTTAATTGCTTAGAATGGGAGAATGATAGCTTAGGAAATAAGCAATTAGGTATTCGATGGATACCCGCAAAAAATGGTAAAGTGGGATTAAAATGGGTTCCTAGCTGTATGCAAGATATTGTTGTTGAAGCCGTTAAACGCTTAACAAATATAGGCACCCTAGCAAGAGGAGTTGCTAAATTTGCAGAAGAAAATCCTAATATATTGATGTTATCCAATAAAGAGGCTGCGCCATCCCGTTCTTTATACCAAAAGCCTTTAACTAAAAGTGAAATTTTTGAAGTGCTAGATATTGACAAAAATAGCACTAATACTAAATGGTTTAAAAATTTAATAAGTGAAAATGATGGAATTATAACTTATGAGGTGTTAGGAAAATTTTTATATAAAAAATATACATCAAAATTTCATAATTGGCCTTATGTTGATAAACATAAAAATGTTAAGGTTTCTGAAGCTTTATTATTATTTAGAGAAAATGAATTTCATGATGACTTTTCCCCTAAAAGTTTTTCTTTTGTGTTACCAACGGTGAATCAAATTAATGATAGGTTTTGCTATTCTGAAACTCGTCCTAAAACATCATTATGGGAAAAACATTGTATAGGCACATCCAAAGGAGAATTCATAAGATTACCATCACACAATGCAAGACATTGGTTAAGTACAAAAGCTGAACGAGGAGGAATGGATGAGTTAACTTTAGCTAATTGGGCAGGACGAGCAAGAGTTGCAGATAACAAGGCTTATGATCACAGAACAGAAGAAGAAAAAAGTGAATCAGTTAGGAATTTACTCATTCCCGAAGATATTTCTATCTTAGATAAAATTCATTTGAATCTTCCTATTACCTATGAAGACTTAGGGAAAGATAGAATTGGAATCGCAACGGTAACAGAAATAGGGATCTGTGAACATGATTATGCAATGTCTCCATGTTCTCGTCATGGAGATTGTGAAACATGTAAAGAGCTTGTTTGTATTAAAGGTTTAGAGCACTCCTTAGAAATCTTAAAGGTGCGTGAAGCCCAGATAACCGAACAATTTAATAAAGCTAAAGAACACCATAAAATAGGTGTTTTTGGTGCAGATCGCTGGATAAGTAATTTAGGATGGAGACTAACTCACATAAAAACTAAAATTAAATTCTTAGAAAATGAGAGCATCCCAAATGGTTCCTTATTAAGGATGCCTGATGAGTATGATCCTTCCCCTATTAAATTAGCTTTGTTGGAAAGAGGAATGGATCTAGATATACAGAAGAAAGAAACAGCTAAGTTAGACGATGATTTATATAGACTAATGGAGTTATAGTATGCCTAAAATTCTTATTACAGAAGAAAATTTAGAAGATATAATCATGTTGATTAATACTTGGGAGGGTAAATTAACATGGGATTTACTCTGTCATAAAGTGGCAGAACTACTGAATGTTAAAAGTATTGAGAGACAGTCTCTTGCAAATTATTCAGATATTCAAACAGCCTTTACTAGACGAAAACAAAAAATAAAAGAAAGAGCAAAAGCTAATCCTATACCAAATGTAACTGTGGATTATCTGCAAAAGCAAGTTAAGAATTTAAAAGCTCAAGTACAACGTTTGGAAGAAATTAATGAGCGATATAAACAGCAATTTATTGTATGGCAATATAATGCATATATGCATGGTATGACCCAAGTTACTTTAAATAAGCCTCTTATTGCTGTTAACCGTCAACGTAGGTAATTTATAGGATGTAAGGTAAATTATTTTTACTATAGTAGTCTCTACAAAAGATTGTCTGAAAATCAATTTTCAGACAATCTCTTCACACCTATTAAACTTCTTGATGGGTAGAGTAGAAAACAATTTTCGTCAACATCTACTTCTTCTGGCCGGAGAGATACAGCAGTTTAATGGCGCGTCAAACACTATTGTACTGAACTACGCCACGTCGTTGCCTAGGTGCACGCCCATATCAACCCCTTCTTTCACAATATCTGCCAACGATCGTCCACCACGATTTCCAAGCGGGTTTTCGGGTATTGGTTCAAAATCGGCTTTAATTTTGGATACAACACGGCTTCCGCTGCCATCGCCGGGGCGTTGATGCGAATCAATCCCGATGGCGTATTCAAAAAATCATTTAATGCATCGACTTCTTGGTTTATGGCTTGATAAAGCGGCAAAAGCTGTTCAAAAAACTGTTGTCCCGCTTCGGTTAGCGATACATTGCGTGTTGTACGGTTGAATAGTCGTAGGTTTAGCCGTGTCTCTAAATTTTTCATGCTATGGCTTAAGAATAGCGAAAAATGGGAAGTGGGTTTTTGGATTTGGAAAGGTGGCTTCGGACAATTAAAAAACATTTCAATCATACTTGAAATATTGAAATTTCTTGTTATAATTACGCCTATGAATACGATACAAGCAAGCAAACTCTTTGAGAGCCTGTCTTCTCCGATAAGACTGGCGATTTTTCAACAACTTACCGCCGCAGGCAGTACTGGCATGATTGCTGGCGACTTGGCAAAACAGCTTAACCTTGCCCCGAATAATGTGTCTTTTCATCTAAAAAGCCTGTTGCATTCGGGGCTTGTGCGTGTGGTGCAGGAAGGACGGCACATGCGTTATTTTGCCGAGCTGGATTTGATGATGGCATTGACCCATTTTCTGACCCAAAACTGCTGTTCTCAAACAGGCGAATCTTGCCAGTGATTTTCAGGCAGCCTGAAAAATTATTGCCAAATATTTCTATATTTCTTGAAAGATTGGAGTAACTATGAACATTACCATTTATCACAACCCAAACTGCGGTACTTCACGCAATGTGCTGGCACTCATCCGCCACGCTGGTATTGAGCCACAAGTGATTGAATATTTGAAAAATCCGCCAAGTGAAACGACTTTGCGTAATTTAATCAAACGCATGGGCATCACGCCCCGCCAGTTACTTAGGACGAATGTAGTGCCGTATGAAACGCTTGGTTTGCAAAACGAAAAGTTAAGCGATGACGAACTCATTTCCGCCATGCTTCGTGAACCGATTTTAATCAATCGTCCGATTGTGGTGAGCGAAAAAGGCGTGAAATTATGCCGTCCGTCCGAAACAGTTTTGGCATTTTTACCGCCTTTTGCGATCCCGTTTGTCAAAGAAGACGGCGAAATTATTAATCATAAGGAGTAAATCATGGGGTTGTTTGAACGTTTTTTAAGCCTTTGGGTGGCGTTGGCGATTGTGCTGGGCGTGGTTTTGGGTGTTTGGTTGCCCAATGTATTTCAATGGGTTGCATCTTTGGAAGTGGCTCATGTGAATTTGCCTGTGGCGATACTGATTTGGCTGATGATTTATCCGATGATGATTCAGATTGATTGGTCGGCAATCAAAGACGTGGGCAAAAAACCAAAGGGCTTATTTTTAACCTTATTTATCAACTGGTTGGTCAAGCCGTTTACGATGGCGGTGTTCGGCTGGTTGTTTTTTCGGGTGTTTTTTGCAGGTTGGGTGGACGCACAGTCGGCACAAGAATACATTGCCGGCATGATTTTGCTGGGTGTGGCACCGTGTACGGCAATGGTGTTTGTGTGGTCGCAACTGGTCAAAGGCGACCCCAATTACACTTTGGTGCAGGTTTCGGTCAATGATTTGATTATGATTGTGGCGTATGCTCCGATTGCAGGCGTATTGCTCGGCGTAAGCGACATAGAAATTCCGTGGAATACCTTGATTTTAAGCACGGTTTTGTATGTGCTGTTGCCCTTGCTGGCAGGCTGGCTTACCCGCTCTTATTTACAAAAATCGGGTAAATCGGTGGCACAATTTTCAGGCAGCCTAAAACCCTTTTCCGTGATGGGCTTGATTTTGACGGTGGTGTTGCTATTCGCCTTTCAAGCCCAAACCATTATTGCCAACCCTTTGATTATTCTGCTGATTGCTATTCCCCTGCTGGCACAGACTTACGGCATTTTTGCCTTGGCTCACGTTTTGGCAAAATGGCTCAAATTATCACACGAAATTTCCGCCCCTGCGTGCTTGATTGGCACGAGTAATTTTTTTGAATTGGCGGTGGCGGTGGCAATTTCTTTGTTCGGTTTGCATTCTGGGGCGGCATTGGCAACGGTGGTCGGTGTGCTGGTGGAAGTGCCTGTGATGCTCTCGCTGGTGTGGTGGATAAACCGAAAATCGCTGGGGAATAAAGGGGTGTAGGTTTTTCAGGCAGCCTGAAAGTTATTTTGCAAAATTTAAAAATAAAAACACCGCTTGAACATCAATCCAAACGGTGTTTTAAATTAACTGACTTTTAATTCCGCCCAAGCCCTTTTGATGATTTCTTGACTGGCTTGTAATGCCAAAAATGCCAAAACAAACGCCACAATTAAATCAGGATATTTTGATTGAAAAAAATAAACTGCCATACCCGCCAAAATTACCGCCACATTACCAATCGCATCGTTTCGGGAACACACCCACACACTGCGGACATTGCTGTCGCCATCACGAAATTTTAATAATATCAACAATGCCGACACATTGATCAATAACGCCAAAAATCCCACAATGCTCATTTCAGAATAACTGGGCATTTCCCCATAAAACACACGATAAATGGTTGTCATTAAAATAAATAAACCAAAACCGCCCATCGTTAGCCCCTTAACCATAGATGCTTTGGCTCGGTAACTTAACGCCATTGGCAAAACAATCAAACTTATCAAATAATTGGCACTGTCGCCCAAGAAATCCAAACTGTCCGACAACAGCGAAGTTGAACCTGATTTAACCCCCATCACAATTTCCACAAAAAACATTGATAAATTTAATATCAAGACAATCCACAAGGCTTTTTTGTACTTGGGCGATTGATGAATGGGCTGATTTGAACCACAACAATTTTGGCACGCCATTTTTTTTGCTCCTGTTTTAAGATGAAATTTGCTATACTATAAACTCCGTAGTCATTACAGGGTCAAGCCAAAATGTCAAAATTTTTTAAAATAAAACAAGCCAGTGAACAAACAGGCGTACATTTGGAAACCATTCGTTATTATGAAAAACAAGGCTTAATCGCCCCTACACATCAACAAAACGGCTATCGTGTGTTTGATGAAAATCAGTTAGAACAATTACGCTTTATTAAAACTTGCCGTAATATCGGTCTTTCTTTAAGTAACATCAAAACGCTGTTGCAATTACAACAAACGCCTAACAAACAATGCAATGAAATCAATGCACTTGCCGAGCAACATTTGGCATATTTGGACGAACAAATCACAGAACTACAACAAGTTAAAACTTTTCTAATGCAATTTGTGGGTTGTGAAAATAAAACGGTTGATAAGTGTCAGATTATTCAAGGTATTAAAGAAAAAGAATAGCGGAATATTTTTCAGGCAGCCTGAAACCTTTTTCCATTATGGGTTTGATTTTGACGGTGGTGTTGCTGTTTGCCTTTCAAACCCAAACCATTATTGCCAATCCCTTGATTATTTTGCTGATTGCCATTCCCTTGCTGGCACAGACTTACGGCATTTTTGCCTTGGCTCACGTTTTGGCAAAATAGCTCAAATTACCACACGAAATTTCCGCCCCTGCGTGCTTGATTGGCACGAGTAATTTTTTTGAATTGGCGGTGGCAATTTCTTTGTTCGGTTTGCACTCGGGGGCGGCATTGGCAACGGTGGTCGGTGTGCTGGTGGAAGTGCCTGTGATGCTCTCGCTAGTGTGGTGGCTTAATCGGCAGGTAAAATAACGATGTGCCGTCTGAAACTTATTTTTCAGACGGCATATTTACCTTAAAACAATCAAACCTTTACCAAAATCTTCCCAATCTGTGCATTGCTTTCCATATAACGGTGAGCTTCCGCCATTTCATCAAAAGCAAAAACTTTGTCAATTTCTGGTTTTAATTGACCGCTTGCTAAGCCGTCAAACACGAATTTTTTCGCTTGAGCGAGTTTTTCTGGTACGGTAGTGATTTCAAACAATTCATAGCCTCGCACGGTTAAGTGTTTGCCTAAAATTGGGAACACAGGCACGGCGATATCATCGTGGCTTAATGCACCGTAGATGATGTATTTGCCGTCTTGTGTCATTGCGTTGATAATTTTTGCTGCTTCTTTGCCACCCACAGGGTCGAACACCAAATTCACGCCTTTGCCGTTTGTAATTTCTAGTAATTTAGCCGTAACGTCATCTTCTTTGGTGGCAATCACAAAATCCGCCCCTTTCTGTAAAAGCACATCGCCTTTGGCGTGCGAGACAGAGCAATCACGTTTGCCCCTTGCATTTTGGCGATTTGAATGGTGGCAATGCCTACCGAGCTGGTCGCTCCGCCCAATACAACAAAATCGCCTTTTTGCACTGTAATGGTACGTTGGCATATCTCTACTACAAGCAGTAGGATTTTGAGAAAAATTTTCAAATGATAGAATTTTTTCAGATTACTTGACCTTAACCCTAGGTCAAGCTTTAACATTGCGCCATTCCATCTCAATAAAAATAAGGACATCTTATGAAATTACATAAATTCACCCGCTCATTGTTGCTTTTAAGTTTAGGGATAACCGCTTGTGCTCAAGCACAAACACTTTCTATGGAAGTGTGGAAAAGCCCGACTTGTGGCTGTTGTAATGAATGGATCAGCTATATGCAGAAAAACGGTTTTGAGATTAAAGTCAACGAAACAGGCAATTATGATGCTCATAAGCGCTTTAACATTAAATATGAACATGCTTCTTGCCACACAGCCGTGATTGATGGCTATGTGATTGAAGGACATGTACCTGCTGAGGATATCAAACGTTTACTCGCAGAAAAACCCGATGCAGTTGGCTTGTCCGCACCTGGCATGCCGATTGGTTCACCAGGTATGGACGGTGAAGCATACGGCGGACGCAAAGATCCTTATGATGTTGTTTTAATTAAGAAAAACGGTGAAAGTGAAGTGTTCAAATCCTATAACCAATAGGGGGGGGAAGAATGAAACGTCGAGATTTTTTACGTTATGGAATTGGAATTAGCTTAGCCAGTAGCTCGCTTTATAGCCTTGCGAATATGATGAACCACGCACAACATGGCAATATGGCGATGATGCATTCAGTACCTACTGGCCTAATGCCAACTGAGGCAATGCCTTCAGGTTTATCGCTTAATGGGATATTGCCAAAACTTGCTAATCAATCGACTCAAGCAGGGCTATTCACAGCCACTTTAAAAGCAGAGCCAATTAAAATTCGCCTCGCAGACAATAAAGAAACGGAATTTTGGGCTTATAACGGACAACTACCAGGGCCACAAATTGAAGTATTTGAAGGCGACACCGTAGAAATTGAATTTATCAATCACCTACCACAACCCTCAACAGTACATTGGCACGGCTTAGATGTACCAAATGAGGCGGATGGTAACCCGATGGATATGGTTGAACCGCAAGGGAAAAAAGTCTATCGCTTTACGCTACCTCAAGGCAGTGCTGGGACATATTGGTACCACCCTCATCCACATGACCATGTTTCCGAACAAGTCTATAAAGGCTTAGCAGGCACTTTCGTTGTTAAAGCGAAAAATGATCCGCTTGCACACCTTCCTGAACAACATTGGGTGATTTCCGATCTGCGTTTAAATGCCGATGGCACCATTCCAGCAAACACGATGTTAGATTGGATGAACGGTCGTGAGGGTGAATTTGTGTTAATCAACGGTCAATATCAGCCCCAGATTCAAGTGAAAACGAATGAACGAATCCGTCTTTGGAATGCCACTAGCGCTCGTTATTTTCGTTTAAACATTCCAGGGGTGAAATGGATTGTGGTGGGTACCGAAGGTGGTTTACTTGAAAAACCTCGCGCGCCTGTTGATGAACTGCTACTTACACCAGCCGAACGCGTTGAAGTGATTATGGTGGGTGAAACGCAAGGAACAGTCAATTTACAAAGCGGTTATTATGATCGCCGTAAGATGATGGTTCAAGAACAACCTAAAGATCTCACTTTAGCCACAATTCAGGTGAAATCAGAACCTGTTCAGTTACCTGAAAGCTTAAGGTCCTTGCCTAACTGGGATGAGCCAAAGCAGGTTCGCCAAATTCGCTTTAGTGAAAAAATGATGAACCATACGAATATGCCAATGATGAATCACGGTACACATCACGCTACTACAACACCAACGGACAACCCTATTCCACCAATGATGAATGGTATGTTCTTAATCAACGGTCAAACCTTTGATATGAACCGTATTGATTTTGTTGCCAAATTGAATGAAGTGGAACAGTGGGAAATTTTCAATGAAAGCCATATGGATCATCCGTTCCATTTGCACGGCACTCAATTTGAAGTGATTCAACATACATTAAACGGCAAAACCTTCAAGCCAGAAGGCAGGGCGTTAAAAGATGTAGTCAATTTGCGCCCTTATGAAAAAGTGATTATTCGCTTTAAGCAAGGACACACTGGGTTGAAAATGTACCATTGCCATATTTTGGAACATGAAAATCTCGGTATGATGGGGATGTTTAAAGTGGAATAGTGGTATCTAACCATAAAAAACAGAGGGATTTTCGTGAAAATTTGTAAATCGCGAAAATCCCTCTGCTTATCACTGCCTATTCCAACGGTTTAACAATGCAACAAGTGAGAGCATCACAGGCACTTCAACCAATACACCAACCACAGTCGCTAACGCCGCGCCCGAATGCAAGCCAAACAAGGAAATCGCCACCGCCACCGCCAATTCAAAAAAATTACTGGTGGTGTCCTGAAAAGTGTGCTGGGTTAAATTTGTTTGGGATGATTGATTGCCTAAAATCCAATATTAAAAGATTTAACATGATAAAACATTGATTTGGAAAAACAGCAACTGCGCCTGACGGCTCTGCTTAATCTGTGCCGAATCCGACAGTTATTACCCTCAATCGCTTTAGTATGTTGCTTACCCACCCATTGGTCACCGGTATCAGAAAACGCATTTACAAAAGCATCCCAATTATCGCCGGCAATACGTTCATAGCTTACTTTGAGTTCTTTTAAACGCTGCTTTAAAGCCAAAGCGGTTTGCAAATCACGTTTGCCCCAAACAAATGCCACGATTTCACTTGTCTTGGCATGGTAAGCAATGTAGATACGGTATTTTGGTCTATCCGATTTGGTGGTACAAAATGCCAATGGCGCTTTATTCTTTGCTCGAGCAAGTAGACTTTAGTGGGAAAAATATTGTGCCGGTGGTTGGTCACGGTGGCAGTCGTTTGGGTGGAACGGATAAAGATATTCAGCAACTTCAACCACAAGCCAACGTGAAAAACGGTTTTGAGGCGTATTTGCATAAAACGGTAAGGGCTGAACAACAAGTGGAAAAAAGATTAGCTAAATTCTTAACCGAAAATGGTTATACAAAATAAAAATGTAGGGACACACAGCGTATGTCCCTACCATTTAAATTTCAATTTTATGAAGAAAAAATATCTCCTCCAACTCGCTCAAGATTTGGTTCTAACGGCAATATTGCTTTCTCTTTTTGGCTATCATCTTTATGAAGAAATCACGCACGAATGGCTCGGCTTGGTCTTTTTTGCTTTGATTATCTCACATCTTTCACTGAATACATGGTGGCTCAAAAAGACCTTTTCAGGCAGTTATAACAGCTATCGCATTTTGCAAAGTGCGGTCAATTTTGCAACTTTTTTGTTATTTTTAACCGCTTGTATCAGTGGCATTATGCTTTCTAAACATCTATTGGTGGAAATGCTATTCCACTCTACCACAGATTTAATGCGAAAAATTCATATGACCAGCACCCATTGGTTGCAAATTTTAGTGGGTGTACATTTGGGGTTACATTGGAAACCTATTGCTAATTTATTCGCAAATGGCTACCGTTTAGATCTTGAACATTGGCTTGCACGCAGGCTTATTCCAGATTGTTGGCTGATTATTGCCGCTTATGGTATTTTCGTTTTTGTGCAACGAGAGTTGTTACCCTATTTATTGCTACAAGTAGATTTTGCCTATTTCAATTATGATGAACCGCAAGCGGTCTTTTATTTTGACTTTCTTGCGATTTTAATTGCGCTGGCTTACAGCACAAGATTTTTGGTTTGGTTCTTTTTATTTAGGAAAAAAGATGTCAAAAGTTAAATCTATTTAGATATTCTGTATAAATAACCTAAATGGCGGATAGATAGAAACGATCTTATACTCGCCACAATTTTATTAATTAAGGATAGCCAAATATGAAGAAAATTAATGTTGCCATTGTGGGGAGTGGGTATTCTACCCGTATTTTCCATGTTCCCTTTTTTAAAAATGATCATCGGTTTAACGTGATAAAATTTTTTGAGCGTTCAACCACTCGGGCATTAGCATGGTTCCCCAACATTGATATTGTGTCAAATTTTGAAAAGTTACTGACTGATGAGGTGGATTTAATCGTGATTAGTCAATAAGTGTAAAAATGGTATAATCAACTCAATGAATTTATGGACAAATATTATCTGTTTGGTATTTTATAGTAAGTACATTGTGTAAAAATAAAATCTGAAATCTAGTCTTTTTATTCTTTATTTTTACGTATTCATACTTCAATTTTGACAAATTAATATTTAATTGATTGATTTTAAAGCATTTTATAATTTACATTTTATAAATGATATAGAAACAACCGTTTTAACCTAAACCTAAGTCAACGACTTTAAAAAACAGAAAAATAAAGGTGTAATGGACAAAATGGTTGCTAATAATATTTTTTTAGATTATTAGCAACTTTTCTTATTTAAAAAATCCTTAATAAACACTATCTTACGCTTTTTATTTAATCCATTGTGATTT
>JBLUWJ010000003.1:0-141898 GCA_049888895.1 Bisgaard Taxon 45 | reverse complement strand
TTATAGCAGAAAGGACAGTTTTTTGTTCATATTTCAAAAAAGTGGCTTAAAGTCTTGTACTATAAGGCTCCAAGCCACTTTTTAGTGGCCATTTTGTCCATTACACCTATTTTTACGGTTTATTACAATAAATCAGCTCGATGCACAGACACATATTCAACATCTTCCCTTCATCTGTGAATTCGGTGTATATCTTGACTAAAAAATATCCATAGCAGATTTACCTGAACCGACATTTTCATCCGCAATAAAGAAATAATACTTCCGGCAAACGTTATAGCCGTGTTGATACAGTTTATCGAACTCTTCTTGGCTCAATTTTTGTAAACTGGTTGGAAATTGCATCGCAAATTCATCGACACCATGAGATTGTGGGATTTTCGTTTTAATCGGGAGATAAACCCCTCGATGCTTCTCTTTGCGTAAATACGCCACAAGACTGCGCACCCGTAAAGATCGGTTCTGGTTGTAAATAATATCAATGATATGCATAAAGCGTGTGATGAATTTATATAAACTTGGGACCTGTTCATCAAGCGGAGAACCTGCGTCAGAAACAACCAAGAGCGTATCCTCACTGAGTTTTGCTTTTTTCTCTTGTTTGGCAATGTCAAAAAAGCCTTCTAACCCTAAGTTATCATAAACCCCACCATCATACAGATGAAGTTGCTTATGTCGTAACGTGATTGGCTTTGCCATTTCAGGTGGCTCATTCCACTTACGTTTATACCAAGTGAATTTTTGGCTCTCGATTGCCAAAGGCCCAATACCGACGGGAAATGCAGCAGAGATTGCCATCGCATCACATAACGGAAAAGCGTGTTCAATTGTCTTACAATAGCCAGAATCATAATCACCAAGATCGTTTTTCTTAAAGCGGAAGCGCTTGCCTGTTTCCCCTACCGTAGCATTAATACTCCATTCGGGGTGCTCGGGGAGTTCCTGAAGATCGCAACCTATCCCCCATTCTGCTTGAATGGCTTTTGACAAAATATGCGCACGCGCAAACAGATGTTTTAAATTCAACGGATTAAGGAACTGTTTTAATGATCCCGCCATCAAACTTTTTTCACACAATAAACGTTTAATTTGAGGGCGTATAAAATTGAGGAATTGTTGAGAGGTCGGCCATTTCATATTGGCATGTTGAAAAATTAACCCCATAACCAGACTCCCACCAGACACAGTGGAAATATGGGTAATTTCTTCTAGGCGCTGTTGCTCTGCTAAATAACTTAGTACCCCAAGATGAAATACCATGGCGCGAATCCCACCACCAGACAAAGCAAGCGCGATCTTTTTAGGTTGAGAAGAAGACAAGGAAGTTTGCATAATAATGCCCTCTTGATCTTAACACTGATTAAATTTAGATCAACAAGGACAAAAAATCAACAGTCCCTCTATCGCGAAAAGTGCGGGGAATTTTACACAAATTCAACCGCACTTTTCTACACCAATGCTAAGAGGCTATTTTCATTTCATAAGCGGATAAGGTATTAAACATTAGCATCGCGACCGTCATGGGGCCTACACCACCAGGAACAGGCGTAATATAGCCTGCTTTTTCAAGTGCCACATCGTATTCCACATCGCCCACTAATTTCCCTTCCTGACGATTGATCCCCACATCAATCACAATTGCCCCTGCTTTGATCCAATCACCTGGAATAAATTTCGGTTTGCCCACGGCAACCACAAGGATATCCGCTTGACGAATATGATGCGCAAGATCTTTGGTAAAACGGTGCGTGACAGTGACAGTACAGCCGGCCAATAACAGCTCAAGTGCCATCGGACGTCCCACTATATTTGATGCCCCCACAATCACAGCATGTTTACCGTGTAAATCAATCCCCGTGGTTTCGAGCAATTTCATCACACCATAAGGCGTACAAGCACGTAGAGTCGGAATACGTTGACATAGACGCCCAACGTTGTAAGGGTGAAAACCATCCACATCTTTTTCTGGCGTAATACGTTCAATAATTTGAGTGGTGTCAATATGCTTTGGTAGCGGTAACTGGACTAAAATACCATCGACTGTCGTATCTGCATTTAACTCATCAATTAATGTCAATAATTCACTTTCTTGTGTGGTTTCAGGTAAATCATAGGATTTTGACTGGATGCCAAGTTCAGCACAACTCTTACGCTTACTCCCCACATAAACTTGAGAAGCTGGATCGGCCCCCACTAAAATCACTGCTAAACCAGGTGAACGTTTGCCCTGCTGAATATAGGTTTCAATTTTTTGGGCAACTTGGGATTTAATTGTTTTCGAGAGTTCTGTGCCAGAAATCACTTGTGCAGTCATGACTTTATCCTTTATTTACGTGAAAGAAAACGTTTGCTATTCTCGCAAAAAACGTCTGTAAATGTAAGTCAAATTGAGATAAATTTAAGCGTTTGATTGAAAAATAGAAAAAAGTCATTGACTGGAATTAAAAGAAAACTATAATGCTACACATTCGTCGGCGAGTAGCGCAGCTTGGTAGCGCAACTGGTTTGGGACCAGTGGGTCGTAGGTTCAAATCCTATCTCGCCGACCACTTCTTTTCTTCCCCGTATCCATTTGAAATGCGCCCTTAGCTCAGCTGGATAGAGCAACGGCCTTCTAAGCCGTAGGTCATTGGTTCGAATCCAATAGGGCGTGCCATTAATTCCTTTTATTTTCAATCTGTTGTATCTTACTAAACAATACATGTTGTTTTGTTCTTTGTGTTATGTGTCGTCGATGTACCATAAAATAGCAACGTATTTGCTTAGTTTCGTCTTCAAAACGCCACCATTCCCTCTCCTTTTACTGCCCATTTTCTAAATCCGGCAAACACATATATGCTTTCAGTAACTGCCCTCCGTGTTGCATACCTTCTCGCTATAAATCAGGCAAGCTGTAAGAAAAATTTAGGATGTGCGTCTAAATAACACGACTGTAATTTGCACAATAATTAAGGAAAATAACATGAAAAAATGGTTACAACACTTCCAACAATCCAATCTGGATATCATCCTTTTACGCCTTAGCGTTATTCTGCTCTTTTTTGTTTTTGGTAATACAAAATGGTTTGAGTTTGAAGTAGAAGCCTTGAAACCCATTATTTCTGCGAGTTGGCTACGTTTTTTGTATGACCTATTTGGTGTATACAACACAAGCTATTTATTAGGTGTCGTCGAAACCCTTGCTTATGTCAGCTTGATGATCGGATTTAAACAACCTAAAGCCGGTTTAGTAGGCAGTGGCTTAGTTTTTTTAACCGCACTTATCACTGTCAGCTTACTACCACAGCTTGGCTTTGATGGGTTTATTTTTAAAGATATTTTACTCATTGGGATTGCGCCCGTATTATTTAAATACGATTTAAATCGTGCTTATCCCGTTTAAACAACACGCTAACGCGCAAATAAAAATGGAAAGTAATGAATCATTACTTTCCATTTTTTCACAGTTAAGCCAAAAATTATTTCACAATTTCGCCTTTGGCTTGTAGGTCCGCATGATAAGAAGAACGCACAAACGGACCGCAAGCAGCGTGTTCAAAGCCCATAGCTTGTGCTTTATCACGGAACTCATCAAACTCTGCGGGGGGAACATAACGCGCAACAGGTAAATGATGGCGACTTGGTTGTAAATATTGCCCCAAAGTTAACATAGTCACACCATGATCGCGTAGATCTTGCATCACTTGCAGAATCTCTTCATTAGATTCACCTAACCCCACCATTAAACCTGATTTGGTCGGAATATGGGGAAACATCGCTTTAAAATCTTTAAGCAATTTCAAAGACCATTGATAATCCGCACCAGGACGAATTTCACGATATAAACGTGGGACATTCTCTAAATTGTGATTGAATACGTCTGGTGGATTGTCTTTTAATTTTTCCAAGGCTTGTTCAATCCGTCCACGGAAATCCGGCACCAAAATCTCAATTTTAATAGCAGGATTCAATTTACGGATTTCTTTCACACATTCGGCAAAGTGCCCAGCACCACGATCAGGCAAATCATCACGATCCACCGAGGTAATCACCACATAACGCAATTTCATATCTTGGATGGTTTCGGCTAACTTACGTGGTTCCTCCGGATCGGGCGGTAGCGGTTTACCATGCGCGACATCACAGAAAGGACAGCGACGGGTACAGATCGCACCCAAAATCATAAAGGTTGCCGTTCCGTGGTTAAAACATTCGTGTAAATTTGGGCATGATGCTTCTTCACATACTGAGTGCAGACCATGACGACGCATACCATTTTTAATACTATCAATTTTGGCAGAATTGGCGGGGAGCTTAATTTTCATCCATTCCGGTTTTTTTAATAATTCCTGATTGGGATCGATATTTTTTACCGGGATAATGGACGTTTTAGCAGCATCACGGTATTTGACACCACGTTCCATTTTAAAAGGTGTACCCATCTTGGTTCCTTAACTTCTAATGACGTTCGAAAGTGCGGTCGGTTTTCAACAACTTTCAGAAATGTTAAAAATTTGTTGCATTATATCCTAATAATTGCGCGAAGTGTGCAACTAATTTCGGTGCCACCTTTTCACAGGTCGCTTGTTGCGGATCAATGAAATCCGCTAACTGGCACATTTCTAATCCCGCATAGCCACAAGGATTAATAAACTGGAATGGCGATAAATCCATATTAATATTCAGTGCCAGTCCATGAAAAGAACAACCTTTACGAATGCGTAGTCCTAAAGAACAAATTTTCTTCTCATCAATGTACACACCGGGTGCATCTGCTTTAGGGTAAGCGTGAATGCCATACTCTGCCAAGGTCTTCACCACAGCCTGTTCAAGTGCGGTCACTAATTGGCGTACATTTAACTCCTTGCCTAAGTTTTTTTGCCGTTTAATATCAATCAACACATACATCACTTGCTGCCCTAAGCCATGATAAGTGATTTGCCCGCCACGATCAGATTGCACTACGGGGATACTAGTTTGTTGCAATAAATGCTCTGCTTTTCCCGCTTGTCCTTGGGTAAATACGGCAGGATGTTGAACGAGCCAAAGCTCATCTTGTGTATCTGCATCACGTTGATCGGTAAAGGTTTGCATTTGTTGCCAAACGGTTTGGTAATCTTGCACGCCCAGTTGGCGAACAAGCAATGGGGATAGATGAGGCATGTTTCGTTATAGCACCATTCTTACGCCATCAATTTTGGCTAATTCAACATAAAGCACTTCAACTTGTTCAATGTGCTCTGCAATGATATCAATCGACACCGAATTGTATGTGCCTTTACTGCTTAATTGCTGACGAGGATTGTAATCCCCTTTCGCATGTTTTTGTACGACAACGACGACATCATCAATCAAATCCGCACGGTTCGTCCCGACCACCTTAAAAGTAAAGGGACACGGAAACTCAAGGAGATCTTTTAACTTAGCTTGTGGCATTTCATTTAGCTTTATCATTTTTTCTGTCATTGTTACATCCTACGTCTTTATCAAAGATGAACCGCACTTTTAACGAAAAAGTGCGGTTATCAAATTACCTTTTCTTAGCGGTTAATATAGGGTCACTTTCTGCTTAATCAAACAAACTTTTTACAGTCAGCACTAACCAATCCCATGCATTACCAAAAATACCGCCCTCTTGTACTTCTTGCATGACTTGCAAATCAATTTTGGCGATATCTTTCCCTTCTAATTGATAAACAACTTGACCCACCACTTCGCCTTTCGCTAACGGTGCCTGCAAGTATTTTTTATTGAGTTCATAACGGGCTTTTAAATCCGTTTGTTTCCCTTTCGGGATCGTAATAAACCCGTCTTGTAATACCCCCAAAGACACTTTGCCCATGTTGCCATAATAAACGGATTGTTCCGAAATCGCTTTACCGGCTTCGAGTGTTTTAAACGTCTCAAAGTTCGCGAATCCCCACTGTAGTAACTTTTTACTTTCGGCCTCACGTCCTTTAATCGTTGGCACGCCCATCACAACAGAAATCAAACGCATACCGTTCAAATTGGTCGCTGAAGCCACCAAATTATAACCTGCTTTATCCGTATGTCCGGTTTTAATGCCATCCACTTGGATACTTTTATCCCACAATAAGCCATTACGGTTGTTTTGCTTGATCTTATTAAAGGTAAACTCTTTTTCCGCGTAGATTTTATATTCTTCTGGTAAATCACGAATTAAATGCGCACCAATGATCGCCATATCACGTGCAGAGGAATATTGATTCTCCTCATCTAAGCCATGTACCGTGGTAAAATGCGTATTTTTTAGCCCGAATTGTTGCGCATATTTATTCATGGCATCAACAAAAGCCGGCACAGAACCCGCAACATGTTCGGCGATCGCCACAGAGGCATCATTACCTGACACAATAATCACTCCGCGATTTAAATCAGACACAGACACTTGCTGATTTAAATTTAAGAACATTTTTGACGAGCCAGGAAAATTCTTCCCCCATGCACTTTCACCAATCGTCACCCTATCCGTATTATTCACTTTACCTTGTTTTAACGCATCACCGACAACATAACTGGTCATCATTTTTGTCAGTGAGGCAGGGTATTGGCGTTGATCTGGATTCAGTGCAGCAATGACCGCGCCAGAATTATAATCCATTAGAATAAAGGTTTGTGCATTCAACTGTGGCGCAACAATCCCATAATCGATATCTTGTGCCAATACACTTGGGGCAATAAATAGGCCCGCTATCAGCGCGATTTTACTTTTCGTTACAACTTTTTTAAACATACTCTGCGTATCCATCTTAAATGAGGTTAATCATCAAAGGTATACACAATTAACGGCTTCGAATAATTCAAGCTTCTTAATTGCGCTTTGACTTCATTGACTTGAGCTTTATCGCTAAACGGACCAAAGTAAATATCAAATTTATCCTGATTTACTGTGATGTCTGCGCGAACATCGTCACGTCCTAATTGACTCGTTAATGTTTCTGCTTGTTTTTTCGAGTCGAAATTAAGTATACGGATTTTATACAGCGTTGTATATTTTTCGGACTTAGCACGCTGTGCTTTTGTCGCTTTTTGTTCACGCTGTTGCGTTAATTCAACCGGTTCCGCTACTGACAATAATTTATTGCTTGCTTCTTGATTTTTCGCCAGTTTGGCAAGTGTGGTAGTGGCGGGTCCTGAAATACGCCCTTGCGTATCGAGCTGTAACATTTCCACACGCACATTGCCAATCCCACTACCAATCATGCCAATCTCTCTGGCAGCAGCACGCGATAAATCAATAATTCGACCTTTTACAAAAGGTCCTCGGTCATTAATGCGCACGATCACTTTACGCTGGTTGCGTAAATTGGTGACTAAAACATAGCTATTTAAAGGCAATGTTTTATGTGCTGCAGTATATAAATTTTCATTATAAATTTGACCGCTCGCGGTTTTACGTCCATTAAATTTTTTATGATAAAGGCTCGCAACGCCTTCTCTAGCATAGGCTCCCGCCTCTTTCGACGTTTGGGTACGATAGCCTACGCCATTCACCATATAATGATGCGATTGGACGATAGGTGTTTGATAAGTCAGCTTTGGTCCAGATAAACCATAATGCCTCTTGGTGTCGAGTGCTTGAGCACTCATGGCATACACTATGCAACAAAGTGCGGCCAAGATTTGAAAAATTTTTTGTTTCATCATCGTTCAGTTCAATTATTAAGAATCACTATCTAAGATAATAAATCGTTTAATTAGTTCCCTTTAAAAAATGTTCTTTGTGGGTATGAATGGACATAATCAGCCCAAATCCCGCCATTAACGTGACAAATGATGTGCCACCATAACTCACTAAAGGCAAAGGAACCCCTACCACAGGCAAAATGCCACTGACCATACCAATGTTTACAAATACATAAACAAAGAAAATCAGCGTAATTGCGCCCACTAAAATCCGCCCAAAGGCAGTTTGTGCGTTGACACCAATCATTAACCCACGCCCCACAATAAATAAGTAAATGGTCATTAAGATCAGAAAACCGATCATGCCATATTCTTCACTCAAGACGGCAAAAATAAAATCCGTATGCGGTTCAGGTAGGAATTCCAATTGCGACTGGGTCCCTTCCATCCACCCTTTACCACTTAAGCCCCCCGAGCCAATGGCAATCTTAGATTGCAAAATATGAAAGCCTGCACCGAGTGGATCTTTTTCAGGATCGAAGAGCGTTAAAACACGTGTCCGCTGATAATCATGCATTAAATAAAACCACATAATAGGGATAAAGCAAGCCACCCCGACAACTGCAATCAGAATCAACCACCAGCTCATTCCTGCCAGAAATACCACAAATAACCCCGATGCACTCACTAAAATAGCCGTCCCTAAATCGGGCTGAATGGCCACTAACAAGGTCGGTACTAGAATTAAAATAAGGGCAATAAAAGTATGACTTAATTTAGGCGGTAAAGGTCTTTTACCAAGATAAACCGCCACCATCAACGGCACAGCAAGTTTCACAATTTCTGAAGGCTGAAAACGAAATAAGCCCAGATCTAACCAGCGTTGTGCCCCTTTACTTGTCGTCCCAATCACGTCCACCAAAATCAACAAGACAATCCCGACCCCAAAGAGTAACGGGGCAATACGCTGATAAAATTTCGGTGGGAATTGTGCCATCACGAACATAACCGTAAAGCCGAGCGCAACTTGGATCAATCGGCTACGAAACATCGCTTCGTTACCACCAGAAGCACTATATAAGACTAGTAAGCCGTAGCCTGAAATCACAATTAGCCCGATCAACAGCCATAAATCAATATGTAATTTACGCCACAAAGACAACCAAATATTTTTTTTATGCATTATTCTGTGTCCTCCGTCGCTAATGATTCAGCGGGGGATAAACGCTGTACTTCAGGCAATCTCTGCGTTAAATAATAATCCATAATTTGACGCACAATTGGTGCTGCCACACTGGATCCACCACCGGCATTTTCTAAAATAATCGACACTACCATTTTGGGATCATCGTAAGGGGCATAGGCAGTAAACCAAGCATGGTCATGTAATTCTTTTTTCAATCCACTCGCATCATAAGTCTGATTTTCTTTCAAACTAAAGACTTGTGCAGTCCCCGATTTCCCCGCCACACGATAGCTACTGCCCAAAAAAGCTTTACGCCCCGTGCCATTTGCCGCATTCACCACGTTATACATACCGCGCTTCGCCGCATCCCAGTAGGCTTTTTTAGGCTCACTAATATCTTCATATAACAGTGGATCTTGATAAGGTTCTACTGTACTCCCTTCCACACTCTTCATTAAATGCGGGGTATGTACTTTGCCTTCGTTAATTAAAATACTCGTGGCTTTAGCGACCTGTAATGGCGTCGCAATCCAATAGCCTTGCCCAATTCCCACAGAAATAGTATCGCCTTGTACCCAAGGGCGTTTATGGCGTTTTTGTTTCCATTCACGACTTGGCATAATGCCTGCGGTTTCTTCTTGAATATCAATCCCTGTTGGCACACCAAAACCAAAGCGTTTCATCCAATCGGATAAACGATCAATGCCCATGTTATAGGCGGTTTGATAAAAGTAAGTATCAGAGGATTCCACAATCGCTTTATTCAAATCTGTCTGCCCATGGCCAGTTTTTTTCCAATCTCTAAAGCGCTTAGTGGTATTCGGTAGTACCCAATAGCCCGGATCAAAAATCGTCATAGTTTGTGTAATCACATTTTCATGTAACGCAGCGACCCCAATAAAAGGCTTGACTGTAGAAGCGGGTGGATAAGCGCCTTGTGTCACTCGGCTGTATAAAGGACGATTGGGATCATTTAATAAGCGTTTATAATCTGCGCTTGAAATCCCATCAACAAACAAATTGTTATCATAACTTGGCGTGGAAACCATGGCGAGAATACTATTATCTTTCGGATCCAATACCACCACAGCGCCTTTTTGTCCACTGAGTAAATCAGTAATATAACGTTGCAATGCTAAGTCAATGGTTAAATGAATACTTTTCCCAGCAATAGCAGGCTGTTCGCGCAGTTTACGAATCACTTTGCCTCGATTATTCACTTCCACTTCTTCAAAGCCCGTACTGCCATGTAACTGCGCTTCATAATAACGTTCAATCCCTAATTTACCCATGTCATGGGTTCCAGCATAATTGGTAAACTTACCTTCTTTTTTAAGCCGTTCGACATCTTTATCATTAATTTTGGCGACATAACCTAAAATATGCGTCAACGGTTCACCATACAAATAATGGCGTTTAAAATACGGTTTCACTTCTAGACTGGTGAAACGATATTGGTTGACGGAAAAACGCGCGATTTGCTCTTCTGTTAAATGGGGTTTAAGTAAAATAGGGGTATAGCGAGAGGCACGACGGCGCTCTTTTTTAAAACGATCAATATCCTCTTCCGTCAGCCCAACAATGGCTTTCAGTTCCTCAAAAGTGCGGTCTAAATTTTCCACTTTTTCGGGCACAATATACAGACCAAAAAAGGTTAAATTTTCTGCTAATAATTGGCCATAACGATCATAAATAAGACCACGCGTTGGTGGAAGCGGTAATAATTTAATCCGGTTACCATTGGAACGTGTTTGATAACTGTCGTAATTAACGATTTGTAAGTGGTATAAATTGGTCACCAAAATTGCCGTCAACACCAACACAAAAAGGAATGAAACTAAAGCACGGCGTGCAAATAAATTGCGCTCCGATTTTTTATCCCTAATCAAGTCTTGTTGGGGTTTGACTAACAATGTTTTTAAGGTTTTCATTGAATCAATGCATTATTCACGATGATATGGATGATTCATGGTCACCGACCAAGCACGATACAAGCTCTCAGCCACTACCACACGCACAAGCGGGTGAGGCAATGTCAGTGGCGATAATGACCAACTTTGTTCTGCCGCTGCTTTACATTCAGGCGACAGCCCTTCTGGCCCACCGATCAGTAAACTGAGATCACGACCATCATTTTTCCACACGTCGAACTGTCCAGCCAATTGTTCGGTTGTCCAAGGTTTTCCCGGAATATCTAAGGTGATGATACGGTTTTTCCCACACGCGGCTAACATCGCTTTGCCTTCTTGCTCTAAAATGCGTTTAATATCCGCATTTTTACCACGTTTTCCTGCAGGAATTTCAATTAATTCAAGCGGCATATCTTTGGGAAAACGGCGCTGATATTCTTCAAAGCCAGTGCTGACCCAACTCGGCATTTTGGTGCCTACCGCAATCAGTTGAATTTTCACCAACTAGCCCCACAATTTCTCAAGCTGATACATCTCACGGCTGTCTGCTTGCATAATATGCACAATGGCCTGACCGAGATCCACGACGATCCAATCTGCGGTTGCTTGGCCTTCATCGCCAAAGGTTTCAAATCCCGCTTGCTTACATTCTGTAATCAAATTTTGTGCCAGCGAAGAGACATGACGACTCGAGTTCCCAGTACAAATGACCATATCATCAGTAATCGGCGATTTGCCACGCACGTCTAAACGTAAAATATCCGAGGCTTTCAAATCGTCTAATTTATCAATAATAAAATCGACTAACGTATTCAAAATAAACTGTCCTTTATGATAAAAAAGTCGTAGATTCTATCACGACTTCAATGCGCTTAAAAGTTTCGTTTTAGACTTCGCTTTTTCTGAAAAGTGCGGTTTGAATTTGTATTATTTTTCACATTGCTTTGACCACGCTTGATCCGATACGGTTTTGGCAAGGTCAATAACGCTGCGACATCATATTGACTAACGGGAATACTATGCGAAATATATTCCTCAATCGCGGGCAAATTCATGGCATATTCTTCACAAGCGAAACTAATCGACACCCCACTTTCACCCGCACGCCCAGTACGCCCAATACGATGCACATAATCTTCGCGGTCATCTGGTAAATCGTAATTAAACACATGGGATACATCCGCAATATGCAAACCACGGGCAGCCACATCGGTTGCCACCAAGATGTCTAATGCACCATCTGTAAATTGTTTTAACAAGGAAAGGCGTTTTTTCTGTGCCACATCACCGGTAAGGAGACCAACACGGTGACCATCTGCGGCTAAATACCCCCAAATGTCTTCACAACGATGTTTAGTATTCGCAAAAATAATACAACGGTCTGGCCATTCTTCTTCAAGTAAGGTGAGCAATAATGCCATCTTATCTTGGTTCGATGGATAAAAAAGTTCTTCTTTAATCCGATGCCCTGTTTTTTGTCGTGGCTCAATTTCCACATACTCTGGATCATTCATATCCTCAAAAGCCAATTCGCGCACTTTGTAGGATAAGGTCGCAGAAAACAGCATGGTCAAACGCTGTTGTGGTGCAGGACATTTACGTAATAAATAGCGAATATCTTTAATAAAACCAAGATCAAACATCCGATCCGCTTCATCTAACACCACCACTTGAATCTTGTCCAAACGCACGATGCCCTGTTTGACATAGTCAATCACACGGCCAGTGGTACCAATTAAAATATCCACCCCTTGTTCAATCGCTTTAAGCTGTTTCTCATAACCATCTCCTCCATAGGCTAGCCCCGTTTTTAATCCAGTGGCTTTGGCTAATAATTCAGCATCATTATTGATTTGAACCGCCAGTTCGCGAGTCGGTGCAAGAATGAGTGCACGCGGTTGAGAAATACGCTGATCACGTTGTTGGGTTAATAAATGGTGAAAGGTCGCGGTTAAAAATGCCATCGTTTTCCCAGTGCCAGTTTGGGCTTGGCCAGCGACGTCTTTCCCCGCTAAGCTAATTGGCAGAGAAAGCGCTTGAATAGGGGTACAGTAATCAAACCCCTTTTCTTGTAACGCGGCAAGCACCTTATGGTGCAACGGTAAATCAGAAAAACGAAGTTGCGATAAATAATTATTTTGCATAAAAAGACTAAATCAGTGAGAAAAAATTGATGTAAGAATAGCACGAAGTGATAAAATCCCCAAAAAATGACCGCACTTTTTCACTTTTTTAGTAAAAATACCGCACTAAAACTAGACACTCATAGGTTTTAGTGCTAATTTACGCACATTCAAAAAATCATATATTCATCCTTTATTCTTAATACTCAACTCAATAACAACCCTCAAATATTATGCATCTTACAGAACTTAAAAATAGACCCGTTTCTGAATTAGTGGAACTCGGTGAAGGTCAAATGGGCTTAGAAAACCTAGCTCGCCTACGCAAACAAGACATTGTCTTCGCAATCTTAAAACAACATGCAAAAAGTGGAGAAGATATCTTTGGTGGGGGGGTGTTAGAAATTCTACCCGATGGTTTCGGTTTCTTACGCTCCGCTGATAGTTCCTACCTTGCCGGCCCTGATGATATCTATGTTTCACCAAGTCAAATCCGTCGATTCAACCTACAAACCGGTGATAAAATTGAAGGTAAAATTCGTCCACCAAAAGAGGGTGAGCGTTATTTTGCTTTATTAAAAGTCGATCAAGTCAATGATGACAGACCAGAAGTATCTCGTAGCAAAATTTTATTCGAAAACTTAACCCCATTACATGCCAACTCCCGTTTACGAATGGAACGTGGTAACGGTTCAACAGAAGATTTAACTGCCCGTATTTTGGATTTAGCGTCACCAATTGGTAAAGGTCAACGTGGTTTGATTGTTGCTCCACCAAAAGCTGGTAAAACGATGTTGCTACAAAATATTGCACAAAGTATTACCTATAATTACCCTGAATGTGAATTGATCGTGTTATTAATTGACGAGCGCCCAGAAGAAGTGACCGAAATGCAACGTTCAGTAAAAGGCGAAGTGATTGCCTCGACCTTTGATGAACCGGCCACACGTCACGTTCAAGTTGCGGAAATGGTGATTGAGAAAGCCAAGCGTTCTGTGGAACATAAAAAAGATGTGGTCATTTTACTCGACTCGATTACCCGTTTAGCGCGTGCTTACAACACCGTCACCCCTGCCTCAGGTAAAATCCTATCAGGGGGTGTGGATGCCAATGCCTTACATCGCCCAAAACGTTTCTTTGGTGCCGCACGTAATGTGGAAGAAGGCGGGAGTTTAACCATTATTGCGACAGCACTCGTGGATACAGGGTCAAAAATGGACGAAGTTATCTTTGAAGAGTTCAAAGGAACCGGTAATATGGAATTGCATCTTTCGCGCAAAATTGCCGAAAAACGCGTTTTCCCAGCCATTGACTTCAACCGTTCAGGCACCCGTAAAGAAGATTTACTCACAAGCCCAGATGAACTACAAAAAATGTGGATCCTACGTAAAATCTTACATCCAATGGGCGAAGTGGAAGCGATGGAGTTCCTTATTGATAAACTCATGGTCGCCAAAACCAACGATGAGTTTTTTGAAATGATGAAACGTTCATAAGCTGATAACAAAATAAAAGCCTCAAATTGATTTTGAGGCTTTTTTCTTTATTCCACAATGTTGCCGTTGGCGGATTTTTTGTTTTTCTTACGTAACAATCCTGTCACTACAATACCTATCACAAATAACGCAATCGCCAGGACTTTCCAGAATTTCAAGATAAATGCGCTAATCAACGCAAAAATACCTAATTTTGCTGCTAACGTAATGCCACCAATTAAACTGGTTAATCCCTGCTCATAAACAGCATCGGTGTTAGGGTTAAAATCCGCATATGCTTTACCTGAATTAAAACGAATACGTGACAACAAATCTTGGGCAATCTGTTGTTCCTCTTGAATCCGTTTTGCACCAGTAATAAAACCTACTTCAATATAACCTTCACGACCTAGCACATAAGTGTTGTAATTGACCGTATTATCCAATTCTGGATTCGCATAAGGCCCTACTTCTTTTAAATCAACTGCCCAAATTAAGCGGTTCGTTTTTTCATCATAGGTCGGTTTTTGAATCCAAGCCACCATTTCAATTTCGGCAATACCTCTTTCTCGACGAATTTTATTTTGTTCTTCATCGCCTTCTCGCAACGTTTCAAAAAGAGCTTCCGTATCCCATTCTCGCGCCTCTTTGTCTGATACATAGCCCACATCTTCAAACAAAATATCAGCCATCCATTCGGAATCCTCATTGTCTTCCATCACAATACCAAGACGTCCCAAAAGCTGATTATTGCCGATTAGTTCCATATATTGATTAGCGTCTTCTGCCGGTAAAAAAATCATACCCGCAGGTAAATCGAAAGTCGCTTGATCCGCTAAAGGAATAGTTGCTGGGCCTTCAATCGCTTGTGAAAAGATTTGCTCATAAAGCATATCTTCTTCAGCGGTATTTTCCGCATTAGCATTTAGATGCCAGCTCACTCCCAATAGCAAAAGTGCGGTCAATTTAATGAATGTTTTTATTGCTTGTAACATCATAAACTCCTACTGAGTCTCAAAATAGCCTATCAGGACAACATAAAAAATGCGGTCAATAAATTACTTTATGACCGCATGGGGAAATATAAATAAAAATGGTTAAATTAAAACTTGTGCTAAGGTATAGCCCACACAACACGCAGTTACCACACCAATTAACCCTGGCACCATGAAGCTGTGGTTAAAGTAATATTTACCAATTTTGGTTGTTCCTGTCACATCAAAGTTAACGGTTGCGATATCAGATGGATAGTTTGGAATGAAGAAATAACCATAGGTCGCAGGCATTAATCCAACAAGTAATGGTGCGGGTAATCCCATTGCAATCCCCACTGGTAGCAACATACGTGCAGTCGCGGCTTGGCTGTTAATCACCACAGACACGGCAAATAAAGCAAACGCAAAGGTCCATGGATAAGTTTGTACCATTTCTGTAATACCCGCTTTAAATGATGGCATTGCATATTGGAAATAGGTATCACTCATCCACGCAATACCAAAGATCGCAATGGCTGCCACCATACCCGATTTAAATACCACACCATTTGGTACAGTTTGTACATTCGTTTTGGTCACCAATAAAATAATCCCACCAAAGCCGAGCATCATCATTTGAATAATTAATGACATCGAAATCGGTTTTTTCGCTTCGCCAATGGTACGAATTTCAGGGAACATCGCCACAATGACAATGGTAATTAATGCGAGTAAGAATAAATAAACAGCGTGTTTTGCGGCTGGTGGTAATTGTTCATTTAACGATGTACTGGTCGTATTTAAAATACGATCACGCCAAACTGGATCGTCTAAACGGCGTTGATATTCTGGATCGTCTTCTAATTCTTTACCACGACGTAAGCTATATAAAGACAACGCAATTGTCCCGATTAAGGTCGCAGGGACTGTCACAGAAATAATACTTAATAGGGTGACATGTTCAAAACCCGGTAGGGCAACAATTTGTGCCAAATAATACACTACTGCCGCAGAAATTGGGCTTGAAGTAATCGCAAGTTGTGATGCCACAGAGGCAGCCGCCATCGGGCGTTCTGGACGAATTTTATTTTTTAATGCCACATCGCCAATAATAGGCATGATCGAATAAACCGCATGACCCGTACCGAGCATAAAGGTCATCGTATAAGTGACTAAAGGTCCTAAAATCGTGACACGTTTTGGATTACTACGTAACACTCGCTCTGCGATTTGTAACATGAACTTTAAGCCACCCGCGGCCTCCAAAATGGACGCACAAGTGACGACCGCTAAAATGATTAACATCACTTCAATCGGTGGTGACGTTGGAGGCATACGGAAAATAAAGACTTCGATTAATAGACCAATACCAGACACCACACCAAGCCCGATCCCACCAAAACGGCTGCCCAAATAAAGAGCAACCAATAAGAATAAAAACTCTAAATAAAGCATAAAGATACCTCTAAAATGTTATAAAAAATTCTAGCGACAATCATACTTGATTTCTTTTTACACACAATCGTTTTCATTCTCTTTACTGTAATTTTTTATAAGAATTAAACAAATGTTTGGTTTAAATCAAAAAATGAAATTAGAGAAAAAAAAGAATAAGAAAAAGAAACGAAATAGTCGGACAAGGAGGAATCAGAAAAGAAATGACTTGGGGAATAGTTAAAAAATTTAGGCGGTGATAACACCGCCTAAATACGAATTATTGATTGTTTTGAACGTAATCAATCGCAGATTGAACTGTTGTGATTTTTTCAGCTTCTTCATCTGGAATTTCAATATCGAACTCTTCTTCTAAAGCCATGACTAATTCAACAGTATCTAAAGAATCCGCACCTAAATCTTCAACGAAAGACGCTTCAGGTTTAACTTCGTCTTCTTTAACGCCTAATTGTTCAACGATGATTTTTTTTACGCGTTCTTCAATGCTCATTTGTTTCTTCCTATGTTTAGTTTTTCGCTCACTGCGACGAGTTAGTAGTGTATATATTTTTTGTAAAGTTACAATGATTTTTGTCGGTGGTCAAACCTTAAAAGCATTTTCCAAAAAACACATACAGTGAAAATATAGTTACGTTACTTCATATACGCTTAAAGTGGCGTAACCAAGTTACATGCGAAAGGGATTTTAACATTAAGCAAAATATTTGGCTATGCTTTTATCCCCTAAAATCTGTAATTGCTTTATGACTATTAGTTGGTATACATCCCACCATTCACATGTAATGTGGTGCCAGTAATATATCCCGCATCATCCGACGCTAAAAAGGCCACCGCTTTAGCAATGTCTTTTGGATCCCCTAAACGCCCCGCTGGCACTTGCGATAAAATGCCGGCTTTTTGCTCTTCGGTTAGCACTTCGGTCATATCAGTTGCAATAAAGCCCGGTGCCACCACATTCACGGTAATACCACGTGAAGCGACTTCTTTGGCGAGTGCTTTACTAAAACCAATTAAACCCGCTTTTGCAGCACAATAATTGGTTTGACCTGGGTTGCCCATTGAGCCGACCACCGAACCAATCGTAATAATCCGTCCAAAACGCTTTTTCATCATCGAACGTAACATCGCTTTTGATAAATGATACACCGAGGTTAAGTTGGTTTGCATGATATCAAACCATTCTTCGTCCTTCATGCGCATTAAAAGATTATCACGTGTAATCCCCGCATTATTCACTAAAATATCAATGTCACCAAAATCTGTTTTAATTTGTTCTAATGTCGCTTCAATTGAGGCAAGATCGGACACATTCAGTACAAGGCCTTTACCTTTTTCACCTAAATAGGCAGAAATACTTTCTGCACCTTTTTCAGAGGTTGCTGTCCCGATAACAAATGCCCCTTTTGCACTTAATTCTTCTGCAATCGCACGACCAATACCACGCGTTGCACCTGTTACTAATGCAATTTTACCCTGCATTGAATTTCCCCTTTTTCATGAGTTAAGCTAATAATTCTTCAATGGCGTTTAATGATGCGAGATCATTTACGGCGGCCGCTTGTAAATCGTCAACGATGCGTTTCGTTAAGCCTGTTAAGACTTTGTTAGGACCGATTTCAACTAAAACTTGAACGCCACCTTTTGCCATACGTTCCACCGTTTCTGTCCAACGCACTGGACTATACAATTGACGCACTAGTGCGTGACGAATTGCACTGTTTTCCGTTTCACTTGCGACATCTACATTATTAATCACGGGTGTCGCAGGCATTCTTATCGCAATATTATCTAAAGAGACGGCTAATTGATCCGCTGCGGGTTTCATTAACGCACAGTGTGAAGGCACACTTACCGCTAAAGGTAAGGCGCGTTTTGCCCCCGCTTCTTTACAGGCAACAGCTGCACGTTCAACCGCGCCTTTTGCCCCCGCGATCACCACTTGACCTGGTGAGTTAAAATTCACCGCAGACACCACTTCGCCTTGTGCTGAATCGGCACAAGCTTTGATGATCGCTTCATTATCTAACCCAATAATGGCATACATTGCGCCTGTACCCTCGGGTACGGCTTGTTGCATTAATTTACCACGCAATTCCACCAATTTGATCGCATCTTGGAAATCAAGCGCACCGGCACAAACTAAAGCAGAATATTCACCTAAACTATGTCCTGCCATCACATCTGGCGTAAAATGAGGGTATTTCGCTTGCCATACACGATAAATCGCAACCGATGCGGCTAACAATGCAGGCTGTGTTTGCCATGTTTTATTCAGTTCTTCCGTAGGACCCTGTTGAACAAGTTGCCACAAATCATAGCCCAATACCTCTGAAGCTTGGTTAAACGTTTCTTCTACTACAGGATACTCTGTGGCTAATTCCGCTAACATCCCCACCGCTTGAGAGCCTTGCCCTGGAAAAACCATTGCAAATTTTTTCATGTTATTTTCCTTATTTTTAAAAATACTGAAAACTGACCGCACATTACGTCAATCAAGATTATTAAAACCTAACTAACGCCGATCCCCAAGTCAGACCACCACCGAATGCCTCTAATAACAACAATTGTCCACGCTGAATACGTCCATCACGTACAGCCTCATCTAGCGCACTCGGGATACTCCCAGCTGAGGTATTCCCATGACGATCAAGTGTCACCACCACTTGTGACATATCCATATCTAATTTTTTCGCCGTGGCGGAAATAATCCGTAAATTCGCCTGATGAGGCACTAACCAATCAATATCTTTTTTATCCAATTGATTGGCGGCTAAGGTTTCTTCCACCACATTAGCTAATTCACGTACTGCAATTTTAAAGGTGGCGTTACCTTGCATTTCCAAATAGGCGGGATCCGATTCCACACCACGCGCCTGATTAGCCAAGGTTAACACTTCTGCGTTATCGCCTGTGGCATGTAAATGCGTCGAAAGAATCCCAGCTTGCTCACTGGCTTCTAAAATCACCGCACCTGCACCATCACCAAATAAAATAATCGTGCCACGATCTTCAGGATTCAACGCGCGTGAAAAGAGATCCGCCCCAATGACTAAGGCCTTTTTCACTTTTCCTGTACGAATAAATTGATCGGCGACTGTTAATGCATAAACAAAGCCTGAACATGCTGCTGCCACATCAAACGCAATCGCATCTTTTATGCCAAGCATTTTTTGAATTTGGCATGCGGTACTTGGAAAGGCGTGTGTGGCGCTAGTCGTCGCAACGATAATCAGCTCAATATCATTGACATCCATAGGGGATACCGCTAAGCAGTTTTGGGCAGCTTCAAATCCCATAGTTGCCACTGTTTCGCTTGCCTCTGCAATACGACGTTCTTTAATACCTGTACGTTCCGAAATCCATTCATCAGAGGTGTCTACCATTTTTTCTAAATCGGCATTCGTACGAATATGTTTGGGTAAATAACTCCCGGTGGATAAGATTTTACTATACATAAGAAATCTCGTTAAAAATCGTAGCCAAGTGGGCTAATTGAAGTTGCTCTAACCTATTATTTTTTTCACATTGATATAGCTAGTATTTTTCTAAACCAGCCAGAATTTTGTTTGGAATTTGTTGCCGAGATTGAAGCGCTGCATCCGCAATCGCATAGGCAAACGCATCGCTATTTGCACTACCATGGCTTTTTACCACCACCGCGGTTAATCCAATTAAAGAGGCACCATTGTATTCATCTGGATTAATCCGTTTTAAACGTTGATAACTCTCTTTAAAGAGACGTGTTAATAACCAAGAGAAGAGCGGTTTTAATAAACTATTTTTTGATTTACCTTTAATCAAAGCAATCACATTTTTGGCCGCACCTTCAAGAGTTTTCAAGGCAACATTTCCCACAAAACCATCACTGACAATCACATCGGCTTGACCATTTAATAAAAAATTACCTTCAATGAATCCTATATAATTCAAGGTAGGATCCTTTTCTAATAATGCTGCGGCATCACGAATAGATTTATGCCCTTTTATATCCTCACTACCAATATTCAGTAAGGCGATTCTAGGATAGACTAAGTTTAAGGTATTTTCAGCAAAAATACTGCCCATTAATGCAAATTGATACAAGTTTTCCGCGTCACAATCAATATTGGCACCCAGATCAAGCATCACACTTTTTCCACCATCAACAGTAGGAATCACGGAAATCAATGCTGGGCGCTCAATCCCTTTTAAAGGTTGCAATAAGATTTTCGATAATCCCATGAGTGCAGCGGTATTGCCCGCACTGACACAACCCTGTGCCTCCCCTTTCTGTACAGCTTCAATCGCTAAACGCATTGAGGTACCTTTACTATGGCGTAACGCATAGGAAATGCCATGCTCATTATCAATCGTACGTGAACAATGACAGACTGTCAGACGTGATTTCATTGTCGTCGGAACATTTTCAAGTAAGGGAAGGATTTGCTGGCTATCGCCAAACAATAATAAGGAAAGCATTGGATCTTTTTCCAACGCAGTGAGGGATGCGGGGATAGTAATACGGGGACCAATGTCCCCGCCCATCACATCTAACGCAAGGGTTAGACGACTCAAGTGATTACCTTTTCTAAATAAACTAGAAATTATTTGTTAATCACTTTACGACCACGATAGTAACCATCAGCAGTTACATGGTGACGTAAATGCGTTTCACCGCTTGCTTTATCAACTGATACTGCTGCGGTAGTTAATGCATCATGTGAACGACGCATATCACGACGTGAACGAGATTTTTTGTTTTGTTGAACAGCCATTGGCTATACTCCTAAATTTACTTTTGCTTTAAACTAGCTAATACAGCGAACGGGTTCGGTTTTTTTGCCAGCGCTTCGGGCAATTCGCCAAAAACCTGTTCAGCCACGGACACTTCACAGTGTTCAGATGAATGCATTGGCACAATTGGCAGACTTAAAATTAATTCATCTTCAATCGCACCAACTAAATCTATTTCACCAAACGCATTAAATTCGATCGGTTCATAAATTTCGGGCAATACATCGGCTTGATCCAAATTAGCCACTGGACTGTAACAGAAAGTACAGTCAATAGTTTGCACGAAAGGCTTTTCGCAACGTTGGCAGACTAGTTCTACCTCGACACTTGCTTGTCCTTTCATGACCACTAATTTTTGTGGATCAATGAAAAACGATAATCTAACCTGTGCATCGCTGAGCACTTTACTTACTGACTCATTAAGGCGTTGCAACTGATTAATAGCATAATAGCCATCATAATCTAAGCGTCGCTGCGCATCTTTGACTGGGTCAACAGTTAGGGGTAATTTTACCTTTTGCATAGGGCGTGAATATTACCGTTTGAGAACAAAATAGTCAAAGGAAATTATTACTTTTTACATGAACTTTATAAGAAAGTATAAGAAAAAAGAATTTCTTCGCTTTCGATAAAATGTGCTATGTCCAATTGTTAATAAAAAGTAGTAAAAATACAAGACAATAGGAAAAAAGCGCACATTGATTTAAATTTTATCAGAAATAGCTCACAAATAACACGTTCCGCACTTTACAGTCTGATTTTTTTGCTTTATTAATACAATTTCTTTTTACTCATAAAAAAGGGAAAACTATGACAAACACAATGAAAAAAACAGGACTTCATGTGGCATTAGCGAGTATCTTTACGCTCTTTGCTACACAAACTACTTTTGCGGCAGAAGTACCTGCTGGCACAGAATTAGCTGCTAAACAAGTACTCCGTTGGAATATTGGTTCCAATCCCGCTTCATTAGATCCTCATAAAATTGAAGGCACGCCAGAAGGTTTTACCTCTCGTCAATTATTTGAAACCCTTGTTATTTCTGATGCAGAAGGGCATATTCTGCCAGGTGCAGCGATCAAATGGGAACACAGCCCAGATTTTAAAAAATGGACATTCTATCTTCGCCCAGAAGCCAAATGGTCTAATGGTGAACCTGTCACCGCTGAAGATTTCGTTTTCTCTTTCCAACGTTTAGCCGATCCAAACACCGCATCGCCTTATTCAAGCTACCTAAAATACCTCAAACTATTGAATGCGGAAGACGTCGTGGCGGGTAAAAAACCCGTTACAGAACTTGGTGTGAAAGCACTCGACCCACATACCTTAGAATTGACCTTATCGGCTAGCGTACCTTATGCAGATAAATTGAGTGAGCATTACGTCCTCGCACCAGTCAATAAAAAATTGGTTGAACAATTCGGTGATAAATGGACAGATGTGAAACATATCGTCGGTAACGGTGCCTTCACTGTTAAAAATTGGACAATTAATGAAAAATTAGAATTAGTTCCTAACCCACATTATTGGGATCATGCGAAAACCGTCCTCACCAATGTGACACTCTACCCAATTGAATCAGAAAATACCGATGTAGCACGTTATCGTGCAGGTGATTTAGATATCACTAACCACGCATTACCAGTCGAGCTATTTAGTAAACTGAAACAAGAATACCCAAATGAAGTTTACACCCCCGCATCACTCTGCACATATCTGTATGAGATTAACAATAAAAAACCACCATTTGATGATGTCCGCGTTAGAAAAGCGCTTGTGATGGCGCTTGATCGCGACATCATTACACAGAAAGTCACCGCCCAAGGGCAAGTACCGGCTTATAGCTTTACACCACCTTATATTAATGGTGGCGAAAAGATTCAGAAACCAGACTGGGTGGCACTCTCGCAAGCTGAGCGTAATAAACAAGCGATGGCATTGTTAAAAGAAGCGGGCTTTGATAAGAGTAATCCATTGAATTTCACCTTGTTATATAATACCTCTGAGAATCATAAAAAAATTGCCTTAGCGGCTTCATCACTGTGGCAGAAAAACCTCGGCGGTGCGGTGAAAGTCACGCTCGAAAACCAAGAGTGGAAAACTTATTTAGATACACGTCACCAAGGCAACTATCAAGTGACACGTGCGGGTTGGTGTGCTGACTATAATGAAGCCAGTACATTCTTGAATTACTTCTTATCCACCAGTAGTAATAACACCGCTTTCTATAAGAGTGAAGCGTTCGACAAACTACTTTCAGAGACGTACTTAGCTGAAACCGACGAACAACGTGCAGAAATTTACGCTAAACTCGAAGCACAGCTAGATCAAGATGCCGCGTTGGTACCGGTCTATTACTATGTCGATCCCCGTATGGTTAAACCTTATGTGAAAGGGTTCCCAATCAACCATCCTGGCAAAAACTTCTACCTAAAAGATGTTTATTTAGTTAAATAATTATTTTTATGCGTTTTAGTGCGGTCAACACCGACCGCACTTTTTTAGCTTTCGCGCTTTGCGATTTGTGGATTGGATTATCTTGTATGTTTAAATTAATTCTTCGCCGTCTTTTACAGGCAATTCCAACGCTTTTTATTTTAATTACGATTTCATTTTTCATGATGCGTTTGGCACCGGGTAGCCCTTTTACCAGTGAAAAAAATTACCCAGCCGAAGTCATCGCTAATATTGAAGCCAAGTATCATTTAAATGAGCCGCTCTATAAACAATATTTCATCTATTTAAATGACCTTGCGCATGGTGACTTCGGACCTTCTTTTAAATATAAAGATTACACCGTAAACCAGCTCGTTTCTGCGGCTTTTCCCGTGTCATTTAAACTGGGTATTTCTGCCTTTTTTATCGCTCTTATCCTCGGTGTCAGTGCTGGGACTCTGGCGGCACTTAAACAAAATAAATGGCTCGATTATGTAATCATGACCTTTGCCATGACGGGCGTGGTGATCCCCAGCTTTGTGGTCGCTCCTCTCTTAGTGTTGATCTTCTCTATTTCATTAAAATGGTTACCTTCCGGCGGTTGGGAAGGGGGCGCATTTAAGTTTATGTTGATGCCGATGATCGCACTGTGTTTATCCTACATTGCCAGTATTGCACGGATTACACGAGGTTCGATGATTGAAGTGTTACATTCCAACTTCATCCGCACCGCTAAAGCCAAAGGTTTGCCTATGCGCCGGATTTTGATCAAACATGCATTACGTCCTGCCCTCTTGCCCGTGATTTCCTATATGGGACCCGCATTTGTAGGGATTATTACTGGTTCCATGGTGATTGAAAGTATTTTTGGTATTCCTGGCATTGGTCAGCTGTTTGTGAATGGCGCACTCAATCGTGACTACTCATTAGTCTTGAGCCTGACCATTTTAGTCGGGGCGTTAACCATTGCATTCAACGCGATCGTCGATATTCTGTATGCGGTGATTGATCCCAAAATCCGTTATTAATTGACCATTGTTGTAGGAAGTCAACTCATGTTAAACAATCAAAAAGATACTGAATTACTCGAAGCGGTGACAGAAAAATTAGACACGCTTGAAGGTCGTAGTTTATGGCAAGATGCCCGTCGCCGTTTCTTTCATAATAAAGCCGCATTAACCAGTTTATTTGTCTTATTTTGCATTAGCCTGTTTGTTATTTTTGCCCCGATGCTCATGCCTTACCCTTATGATGAATTAGATTTCACTGCCATCTCTATTCCTCCTGAATGGGAAACCATGCACTATTTTGGCACCGATGCCTCAGGGCGTGATTTATTAGTGCGTGTGGCGATCGGCGGACGTATTTCACTGTTAGTTGGTATTGCAGGTGCCTTAATTGCCGTCTTAGTGGGCACCTTATATGGTGCCACATCGGGCTATATTGGTGGCAAAGTGGACACTTTTATGATGCGCTTTTTGGAAATCCTCAATTCTTTCCCTTTCATGTTCTTTGTTATCCTGTTAGTCACCTTCTTTGGACGGAATATTTTCTTGATCTTCGTGGCCATCGGGATGGTGTCTTGGCTCGATATGGCAAGGATTGTGCGCGGACAAACCTTAAGTTTAAAACAAAAGGAATTTATTGAGGCCGCCATCGTCTGCGGTGTCTCCTCACGTCAAATTGTTTGGCGCCATATTGTGCCAAACGTACTTGGCGTGGTGGTGGTGTATGCATCTCTACTCGTGCCAGGTATGATTTTGTTTGAATCATTTTTGAGTTTTTTAGGACTCGGCACACAGGAGCCCTTAAGTAGCTGGGGCGGCTTACTCAACGATGGGGCAAAATCCATGGAAGCGGCACCTTGGCTGTTAATTTTCCCTGCGCTCTTTTTAGTCACGACGCTATTTTGTTTTAACTTTATCGGTGATGGGTTACGTGATGCACTTGACCCAAAAGACCGTTAATCCTCACGCTTGGAGAGAAAAATGACAACTCATCACTTATTACTCGATGTACAAGACTTGCGTGTAACCTTTAAAACCCCAGACGGCGATGTCACCGCTGTCAATAATCTGACTTTTTCCTTAAATGCCGGCGAAACGCTAGGTATTGTAGGTGAATCTGGATCGGGAAAATCGCAAACCGCTTTTGCTTTAATGGGGCTACTGGCCGATAATGGGCGGATTTCAGGCTCGGCTAAATTTAACGGACAAGAAATTCTTAACTTACCTGAAGCCCAATTAAACCGTTTGCGCGCGGAACAAATTGCCATGATCTTTCAAGATCCAATGACTTCGCTCAATCCGTATATGAAAATCGGTGAACAGCTGATGGAAGTCCTGATCTTGCATAAAGGGATGGATCATAAAACCGCTTTTGAAGAGTCAGTACGAATGTTAGATGCGGTAAAAATGCCGGAATCACGTAAGCGTATGAATATGTATCCGCATGAATTTTCAGGTGGGATGCGTCAACGTGTGATGATTGCCATGGCGTTACTTTGTCGTCCTAAATTACTGATTGCTGACGAACCGACCACAGCACTTGATGTGACAGTCCAAGCTCAAATTATGACCTTGTTAAATGAGTTAAAAACTGAATTTAACACCGCTATCATTATGATTACCCACGACCTTGGTGTTGTGGCGGGTATTTGTGATAACGTCCTTGTAATGTATGCTGGCAGAACCATGGAATATGGTACGGCAGAACAAATTTTCTATACCCCAAGCCATCCTTATTCTATTGGTTTAATTGGTGCGGTACCACGTGTTGATGGTCAAGAAGAAGAATTAATCACCATTCCAGGCAATCCGCCAAACTTACTACGCTTGCCAAATGGTTGTCCTTTCCAACCACGTTGTGTTCATGCTACAGCACAATGTCTCAATGCACCCGCGTTAACTTTATTAAATGATCAACGTTTACGCGCCTGTTTTGTCCCTGCTGAGCAATTAATCCGAGGTCACGCATCATGAGCACAGAAAAAAAAGTCATCCTTGAAGTCAAGGATTTAAGCGTTCATTTCAAGATTAAAGATACGAAATCCTTATTTTTTACTAAACACCAAACCTTAAAAGCGGTCAATCATGTGTCTTTTCAACTATACGAAGGCGAAACCTTGGGGGTCGTCGGTGAGTCGGGTTGTGGCAAATCAACCCTTGCCCGCGCCATTATCGGCTTGGTAGAAAGCTCTGGCGGGAATATTTTATGGTTAGGTAAGGATTTAACCCAACAAACCGCGAAAGAATGGAAAGCGATCCGGAGTGATATTCAAATGATTTTTCAGGATCCTTTAGCTTCATTGAATCCCCGTATGACGATCGGGAGCATTATCGCTGAGCCGTTAAAAATTTACCAACCTCATTTAAACGCAGAAGAAGTGAAAGAAAAGGTACGCGCGATGATGATGAAAGTGGGTCTATTACCTAACTTAATCAACCGCTATCCCCATGAGTTTTCAGGTGGACAATGTCAGCGCATCGGGATTGCGCGTGCCTTAATTGTGGAACCGAAATTGATTATTTGTGATGAACCCGTCTCTGCGTTAGATGTGTCGATTCAAGCGCAAGTCGTGAACTTATTGAAATCCTTACAACGTGAAATGGGATTATCATTGATTTTCATTGCTCACGATCTTGCCGTAGTGAAACACATTTCGGATCGCGTTTTAGTGATGTATCTCGGTAACGCGGTAGAACTCGGCAATTATGAACAGGTCTATCATGATACGAAGCACCCTTACACCAAAGCCTTAATGTCTGCGGTACCGATTCCTGATCCGCAATTAGAACGCAATAAACAAATTCAATTGCTTGAAGGCGATCTGCCTTCCCCGATTAATCCGCCATCAGGCTGTGTATTCCGCACCCGTTGCCCGCTCGCGGATCAACACTGTATTGCGGATAAACCCCTCCTCAAAGGACGGGATAATCACGTTGTGGCCTGTTTTAAAGCCGAATGAGACAACAACCGCACAAAAAAGTGCGGTTGTTTTTTTGCAGGTTTTCACATCAAAACTGTTGCAAAATAGACCGCACTTTTCGATTAATTATTCAACAATAACACGGGCATTGATCGGTTGTATTGGACGGTTATTATGCCCTTTCATCAGCGTGGCAAACGCTTCAACTTGCGATTGGCTCATGGTGTCGTAATGTTTTAACACCAACCAACTTACCCCTTCGGAACAAGGTGGCGTGGTTAATGAGCCGCTAAAACGATAATAATCACGTTTTTTCGGTATCAATGTTGCTGGATCAAAAGCGGTATTAAGTGTATATTTTTCTCCCGCTTTTTGTGGCAAATGTTGCCAAATCGGGGCTAACCGTTGATTTTCGCCCGATAAGGTATATAACACACCAAGCACCGCAAGGTTGCCCTCTTTATCCGCATGAACGAAATGAGCTTCCATTGGGAAGGATTTACCTCGAATTAAGTTTTCACTCGGTACATGGAAATGGAATTGTTTTAATGCATAGGTTTGACCATTCAATTGCAGGGTATTGTGATCATGTTTGAAATCCACTTGAATGGTGTGTCCGTTATTCACAATCTCTACATCAGAAGGGTGATAATCCAGTTTAAGTGGAGGTAATTTACCGTCGATAGTCTTCACAATATTAATCGGGGTTTGGTTTTTTCCTTCACCGCACAGGGCAAATTTGGGCGACAGTGATGCCCAATGCTCTGGTGCTTCATGCCCCGTATAGCCCCAGTGGGTGTGCTTGTCTTGCGAATTAATACGTTGCTGACAGGCAGCAAGTGCCAGTGTGCTTAATGTGAAGACAACCAATTTTGACATTTTCATACTCACTCCTTATTCAAAGAAAAAGATGTTGCGTACAACTTACACGCCATGATGTCTTAACAAGAGACATCCTCATCTTAGGTAAAAGCACACGCTATTTCAAGTGCCATTCATGCTTATAAGTTGACTAAAAAGCCATAAAATCCAATACTTCAAATAAACTCTCGGGGTGATGTTTAGCTAAATACTGGCGTAGAAAATGCTGTGTTTCTTGGCTAATTAAGACATCGGCTTGAGGATATAGATTATAAATCACCGCATGAATGTTGATGCCTTTGCTCTGGCAAGCCTGCAAACTGAGCAAAGTATGATTAATACTTCCCAGCTTACCTGAGGTCACTAAAATCACGGGATATTGTCGCTTGCTAATGTAATCTAGCGAGGTTTCCTCTGCATTGTAAGGCACGCAAAGCCCTCCTGCCCCTTCAAGTAACACATAATCATATTTTTCACTCAGCAGTGCGGTGCATTTTTCAATTTTTTCGTCCTCGATCACTCGTTTTTCTAATTTTGCCGCTAAATGAGGCGAACAGGGATACTCAAACACATAAGGGCAAGTGATACCTTGTTTATCTTCCTCGGTCAGCTCAATACCTTGTATTTTGCGGTGGGTGAGTAAATCCTCAGCAATACCTTGGCAACCCGTTTGGATCATTTTTTGCGTGATCACTTTCGCCCCTTGTTGCATCAGCTTTTTGGCATACCAACCTGTGGCAATGGTTTTGCCGATGTCCGTATCAATTCCACTGATAAAAAAGACCTGTGCCATATTTTTCCTTATTTATTTGGTGTTAAACGTGCCAATACATACAACGGGGTGTAAGTCAGTTCAACCTGTTGCTGTGCATTGCTGTAATGTTGCTGATAATGTTGGCAAAACCGCTGCAATTGCCCTTTTGTCCACCCCTGCCGTTGGGTTGCAGTCACTCCGGTTTGTTTGAGGTGTTTTAACACGGCTAAAGGATCATCAAAATGCAGCACAATTTCGCTTTGCTCAAGGGTGAGAATCTCAAATTCAGGTTGCAACCAAGTTCGCCACATCTCAAGCGTGGGATAAGTTAATCCCACCCCAGTTAGCAACTTCACTTGTTTCAAATTCTCGGGTGTGAAGGTGCTGAATAACAAAAAACCTTGTGGTTTTAACCGCACTTTACAGCGTTGAATAAAGCTTGCTTTATCTTCAAACCATTGCACCACGGAAGCACTGGCGATGAGATCATATTGGTGTGAAAAAGGCAGTTGCTCAGCATCACCACAATGAAATTGAAAAGGTTGCGGTAACTGGTCACGTAAGTGCGAGTGCATATCACACAGATCATTCAAATCCCAGTGTTCCGCCTGTAAATGCGACATTAAACCTTTTGTTAATCCCCCTGTGCCACAGCCAATTTCCAACACCCGTTGAAGCGGTTGAGGATCCATTTTCGCCACTAATCGCATTAAATGTTGATGAATGAGACCTTGAGCAATCGCCTGTTGGTCGTAATCCCACCTCGCTGCAGAAAAACACTGTTTAATACGTCCTTTATTGATGATCGCCATGCTCTACAACCAACACGCTTGCCAATGGGTGAATTGAGGAAATAACAAATGCTCCCCTTCCAGTTCATGAATCTCACAACGATCTTGCCAGTACGCTTTTTGGTTTTGCACGGGGAAAATTTTATCTTTGGATCCGACAATCGCGTTGCTCCATGTAATGAGATCCGTGCGACGATCTTGCTGTAAAAAGGCATAAAGTGCGGTCAATTCTGCGTGAATTTCCGCTAAGGTAGGACGTAATGAGAGTTGCTGATAATCCGTTAAGGCAGTTTTTGAGCCACAAATACGGCGTTCAAATTTGTTTCGATTCTCTTCATTCAACCCCGATAATGTGCCGGCAAAAATAGCCTCAGGAATGCCATATTGATCATCACAAGGCAACCCTGTGCCATTGATCGCCGTCGCTGATAACAGCGGATAGCCTTGCATCACGCGTTCTGCTACCCATACGCCCATTGACCACGCCACCACCCGAATGTGTTGGTAAGCGGAAAAATCCACCTCACAGCTTAAATCTTGATAATCATAACAAATCAGTAAATCATAATTATGCGGTAAAATCAGGTGCTCCACCACGCTTGGCGGTGTGCCCCAACCTGCAAAATAGACAATCAAATGATCGCCTTGCCGTTGAATATGTTGTGTTTTCATTCAGCAAAATCCTGTAAACAAGCAATCAGTTGTTCCACTTCGGCAAACGACATATCCGCAGTGAGAGAAAAACGAATGCGAGAGGTGCCTTGTGGCACTGTTGGGGGACGAATCGGTAAGCAATAATAACCTTGTTGTTGCAAACGCTGGGCGGTTTTCACCGTCAATGCATTATCACCCAGAATATAAGGCACAATACAGCTTTCACTTGGCATTGGGACCTTAAAAATCTCAACAATCGCTTGACGTAAATGTTGGCTAAGCTGAGCAAGATGTGCGCGCTCGGCTTGCAAATGCAGTAGCTGTTGAAAGACAAAATGCGTCCACGCCACATTCAAAGGGGGTAAGGCAGTGGAAAAAATTAACGGACGCATTTTATTGATTAAATAATCTCGAATCACCTGATCACAAACCACATAAGCCCCCATAGAGGCGAGTGCTTTGCCAAAGGTGCCCACCAAAATATCAATCTGCTCAATACAGCCTTGCTGTTCGGCTAATCCTAAGCCTTTTTCACCAAACACCCCTATCGCATGGGCTTCATCCACATATAACATCACCTGCGGATAACGCTGTTTAAGTGCCACCAGTTGAGTGAGATCGGCACAGTCACCGTCCATACTAAACACCGATTCCGTGACCACAATCATCCGTTCAAAAGTGCGGTCATTTTTTTGCAAAATCTGCTCAAGGTGGGCGTAATCATTATGACGAAAACGCGCAAATTCACATTGTGCCAAGCGAATGCCATCAATCATGCTAGCATGCACCAGTTTATCTGCCACGATCAGCGTATTTTTATCTGCCAACGCGGGCAAAATCCCAATATTGGCATGATAACCACTGTTAAACAGCAACGCACTTTCTCGCCCAAATGCTTGTGCCATTAAGGTTTCCAGTTCATCATAAATGGGAAAGGATCCCGTTAATAAACGGGAAGAAGACGAGGTAAAGGCGGGCAGCTGATCTTGATATTGACTGAAAAACGCTTGACGTAAGCCCGCATGGTTGGCTAGCCCTAAATAATCATTGGAGGAAAGATTCAACATGGTTTTGCCTTCACGTTGAATAAAGCGCCCTTGATGAATGAGTTGCGGAAGCTGACGAAATTGATTTTGTGCCTTTAACTCGGCTAACTGCTGTGGATAATGTTGGAGCATCGGTAGATTTCCTTACTGGGCATATTCTTCTTTCAAGCTACGGATCGTGCCATCAATCAGCTGGGCAAGTTGTGTGTTGGACATAATATAAGGGGGCATGAGATACACCAATTTGCCAAATGGACGCACCCACACCCCATTTTGCACAAAGCGAGGCTGTAACGTGCTCATATTCACCGCCTCTTTCATTTCAATCACCCCTATTGCCCCTAGCACTCGCACGTCTGCCACACAATCTAAGGCTTCGGCTTGGCGTAATTCTTGCCGAAGTTGCTGTTCAATACGTTGAATATTTTGTTGCCAAGGACTGGCTAAAAGCAATTTGAGACTGGCTGTGGCAACGGCACAAGCCAAAGGGTTTGCCATAAAGGTAGGACCATGCATAAAACATTTTGCCTCACCCGCACAAATCACCTCAGCGACGGCTTGATGGGTAATGGTAGCAGATAAGGTTAAGTAACCGCCCGTTAAGGCTTTGCCGATACACATGATATCGGGCATGATATTGGCATGTTCGCACGCAAACAGCTTGCCCGTACGTCCAAAACCTGTGGCGATTTCATCAAAAATCAGCAAAATCCCATATTCTTCACACAAGGCTTTGGCTTGCACCAAATATTCAGGGGAATAAAAATACATGCCGCCCGCCCCTTGTACCACCGGTTCTAAAATCAAGCCCGCAATCTCATTGCCGTGTGTTGCCAGTAAATCGCGTAAAGGTTGTATCGCCTCAGGCTGCCAAGCTTGCCCAAATTTCACAGGCGGTTGGGGTAAAAAATATTGCACGGGCAAGCCTTTGGCAAACAAACTGTGCATCCCCGTCACAGGATCGCACACCGACATCGCATGCCATGTATCACCATGATAGCCTGAACGAAGGGTAGCAAATTTGTGTCGTTGTCTTTCCCCTTTAGCATGTTGGTATTGCACTGCCATTTTCATCGCCACTTCAACGGCAACGGATCCGCTGTCTGCAAAGAAGATTTTATCTAATCCCTCGGGTAAGATATTAACCAACTGCTGGGCCAATTCAACCGCAGGCTGGTGAGTGAGCCCACCAAACATCACATGGCTCATTTGACTGAGCTGTTGCGTTGCTGCCTGATTGAGTACGGGGTGATTGTAACCATGAATGGCAGACCACCATGATGACATACCATCAATCAACTGTTGACCGTTTTTTAATTGAATATGCACCCCTTCGGCACGTTCTACTGCAAATAAGGGAAAATCCGCATTTAACGCCGCATAAGGGTGCCAAATATGTTGTCGATCAAATTGTAAAAGTTGTTGTTCGTTCATCACTTCACCTTGTTATAATTGGTCAGCTTAACTGGCTTAAATTCACGCAAATACTTACATAAACGGAATAACTTGCTATAATCGCCGAGCGTTTGGCTGTTTAAGCCAGTTATTCTAACTTAAAAAGATGATTTATCACCATGAATATATTAGAAAAGAAAGCACAACTTAGTTACTGGCAACGCCTTAAAATTGCCTTTCAATATGTGATGCCACAACTTTATTTAACTCGTCTTGCAGGCTGGTTTGCCAAACAGCAATGGGGAGCGATGAGCCATTTTGTGATCAAATTATTCGCTAAAAAATACAATGTGGATATGCACGAAGCGGCAAAACCTCACTTTAGCGATTATGCCAGTTTCAACGAATTTTTTATTCGTCCCTTAGCGGAAAATGCCCGTCCCATTAATCAAAATCCTACCGCACTTTGTTTACCGGCTGACGGTCGAATTAGCCAACTTGGCCACATTGAGCAGGATTTATTACTACAGGCCAAAGGGCATCATTTTAGCTTGAGCGATTTGTTAGCAGGTGATGAAGCACTAGTCAATCACTTTAAAGAGGGCGAATTTGCCACCACCTATCTTTCACCACGCGATTATCACCGTGTGCATATGCCATGCGATGCTACCTTATGTAAAATGATTTATGTGCCAGGGGAATTATTCTCGGTCAATCCTTTTTTAGCCGAACATGTGCCAAACTTATTTGCGCGTAATGAGCGAGTGATCTGTGTATTTGATACGGAATTTGGCAAAATGGTGCAAATTTTAGTGGGTGCGACCATTACTGCAAGCATGAGTACAGTATGGGCTGGGGTAATCAATCCACCCCGTCCAGAACAAGTCACCACTTGGACTTACGAGGGGGAAAGAGCGGTCAAGTTAGTGAAAGGGCAAGAAATGGGCGCGTTCCAATTAGGCTCAACGGTCATTAATTTATTTGAAAAAGATCGTGTGCAGTTAGCCTCCCACTTACAAGTGGATAGCCCTGTGCGTATGGGTGAAATTCTTGCCTACCAAAAATAATTTTTAACCACAATAGGAAAAACAATGAGTCAACAATTTTTCGACCAAGTGTCATTAGCAAGTCTTTCTGCGAAAGGGAGTTATGGAATCGGTTTACAAATCGGTCAACAATTATTAGATAGCCAATTAGAGGTGACGGCAGAAGCCGTCGCGAAAGGGATTTTTGATGTGTTAAATCAAAACCCACCCGCACTTGAGTTAAATGAAGTCAGCAAAGCGTTGCAAGAATTACAACAAAAAGTCGTTGAAGCACAACAAGCCCAATTTAAAGAAATTGAAGTACAAGGCAAACAATTTTTAGCCGAAAATGCCCAAAAAGAAGGGGTGAAAACCACGGAATCAGGTTTGCAATATGAAGTGTTAGTAGAAGGCGAAGGGCAAATTCCAGCACGCGAAGACAAAGTGCGTGTACATTACACAGGGACATTAATTGATGGCACCGTATTTGATAGCTCGGTCAAACGTGGTCAACCGGCTGAATTCCCAGTGAATGGCGTGATTGCAGGTTGGATCGAAGCCTTATCCATGATGCCTGTTGGTTCTAAATGGCGTTTAACCATTCCTCACAACCTTGCCTATGGTGAGCGTGGTGCAGGGGCGTCTATTCCACCATTCAGTACCTTGGTGTTTGAAGTGGAATTATTAGCCATTCTTTAACGCTAAACGCTAGACATAAAAAAGTGCGGTCATTTTCCGCACTTTTTCTTTTCGATTGTTTATCGTTTCAAGCCTTGCTGATAGCCACTGTTCCACGAATGGCGGAACTTATCCGGCACAGCCTTGCCCGTTTGTTCTTCACAGTAAGCCGTTCGTTGACTCAGCATTTTTTGTTGGTGTTCTCGAAACGATTTCCCCACACGATAGCCATCCAAATACCAATCATCATTATCTTGACAAGCCATGGTATTCATCCGTTGTGTCTCCCCCGTCACACGAAAGGCTTTGCCTGCTTCAATGCGTTGTCCTGACGCCACGCTATGTTCAACACAACCACTAACACAAGTGGCGATAACACTTAATGTGAGAACCTGTTTCCATTGCATATTCTTACCTTCCCCCGAGTTTATAGCACAATCATATCATCACGATGCACCGCTACTGCACCGTATTCATAACCCAAAAGTTGTTCAATATCCTGCGATTTTTTACCTTGAATTAACTGCAGTGCATCGCTGTTATAACGTGGCATACCCAAGGCAATATCCTTGCCTTGCAATGTGCGGATTTTAACCACTTCCCCACGGGAGAAACGCCCTGCCACCTTCACAATGCCCGCTGGCAATAAGGATTTATGCTGAATGAGCATGGCATGTTCTGCACCCGCATCAATCGTGATAATCCCTGCCGAGGGTGCGGCATAAAGCCATTGTTTACGACTTTCTAACCGATCTGCCTGCACAGTAAATTTGGTGCCAATCGCTTGCCCATAAGCTAAGTCAGCAATCACATTCGGGCGATTACCGGGTGCGATAATCGTTTCGATGCCTGAACGAGTGGCTACATCCGCGGCACTGATTTTGGTCGACATGCCGCCCGTGCCTAAAGTCGTCCCACTGCCTCCCGCAATGGCACGAATATGATCGGTAATTTTACTCACTTCGGGGATGAGTTTTGCCTCAGGATTTTGACGAGGATCACTGTCAAACAGCCCTTGTTGGTCGGTTAATAAATACAGTTGCTCTGCTTGCACCAAAATGGCCACTAACGCCGATAAATTATCATTATCCCCCACTTTAATTTCTGAGGTTGCCACCGCATCATTTTCATTAATCACAGGAATAATTTGGTTATCCAATAAGGCACGTAACGTATCTCTGGCATTTAAAAAGCGTTCACGATCTTCAATATCGGCACGGGTTAATAAAATTTGCCCAATGTGAATATCATAAATGGCAAAGAGTTTTTCCCATGTTTGAATTAACTGGCTTTGCCCGACCGCCGCCAATAATTGTTTTGAGGCAATGGTAGGTGGCAATTGAGGATGATTTAAATAATGTCGACCTGCCGCAATCGCCCCCGAAGTCACAATCACTAAGCGAAAACCTGCCTGATGAAGTTGTGCCAGCTGACGTACAATGTCCATCATATGCGGTAAATTTAACTTGGCCGATCCTTGCGTTAAGGTACTGGTCCCAAATTTTACAACGAGCGTTTTGTCTGTTTTCATCTTCTCTATTATCTTATTTTTGAGGTGCAAAATTGAGGTTAACTTATCATTAATCATCCGAAAAATCATCTCGTTTACTTGCTATTTTCTATGATTTAGCACAAATTTTTTTTGACCAAAAAGCATATAATAAAATCTCTTGATTGTTCAGCAAGGAACTCGATTATGACTTCAACCTCTTCACTAGAAACGGAGCGGCAACGGGAAATTACTCGCCTTTGTGTGCAAGTCGCCCAACTCTTATTACAACATGGTGCTGAAAGTGCGGTGATTGTACAAATGGCCCATCGACTTGGTCTCGCCTTAGGCGTTGAAAGTGTCGAATGTGCTCTCACACCGAACGCGATTATTCTCACCACGTTAAACCAACATCATTGCATTACCACTGTACGTAAAAACCAAGATAAGGGCATTAATATGCAAGTGGTCACCGAAGTACAGCGGATTGTTATTACTGCAGAGCATAAAATTTATGATATGCAACAAGTGAAAGCCAAGCTAGCACGCATTAAACCGCTCAAATACAATCGCTATTTTGTGATGTTGATGATTGGGCTATCCTGTGCCAGTTTCGCCCATTTATCTGGTGGTGATGGGCTTGTTGCACTGGTGACCTTTATTGCTGCCTCCATCGCAATGTATGTTCGCCAAGCCCTCGCTGCAAGGCATTATAATCCCCTGATCGTCTTCGCCTTAACAGCTTTTGTCGCCTCATTAGTTGCTGGACTTGGTTTAAAATACGATATTGGCAATCAACCACAAATTGCCTTGGCCTCAAGCGTATTGTTACTGGTGCCGGGTTTCCCGTTGATTAATGCCTTAGCCGATATCTTAAAAGGACATATCAATATGGGGATGGCTCGTTGGACACTCGCCACAATTCTTACCTTTGGCGCATGTTTAGGTATTGTGTTTGCTTTGAGTGTACTCGGTATCACCGCATGGGGGAAATAAGATGTTAATACTGAATTTGCTTGATGATATGTTTTTTGCCGCTATTCCTGCGGTGGGGTTTGCTTTAGTGTTTAATGTACCACCTAAAGCGTTAAAGTATTGTGCGGTCTTAGGTGCACTCGGCCATGGCTTACGTACGCTGTTAGTACATTTTGAATTCCCTTTAGTATTTGCTACATTCTGTGGCGCGGCCCTCATTGGCTTTATTGGTGTGCATTTATCTCATCGTTACTTGGCGCACCCGAAAGTATTTACTGTAGCCGCAATTATCCCAATGATTCCTGGTGTTTATGCTTATAAAGCAATGATTGCCGTGGTGCAGTTACATAATCAAGGTTGGTCCCATGAACTCACTGCCCAGATGATCGATTATTTTATCAAAACAGGCTTTATCCTCGGCGCATTGGTTTTTGGACTCGCATTGCCGGGCTTACTGTTCTATCGGCAAAAACCTGTGGTATAGTAGCCCCATCTTTTGCTTGCGCTTTCGGAAATTGAATATGACATTAAGCCTTATCGTCGCTATGACAAAAAACCATGTGATTGGCAAAGACAATCAAATGCCTTGGCATTTGCCTGCCGATTTAGCCTGGTTTCGCCAAAATACCACCGGTAAACCGGTGATTATGGGGCGAAAAACCTTTGAAAGCATTGGCCGTCCACTACCGAAACGAACCAATGTAGTGCTCTCTCGCCAACCTTATGAACGTGAAGGCATCGTCTGGCAAAATAGCCTGGAAAGTGCGCTAGCGTTTGTCAAAGATGCCCCGGAAATTATGCTGATTGGCGGAGGCGAATTATTTAAACACTATTTTAATAAAGCCGATAAGATCTATCTCACCGAGATTCAAACTGAATTAGAGGGGGATACCTTCTTTCCTGAGATTGCTTGGCAAGACTGGGACATTGAGCATCACGAATGGCGTCACGCAGATGAAAATAATGCATATGACTGCCGTTTTTTTATTTTACGCCGTAAGACAACAGACTAAATCGCTAATCATAGACGAAAGGGCACTGCGCTAAAACCTGAAGTGCCCTTTTCTTATGCAACAAGCCGCCTATCTCGTCGGTAAAAGGGCGGTCGATTGTAAGACCGTTTTACTGATTTTAGGCCACTAATCACTTATCTCGTGATCCAATTTGAGTTTTTTCAACCGCAACGCATTCATTAAGACCGACACCGAACTCAATGCCATGGCAGCCCCCGCAATAATCGGGTTCAATAGCCCAAAGGCAGCAATTGGAATACCTAACACATTATAAACAAAGGCAAAAAATAGATTTTGTTTAATATTTTTGAGCGTCGCCTGTGCAACGAGCAGCCCGTCCACCATTTGATTGACGGAATGCTGCATTAAGGTTGCAGAGGCGGTATGTTCTGCCACATCTGCACCATTTTTCATGGCAAAACTCACATTGGCACGGGCTAAGGCTGGAGCATCATTCATACCATCACCGACCATCGCTACCACCTTGCCTTCTGCTTGTAATTGCGCAATTTTGCTCGCTTTATCACGTGGCGACAGGTTGCCATATGCATTTTGGATACCAAGCTGATCAGCAATATAGCATACCGCACTTTGCTGATCACCACTCATCATATACACGTCAATCTGTTGCGCTTGCAGGCGTTTTATCCCTGTAATGGAATCTGCTTTTAACGGATCTGTAATGGCAAAGGCGCCGATGGGGTGATCATTTACCGCCACCGCCACAATACTCGCTAACTGCCAAATCGGATCGGCTAAAGGGGGCAAGCTGACATGACAATAATCGGCTTTACCCACTTTCACCGTACCGATACCTTCAACTTCTGCTTGTACGCCAGCCCCTAGTTCAGTCTGAATATGATCAGCATGGCGTAGTTCAAGCCCTTTTTGTTGGGCTTGTTGTACAATCACTTTCGCTAAAGGGTGTGTGGCATGTTGTTCCACCGAGGCGGCCAAGCGATAAAAATCGGCTTCAGAATAACCGCACTTTTGCGCTAACCAAATGGCCGCAATGTGTGGTTTGCCTTCAGTTAAGGTCCCTGTTTTATCTAACACGACCACCTTCACGCGAGCAGCTTCTTCCATGGCGGCCGCATCTTTAAACCAAATGCCTCGTTTCACTGCATTCCCCATCCCAGCCATAATGGCAGCGGGGGTAGCTAACCCCAAAGCACAAGGGCAAGCAATCACTAACACCGCCACCGCATGCATTAGCCCCATCACCCAATCTTGCTTTATCCAATAGGTTAACACAAAGGTGAGCAAAGCAATGATCACTACTGTTGGCACAAAGACCGCTGCCACTTTATCGGCAAAACGGGCAATCGGAGCTTTCGTACCTTGCGCTTCTGACAAAGCGTTCATCATATCGCCCAAAAGCGTCTGACTGCCTAGCTGATGGGCTTGATAAATCAGTGAGCCTTCACTTAGCATGGCACCCGCTAATACACGGCTACCCGCCTTTTTCATTTCAGGCTTAAATTCTCCAGTGAGGTGGCTTTCATCGCTCCAACCGGTGCCACTTTGCACCACACCATCTGCCGCAATACGTTCCCCTTGCTTCACATGTAACATATCACCGATTTTTACTTGATCTAACGGCACGGTTTGCCATTGTCCCTCACGTTGCACATTCACTTGTGGTGGGGTCAGTTTGACGAGCAACCCTAAACTGTTAAGGCTATGTTTTTTGGTGCGTTCTTCTAAAAATTTACCTAAGCTGACAAAACCGAGCACCATCACACTCGCCTCAAAATACACATGTGGCATGCCTTCGTGTGCATGGTCGTGTGTATTCGAAAGCAACATAAATAAGGAATAAAAATAAATACTTAATGTACCTAGACTCACCAAAACATCCATATTGGCTAAACGCCCTTTTAAACTACCCCAAGCACTTTGATAAAAAGGCAACGCTAAGCCAAATTGCACAATCGTGGCGAGTATACATTGCCACCATGGTGGGAGCATCCAATGGTGTTGCCCCATCATCATACCGATCATGCCAATCATAAAGGGAATATTAATCAGCAATAACAGTCCTAAACGCCACGAAGGAGCGTGTGTTTCTACAAGAGGTGGGGCTTGCTCTGATTGCAGACGCCCGCTAAAACCTGCATTTTCAATGATCTGCAAAATATCTTGTACAGTATGTTCACTGTCATCAAAATGCACTTGTGCTTGTTCGCTAGCAAAATTCACACTTGCTTGTTGAATGAACGGTTTTTTATTTAAGACTTTTTCAATACGGCTTGCACAAGCCTGACAGGTCATGCCCTGAATTTGAAGGGTGATTTTTTGTTGCATATCCGCTCCTCTAACAGTGCGGTCGATTTTGAATAAAAATAATGAAACAACCGAGTAAAATAAATCTTATTCCGTATTAAATAACGCCAAAATACCAAAGGTGAGTCCATGCTCACCCTGATAACAAGATAAAAACAGCGTTAGGCTGGTTGGGCATCAAAGCCTGCGTTTTCTACCTGCTCAACTAACTGATCAATGGATACACAGTCTGCATCATATTGAATGTCTACGCAGGCTTTATCTAGACTTACATTGACCTGTTGCACGCCCTCTAACGCCTGTAATACACGCTCTACGGTTTTAACACAACCACCGCAGTGCATACCTTCAATGTTCAATGTTACGCTTTGCATTATGCGCTCCTCCTTGCTGTTGTGAAAAAAGGAATAACAAAACTTAGTTACATACTACCGCACTTTCGTCTCAGCGCGCTTATTGAAAACGTGCCATGACTTTATCGCCAAAGAAAAAAATAATTAATCCAATACCAACAATAGCTATCCCAGTCAATTTAAACAGGTTAACTTCACGTACTGGCATATGAATTAAACCGAAATGATCAATCACCATAGCCGCAATTAACTGCCCAACAATAATAAAAAACAGCATATTGGTAATGCCCATTTTGGGTGAGAGTAAAACGGTGGTAAACACGACTAATGCCCCTAACGCACCGCCAATATATTTCCACCAAGCATGTTGTGTGGCAGTCGAAAGATGCCCCGTTAAATCTGTTTTTAAGAGTGAAATCACCAACAAGCACAACGTCCCCATGGCAAAAGAAATAAAGGTGGCAACTAGCGGTTCATTGCCCATCGCTTTTGCTAGTTGTGAATTGATGGCGGCTTGAGACGCTAATGCGACCCCAGCCACGAGTGCAATGATAGTATAAAGAACAAACATAGCTCACCGAAAAAATCAAAATGTGTCTTATTGTAACGAGATTATAGGGGAGTGCAAACGTTTAATCGGTAAACAAACTTGCATTCTGCGGTGAAATCCGTATGATGGGCGCCTCGCCAATGGCGAATAACAATTTGGTTTTTGTTTGGGTTCCCTCACCCCAAGTTTCAATTAAAAAGGTATATCAATGAAAAATACATTTTCGATCTTGAATGATCAACAAACTCGTCGTGCGTTAATCCTATTGAGCTTTTTTCATATTGCGATTATCGCAGCCAGTAATTATCTGGTTCAGATTCCCTTTGAAATCACGCTCCCGCTAAGTCAATTTGGTACTCGTGAAGATTTTAGTTTTCATAGTACTTGGGGGACACTGACCTTTCCTTTTATTTTCTTAGCCACTGATTTAACTGTGCGTATTTTTGGTGCAAAAGAAGCACGCTGGATTATTTTTGTGGTCATGATCCCCGCATTAGTGATAAGTTATGTGATTTCTACCCTGTTCCAAGATACCCAATATCAAGGCTTGACTGCCTTAACACAGTTTAATACTTTTGTCTTCCGTATTGCGGTTGCCAGTTTCTTTGCCTATGTATTTGGACAATTGTTAGATGTGTTAGTGTTTAACCGCTTACGTCAATTAAAAACCTGGTGGATTGCCCCAAGCAGTTCCATGATTTTTGGTTCCATGGCAGACACGTTCCTGTTCTTTGCCATTGCATTTTATGCCAGTAGCGATCCATTTATGGCAGAACATTGGGCGGCATTAGGTTTTGTGGATTATTTATTTAAACTGTTTGTTGGCATCATTTTATTTGTACCGGCTTACGGTGTGGTGCTCAATTTTATTTTACGTAAAATCCAAGCGCTCAATGCACAGCCACAAGTTGCTTAACTTGGAGTATAAAAAATGCCACAACGATTGTGGCATTTTTCTAACACGCTAAATTTAACTGGTAATCCAAAGCGGAATACATAAAGTGACACAAAGTCCCCCAAGCTGACTAGCATTTGCCCACACCGCACCGTGATGCTCTTTAACGACGTTAGCCACAATGGCTAACCCTAATCCTGTTCCGCCAGTTTCTCGCGTTCTGGTCTCATCAACCCGGTAAAAAGGTTGGAAAATTTTTTCGTATTCAGATACATCTAAGCCATGACCATTATCATCAATCACAATCATCAATTCTTGACGTTTTAAGAAAATCGACACCCTGATTTCACTTTTAGTATATTTCAACGCATTGCGGACGATATTTTCTATCGCACTGACTAGAAGAGCCTTATTACCATTCACATAATAGCGGGCGGGCTGAGTAATGTTTTGTCTTACAACAAAATTTAATTTACGGTGTTCTGCCTCAAATATTGCATCATCAAGTACCTCCTCCCATAATTCATTAATCGGAAAAATCTCGCGTGAAACATGACTATGTAACTGCTGTCTTGATAATAATAAAAGATCATTAATCATTTTATCTAAACGACGCGCTTCAATTTCAATACGATGAATTTCGGTATTCTCTTCGCCAAAACGACGACGTAATAACGCCAACGCTAATTGTAAACGGGTTAATGGCGTACGTAATTCATGAGAAATCGACGACAATAAGACTTGTTGGCTTGAGAGTAATTCTTCCAAAGACTCCGTCATTTGGTTAAAACTTTGTCCCACTTGACGTAATTCAAGCGATCCTTTGGTTTCCAGATCTTTATTAATTTTAAAATCGCCTAACGCCACGGCCTTCGCTGACATCTGCAAGTTTCCAATGGGTTTACCAATACTACGTGCAAGCCACCACAATAACGGAGTCGATACCAAAATAATCAATCCCACAAGTAAGATAGGGTTAGCAAACACAAAGCTCATAATTTCTTTTTGTGCGTTCACTCTATCAATAAAATAAAGGGTATAAGATTTATTTGCTTCTCCACCTAAATGAATGGAAAAAGGGCCAACGATACGCACATCGCCGAATACTTTTTTCAATGGCCTTGTAGGGTCAGAAGAAGAAAACATAAATTGTGTTAATAACGGAATTTCTGCGGCCGTCGCGCCTAAAATACTGCTATCATCCGCATCATCGACTAAAACAGGCCGAATACCATCAAATCGTTCTGCATGAGAAAGCGGGACACCAGCTAAAATACGAGCAATTTGGTTATGACGAATAGAGGTGATAATTTCTTGCTGATAAGAAGACAGCTCTTTTTCGCTTAATTCAGAATAAATACGCGAATCAAAATAAGGAATTGAAAAAATCAGAATGGAAAGTAGCGAAAACGTTAACCAGAAAAAGGCAAAAATTCGGAATGAAATGGTATTAAAAAAACTTTCTTTCGCAAATGGCATAGTTGCCCTCAAACACAAGGCTATTATCATGGATAATAGCCTTTATCATCATGATTATTTTTCTGATACTAACAAATAACCTCGTCCACGTAAGGTTTTAAACCAAGGCGAGCCATCAGTACGCGGAGGAAGTTTCTTACGTAAATTTGACATATGCATATCAATAGCACGGTCAAATGGGGTTAATTGTTTACCTAGAATTTCAACGCTCAACGACTCTCTAGAAAGAATTTGTCCCGGATTTGAGACCAATTTTTGTAAGAGTGCAAATTCTGTGCCGGTTAATTCTAAATCTTTATCATGGTGAAATGCCTGTTGTCGACCAGGATAAAGCGTAATATCGCAAAAAACAAATTCACTGCGATGCTCTTTCACTTCTGGATTTAAGGTTGTGGCAGGTTGTGTACGACGTAAAATTGCTTTAATACGGGCCACAAGTTCACGATCATTAAAGGGTTTTGGAATGTAATCATCCGCGCCTAATTCAAGGCCAAGAATACGGTCAATATCATCACCTCGTGCGGTTAACATGATCACGGGAACCGAAAATTCCTGACGAATTTTCTTTAAGGTCTCAACCCCATTTAAAACAGGCATCATAATATCGAGCAAAACTAAATCATAACTCAGATCCAACTTTTGTAATGCCTGTAAGCCATTATTTGCCATATCAATCTCAAAGCCTTCTAATGTTAATAACTCAGCAAGAAGCTCTATTAATTCAACATCATCATCAACTAATAAAATCTTAGGCATACAGACTCTCCTCACATTTGATTAAAAAGAAAACGCGATCGACTACAGCGTAATAAATCATTTTTTATTGCCAAAATTTCCACCAACTTTTTGGTGCCGTTTTTTCCGCATGAATCACTGCATTGTTAATCGCTGGTTTACTTTCATCAGGTAATGGTTTATCAAGCTCAAAACTCGCAACTTTACCTTTCTGATCAAAATTTACGATTAATGTATATTGTTCTGGTTTTTGATACGCTTTTTGTTGTAAGTAAACATAATACCATTTGCTGTGATCGAAAGGCTCAATTAATACTGGTGTACCGAGTAAATATTGCACTTGCTCTGCACTCATTCCCACTTCTAATTGCTTAACCGTTGCCGCTTCCAGATAGTTTCCTTGTGGCACATCGATACGATATACGATTTTATCTACAGTTGAACAAGCTGTTAAACTTAAAGCAAGAATAATTGCACTGAGCATTGATTTTAATTGCATAATTTTTACCTTTTTATACACTGCAAATGATTGATGATGATACAGAAACTTTACTCAATTGCCAAATCAATTCTAACCTTTCAATTGGCGTTGTAATTGATCGCGTAAGTTAGGTGGTAATCCTTGAATGGTTAAAGTGTCTGTACTTTCATCCCAAAAAATACGTTGATTGATGAGTTCCGCATCAAAGCTTAAGGTCACCCCTTTGCCCGAACCTGAAAACTTGGTTAAGGTTTTTAATGCTGAACGGATAGGCGGAATACGTTCTGCCAAGCCATAGTCTTGTTCTGTCGCGAACCCCACGAAATCCTGCTCGTTTAGAGTCGGCATCGTGGCAGAAAGTTCCGTTAATTCAATTTCTTCCCCGCCACTCATTTGCCCTTTGCAATACTCAAAAACTTGCTTTTTCACGGCTTGAGATTGTGCTTTGCTTAAATCCGCTTGCGCACAATAATCACTGACCGCTTGCAATAAGCATTGATTTTGGACTTGTGGATTGAGTCCTTCTGCGGCGCCTAAGAAATCCATAAAGAAATCACCAATTTTGCGTCCTACTCGCCCTTTCACAAAAGTCAAATAACGATCCGATTTCGCATCTAACGCTAACTCTGTCAGATTAAGGCGTGCCGCAATATCAAACTGGCTAATATCCAAATATTTAGTACGATGAATCTCCAATTGTTCATCCACTAACATACTGGCACGGCTGTCGAGTAGCGCAATAAATAAGTAATCGGTGGCAAGAAAATTGTAGTGACAAAGCACTAAAGTGCCTTCATCGGCAAAAGGATACTGACTTAACTCGTTGGCTAAAAGCGCGGTTGCTTTCTGGCTAAATTCAAGGAAATCACACGCTTGTTCTAAAAAGCGGTTTAAGTCTTGCGCAAACACTGAATTGTCGTTAAACACCGCATAGGCTTTACTCTTACTTTGATAAGCCTGATGTAATTGCAACATCATTTGTTCTACTTCGGGACTGATAGCCAATAAACGATCACGCAGTACGGTATGTAATTTCACCCGCTCGTCTTCCATCGATTTTGTGATTTGATGAAGCACGATTTCATTCACATTAATACTCATGTTTAATCCATTATTTTCTTTAAAAAAATGCGTTCCATTATACCCCTACTTTTTTAATGATAAATAAGAAAAAATGCTGGGATATCCAAAATTATCGGTTATGATATAGCACAAACGTTGATTTCCCTATCCTAATAATCATGGCAAAAAACTCAAAATATCAAGATAAACAAGTGGATGCGATCTTAAATGATATGATCGCGGTATTAGAAAAACACCAAGCACCAGTGGATTTATCGCTGGTTGTACTCGGCAATATGGTCACCAATCTCTTAATCAACAGTGTCGGCACTCAGCAACGTATTGCCTTAGCAAACGCCTTTTCAGCGGCATTATTAAACTCGGTTAACAAGCAAAAATCATAAGATGTGGATAAAAACAAGCAAACAATATCGAGAAGACACCTCACGAAAAATTTCGTGGGGACATTGGTTTGCGTTTTTCAATATTTTATGGGCAATTATGCTTGGCGCACGCTACGCCTTTATTATCGACTGGCCAGATACGCTTCTCGGTAAACTGTACTTTTTCATTAGCCTTTTAGGTCACTTCAGCTTTATTGTCTTTGCGCTTTATCTGCTGTTCATTTTCCCACTCAGTTTTCTGATCAAAAATGACCGCACTTTTCGTGGCATTACCGTCATCCTGACAACCATTGGTGCGACACTCTTACTGGTCGATAGTGAAGTGTTTTCGCGCTTTAACTTACATTTATCCACCGTGGTCTGGAATTTATTGGTCAATCCTGATAACGGCGAGCTGTCTCGAACTTGGCAAATATTCTTTGCTCCTATGCCATTGATTTTATTAGTGCAAATGGTATTTTCACGTTGGTCATGGCAAAAATTACGCAGTTTAGAACGTCAAAAGTGGTTAAAAGGGGTCGGAGTCTTTTTTGTCTGTACTTTTATTGCAACCCACTTAATTTATGCTTGGGCAGATGCCTTTATTTACCGACCAATTACCATGCAACGTTCTAACTTCCCGCTGTCTTATCCGATGACCGCGCGTTCCTTCTTAGAAAAACACGGTTTCTTAGATAAACAAGAGTATGATCAAATTATTGAGCAACAAGGACGTTTAGATGCGTTAAAAATCAATTACCCAAAACAAAAACTCAGCTTTGCCACAAGCGCAACGCCCAATATGCTCTTAATTACCGTATCGGGTTTACGCCACGATGCGATTGACGAAAAAAGCATGCCTCAGTTAACTACCTTTGCCAACCAATCGACACAGTTTACCAATCACTATAGTAGCGGTAACGATAACAATACTGGCTTAGCAGGACTCTTTTATGGCTTGAGTGCGCACTATTTGGACAGCTTACTAAGTAATAAAACGGCTTCTATCTTGATTGAAAAATTAAAACAAGAACAGTATCAGCTGGGTCTGTTTTCAAGCACGCAATTTCATTCGAGTTTATTCCGTCAGGCACTCTTCCCTAGCCTCAGTCTTGCCACGCGCAACACCAGTAATCAATCAGAAACCGTACGTTTTAAAACTTGGTTTAACCAAGTCAAAGACCACAACAAACCTTTTGCTGCTTATTTAAGTTTGCATATCCGTCCAAACTTGTCGAAGGAGGCTTATCAATTAGAACTGGCTGAAATTGATCGCCTGTTAGGGACGATTTTGCCGGAAGTGCCACTGGATCACACCTTAGTCGTGATCACAGCGGAACACGGTTATCACTTTGCGGATCTGAATGCAAAAAAACGATTGCACTATTTTGGGCGAGACGAAATTCAAGTGCCAATGGTGATCCATTGGAAAGATTTACCTGCAGGAAAAGTCAGTCACTTAACAAGCCATATGGACTTATTACCCGCAGTGATGAAACATATTTTTCATGCACAAAACCCCATTTCAGATTACTCACAAGGGCGCGATTTATTCCTGCTCACGCAACCTGCCGATTGGGTATTAGTCTCAAACTACCGTTGGAATGTGATCATTACACCTGATGGGACACAATACCATATTGATAAACGTGGAACTTATCAGAAATACAATCAAGATAATCAAAAAGAATCCTCTGATCGACCGCCACTCGGCTTATTCTTAGAGGTCTTTAATCAAGAACGTTCATTTATGGAAAAATAAAAAAGAATTACATTAAAACCAATAGCCAAAACCAATTATATTTTTTAGGTGCAAGCCTTTATACTAGCCAGCAATTTTTTAGGATAGAAACATAATGTTATTAATTAAAAATCAGAGAATTTTTCATAACATTGTTACCCCCTTCGTCAATCGTCTTAACGCATTGATCTCATATCTGTTTTTAATGAATAACCGATCCTCATTTATTGGGGATTTTTTTATGTCTCGCCTACCTCACTCTCTTCTCACTTTGACATCCGCACGGAGCGATTATGAAAAACCACGTTCGTAGTTTTAAAACTTATATTCGAGATGAAATCATTAAAAAAGGTGGCTGGGTCAATGCACACGCGCATGCTGATCGCGCCTTCACCATGACCCCAGAAAAAATCAGTATCTATCACACCAGTAACTTACAACAGAAATGGGATTTAGTGGACGAGGTTAAACGCACCTCAAGTGTTGATGATTATTATGCGCGTTTTTGCCAATCGATTGAATTGATGATTTCACAAGGGGTGACGGCTTTCGGTACCTTTGTGGATATTGATCCAATTTGCGAAGACCGCGCCATCATCGCCGCACACAAAGCCAGAGAAGTGTACAAACACGATATTACCCTAAAATTTGCTAACCAAACCTTAAAAGGGGTGATCGAACCGACCGCAAGAAAATGGTTTGATATTGGTTCAGAAATGGTCGATATGATCGGTGGCTTACCGTACCGCGATGAACTGGATTACGGTCGTGGCTTAGAGGCGATGGATATCTTGTTAGAGACGGCAAAATCCCGTGGCATTATGTGTCATGTACACGTGGATCAATTTAATACCCCAAAAGAAAAAGAAACCGAACAGCTCTGCGATAAAACCATTGAGCATGGTATGCAAGGGCGTGTTGTTGCTATCCACGGGATTTCTATCGGTGCCCATTCAAAAGACTACCGCTACCGCTTATACGAAAAAATGCGTCAAGCACAAATGATGATGATTGCCTGCCCAATGGCGTGGATTGACAGTAACCGTAAAGAAGATTTAATGCCATTCCACAATGCGCTCACCCCAGCCGATGAAATGATTCCAGAAGGCATTACCGTGGCAATTGGTACCGATAATATCTGTGATTACATGGTGCCATTATGTGAAGGGGATATGTGGCAAGAACTCAGCCTATTAGCGGCAGGTTGCCGTTTCCCTGATTTAGATGCAATGGTGAATATCGCGAGCATCAATGGTCGTAAAGTACTGGGTTTAGACGTGTAAACCGTCATAAAAAAGCGAACTGAAAGGTTCGTTTTTTTGATCAAAATATGGTGTAAACAGACCGCACTTTTCACGCTTGCTCCACGCTAGCCAACAACAAAGAGCGGTCATGTCTAAAAATACGTTGCATAAAGGGATAATAAGCGCTACGCAGACACAATATCTAGCAACTGATCAAAGCGACCAATGCTATAGGTGGGCTGGATAGCACTGTGGTTTTCACGATCATAATGCAACCAACAGGTATCTAAATGCGCATTATGCCCACCTAAAATATCCGAATCTAAATTATCCCCTACCATCAGTACTTTGCGACGATCCGTGACCTTTGCTAAGGCGAGACTATGCTCAAAAATGCGTTTATCGGGCTTGGCAATCCCAACTTCTTCAGAAATGGTCACAAACTGGAACCAGTCGCTTAATCCCGTTTTTTCTAAGCGTAATTTTTGTAAGGTGGTAAACCCGTTGGTGATAATACCTAAATGCATGTGATCTTTTAATACCGTTAAAGTGTCCACCACGTTTTCCAGTGGTTTACAAATATCGGCCATCACCATCAAATAATGATCATTTAATTCAACCGGTTTTTTATTCAAACGCTTCGCCCAACTGGCAAAACGGGTAACTTGTAATTGTGTGGCACTAATGGTGCCGTTTTGATATTCTACCCAGAGGGGCTTATTCACACGTTGGAATTCATCAAAATCATCTTGTTGGAATTCTATATCGTAATCGGCAAATAATTTTTGTAATCCCGCAAATGCATCAAAAGAAAACAGGGTTTCGTCGGCATCAAAAAAAAGCCATTCATATTTCATGACATCATTACTCCATCTATTTTTATGCGTAATTCCTGTCCATCATGACAGGTTTTAATAAGCTGGAAGAGTGCGTTAGCTTGTGGATATGCTTTTTTCAGATAACCTAACCATTGTTTAATCCGTGCAACATGATAAAACCCCGTATCAAATTGGTTTTCAGTATGCGCATATTGATGTAAAAGGCGCAATACCTCCGTCCACGGCATTTTTGCTTGATTGAATTTCACCACTTGGCTTAAATTCGGAATATTCAAAGCACCGCGCCCAATCATCAAATCTTGGCACCCCGTTTCAGCTAAACAGGCTTGCCCTGATTGCCAATCCCAAATTTCCCCATTCGCAATTACTGGAATGAATAAGCGTTGACGCACTTCATTAATTTTTGCCCAATTAATTCGGTCGGCACGATAGCCATCGGTTTTAGTACGACCATGGATGGTGATTTCCGTGGCTCCACCTTGCTGCACTGCATCCGCGATTTCAACTGCCTGGGCGGGATCGTCCCAACCTAAGCGCACTTTCACACTGACAGGTAACGTCGCTGGCACCGCTGCGCGTAAGGCTTTGGTTGCCTGATAAATTAACTCAGGTTGTTTTAATAGGGTGGCGCCACCATGACTGCCATTGACGGTTTTAGATGGACAACCACAATTTAAGTCAATCCCATGCGAACCTAATTCAATCGCGCGTTGGGCATTTTCTGCGAGCCATTGTGGGTGTTGTCCTAATAGTTGCACACGTACAGGCGTGCCTGAAGATGTATAGCCCTGCTGATAGAGCTCAGGACAAAGCCGATAGAAGACTTTGGCGGGAAGAAGCTGATCCACTACACGCACAAATTCAGAAATACACAAATCATAGTGATTCACTTGGGTGAGAAGTTGGCGCACAAAGGGATCGAGTACCCCTTGCATCGGTGCAAGAATTACGCGCATGGTTTATCCGTTCTTACCACATAAAAAAGTATTAACGCGCTTATCGCCCCAAGCGTATCCGCTAAAATATCTTTTTGTGCATCCCAACTATCACCTTGTGAGCCTAGGAAGGCAATACCGTCCTGACCACCCGCAATCACCGCATACTGCCACTCAATTAATTCGTAGCTCGCTGCCATGCTCATAATAAAAAACAAGGCAAAAAAGCCGGCTAAAATCGGCCCGCATAGCTGACGACGTAATAACCACTCCGCCATCGGGAAACTATAAAAACCAATAATATAATGGGCCACACGGTCAAAATGATTGCGTTCCTCACCTAACCAAGGTGCAAGCAGCCGGTTTGCCCATTCAAAAGGCACATGCTCAAAAGTATAATGGGCACCAATAAGATGTAAAATCATCCATAAGCTCATTAAAAAATAAGCAAGATTACTGAATTGAAAACGAGAATAGGTTGCCACTAAAGCGAAAAGAACCAAAAAGATCGGCAATACTTCGGCATACCACACCGCACGAGAAAACGGTGCGATGCCTGACCAAATCGCCACACTAAGCACAACGCTAGCAAGCAAAATAGGCAACACTGGCTTAGTGCGCAAGATCATTATTTCCACCCTTTGGTTTTACAAATTAAATCATACGCAGATTGAATTTGTTGGGTTTTCTCTTTCGCCATCTCTAACATTTCTTTTGGTAAACCTTTCGCTACTAATTTATCTGGGTGATTTTCATTCATTAAACGACGATAGGCTCGTTTCACGGTTGGATGATCATCCGTGGCAGACACCCCTAACACTTGATAAGCATCCTCTACCGTCGGACCTGAAGTGGTCTGATAGCCACCATACTGTTGCTGATGTTGTTGATAACCATAATCCCGCTGATAGCCACCTTGCTGTTGATAGCTTGCACGCGAGAATTGGCGAGCCGCAAATTCCATTGCTAACATTTGCTCAAACTGAAAACGGGACAGCCCTAATTCTTCGCCCACGACATAAAGCACCTCTTTTTCACTTTGTTCAAGCTGCGCATCCGCGAAAGCGGCTTGGACTTGGACATGTAAAAACATCCGTAACAGATCAGCGCGTTGTCCACAACCTAAACGAAACTCGCGAATCACTTGGCGTAAAGGGAAATCAGCCGCCTTACCACGCGTAAAGGCGTCTTGAGCCAAACGGCGATTCACATCATCTAATTGCATTTGTTGCATTAAATGACTGGCTAATTGAATATCATCTTCCGTTACCCGTCCTTTTGCTTTGCTTAAATGTCCTAGCACCGCAAAGGTCGTTTGCATAAATAAAGATTGGCGTGTGATTTTACTTTTAAAGAAGCTGGAATTCACTGTGCCGAGTTCATACAATTTTTTATCGCCAAGATGCCCTAAAATCACGCCACAAATGGCGCCAAAAAAGCCCCCTAACTTCCAACCAATAATCAAGCCTAAAAATTTACCAATAAAATTCATTCTTCCCCTCCGAAAACGCCAAAGTGCGGTTAGTTAAGTTAAGATAGAATAATCTACTCTTCTGAATATTTTCTTAATTCCCACCGCACTCTTATCCTATTTCACGCCATATTGCTCACGATAAGCCCGCATTGCCGGTAAATATTGTTGATATTCTGGTGCGTGCTCGATGAACGTCATCAAATCATCAAAATCCACAATAGACAACACTTGGCATTGATAATCACGCTCCACTTCTTGAATAGCTGACAACTCACCTTTCCCTTTTTCTTGACGGTTTAACGCAATCATCACCGCACTCAATTCTGCCTGATTTTGCGCAATTAAGGTCATGGATTCACGAATCGCTGTCCCTGCCGTAATCACATCATCCACTAAGAGAATTTTCCCTGTTAAACCATAGCCAATAAGCTGTCCACCCTCACCGTGATCTTTCGCTTCTTTACGGTTAAAGCAAACTGGCTTATCAATTTGAAAATGATTAAACAAAGCCACTGAAACCGTAGTCGCAATTGGCAACCCTTTATAAGCTGGACCAAAAATCACATCATATTCCACGCCACTGGCCTGAATCGCTTTGGCATAGAACTCCCCTAAACGAGCGAGATCTGCCCCTGTATTAAAAAGCCCCGCATTAAAAAAATACGGGCTGATTCGGCCTGATTTTAGGGTGAATTCACCAAACTTTAACACCTGACGGCTCAGGGCAAATTGAATAAATTCCGATTTATAGGCTTCCATGATCCCCTCTCTCTACTTCGCTAATGCTTGGCGTTGCACATCGAAAATCATCTGACAGCCTTCTTTCGCTAAGGCTAACAATGTCATTAATTCTTCATGACTGAACGGTTCACCTTCTGCTGTTCCTTGTACTTCAATCATCCGCCCGTCTTCCATCATCACCACGTTCATATCCGTTTCAGCAGCAGAATCTTCCACATATTCTAAATCACACACCGGTACCCCATCCACAATGCCGACCGAAATAGCGGCCACTAAACTCTTAATCGGATTAACTTTTAACGTACCATTGGCCACTAAACCTTGAATCGCATCACACAATGCTACACAAGCGCCAGTAATAGAAGCCGTGCGTGTGCCACCATCCGCTTGAATCACATCACAATCCAATGTAATCGAACGTTCACCTAACGCCGCTAAATCCACCATAGCGCGTAATGAACGCGCAATTAAACGCTGAATTTCTAACGTCCGACCACCTTGTTTGCCCTTCGCGGCTTCACGTTGCATCCTACTATGAGTTGAACGTGGCAACATCCCGTATTCCGCCGTCACCCACCCTTGATTTTGACCTTTTAAAAAACGAGGCACTGACTCTTCCACGGTCGCCGTACACAACACTTTCGTGTCACCAAACTCAACTAACACTGAGCCTTCTGCATGTTTTGTATAATGGCGCGTAATTTTAATTGGGCGCGGCTGATTATTGGCACGTTCATTTGGACGCATAGCTTATTCCTTATAGTTCTTTCTTCTGATAAAAAATTCGCAGTATTTTAGCATGCAAACTGACAGAAACGAAATTTACAAGTACAATAGTTTGATTAAACACGACCTCTTTTATCACAATAAGGAACTCACATGATTTACAGTATGACCGCTTTTGCACGCCTCGAAATCAAACAAGATTGGGGCGATGCCGTGTGGGAAATTCGCTCAGTTAACCAACGCTACTTAGAAACCTTTTTCCGCTTACCTGAGCAATTTCGTGGTTTAGAAAATACATTACGAGAAAAACTGCGTCAAAAACTGACGCGTGGCAAAATTGAATGTACATTGCGTATTGATAACAAAAAGCAAGTTGCGACTGAAATCCATTTAAACAAAACCGTTGCACAACAAGTGATACAAGCATTACAGTGGATCAAACAACAAGCTGGCGAAGGCGAAATTCAGTTAAATGATGTGTTACGTTATCCGGGTGTCGTCGAAGTACCTGAACAAGACTTGGATCTGATTAGCCAACAATTACTCAGCGCTTTTGACAACTTATTAACCGAGTTTATCGCAATGCGCGCTAGAGAGGGCGAAAAATTAAACGCTCTGCTTCAACAACGTTTAGCTGCCGTTGAGGTTGAAGCCAATAAAGTGCGGTCAAAAATGCCGGAAATTTTACAATGGCAACGGGATCGCTTATTACAGCGCTTTGACGAAATTCAATTACAAGTAGACCCACAACGTCTTGAACAAGAGATGGTGTTATTAGCCCAACGGGTTGATGTGGCGGAAGAACTCGATCGTCTTCAATTACACGTCAAAGAAACGAAAGCCATTTTACAAAAAGGCGGGGCTGTGGGTAGAAAATTGGATTTTATGATGCAAGAACTTAACCGTGAATCCAATACGCTCGCGTCTAAATCTATCAGCACAGATGTCACCAATTCTGCTGTTGAACTCAAAGTCCTGATTGAACAAATGCGTGAGCAAATTCAAAACTTAGAGTAAGGGAAAAGGAGATGACTTATTCATTATTAACGGAAACCCAAGCACATGTAATTTGCGCGCTCCAACAATACACGCTAGTTGAAGTCCAAGGCGAAGATGCCGAAAAATATTTGCAGGGCCAACTCACTTGCGATGTCAACAAATTAGGCATTGGTGAATCTACTCTGGCTGCGCATTGTGATGCAAAAGGAAAAATCAATTCGCTTTTTCGTTTAATTCGCACTGCTACACAAACTTTCTACTTGTTGATCAAAAAAGGGCTTTTACCAACAGCGCTTGAACAATTAAAAAAATATGCTGTTTTTTCTAAAGTCACTTTTACCCCATGTGATTGGCAAATTATTGGCTTAGCGGGAGAGAAAATCATCAATGCCTGTGATGAAATCGACAGCCAAATACGTGTGACCGTATCCAGTCAGCAACCACGCGTTATCTTAATCCACCCCACTCCCCTAGATTTGCAAGCCAATGCCAGTCATGTAGTCTGGGATTTATTAGACATTCAAGATGGCATCCCCTTATTAAGCCCGGAAACGCAAGGGGAATTTATCCCACAAGCATTAAATTTACAATGCCTAGAACAAGCAATCTCATTTCAAAAAGGCTGCTATATTGGTCAAGAAATTGTCGCGAGAGCAAAATACCGTGGTGCCAATAAACGCGCGATGTTGACCTTTGTCGCACACAGTCAAACGATTCCTGACATCAACAGCGATATTGAAATGCAATTGGAAAACCATTGGCGTAAAACGGGCGCTATCATTAGTGCGGTCAATTTTGAAGGAACATTATGGTTACAAGTGGTGCTCAATAATCAACTTGAAGAGGATATCCCATTTCGCTTATCCGAACACACAACATTAACTCGTTTTCCGTTACCTTACCCATTAAGTTAATCAACTTTCACGCACAAAAAAAAGCAGATCAATGATCTGCTTTTTCTTGCCACCGATACCATCTACTGCACTTTTACTTTGGTTTGAGCTTGTGCTTTTACAATGATTAAACTGATGATAAAACCAAATAGGGCGACAGGTAACCATTCCATTGAGTAGGTCTTAAACGGTAACCCAGCCACAATATCAGCGCCCATTACAGATAAAATTGACACAATCGCTACTAACACTAATGGGATTGCTTTCGTTAATTTCGGTAAGGGCACGACCAAATTGACTAACAATAATAACATCGCGGTCATTGAGATTGGGTAAAGAACTAACAACACAGGCACAGATTTACTGATCACCGCATTTAAGCCTTGGTTAGCCAAACCAAATCCAATCAAGGTAAATAAAATGGCATAGTTACGATAAGAAATGACAGGGAAAATACTGTGAAAGTAAGAAGACGTTGCCACCACTAAACCAATCGCTGTTGTTAAACAAGCTAATGTCACAATTAAGCCCAATAAGCTACGTCCTAGCTCACCAAAAGATTGTGTGGTCGCATCATTTAAAATAAAGACACCCAAATTTTGACCTTTAGTTGCCACATCCGCAACGGTTTCCGCACTTAATGGAATATTATTGCCAATCCAACCTATTGCAATATAAATAAAGGCTAACGCGATCGCGGCAATCACACTCGCCACGGTAGCTTGTTTAATAAAGCTACTGTTTTTATCACTTTTTGCCCGAATCGCATTCATCACAACAACAGAGAAAGCAAAAGAAGCAAGTACATCCATCGTTTGGTAACCTTCAATGAAACCAACAATCAACGGATTTTCCATACCAGTAGTCGTATTATCGTATTCGCCACTCATCAGAATGCTCGCCATACGTACCACAAGGGCAATAATCGCCACTAACAAGACGGGCGTTAACACCGCCCCAATACGATCAACCATTTTAGTTGGATTTAAACTGACCCATAATGTGATCGCAAAATAAACCAATGTAAAGGCAAATAACGAAACAGGATCAATACTGCCAATAAACGGGATCACCGCCATATCAAAGGCTGTTGCCGCGGTACGTGGGATAGCAAAAAAGGGCCCAATGGTTAAATAAATCGCCCCTAATAAGAGAATGGAAATCCAAGGATGAATATCTTCTAACGCTTTCTTATAACCGCCTTCATAACGGGTTGCCACTAAAATCCCTAAAAGGGGCAAACCAACGCCTGTCGTGACAAACCCAAGAATTGCCGGCCAAAAACCAACGCCACTCTCAAAACCGAGTTTGGGTGGAAAAATCAAATTCCCAGCCCCAAAAAAGATGGCAAATAGCATAAAGCCAACGATAAATGTGTTTTTGTTCATAGAAAACCTCAAATGTGAAAACAAAATGTTTTAGAATAGTCAAAATAGAAAAACGCGACATTTTACTATAAAAACGCCTCAATACCTATAAAAGTGAGCGAAATAACAGCCAATTTTATATTTTCCATTACGAGTTAACGCAAATTAATGCAAGTTTGTCAAAAATCCCTCTTTCATTTTCACTTTTCGATAAAATACCGCACAATGATTGAGTTAAGTGCGCCTTTACTGTAAACTACTCTCCCGTCTTGATAATTTCATTCAATCCTTTTTTTCATATCACATAGTTAGGTTTCATATGGCAACAAATTATATTTTTGTGACGGGCGGTGTTGTATCTTCCCTTGGTAAAGGTATTGCAGCAGCATCATTAGCAGCAATTTTAGAAGCACGTGGTTTAAAAGTGACCATGCTAAAACTGGATCCTTATATTAATGTGGATCCCGGTACCATGAGCCCAACCCAACACGGGGAAGTTTTTGTCACGCAAGATGGTGCAGAAACCGACTTAGACTTAGGGCATTATGAGCGTTTTATCCGAACCAAAATGACAAAACGCAACAATTTCACAACAGGTAAAATCTATTCTGAAGTGTTACGTAAAGAACGCCGTGGTGATTATTTAGGTGCAACCATTCAAGTCATCCCTCATATTACCAACGAAATTAAATCGCGCGTAATTGATGGGGCGGCTGGGCATGATGTAGCGATTGTCGAAGTGGGTGGCACCGTTGGGGATATCGAATCATTACCTTTCTTAGAAGCATTACGTCAATTAGCGGTACAAGTGGGACGTGAACGCACGTTATTCATGCACTTGACCTTAGTGCCGTATATTCCAACTGCAGGTGAAGTCAAAACCAAGCCAACACAACATTCCGTCAAAGAATTATTGTCGATTGGTATTCAACCCGATGTCTTGGTATGCCGTTCAGATCGCATGATTCCGCCCAATGAGCGTGCCAAAATTGCCTTATTTTGTAATGTGCCAGAAAGAGCGGTCATTTCGCTGAAAGATGTCAGCTCCATTTACCAAATTCCAGCGTTATTAAAATCACAAGGGCTAGATGATTTTATTTGCCAACGTTTCCACCTAGACTGCCCAGAAGCCGATCTGTCTGAATGGGAACAAGTGTTATACCAAGAAGCCAACCCAACAGGCGATGTGACAATCGGTATGGTGGGTAAATATACGGAATTACCTGATGCGTACAAATCGGTCAACGAAGCATTGAAACATGCCGGCTTAAAAAATCGCTTGAATGTACAAATTAAATATATTGATTCACAAGATGTGGAAACCAAAGGCACCGAGGTATTACAAGGTGTGGATGGTATTTTAGTGCCGGGCGGTTTTGGTCACCGTGGTGTAGAGGGCAAAATTTTAACCGCGAAATATGCGCGTGAAAATAACATCCCTTATTTAGGGATCTGTTTAGGGATGCAAGTGGCCTACATTGAGTATGCGCGCAATGTAGCAGGCTTAACCAATGCAAATTCTACCGAATTTGACCGCACTTGTGACTATCCTGTGGTGGGGTTAATCACTGAGTGGCAAGATGCGGAAGGTAACATTGAAACGCGTTCCGACAACTCTGATTTAGGTGGCACAATGCGTTTAGGTGCACAACAATGTCATCTGATGGAAGGTAGCAAAGCTCGTGCTCTTTATGGTGCAGAAACGATTGAAGAACGCCATCGTCACCGCTATGAAGTGAATAACGTGCTACGTCCGCAAGTGGAAAAAGCGGGCTTAAAAGTCACCGGCTTATCCGCAGATAAAAAACTAGTGGAAATTATTGAGATTCCTCATCATCCTTGGTTTGTGGCCTGTCAATTCCACCCAGAATTTACCTCTACACCACGTGATGGTCACCCACTCTTTGCTGGATTTGTCAAAGCGGCAAAAGACAATCAGAAAAAATAATCTTCAGTCGAGTCACCTCAGCCCTACAACCTAGTAGGGCTTTTTTGTTTGTTTTAAAAATAATGTCTTTTGAATGCATGCGATGCTGTTTGCTGGCGTATTTTATTTCTCACGAAAAAACTAGATGTAAATCAATTAATCGGCATTTTTCACAAGACAAAGCAGATGAATTATTTTAAGATACAAATCATTCGTTTTAGGTTTATTTTCATTTAAAGAGGAAAACAAAAATGGCAAAAATCGTTAAAGTGATCGGCCGTGAAATCATCGACTCTCGTGGTAATCCAACTGTTGAAGCTGAAGTCCATTTAGAAGGTGGCTTCGTTGGTCTAGCGGCTGCGCCATCTGGTGCATCAACAGGTTCGCGTGAAGCGTTAGAATTACGTGACGGTGACAAAGCGCGTTTCTTAGGTAAAGGTGTATTAAAAGCTGTTGCTGCTGTAAACAACGAAATCGCCCAAGCTATTCTGGGTAAAGATGCAACAAATCAAGCTGAAATCGACCAAATCATGATCGATTTAGATGGCACAGAAAACAAATCTAAATTCGGTGCTAACGCAATTTTAGCCGTTTCTTTAGCGAACGCAAAAGCCGCAGCTGCATCTAAAGGTTTACCTCTTTATGCTCACATCGCTGAATTAAACGGCACACCAGGTCAATATTCTATGCCATTACCAATGATGAACATCATCAACGGTGGTGAACACGCAGACAACAACGTTGATATCCAAGAATTTATGATTCAACCAGTGGGTGCAAAAACCTTAAAAGAAGCCCTTCGTATCGGTGCTGAAGTTTTCCACAACCTTGCTAAAGTATTAAAAGGCAAAGGCTTAAGTACGGCGGTAGGTGATGAAGGTGGTTTCGCACCTAACTTAGAATCTAACGCGGCGGCGCTTGCTTGTATCAAAGAAGCGGTAGAAAAAGCCGGTTATGTGTTAGGTAAAGATGTCACATTAGCGATGGACTGTGCATCCTCTGAGTTCTATAACAAAGAAAATGGTATGTACGAAATGAAAGGTGAAGGTAAATCATTCACTTCTCAAGAGTTCACACACTATTTAGAAGAATTATGCAAAGAATACCCAATCGTGTCTATCGAAGATGGTCAAGATGAATCAGACTGGGATGGTTTTGCCTACCAAACTAAAGTATTAGGTGACAAAGTCCAATTAGTGGGTGATGACCTATTCGTGACTAACACCAAAATCTTAAAAGAAGGTATCGAAAAAGGTATCGCAAACTCTATCTTAATCAAATTCAACCAAATCGGTTCATTAACTGAAACGTTAGCTGCAATCAAAATGGCGAAAGATGCAGGTTACACCGCGGTGATTTCACACCGTTCTGGTGAGACTGAAGATGCTACGATTGCCGATTTAGCCGTAGGTACTGCAGCAGGTCAAATCAAAACAGGTTCAATGAGCCGTTCTGACCGTATCGCGAAATACAACCAATTAATCCGTATCGAAGAAGCATTAGGTGATAAAGCACCATTCTTAGGTTTAAAAGCGGTTAAAGGTCAAGCGTAATTTGCTGATAACATCGTAAAAAAAACACCGCACTTTAATTCAGTGCGGTGTTTTTTTATGAAATGCGTGTAAAGAATTACGCGTTTTACTTATCCACTTGATTTTCAAACCAACTTTCTAAAATTAAACAAGCCGATATCCCATCAACTTTGCTTTTATTTAAGGCTTTATAACCACCACGTCCAAAGATTTCAGCTCGAGCTTCCGTTGTCGTCAAACGCTCATCGTGCAATTCGACTTTCAGCCCAAAACGGCCATTCAAACGATTGGCAAATTTTCTTGCTCGGACGGTGAGATCTTGCTCTGTGCCATCCATATTTAATGGTAAACCAACGACGACAAGATCGGGTTGCCATTCTGCCAAACATTTGCCGACTGCTTCCCAGTTTGGAATGCCATCTTGCGCTTTAAACGCAGGCAATGCCTGTGCCGTGCCGGTAATACTTTGCCCGACCGCACAGCCAATACTTTTTGTACCAAAATCAAAGGCTAAAACGGTGATCCCCATTAACAATGTCCCGCCTGATAGGCAAAATTATGATGCTGAATGCCTAACAATAAATTCGCTTCTAACCAACGATCTTCATAAGGGACATCGAATAAAATACGATTATTGGCTGGCACCACTAACCAATCATTATTGGCAATCTCGCTTTCGAGTTGATTGACCGTCCAGCTTGCACAACCTAATGCCACCAAATATTTTTCGGGCGCCTCTGCCGTGCCAAAGGTATCAATAATATCGGCTGAGGTGGTCAAGCTGAGCTGATCAGTCACTTTATAACTGTGTTTAAAATCTTGTGTGGTTTTGGTATGTAAAATAAAGCCTCGTTCAATATTCACGGGTCCCCCCGCTAACACTAAATCATTGCCATAAGTGCGGTCTGTTTTCATCATAAAATTCATTTTGGCGCACAACTCTGCAATACTTAAATCCGTGGGTTGATTCAACACCAATCCCATTGTGCCTTGATCGTTGTGCTCACAAATATAGACCACCGAATGGGCAAAATAATCATCTTCCATTTGAGGCATCGCAATTAAAAAATGATCTTGTAATTCCATCATATCTCTTCCTCAACCTAAATCACCAAAACAGATCTGCAATGCGGTAATTGCAGCCAATGAGGCGGTTTCCGTACGCAATACACGCTTTCCTAATAAAACGTCAATAAAACCTTGTTGTTCTGTTTGAGCAATCTCTTGTGCTGATAAGCCCCCTTCAGAACCAATTAATAAACGAACCCCGCCTGAAGGAATATCAGGTAGGGTACGTATTGAATATTGGGCTCTTGGATGTAAATTCAACTTCAGCGCTTCATCTTTTTCTGCGCACCAGTCTTGTAATTTCATCATTGGCCGGATTTCTGGCACCACATTCCGTCCGCATTGCTCACAGGCGGCAATGGCAATTTTCTGCCATTGCTGGATTTTTTTATCCAGACGTTCGGCATCTAACTTCACCCCACAACGTTCTGACCAAAGAGGCGTAATTACATGCACTCCCAATTCAACGGATTTCTGAATGGTAAACTCCATTCTCTCGCCTCGGGAAATGACTTGTCCAAGGTGAATCTTTAACGGACTTTCGCGATCCTCTAATCTATGTTGCAAAATATCTACTTCGACGTGCTTTTTACTGGTTTGTGTAATTTGAGCATCATACACATGATTTGATCCATCAAAAAGGACCAGTTTATCGCCTGCTTGCATACGCAATACACGTCCAACATGGTTAGCCGCATCTTCACTTAATTCACAATGCTGCACACCTTGTAATAAGGTGGGATGGTAAATTCGAGGTACTCTCATAACTGCAATGATTATTTTATCTTACGCAATTTGTCATACTGCCTATCATAACAGAAAGGCAAGCGCTTAGTTAAACAAATGTATGGGCTATTTTGCTGTCATTTTAAGCAACAAAAAACAGAAATAACAAAATATCGGCTGAAAATCTGCTAAAATAACAAACGATTTAATGAGTTAAAGTTGAGGCAGGTTATCGAAAATTGGCAACGGGGTTTTGTCTTACATCGCAAAGCCTATAGTGAAACAAGCTTATTAGTTGAGTTATTCACTGAAGAAACAGGACGTCTGACCGTACTTGCCAAAGGCGCACGTGCGAAACGTTCCGCATTAAAAGGTATCTTACAACCCTTTACCCCTTTGCTCTTACGTTGGAGCGGACGCAGTGAATTGAAAACGCTCACCAAAGTGGAACCCGCCGCCATTGCATTACCGTTACAACAAACCGCACTTTATAGTGGTTTTTATGTCAATGAATTGCTCTGTCGTGTCCTTGAACCCGAAACTGGCTATCCTCATCTTTTTCAAGATTATTTACGTTGCTTAACAGGCTTAGCGAGCGCAGAACATCAGATTGAACCTAGCCTACGCCACTTTGAATTTCAATTATTACAAACCTTAGGCTATGGCGTGGATTTTTGTCATTGCGCAGGCTCTGGTGAGAGTGTAGATGAAAATATGACTTATCGTTATCGTGAGGAAAAAGGCTTTATCGCCTCGCTCATTAAAGATAATTTGACCTTTTATGGTCGCGAATTACTTGCTTTTGAGGCAAGACAATTTGATGACACGGCTACTTTGCAAGCGGCTAAACGTTTCACTCGCATCGCGCTTAAACAGTATTTAGGGAATAAGCCCTTAAAAAGTCGAGAATTATTTACTCAATATATGTTGTATCAAAAATAAACTATGGTCTTACTGTATACTCCCCCTAAATCCGTGCCACGCCGCCCCTCTACATGGGTGGCAGACATTCTCGATCTTGATTATCAAGGCCGTGGTGTTGCCAAAATACAAGGTAAAACTTGGTTCATTGAAAATGCGCTACCACAAGAAAAAGTCGAAGTGCGTGTTGTAACAGAAAAGCGTCACTATGGTCATGCAATCAGTACCCATATTCTGACTGCCCACCCTGCGCGACAAGTCGCAAAATGTGCTTATTATGCCCAATGCGGAGGTTGTCAAAGTCAGCATATCCCTATTGACATGCAACGCCATATCAAACAACAAGCCTTATTCCAACGTTTACAACAATTACAACCACAAGCCACCTTGATGCCAATGATTGTAGCAGAACCTTGGCATTATCGTCGTCGTGTTCGCTTAAGCATGCGATTTGATGCCAAAACCAAACAGCTTGCTATCGGTTTACGTCAGAAAAATAGCCAACAGATTGTCAATCTACAACATTGTGATGTGCTTTCTCTCCCACTAAGCCAACTTTTACCTAAGCTACACCGATGCTTTGCAAACTGGTCCCAACCTAAAAACTTAGGTCATATAGAGTTAGTGTATGCGGATAATGGGATTGCGATGTTAGTTCGTCATATTGGAAATTTAGCACAAACTGACCGCACTTTATTACACGATTTTGCGCAACGAGAAAACGTCATGTTGTTTGTACAGGATGATCAACAACTCACTCAACTGTATGGCGAGGCACCTTACTACATACTACGCGATGGCACCAAATTACAGTTTGATATCCGTGACTTTATCCAAGTGAATACTGTTGTAAATCAGAAAATGATTGATACCGCTCTTGAGTGGTTGGAACTCACATCGAACGATAACGTATTAGATTTGTTTTGTGGTATGGGGAATTTCACCCTCCCAATCAGTCGTCAAGTTAATCAGGTTGTGGGCATTGAAGGTGTAGGAGAAATGGTTGAGAAAGCAACACGCAATGCGGAACAAAATCAATGTGACAATGTCCAATTTTATCAGGCAAATTTAGATCAACCGTTTGCGAAACAACCTTGGGCAAACCAACAGTTTAATAAGATTTTACTCGACCCACCACGTACTGGCGCGGCCTTTGCCTTACATGCCTTATGTGAACTAGGGGCAGAAAAAATTTTATATGTATCTTGTAATCCAGCTACATTAGTACGCGATACGGCGATTTTATTACAATTTCACTACCGACTGAAAAAAGTCGCCATGATCGATATGTTTCCGAATACAGGACATTTAGAATCCATCAGTTTATTTGAGAAAGAATAGGATAAGTTATGGTTGCAGTGCGAGGATCACATTTACTCAATCCCAAAGATTTTGTTATTGAAACCTGGTGTGCCAGTTTAGCGCTTGCCCCAGAGGTACGAGAAAATCTGATTAATGCTTGGTATTACTCGCAAAAGTATATACAACAAGATCACGACATCTCTTCTTGCTCATTACATTCCGGCGTGGAAATGGTCGAAATTCTCCACAGCCTGAATATGGATGCCGACAGTCTGTTGACCGCAATGCTCTATCCAACCATTCATTATAAGCTCGTCGACCTCAACCAAGTTAAAGAAGACTTTGGGCATAATATCTATAAATTGGCAAAAGGCGTCATGGAAATGGATAACATTCGCCAACTCAATGCGAGCCAATCCGCTAATCACGCCCAAGTGGATAATATCCGCCGCATGTTGCTCGCGATGGTGGATGATTTCCGTTGTGTGATTATCAAACTGGCAGAGCGGATTACTTTCTTAAGGGATGCCGAGCAAACCTGTTCTGAAGAAGATAAAGTGCTTGCTGCCAAAGAATGTGCCAATATTTATGCTCCGCTAGCAAATCGTTTAGGTATTGGGCAATTAAAATGGGAGTTAGAAGATTACTGTTTCCGTTATCTCCACCCTGAACAATATCGCAGCATTGCCAAATTATTAAAAGAACGCCGTCTCGATCGCGAACAATACATTGCTGATTTTGTCGCCGAATTAAGTGGTTATTTGCACCATAACATTGATAATGCAGAAGTGTACGGTCGACCGAAACATATCTATAGCATTTGGCGTAAAATGCAGAAAAAGCACCTTGAGTTTAGTGATCTCTACGATGTACGAGCAGTACGCATTATTGTGCCTGAATTACAGGATTGCTATACCGCACTGGGTATTGTACATACCCACTTCAAACATATTCCCAAAGAATTTGATGATTATGTTGCTAACCCTAAACCCAATGGTTACCAATCTATCCATACTGTTGTCCTCGGCAAAGGGGGCAAGCCTGTGGAAGTACAAATTCGCACCCAACAAATGCATGATGATGCCGAGCTTGGGGTCGCCGCACACTGGAAATATAAAGAAGGCACGACTGGCGGTCGTTCTGGCTATGAAGAAAAAATCACTTGGTTACGTAAACTCCTGGCTTGGCAAGATGATATTACTGACTCAGGGGAAATTATGGCAGAAATGCGTAGTCAGGTCTTTGACGATCGCGTTTACGTGTTTACGCCCAAAGGTGAAGTGATTGACTTACCCACAGGCTCTACCCCATTAGATTTTGCCTATGCGATTCACAGTGAAATTGGTCATCGTTGTATCGGGGCAAAAGTCAGCGGACGCATTGTTCCTTTTACTTATCAGCTGCAAATGGGTGATCAAATTGACATCATTACCCAGAAAAATACCAACCCAAGTCGTGATTGGTTAAACCCGAATTTGGGTTTCACCCATACCGCCAAGGCACGGGCAAAAATCCACGCTTGGTTTAAGAAACAGGATCGTGAAAAAAATATTCCAGCGGGTAAAGAAATGCTGGAAAACGAATTAACTCGCTTAAATATCAGTTTAAAACAAATCGAACAACATGCCTTAGCTCGCTATAACCTGAAAAACCTAGAGGATTTATACGCGGGTATTGGTGGTGGCGATATTCGCCTTAATCATCTGATTAACTTTTTACAGAACAAATTGATCAAAACCACCGCGCAAGAGGTGGATGAAGAAATTTTACGTCATGTGGCAACGAAAAGTGCGGCAAATAATCAACAAAAAGAAAAGCCTCGAGGTTATGTCATCGTAGAGGGGGTCGGTAACTTAATGCATCACATTGCCCGTTGTTGTCAACCGATTCCGGGTGATCACATTATGGGGTACATTACGATGGGACGAGGAATTTCCATTCATCGCAGTGATTGTGAGCAATTTTTAGAACTGCAACAAGCCCACCCTGAACGTGTGGTAGAATCTGTTTGGGGCGATCACTATGCTAGCGGATTTAAAATCAGTATTCGGATTGTCGCCAGCGACCGTAGTGGCTTATTACGCGATATCACGACAGTTTTAGCGAACGATAAAATTAGTGTATTAGGGGTGTCTAGCCGCACGGATACAAAAAAACAACTCGCCACAATTGATATGGAAATTGAGCTGAATAATGTTCAAATTCTGAGTAAAATTCTAGCTCGTCTTTCAAAACTGGACGATGTGATTGAAGCAAAACGCCTATAATTCAGCCATTAAGGATAATAAAAATGTATAAAACAACAGGACTTACTCATCTCATTAAAGCCACAGGTTATTCACTCAAAGGGCTAAAAAGTGCGGTTAAATTTGAAACTGCATTTCGCCATGAACTGCTCGCCGCCATTTTTTTGGTGCCGTTAGCCTTTTGGCTCGGTGAAAATGGACTTGAAATTGCCTTAATGCTCGGTTCTCTTTTGTTGGTGCTTGCCTTTGAACTGATTAACAGTGCAATTGAAGCGGTCGTTGATCGTATCAGCTTGGACCATCATGAACTCTCTGGGCGCGCTAAAGATTTCGGCTCCGCCTCGGTTTTTATTGCTATGGTCAATGTGGTTGTTGTGTGGGGAGTCATCCTACTCTATTAAGCCGAAAGATAACGTGAATGGCATCATGAGAATGGTGGTAGGCTTAACGCATGTGGGCTAGTGACAATATTTGCATAGTTAAAAGAAAAAAATTTGGCGCGAAAAAATTTACGCAAAGGTAATGGTGGCGCGGGTTCAGCGTGGTTTGCGAGTGGCAAGTTATGCAAATAATGCGATTTTGGAAAATTGTGGGAAATGGTTAAAAAATGCATTTTTATTTGCAGATAATGAGTAAGGTTTAGTGTGGTTTTAAACGGTTTTTAAAAAGTTTTAAAAACCGTTTTTTTATTTTATATTTGCGCTACTTGTGCGTTAGCTTGTGCGTTAGCTTGTGCGTTAAAAATTTCGGTAACCAAGAACAACTTGCCCAATAACAATTAAACTATCAGCCTCCTGTGGAGTTAACTTTATTGGACGGTATGCATTGTTATCACTGATTAGTTCTACACCGTTAAATGTTCGCTGAACTCTTTTTATTAACATTGAACCTTGGTTGTTTAATACGAAAATTTTTCCATCAACTAGAGTTCTTTCTGCGTGGTTTACTATAATATCTTCACCATCCTTTAGAGTATCATCCATGCTGTCGCCAGAGACCTTGTATTTTCCGCAATCTTTTGCTTTCAAACCTCTAGTAATTAACCATTCCTTCTCTACAACCGTTTTCTTTGTTATTGGATAATCACTATTTTCCCCACCGTATCCTGCTGTTACAACAATATCTCGGAAGTCATTAATGATTTCGAAATTATTCTCAATAAAAGAAAATAATAAATCATCATGCTGCTTTCCTATTAATTCATTTGTAACTGTTTCTGGAATGGTTTTAAAACCTAGCTGATCTTGTGTTTTTTTAGGTAGGCTGGTTATGTGATATTCATAGCCACCACCTTTAATGCCCTTAGCTTCCCGGCTTGCCCAATTTTCATTTTTTGCCTTTCTGGTAATGTTTGTCGCCAAAGAAGGAAGTCCCTCCAGTCCCTCAAGTTCTTTTGCGCTATACCACTCTTTTAGTGATTTCATAAATGCCCCTATCAAATCAATAATGATTAAAAATAAGTTAATTGATTAAGTTTAAGAAAAACAATGATTTAAAAATAAGTAAAAAGATTTTTAAAACTTTTATTAAATCATCTATTGATTTAAAAAGGATTTCATAATATATTTTAAATCATAGATGATTAAGTACTTTATGACGTAGTCGATTAACTAACTTTTAAGGATTGCACAAAATGACAGAAAAGAAAAGAAATAATGATATGCATCGTGCGGATATTCGCGCTGAATTGATTAAGAAAGGGATTTCATTGGCTCAGTTAGGGATTAAAAATGGATTAGCTAAAACCACTTTGAGAAATGCTTTTGATAAACGCTACCCACGAGGTGAGCGAATTATCGCAGATGCACTTGGTAAACACCCAAGAGAGATTTGGCCAAGCCGTTACCAAGATTAAAGGTGGTTCAATATGAAACTATGGTTTAGTGCAAAAGAGCTTACGGGAATTGCTGGATTATCTATTCATCCAAGCAACATTAACCGTTTAGCAAAAAGAGAAAACTGGGTTTCACAGCCAAAAAAAGGCGTAAAAGGTGGCGGTTTGGAATACGCATTTTCATCTTTACCAAATCAAGTGCAGATTGAATTACAAAAAAAATTTGCCATCGTGTCACTTGAGGATAAACCAAAATTACCAGTTGTTAGAAAGCAAATCGATCTTGACAACATAACAAGCAAACAGCGCGACATCGCAGACGCTCGCATGGCATTAGTTACTTATGTTCAGAATCTAGAACAGGTCCAAACCAGAGATTCTGCGATTAAGTTTATCTGCAATTCCGCTAAATCTGGTCAATTGCCTGATGAGGTGATGGCACTTGTTGAGCGTGCTAACTGTAAGAACGGTAATAACTGCGGTCGTGTGCTTTCACATAGAACGCTATACGGCTGGGTGCTTGCTTACAACAAAGCTAAAACTCCCGAAGAACGCTTAAAAGCGTTAGTGCCAAGTCAACGTAAAGCAGATCGTGCGGAAGATATTGCATGGCTGCCTGATTTCTTAGCAATTTATCGCAACACTAATGGCGTCTCTGTTGCAGAAGCTTATGTTGAGTTTGCTCATAAATGGCAAATGGAATTTGCAGATCAGCCACTCCGCCTTGCCTTGCTCCCGAGCATTGACCGCGTACGTAGAGCTTTAAGCAAATTACCCCGCCACATCAAAGAAATCGGACGTAAAACTGGCGCAGAAATGCGTGCATTACAGACTTACGTTAAACGCGACTGGTCTTGCCTGCTTGCGAATGATGTGTGGGTCGGTGACGGCCATTCCATGAAGATGAAAGTGCAACATCCAGACCACGGACGTCCATTTATTCCTGAATTAACAATGATAATGGACGCACCAAGTCGCTTTATTGTCGGCTGGTCTGTCAGCCTTTCAGAAAACGCCTTGGCAGTGGCAGATGCCATCCGCCACGGCGTGGAAAACCACGGCATACCCGCTATCTACTACTCCGATAACGGTGGCGGTGAGAAAAACTGGATGCTCGATGGTGACATCACGGGGATGTTGCCACGCTTAGGGATAAATCACCAAACAGGTATCCCCGGCAACCCACAAGGGCGAGGCATTATCGAACGTGTCAACAAGACCATTGCGTTAAAAATTGCACGTCAGTTTGATACTTACCATGGCACGGGCGCAGACCGCGATACAGTCCGTAAAACCTCCACTGCTGTTATTTCGTTAGACAAGGCTATCAGAAAGGGCGCAACGGAATTAACAGAAAAACAAAAATGGGCAAAAGGCAAGTTACCAACATGGCAGCAGTTTATCGACGCAGTGCAAGTCGAAATTGACCGCTATAACAATCATCACATTCATAGAGAAATTGGCACAACGCCCGTTAGAAAAAGACGCGAATTGCTCGCGAAAGCAGAGATTATGTATATCACTGCTGTTGAAGCAAGAGACTTGTTTAGACCATCTCTTTTACGCGTTGCACAACGCGGCTGGATTAACTTGTTTAACAACGTGTATTTCAGTCAAAAGCTATTAGATGTGGACGGTCAACAAGTACAAGTATCAATTGATATTCATGACCCAAGTTCAGTGATTATCAGACTCAAAGATGGCACATATGTGTGCGAAGCAATGTTAGATGGCAACAAACGTGACGCATTCCCGTTAAGCCTTGTTGAAAAAGCACGTAAAGACAGAGCGCAAGGCAGATTAAAACGCAAACAAGAACAGCTTGATGAGATTAACGCAGAACTTAATCCAGTTATTACGCTTGAGTACAAGCAAGGCCCAGAGCTGTTACATGGTTTACGTATGAACGGGATCAAAAAGAAAGAAGAAATGGAAGAAATTGCAGTCTTCCCAAGTGATTTAAAACGAATGAAACGAGCGTAGGAGTTAAAAAATGAGACAACAACTAGCAGATTACATGGAAAAAAACGGCATGACGCAACAACAAGTTGCAAATGCTATTGGTAAATCCGTTGGGACGGTGAGCCTATATTTACGCAATGCGTACAAAGGCAAGGTTGAAGAAGTGGACCAAGCCGTTTCGCGCTTAATCGGTCGTCACAACGACAAAGTGGTTGAGCGTCGCTTTAACAGTGAATTTGTATCAACCCATGCGGCAGAACGCTGTTTAGACGCCATCGCGATTGCACATATTGAAGGTGAAATCAGCGTGGTTGTAGGTGCCGCAGGTTTGGGCAAAACAAAAGCATTAAAACAGTATGTTGAGATGAACCCAGAAACAATTTTTATCGAAGTTGAGCCGAGTTGTTCACCGAAAGTCTTGTTGAAAACACTTTGCCAGCAATTAGGCATTAATGATGTCGGCTTAAATCACGATTTATTCACGCGTATCACAAACAAACTCGGTGAAGGTCGCTTGATTATCGTCGATGAAGCCGAGCTTTTAAGCACTAAAAGTCTTGAATATATCAGACGTATTCATGACTTGACTAAATGCGGTGTGGTGCTTGCTGGTATGCCACGTCTTATCGTGAATTTAAAGGGTAAATACGGCGAGCTTGCGCAGTTATATAGCCGTGTCGGCGTGTGTTGTGACCTAGGCAATGCGCTTGTTGCAGAGGATGTCGCACTGCTTGCAGAAAAAGGCTTGGGCACAGATGAGTTTAACGAGCTTTTATTCAAAGTCAGCAAAGGCAACGCAAGACGTTTAAACAAGTTAATGCGCGGCGCGGTGCGTTTAGCAGAACTTAATAAACGCACGCTGGATGAAGCGTTAATCAATCGTTATGCAGAAATGTTAATTAACTAATTAGAGGTGAAAAATGGGCGAATTATTACAACGTGTGGCGTATGCGTTACGCAGAGAAGGGGTTCAAGTATTACGTATTAAAGACGGGCGTTTCCCGACGATGATTATCTTAAATCCGAGTGAACGGATTATTAAAAAGTCAGTGGAAGTCAGAGTTAATAACAATGGGCAACGTATGACGAAATACGTCGCCAACGAACAAGGCGTCAGCCTTTATTGGTAGGGGGTTGAATGGCGCGTCGTCAAATCTACGCCGTTTACCGCGGAGAGAAGAATTTGGGGGACGGCACAGCGGAAGAATTAGAAAAAAAGTTAGCAATATCAAAAAAGAAAATTTATGCGCTTTGTTCACCGTATGCGCATAAACGAGATAAAGGGCAACAGTTAGTTGTGATCAAACTAGGTAAAGAAGAGGTTTAAGTATGAGTAAAGTTGAAATGAACGGACAGGTCTACTGGAAAAATATTAAAGGTAATTTAGTGCCGGATGAAATGGTGAAAGAGATTGATAAAGAACGTGACTGTCTTGTGCGTTGTTTTGTTGAACAAGCACTAGAAAAACAGAAAGAAGTACGCGTATTTAAAAAGCAAGTATTTGATGACATCGACGCGTTTATTCAGCTTTCAGCTGAAAAATATGACGTGCAATTAGGTGGTCGAAAAGGAAACGTCACGCTATTGAGCTATGACGGTGAATACAAGTTAATTATTGCAGTGCAAGACCGCTTAACGTTCGATGAGCGCATTCAAGCCGCTAAACAGTTGATTGATGAATGTTTACACGAGTGGTCTGCAGATGCACGTCCTGAATTGCGTTCAATCATTAACGACGCGTTCCAAGTTGATAAAGAGGGTAATTTGAACACAGCACGAATTCTTTCACTTCGTCGTGTTGAAATCCAAGACGAACGCTGGACGAAAGCAATGCAAGCGATTAGCGACAGTATTCAAATCGTCGATAGTAAAGACTATGTGCGTTTTTATAAACGCGATGAGAACGGCAACTATCAACAAATTAGCTTAGATATGGCGAGAGTTTAATGATGTGTAACCACTATATCCCGACTGTCGCGTTATTAATCTTGTTCGGTTGGATAGCTTGGTTGATTTATCGCAAGTAAAACGCTTTTCAAAGCTCTTTTAAACAAATTTAAAGGGGCTTTTATAAAGTGTTTTAACAACAATAAGGAGCAAAAAAATGGCAAAAAAAGCAAATAAATTAAGTTTTAAAGAGCTCTCGCAACTCGCGAGTGAAATTGAGCGAGCAGGCGACTATAGCTACGCAGCTGAAATCTGGAGGAAAGCAGAAGAGCTAGCAAGAAAGGCTGTTAATAAAGAGTGGTGTGCGCGTCGTCACGCTTTTTTAACAAAGTGGGAATTGCGTTTGAAGGAGGCCGAAAATGGCTAAATATGTAGTGCGCTTATATTGCTTAGTTGAAGCAACAGTCGAAGCAGACAATATTGCTGATGTAACTGAGCGAGTGTGTGACTTGAATCAATTCGATATTAATCAAGTGCCACATCAAATAACCGAAATTGACGATGTGATGGAGGTCGAGGAACTATGACAAAACACGATATCGCACAACAGATTGTTGAAATACAAGAAATACTCGAAATCGCGAGAGATAACGTGATTGAAGAACGTCGCGCGGACGCAAAAGTGATTTTGCAACGTGCAATTGCAGAAATAAAAAAAATCAACTGGCAAATAACGCCGATAAATCAAATTTGAGGTAAACAATGGCTATTTATCTTACGCACTCAAACAGAGTGATCAATTTCCAAGAACCGGAAAAAAGCGATATTCATATCGACGATATCGTTCACCATCTCTCAATGATACCGCGCTTTGGGGGTAAATTAGACCGGCATTACTCGGTGTTAGATCACAGTGTTTATGTTGGAATGATTGCTAAAACATTTTTAAAAGCGAGTGACGAAACTGCGTTTGCTGCGCTCATGCACGATGCGCAAGAAGCTTTTCTTGGTGATATCCCGAGTCCATTAAAAAGTCTGCTTCCTGATTACAAGGAAATTGAAAAATCTTTTGAGAAAGTCATACAAGAAAAATTCAATATTAGCATGAGTGAAACGATTAAAACTCTCGTGAAACGTGCAGATTTGCTCGCTTTAAAAGCAGAAAAAGAAGCGTTTATCAATACGCCGATTGAGCAAGAGTGCCATTGGCAATATTTGCATGAATTACCGCTTGTGCCGATATCACCGATTGATTTTTGTGTAAATAGTAAAGAGTTGTTTTTTCAGGCGTTTGATTATTATAGAAAAAATAGGGAATGAATATGAGTCAATCGAACGAAAAACTACTAAAAAAAATCAAGAAATTGTTAGCGTTATCTAAATCTAACAATCCGCACGAGGCGGCTAAAGCATTAGAGATGGCACAAAAACTGATGGCGGAACATGATGTAAACAGTATTGATGTGGAAATTTCAGAAAGCGATAGCAAACAGAAATTTTCTCGCAAAACTGGGCAATATGTTCACGCACTCGCCTCTTTAATCGAAAGAGTGTTTGGTGTTGAAGCATACTTTTCAGACCGAACCAATAACATTTCTGACCAAAAAGTACATGCTGTTTTTTTTGGTCAAGAAGAAAGGCCCATTATTGCTTCTTACTGCTTTGATGTGTTGTATCGTCAATTACAACAAGCTAGAAAAGCATTTATAGCAACGCAAAGTAAGCGTTTAAAGCGTAGTACATTGATTGCAAGAGCAGATAATTATTGCCTTGGCTGGGTTCACGGTGTTTATAAAACAGTTCAAGACTTTGTTTTAACACCGGAGGAAAAAGGGAAAATGGAGCGGTATAAAAATCAATTACACGAAAAATTGAATTTAAGGGAAGCTAAAGCTCGTAAGGTTGGTGATACCAGAGAAAGAAATGGAGATGAGTCTGGTTTAAGGGGTTATCTAGACGGTAAAAAAGTAAAACTGAATCGCGGTGTAAACGGACAAGAAACACTAAAAATAGCGCATCAATAAGACTAATCAAAGCAGGAGTAAAAAATGGATAAACACACAAGAGCAGCACTTGCACTTGCTAGAAATGTAAGAGCAGAAAGAGGCGAAAAAAACGGTAGAAATTGGCGAGTTTGAGTTAACTACATTAAGACATGACAAGAAACGGCTAGATTTCATTGAAAAAAATGCAATAGATATTGTTGTTAATGGACATGGACTTAATGAATGTGAAATGTGGACACCAAAAGGTTTAATCACTTTTCCTGCGGCAGATACTGTGCGAGAAGCGATTGATAATGCAATGGCATTAGCAGATAAATAAAACCCATTTACAGCCCATTTTCTACTCTAAAAGTGGGCTGAATAATGTGTTTTAAACGATGTTAAAAGGAGTTTAAAAATGAAGTGTAAATGCCCCGCTTGTGGAGCTGTGTTATCGCTTGATGTGTTATTACAGCATGAACAAGCAAGCCTTGCAGTGATGTCTGCCCTCTCGCTAAATGGCGAATTTGGACGCCTTGCTGTGCAATATTTAGGGCTTTTCAGACCCGAAAAAACGGCACTAACAATGGATCGCGTGGCAAAGTTACTTAGTCAGTTGCTTGACGATGTCAAAAACCAACGTATTCAACGCAACGGCGACGTTTATGACGCCCCTATTGAGTGTTGGATTGACAGTCTTGCGGTGGTTTTAAACAGTCGCCACAACTTAAAACTGCCACTTAATAGCCACGGCTATCTGTATGAAGTAATGACAAAATGGCAGTCAAAAAATTTGGTTAAAAACCCACCCGTTCATCAAAATAATAATCGAGTGACAACGAATAAAACAACAAAAGCGTTGCAGAATTTGGCGGAGTTTGCGAATGGATGAGACTTGGTTGAGAGCAACAATAGCAAAGGGGTTGGCGGGGTTGGTAGTGCTAAGGCTACCGGGACAACCGCCAGAAGATATGATCACAAAAACGGCGGAGATTTGGATTAAAGCAATACTTCATCAAAAGATCTTTAATGGGTGGAATGAGCAAGACGATAAATGGCGAATCGAAGAAGCGTTTTTAACGCTTTATGCAGAATGTGAGCGTTTTCCAAGCCCTAAAATGCTGTTAGAACGTCTGCCAAAACGCAAAGTTTTAGCATTACCTGAACCGAAAATAACGGTATTAACACAGGAAGAACGAGAAAGAAATCTCGCTTTTTGCCAACAGTTTAGAAAAATGTTAGGAGCGGCACGTGTACGAAAATAGAAAAAGCATTATTGCCAAAATTCACATTGGTAAAAACGCATTAAAAATGGATGATGAGGTGTACAGAGCGTTTTTACAAAGCACTGTCAATAAAACAAGCTGTAAAGAGATGAATATTGCAGAGCTTTTAAATGTGCTCCGAGCGATGAAAGACAAGGGATTTATGCCAACAGGGACTAAATTTAAACATCAACGCAGACCGAAACCGGCTGAGCATAAAGAGGTATATTTAAGAAAAATCACCGCACTTTTAACAGAACATCAGCTACCACAATCATACGCAGACGGTATTGCAAAGCGATCTTTTAAAGTTGACTTTGTTCACTGGCTAGATGTCTGGCAATTAAAGAAAGTTATTCAAATGCTAGAAGTTTATAATAGAAAACAACAACGTGATGAAGAACAAAAAACACAATAGAATTACTAGACATCAGTGCTAAAAAGCAATAAATTAAGCCCCAACAACTCAACATCGGGGCTTTTTTTATGAAAAAATTATTTATCTTAATCACTCTCAGCTTGTTCTCATTAGCTTCGTTTTCTATGACAGATAAAGCACAAAAAGAACTTGAAAAGGCACTCAAAGGGGACTATCAAACACTTAGAAATGTTGCGTTTGCAATGGAGCAAGGCTCATTCGGACACGATAAAAATCTAGTATCAGCTTGCGCACTTCGTCGAGTTATTCTTTTTGTTAATTCTGATAAAGCGGATGATACAGATTATGCAAATGAATTGATTACTTGTAAAAATATTCACGCAACAGAGAACCGACAAGCGTGGGAAATTGCATTAACAATAACTAAGTCATTATCTAACTAATAACTAATAACTAATAACTAATAGATTTATTAAAAGCCTCGCCAAATGCGAGGTTTTTTAATTTTTTTTCAAAAAACACTCACTTTTTAAAAATCTCGTGATAGATTGCCGAAAAATCGCAAGAAAGGGGGCGTTATGAGTACAAATATTGAAAATGTTGCAGAATATTTACCCAATATTGTGCATGAAATGGTGAATATCGCGGGATTCTCTGATGTTGAAAAAATTATTAAACGATTCGGTGGTTCAAGATTTCGATTTTCAGACGGTATACATTATTTTCCGAAATTAAAAGAGTTAATCGGGAAAGAAAGTGCAATCAAATTACGTACACATTTTCAAAGCGAAGAGATCTATATTCCACGTTGCGATGTTGCTTTGCGCGTATTACGCAATCAGCGTTTAAAAGCTGATTTTGACTATTTAACGCAGCGAGAAGGAAAATCTGGGCGAATGTCAATGCTTGAGATTTGTCATAAATATAAGATATCAGACAGACAAGCGTGGGATATTGTGTACAGTCTTCAGCGTGAACCGAAAGCACAACAGACTACTCTCTTTTAAGAGCGGTGTTGAAGTCGTTCACCGCTTTTTAAAATCTATTTTAAATCAAAATACTCTCAATAAATCACTTAATTTATTGGGAGTTTTTTTATGGCTATTGAAAAAATCATCATCCATTGCGCCGCGACGCAAAACGGCGTGCGACTTGCAAAACGCGGTAAAAGCGCGGCACAAATCATTGATAACTGGCATTTTGACGCGCATTTCCGTCGCGAAATTAATAACAAAATTGCGTTTAATCGGCATTTACACGCCATTGGCTATCACTTTGTCATTGATACAAACGGAATGGTTGAATCTGGTCGAAAAGTAGGTGAGACAGGTGCTCACTGTCGCGGTCAGAATCGCAATTCTGTTGGTATTTGTCTAATTGGCACTGACCGCTTCACAACTGCGCAATGGCAGGCATTAGCAAATCTTGTACGAGATTTATCACGCAAATATCCGAACGCAACACTACATGGTCACCGTGAATTTGCAGCTAAAATTTGTCCCGGTTTTGATGTTGCAGAATGGATTGATAACGATTATCAACCAATTATTGATAACACAATCATGGAGCTTGAATATGAATAAATTACATCGTTTATTTGGCTGGTTACATACGCATTTTCGTAAACCAATAAATACATGTCGCCCCAAATGCTACAGCAAAAAGGCGTGGTTTTATCGTGTAAAAGGCAAGCCTACACTGGCACAACAACTCTATTTAAAAATCGGGGTGTTAAATGGCTAAACTCTCTGAGCTTATCACAAATCATGATGGGCGCTTGTCAACAACAGGATTTATTCAGTTTTTCGGCGCGCTTTTAATGGCTGCAATTCTCATTTTCTGCGTCTGGCTTGACCGCGCTTATGTGCCAGAGCTTTTTATGACGTTTGCTATTTTCTGCGGTGGCGGTGCGGCAACAAAAGGCTTCGCGGTTGCCGTCGAGCGTCGAAAAAATCGCGGAGGTGCGGAATGACTTTACAGCTAATTTTAGTCGCAATAGCGTTTTTTTTAGGGCTATGCGGCTATGTCATTTTTAAATTAAAACGTGCGAATAGCACGATTGACGCGTTATTGAAAGAAAACGCACAGCTTGAGCAAGACAAAGCGATTGTGACAACACAGCGCAATAATCAACGGGAGCGTAAGCGAAATGAACAAGAAGCTAGCAATGCTAATCGTGACAAGCTTATTGATAGCTTGCACAAATCGCACGACTTACGTGATTAACACCAGCTGCGACGGCTTTACATTAATTAAAGCTAGTCGCAATGATACAACAGAAACATTGCGACAGGTTAAAGCGCATAACGACACATATCGCGCAATCTGCGAGGTGAAAGATGGAACTGCAAATTAGCGGCGCAATGATTTTTAACTTTGTTGTTTCAATTGCTGTGTTTTTTGGTGGCGTTTGGTTTAAACGACTTGATGCTGATTTTAAAGAGCTCAAAGCGGAAATTAACAAAATCAAAGAGAGCTATCAAACAAAGGAAATGGCTAATCACGTCAACAGTGGGTTTAGCAGTCAGCTAGACCGAATCTTTGACAAATTAGATAGTATCGAAGGGAAATTAGACAAAAAGGTTGATAAATAATGCGACAAAAAAATAAATCAACAGGTGAAAAGCTTGATGCAATCTTAGATAAATTAGACGGAATTGCAGATAAAGTCGACAAACAAAACAAAGAAATTGCGGATTTACAAAAACAAGTGCAAGCACTGCAAGCAGATTTAAGCGAAATGGCAAAGAAAAACCGCAATCAAGCGCTCATCGCAGGCGGTATCGGCGGTGGTATTGTTGCAGTCGGCATTGAACTCATTCGCTTACAATTTGGGGGCTAACTGATGGCATTTGATGAGAAAACACGTGCACTTGTCCGTCGCTACTATGTGTTTGAGTTTTTATCGCTTGAGCAGTCTGCAAGCAAAGCTAAAGTCTCATTTAACACTGCGCGACGCTGGAAAAAAGAAGCAGCAAGCAAAGGTGATGACTGGGATAAAGTGCGTGATGTGCAAGTGATGGTAGGCAGTGAGCTGACTGATATTACAAAAGGGCTGTTATCGGGCTTTATCATTCAATATCGCGCAACGATGGATGAGATTCAAAACTCGGAGTTAAACGCACAAGATAAAGTCGATCGCTTATCATCACTAGCAGACAGCTTTGCGAAGATGACCGCGGCAAGTAAGCGTATTCTGCCTGAGGTGTCGGAATCGGCGACCGCACTTAAAACCATTAAATTATTTGGCTCCTACATTCAAGAGAAAAAACCACAATTACTTGGTGAGTTTTTAGATTTGATTCGCGATTTTGGGCAACAGTTAGAAAAAGAGTTTAAAAAATGACATTACTGCAACTTATTCTCGTGATAGTCGCGTGTAACAGTGCGGCAAATGGCGGTGCGTGGGGCTGGTGGGTGTTTTTGGCGTGTCTTTGCTGGAGTTCAAAATGAAGACGAAAGAATTTTTAAAAGAGCTAGAAGCGTATCACGATAGCCTTCGACAAAAGCTAGAAGCTGCATTTGACGGCTGGGATGACAGTCCAGAATCAGTGCTATCACGACGTACAAAAGTGCTTGACCCGGTGTCAGGCTTTGATTTTTTCGTCAATAACTACTTCCCGCATTATGTGAGATCGTCTTCTCGTTCTGCACTCCATCACTTTTTATTTGAGCAATTACCCCTTGCACTACAAAAGCCCACATCAGTACACATGGCAGTGGCAGCACCCCGCGGCGAGGCGAAGTCTACGATTGTCTCACAACTCTTCTCGCTGTATTGCTTAGTCACGCAAAAGAAACGCTATGTGTTGATTGTGATGGATAGTATCGACCAAGCCTACCCAATGTTGGAAGCAATCAAAGTGGAGCTTGAGTTTAACCAGCGCTTGCGCATTGATTTCCCAGAAAGTACGGGGCAAGGTCGCGTGTGGCAGGTGGGAACGATTATCACAAGTGCGAATCAGAAAGTACAAGTGGCGGGTTCTGGCAAAAAACTGCGTGGTTTAAGACACGGTGCGTATCGTCCGGATTTAGTTGTGCTTGATGATATTGAGAATGACGAGCAAGTGAGAAGTCCAGAGCAACGCAACAAGTTGCACGACTGGTTGAAGAAAACAGTGCTACCGTTGGGTTCGGCAGACGGCAAATTAGATATCATCTACATCGGGACAATTCTGCACTATGACAGCGTGCTAAACCGCACGTTATCAAGCAAAGCGTGGCTTACGGCGAAGTTTAAAGCCTTAATTAAGATGCCGGATGATATGAGCTTGTGGGATAAATGGGAAGACTTCTATTTAAACGAGGGCGAAGCCGTTGCCGATGCGTTCTATTATGCAAATAAAGACGCAATGGACGAGGGTGCAATCATCAGTTGGGCGGCACGCCCGCTGTTAGTGCTGATGAAAATTCGCGCACGTGATGGGCATTCAACATTCGATAGTGAATATCAAAATGACCCTGTGAGTGGTGATGATGCGATTTTTGCCAACAGCATTCAATACTGGACGGAATTGCCGGCTAACTTAATTTATTTCGGTGCGCTTGACCCGAGTCTTGGTAAAGCGGGCGCAAGTCGTGACCCTTCTGCGATTTTAGTCGGTGGGTATCATCGTGAAACAGGCAAACTCTATGTCATCGAAGCACAAGTGAAAAAACGCTTGCCAGATTTGATCATCGAAGACGTTATCAGACTGCATAAACAGTACAAGTGTCAACGTTGGTTTGTGGAAACAGTGCAATTTCAAGAGTTTTTAAAAGATGAATTAGTCAAGCGTTCTGCACAACGTGGTTTTCCTGTGCCCGCGACTGCAATCAAGCCAAACACGGACAAAATGTTACGTATTGAGAGCTTACAACCCCATATTGCAAACGGCTTGATTTTACTGCATAGCTCGCACTCAACACTCATCGCACAGCTTAGGCATTTCCCGAAAGCTGATCATGACGACGGTCCAGATGCGTTGGAAATGCTTTGGAAGAACGCACTAAGCAGTTCTGCCCCGATTGAATTTATGACAATTGATGGCGATTTAGGGCGTGATGAATTTGATGACGGCGATTTATACAGTATTTGGCGGAGATAAAAAATGGCGAAGAAAAAGAAAAAATTACAACAAGCGAAAAAAGTACAAGTTGGCTTAGATACACAAACAAATGAGGCGCGTGTCACGGAGACAGGAAGAATTATTTCTGATCACCCTAGTAATAAAATTACCCCAGCAAAGTTAAAAGGGATTTTAGAAGACGCTGAAAGTGGCGATATTACTGCGCAACATGAGCTCTTTATGGATATTGAAGAACGCGACAGTTGTATTGGGGCAAATATTCAAACCCGTAAGCGTGCGATTTTAACCCTAGACTGGCGCATTGTTGAACCTCGTAATGCCACTCCACAGGAAGAAAAAATCCAAGCGGAAATCGATGAGCTTTTCTATCAATTCCCAATGCTAGAAGATTTGATGGTGGATATGATGGATGCAGTAGGACATGGTTTCTCGGCATTAGAGATTGAGTGGAAGCAAGCCGAAGGTAAATGGATTCCAGCTAATTTTATCGCCCGTCCGCAGTCGTGGTTTAAACTAGATAAGGACGATAATTTACTGCTTAAAACGCCAGATAATCAAGACGGTGAGCCGTTACGACAATATGGCTGGGTAGTACATACCCACAAATCAAGAACAGTACAGCTTGCTCGTATGGGTTTATTTAGAACGCTCGCATGGCTTTATATGTTTAAACACTACTCTGTGCATGATTTTGCCGAATTTCTAGAGCTTTACGGTATGCCGATTCGCATCGGTAAATACCCGTTTGGGGCAACGAATGACGAAAAGCGCACATTATTGCGTGCGCTTGCTCAAATCGGACATAACGCAGCAGGGATTATGCCGGAGGGGATGAATGTTGAGTTGCATAATGTGACAAACACTACTGGCTCGGCTGGCAGTAATCCATTTTTACAGATGGTGGATTGGTGCGAGAAGTCAGCAGCACGTTTAATCCTAGGGCAAACATTAACAAGCGGTGCTGACGGTAAAAGCTCAACTAATGCGCTTGGACAAGTGCATAATGAAGTGCGACGTGACTTGCTGGTTTCTGATGCAAAACAGATTGCGCAAACAATCACACAGCAAATTATTCTGCCGTATCTTCAAATTAACATTGATCCGAATATCTTACCTTCACGTGTACCGTATTTTGAGTTTGACACGAAAGAATATGCAGACTTAAGTGTCCTAGCAGACGCCATTCCTAAGCTTGTGAGCGTTGGCGTGCGTATTCCTGAAAACTGGGTGCGTGATAAAGCGGGCATTCCAGAACCGCAAGAAAATGAAACGATTTTAAGCGCAATTCAACATGAGTTAAAAACAGATTTAAACGATGTTGAAAATCCGAAAAAACAGACGGCACTTTCCGCACAAAATCACGTGACAGGTTGTCAGTGTGATGGCTGTCGAGGTGTTGCGTTGTCTACAAATGCTCAAAATTCTACTGCGCAGGGTGTGCTAGATGGTGGACTTGCGCAAGCATTTGATGAGCCAGATTTTAATAATCAATTAAATCCCATGGTGAAGAAAGCTGTTGCGGTAATCATGGCGTGCGACTCTTACGATGAAGCGGCAGAAAAACTCGCTGAAGCATACCCAGAAATTTCAAGTCATGAACACGAACAGTATTTAACTAGTGCGCTGTTTTTAGCTGATTTACTCGGGAGAGAGCATGTCTAAACGTCTTAGTTTTTTATTCGGACTTGAACCCACGCAAGCCATTGAGTTTTTACATAATAAAAAATCACTTGCAACGAAAGTGTTTAAAAAATCACTGCATGATAGTGCAATCGCAAGAGCTACAACAATCGCGAGATTATCTAGCCTTGAGATGACGAATGATATTTATAACTCGATGGAAGTTGCGAAGAAAGAGGGTAAGAGCTTTGCACAATGGAAAAAAGACTTGATAAGTGAGTTTGAGAAAAAAGGCTGGGTATTCGGGCATGATAAATCAATCAGTCGCGGTATCGACGGAAAACTGTTGGCTGATCCGAAAACAGGCGAATACTTTGGCACACCGCGTCGGTTGAATACAATTTATCGCACAAACGTACAAGCAGCGTATTCTGCCGCGCGCTATCAACGTATGATGGATAATATTGATCATCGCCCCTATTGGCAATATTCCGCTGTCGGCGATGAGCGTACACGACCCTCTCATCTTGCGCTAAACGGTCGAATTTATCGCTATGATGACCCGTTTTGGTCAACATTCTACCCACCTAATGGGTTTAATTGTCGCTGTGCGGTGATTGCACTTGGTGAACGTGATTTAAAGCGTAAAGGGCTAAATAAACCTGACGATAGCAGTGAGTTTCTTGTGAAAGTTAAGAGACAAGCAGATAAAAATGGTAATCAAGAAACAACTGTCGGTTTTAAATTGCCGGATGGGTCGATTCGTGTGACAGATAAAGGGTTTGATTACAATATTGGGCGCTTAAACTATCGCCCAAATCTTGATTTATATCCCGAAAAACTTACTCATCAGTTTGCGAAAACGGAAATGCAAGGGGCGGAATTTAAGCAAGATTTTTTAATGTTTCAACGTCAATTTCTGAAAATTAAAAAACAATTGGGTGTCAATGATAAGCTCACGGCTGAACAAATGCTTGATGTGCGAGAGAAATTGAGTATGAACTTTAAATTTACAGCAGGTGTCTTATCAACGAGTTCTAAACGCATATTAGGATCAGATGTGGTAACGGTTTGGTTTTCCGATGACTCATTGATTAAACAGTTAAATAGTCGGGATGGTCAGGACTTTGATTTAGACGATTACGCAAATATTCCTGATTTGATCTATACACCTGATAAAATCATCAAAGAGGCAACAGCATATCAATTCTATAAAGAGATTAAAGGCAAAAAATTACTTGTTGTCTTGAAAGTTTTGCATGATAAAAACGAAATTTTTATTCAATCTGCAAGGAGAGTCAGTGATAAGCAATGGAAAAAGGCATTTAAGAAATAATGCCGCTAGGCGGGGCTCGAACCCACCGCACACAGTCCCGAGTTTACACTCTTCGCTTGCGATATCGAGATTCATCGCTTTTCTAGCGGCAGAATCAATATAACGCTATTTGATGATTAAATCAACAACACAAGGGTAATTATGATTGGTGTCGATATTAATGATGTAGAAAAAATTGAAGCCGTGTTATCTGACATTGCACATAAAACGCAAAACAGAACAAGCTTAATGCGCAGTATTGCAGGCACAATGGAGTCAGCAGTACTGCAAAACTTTGACGAAGGTGGTCGTCCGAAATGGCTTGGTTTGAAATACAGAAAAGGCACGCCATTGGTTGATACTGAAAATTTAATGGGAAGTATTACCAGTCGTTACAATAATGACTCTGCCGAAGTTGGTACAAATGAACCGTATGCGGCTATTCATCAATTCGGCGGCATGGCAGGTCGTGGGCGTAAAGTGAAGATTGAAGCCCGTCCGTTTCTTGTTTTGACGCAACAAGACAAAGACGATATTTTAGAAGATGCGCAGAACTATTTTAGAAGTATTATTGAATAGCTAATAATATCCGCCTAAATCGCGCGTGGCGCGATTTTTTGTTTTATTGGTATAATTTATCATTTAAAAGTTTTTAAAAAGAATTAAAGGCGTTTTAAAAAGTTTTAAAAACGGTCTTGTCTTTTATTTTATTCTAAAAATCATCTCATCAAAAAATAAGTCGTGTTGAAGTCGCTCACCTCTTTTTAAATTACGCCATCCTTTATTCTGTAATCCTAGGATTTTTAAAGAGGATGACGAAATGAAACTCACTCTCGCAACTTGTAGCTTTGAAATCAATAAAGCCAAATACGGTCGTATTCAGCTTTTGCCGTACGGCGAGTTTAGAGCAACAGACGGCAGACCAACAGATGTGGAGGCTTGGTATGTAACAGATACAAACGGTGCAGATGTGGTTGCGCTCGCAAATTCAAAACGCAACCCCCTTCCAATCGACTACGAACATCAAATTATTCATTCACAGAAAAACGGCAAAGAAGCACCGAGCGCGGGTTGGATGGAATATCTCTATTTCACCCCACAAGGTATTTTTGCTGACGTCCGTTGGACTGATAAAGCCGCGGAATATATCAAAAATGGCGAATATCGTTATATCTCTGCAGTGTTTGCTTATGACACTGAGGGCTATGTTCGCAAAATCTTTCACGCAGCACTCACGAATACTCCTGCACTTGACGGCATGGATGAAGCAATGGTGGCTGCAAGTGTTCAATTATTAAATGAGGAAGCACAAGAAATGGACAAAGAGTTACTCGCGATGCTTTATACTTTATTTGGCTTGGCGAATGCGACCGAGGCTGAAATTAAAGAAAAAGTGACCGCACTCTCACAAGCGAAAGGTGAGTCAAAAGTGGTGTTATCTGACGTGTATAGTGCACTTAAAGAAAAAGAGCAATCCGTTGCAGCATTGAGTGAAAAAGTCAATGCGTTTGATCCGTCAAAATATGTGCCAGTTGAACAAGTGGCAGCACTTCAAAACGATTTTAACGCATTTAAAACTGGCGTTGAGAAAGAGAAAAAAGATGCACTGATTCAAGCGGCATTATCAGAAGGCAAGCTCTCACCAGCACTTAAAGAATGGGCAGATGGCTTATCTATTGAAGCGTTAACGGGTTATCTAGATAAAGCCACACCGATTGCCGCGTTAAGTGGTCAACCGCAGGCGAAAACTAATCCGAATGAAAACGTGGTTGCGTTATCGGAAGAAGAAAAAGTTACTGCAAAAATGCTGGGGATGAGTGAAGACGCTTATCGTGCATACATGAAAAATGACAAAGGAGCGAAATAATGGGTGCAGTCAATAAAGCCTTGGTTTTAAATCATATTACAGAAGCCTTTCGTAAAGAGTTTTCAGCAGGCTTAGCGTTACATGAAAGTCAATGGCAACAAGTCGCGATGGAAATTCCGTCAACTACAAAAACAAATACTTATGGATTTTTAGGTAAATTCCCGAAAATGCGTGAATGGGTTGGTAAACGACAAATTGAAAGCATGAACGCACAAGGGACGAGTATTACTAATAAAAAATACGAATCAACAGTCGGTATTCCGCGTGAAGAGATTGAAGATGATCAAGTTGGTTTGTATATGCCAATGATGAAATTAGCTGGGCAATCTGCAGCAGAATTACCAGATGATGAGGTATTTGGTTTACTTAAAAAAGGCAAAACGACGTTGTGTTACGACGGTCAGCACTTTTTTGATAATGACCATCCGGTTTACGAAAAAACCGATGGTACAGGCTCTCATACCACGCAGTCGAATTTAACTGTGGGAACAGATCAGGATGCACCAACGTTTTACATTCTTGATACTCGCTTGCCGATTAAGCCGCTTATTTGGCAAAAACGTACCACGCCTGAAATTGAAGCGAAATTCGACGCAGCTAAGTCTGAACACGTCTTCATGGAAGATGAATACTTATGGGGTGTGCGCGCACGCGGTGCGGCAGGATTTGGTTTCTGGCAACTTATCCACCGTGTAGAAAAAACGAACTTAACGGCAGAAAACGTTAAGAAAGTGATCCAAAACATGGAAGCATTAAAAGGCGATGGCGGAAAGGTCTTAAACATTAGACCGAATCTTATTTTAGTGCCAACTTCACTGAAATATAAAGCAAAAGAGTTGTTTGAAACTAAAGTCGTTAATGGGACTTCAAACATTCTTGAGGGCGACTTAAAAGTGTTAGTTTCCCCGTTTATTAACGAATAATTTGTATAAATAAAAAGGGGCAAGTAAGCCCCTTTTAGAGAATTGGAGCGGCAAAATGGCAAAAAAAGATAAAGATGTGAAAACAAAAGATGTCAAGACGAAAAATGTGAAACCGGAAGATGTGAAACCGGAAGACGTGAAACCGGAAGGCGTGAGACCGGAAGATGTGAAACCAGAAGATGTGAAACCGGAAGATGTGAAACCGGAAGATGTGAAAGCAGATAACGGCTTTGAAATGATTAATCCCGTATTTTTCGATGTTCTGTTAATGCCACATCATCCACAGGAGAGCTATGGTCGTTGTGGTTATCGTTTTAATAAAGAAAACGTGGTGCGAATTTCAGCGGATGAATTAAAAGGTGAGCAGATTTCTCGCTTATTTGAAGATCCGTATTTAGACGTCGTCCCAGTGATCGAAGAGGAATAGTAATGTACGCAACAATTAACGATTTTATTTCGCGTGTCGGCGAATTCCAAGTTATGGAGCTCACTGACCGGGAAAATATTGGCGAAGTCAATCAGGCAGTTTTAACTATCGCTTTATCAGATAGTTCAAGTCAAATTGATGGCTATCTAGTGGGTCGTTATAAGTTGCCGTTAAAAACTATTCCGCAAAACCTCACTCGTATTTGTTGTGACTTAACACGCTATCGTTTGGCGTCAATGTCTGATGTATCAATCACTGAAGAGATTATTGAACGCTATAAGTTAAGCCTGCGCGAATTGGAAAGCATAGCAAGTGGCAAAGTATCCCTTGGCATTGCAGAAGATGAGCAAGCAAGCACGGGGGAGAATACGGTGATTTTTACTAACGTAGCAAATCGGGTTTTTAGTCGTGATAACTCAAATTGAGAACGCGCTTGTTGAGCGATTAAAAAAAGGCTTGGGTAAGCTTGCTAATACGGTCAAAAGCTATGGCGGTGAGCTCGATGATGAAAGTATCGGTACTGCAAGATTGCCAGCAGTGTTAGTGACTTATGGCGGTTCACGTATTGAGTGTAAAGACTTGCGACGTCGTCGTCATAAATCAACTGATACTTTTGTGATTATTTTAGCTGTCCGTTCATTAAAAAGTAATCAAGTGGCGCGCCAAGGTGGTGCAGATAGCCGTGAAATTGGTGTGCATCAACTGATTTCAGCGGTGCGGCGGTTGCTGGATGCGCAAACACTCGGGAATCTAGTTTATCCGCTTAATCCAAAACGGGTGCGTACGATTTTCAATAACGCGCAATTTCGTAGCGATAAAATCACGGTGTACGCAGTGGAATATGAAGTCAGTTATGACGACATACCGCCGCTTGAAGACGGGTTATTTCCGGAGGCGACTTCTGATAAAACCTCACCTGATTATGTCTTTAACGCGTATGAAGGCATGTTATCTGAACAACAGCCTATGCTTGAGCAAGTTGTCGGAAAAATTGTTGACCCAACGACCAAGGATTTTGTTGAATTTAACGTAGAAACTCAAAAAGGATAAAACATGAAACGATTTTTTACACTGATTATGATTGCTCTCTTGCCAGTTCAAGTGATGTCGGCAGCAAGTATGGCTCCCATTATTGCGGCAGCAGCGACGACAGGTACACGCAGCAATCAAGAAAACGATAGAGATAAAGCAGATTCTCAAGCACAAATTATTGCTATCACACAAGGTGGTTTGACCGTAGATGCAGACTCGGGGCACGTGATTATTCGCTGTCTTCGGCAAAAAGGTGGACTTTGTAAAATTCGAGGTGGAAAAGAGGGTGAAGGGTTTATCAGTCGAAGAACCGATCTCATTTTAACACCGCAGGAATTTGCCGAGCGGGAGGGGTATAAAAAAGTGCATCGAATCACATTATTACCGCTTTATCGCGAAGACTGGTTAGCACTGGATGTCAGTAAGGAGTAAATATGAAAGTCAAAGCAGCTGTGGGAGTTAAAGTCCCACTTGAGAATCAACCGCTCGCATATATTGAGCAAGAGCCGGTTGAAGTTGAAAACACAATTTACTATCAACGTCGCATTGCAGACGGTGATTTAATCGAAGTAAAAGGCAATAAAAAGGCGGATAAATCATGACAAATATTGAATTTGACAAAATCCCAACATCAATTCGTAAACCCGGTGTTTACACTGAATACAACAGCAGAAATGCGGTGAGCACGTTACCGACAAATGAACAGGAAGTGTTAATTATCGCTCCTATGGTAAGTGACAGTGCAGAATTTACTGCACCAGTGCGTATTTATTCTGATTATGACGCAGAACTGGCATTTGGCGCAGGTACTTGGGCACATCTAATGGCACGCGTTGCGATTCAAAATAACCCACTTTTACGCTTGTCTATCATCGGTTTGAAAGATAATGAGGCAGGTGTGGCGGCAACAGGGACATTAACGCTTTCTGGTACGGCTTCAGCTATCGGTTATCTTTCAACAACAATTGCAGGCGTGGAATATAAAGTTTCTGTAGCGAAAGCAGAAACCGCAAATGCGGTGGCGGCACGTTTAGCGGCAGTGATCAATATCTCGAATACCTGTCCTGTTAATGCGCAAGTTTCAGACAGCACAATTACACTCACAGCAAAATGTAAAGGTGAAATCGGCAATGAAATCACATTAAGTGCAGCAAGTTATACATCAAGTATGACACTCACTGCACAAGCTTTGGCAAGTGGTGCTAACAATGCTGATATTGCAAAAGCATTAGCCAGTGTTGCAGGGACGCATTATCACGTCGTTATCTCCCCGTTTTCTGATGAGAAAAACGCAAAAGCATTAGTCAATCACTTAGAAACCGTGTCATCTCCACTTGAGAAAAAACCGGCAATCGGTGTGATTGGTTGGCGCGGTACAATGGCAAGCGGTACGACATACACCAGTAAGATCAATTCAGAACGTGTTACTTGTGCTTGGTATAAAGGGGCAATTGAGTCTAATGCGTTAATTGCCGCGGGCTATGGTGCGGTGATTGCGGGTGAAGAAGATCCAGCAAAGCCACTTAACACACTTGAAATTAAAGGTCTGACGACAGTTAATGCCACGCAAACCCCGATTTTAACTGAAGTAAACCAAGCATTATTTCACGGTTTAACACCAGTTACGGTTGTTAATCATCGTGTGCGTATTATGCGTGCGATTACGACGTACACAAAATCAGCAACAAATACCGATGACCCAAGTTATTTAGATTTAACCACAATTCGCACGCTTGATTATACGCGCAAAGCACTAGAACAGCGTATTGAGTTGCGTTTCCCTCGCTCAAAATTGTCTAACCGCACGCCACCGAAGGTACGCTCAGAAATCTTAGATGTGCTTTATCGCTTGGAAAATCTTGAAATTCTGGAAAATGTTGATTTGCACAAAGCAAAACTGTTGGTGCAACGTAATCAACAAGACCCAAATCGTTTAGATACGGTCATTCCAGCAGATGTGGTTAATGGCTTGCACGTTGTTGCAAACCGCATTGATTTAATTTTATAGGGGGCATAAATGGCTAAAGAATTTGCCAGTCTTGGCATTATTGAAGTCGATGGGTTAGAAATCGACTTGACGAAGTGTGACGTGCGTGTGATTACAGGTCGCAAGCCAGTTAAAACTATCAATCGTAAGGCTCGCGTGAAAGGCTTTGCGAAAGGCATTACTGAATATACCCTTTCTTTAACTGTTGCCGTGCCACTAAATAGCCCAGAACCCGACTGGGATAATGTCGATGACGCTAAAGTCACAATCGAAGAAGAAAACGGTCAGCGTATTTCGTATCGCAATTGTTTTACGACGGAAGTTGGCACAAGCTATACCGTCGATAATGAAGAGGTGCGTGATATTCAAGTGGTAGCTTTAGATAAGGTGATTGAATAATGCAAGGGCGTTTATTATTGGGCGTGCCGTTTAACGGCGCGCAATATTTTGATTTTAATGTGAAAATTCTCACCCTTGGGCTTGAGTGCCAAGCGTTAGAATGGATTGAAGAAAAGGGACTTGCGAAAGATGAGCTAAATAAAGCCGAACAAACGCTCGTTGACTTGGCTTATTTATGTCAGCAGTTAGAGATTTCAGGCATTGATAAAGTATCTTTAACGCCTGAATTTTTACTCGATAATCTCTCAACAGATGATTATGTCTTAATCACAGATTTAATCGGTCAGTTAAGAAAAAAGTGCATCGACGTTGGGGAAAACCAAGTTTTAGCAACAGCGTAATAAAAAAACTTACTTTACCGCAGGTATATGAGAATTACCGAAGTGCTGTGGTTTTATTGAGTAAAATTGGCTTTAATGCACAGCAAGTCTGGGATATGTCACATGCAGAAATTAACGCGTGGATTGAAAGTTATTTAATACAACATGGTGTTAAGAAAAAATCACTAAGAAGTGATGAGACGGTGACAAGTTATGTCTTCCGACGTCGTAAAAGTCAAGAAAAAAAGGGGGCGTAATGCCCCTTTTATTTTGCATTTAAACAAAGTTTAAAAGAGGTTTAAAGATGTCAAGTTTAAATCTGTCGTTGATGTTAAAAGCGCAAGATTTTGCTAGTCGCACAGTGAAATCTATGCGTGATAATGTTAATAAATCAACGAAAGACATTGAGAATCAAGCAAAGCGTTCAAGTAGCGTCCAACAAAACGAAGTAAAAAAAACGACGCGACTAACAGAGCAAGCTTATCGCCAGATTCAGCAACAAGCCCGCACGACTGCGACAGCACGTGAACAACTAGGGATGCGCAGTGAGCGTTCGATTCAAAATGAGATCTCACGCACAGAACAAGCGTATCGTCGTTTAAAAAATAGCGGTACCGCGTCGGCAAGAGAGCTTGCGCGCGCAACAGAACAGCACAAGCGACGAATTGCAGAGCTGAATGCAGAAATGGGCAAAATCGCCACAGGTCAACGCTTGGGGAATATCGGGCGCGGTGTGGCGGGTGCTATTGCGGGTGTGACAGCAGGCGCAATGGTATTAGCTCAACCGATGAATAAACAGATGACTTACGACAGACAACTTGCGATGGTGTCCAATACGGCATTTTCAGAGCGTGATGTGGCAGGCAGAATTGTAGGGAAAAAAGAATTACACAGTGCTGTTAAAAACGCGGTAGAAACGGGCGGAGGCACAAAAGAAGATGCGTTAAGTGCGCTTGATACACTACTCGCCTCCGGTGCAGTATCTGCTGATATTGCAATGAAGTTATTGCCAACACTACAAAAAGGTGCGGTGGCAACTGGGGCAAGCACGCAAGATTTATCAAAAATTGCGATCTCCGCAATGCAACAATTCGGTATGAGTGAAAATCAAATCGGCGAAGTATTAGACAAAGCGGTCGCAGCAGGTCAAGCGGGGAACTTTGAGCTTGCAGACATGGCTCGCTGGTTGCCGCAGCAGATGGCGGCAGCTAAATCAGCAGGGTTAAGCGGTATGGATGGCTTTGAGGCGTTATTAGTTGCAAACCAACAAGCAAGAGTAACGGCAGGGACAAGCGATGAGGCGGGTAATAACTTAGTGAATCTTCTCGCTAAAATGACATCAAAAGAGACAAATGAACGTTTTCAGAAGTTAGAGATTAAAGGCAAAGACGGGAAAACACACGGTGTGGATTTTATCAAGTCGATGGAGGCGCAGAAAGCAAAAGGAAAAAACTCGATTGAAGCCTTTATGTCGATTATAGATCAAGTCATCGGCGAAGATAAAAACTATAAAGCGTTACAAGAAAAGCTAAAAACGGCGAAAAAAGAAGATCAGAAAGCACTTTTAGAGCAAATGACAAACTTGGTCGAAGGTACCGCAATCGGTCAAATTATTTCAGACCGCCAAGCACTTATGGGCTTGCTTGGGTTACGCAATAATGTGCAACTCGGGCAAGAAGTGAAAAATAGCGTGATGAATAGTGCAGGCGCGGTTGAAAGCTCGCACGCTGTGATTGCTGATACGAACGACTTTAAAACCGAACAGCTTAAAAATAGCGCAGAGTTTGCGCAAATGGAAAGCTTAAAAGGGTTTAACAATATGATCGGCGATGTCAGTGCTAAGTTGACAGATTATGCCTCGCAATACCCGGGACTAACGACAGCGATTGCGGGCGCAACAACGGGTATTGCCGCATTAAGTGCAGGCGCACTTGTGGCAGCTGGCTCATTGCGTTTGCTAGGCGGTAGTGCAGGCTTAGGTTTAGGTGGCACATTAGGCGGATTGTCTAAAAGTGGCTCGATTAAAGGTGGGTTATCTAAAGGCGGCAAAATAGGCAGTTTATTAAATGTTGGCTCTCTTGCAGTCGCAGGGATTGCGATAGCATCAGATAATCACGATGACTATTTCGCACAACAAGAAGCAATTAAAGAAAAACGTGAGAAAGCGCAAGAAAAAGCGAATGTCGCGATGAACGGGCATTTTGTTAATAAATTTCAATACACGCCGACAACGTCATTTAAAACATCAAATGTGAACTATCACGGGGCTTATGCAATTGCTGATATTCAACGCAATCAAGCGATTACAAAGGCTAGACTTAATCAAGGTACACTAACACAAGCGCAATATGATGCGCGAATTGAAAGTGGCAATGCACGCATTGCAGAGCTGACGCAAACAGACTTACAGCAATTTGGTAATCAAATTCAAAGCGGACTGAAACAAGCAGTAGAGAATCAACATCATACGATTCAAACGCACATCACAGTAGAGCTAGATGGGCGTGCCGTGGCTGAAACTGTATCAGAAAATCAATATAGACAATTTAATCGGGAGTAACTATGAAAGGTTGGACTATGCCAGTTCAGCGTGCGTCATATCGCGGTGTGCGCTTTGATGTGTTTAATATTGAAGACAGTGTTGAGCGTGCCGTGGTTGAGCACGCTTACCCGTTTGTAAATGGTGCAGATATTGAAGATTTAGGCTTAAATCCACTTGAGGTGAGATTAAGTGCGGTGTTTTATGGTGAGGGGTATTATTCGGATTTTAAAAAGTTTTTAGAAGTACTCAAAAAACAAGGGGCGGATGTATTAACACACCCAATTCGCGGGCGTTTACAAAATATGATTTGCACGTCTGCTAATTTCTACCACGATGCAGAATATACCGATTATGTCACATTGAATTTAATTTTCCGTGAAGCAACACCCGCTAAGCCGATTTTCTTGTTTAATAACGCCCTATTTGGCTTAATTGATGACTTTTTATCAGCAATTGAGGATTTTATCGATGATTGTTTGGCATTTTTTGCTGAAGTGATGGAGGGGATTAGTTTAGCGGCGAATTTTAAAGCAAGATTACTCGGTACATTCGGTGCGATTTTCGGATGTTATGAGCATTTACGTGACTTATTTACGCTTGATAAAGCGAAGTTTAACACGCCCGCAAGTACGACTGCAGATAAGTTTAAAACGCAATCATCGCAAGCTTGTAAAGATATTTTCGAGATGATTGAAATTGGTCTAACACAGATTGCACAGCGTCAAGATTTAACTCAACGTGCGAAGTTTGACGAAGTGTTACGCACAATTGATCAAATTGACGAAATACCGACTATTTTAGTAACGGGCAAGAACGCCAGTGCAAATAGAAAAGTGAATCTTAAATCGCTGACTAGCGCATTAAGTGAACGAGATACGAGAGAGATTAACGCCGCAATGCAGCTTGCTTGTACAGCTGCACTGATGAAAATTGCAACAGACTTTATTGAAGATGACACGATGTTGCCAAGTGATATCGAGTATATCGCAACAAAAGTGCGCTTACAGATTTTAAAAAATCTCAATACTGTTCGCGCATTTGCACAAGAAGTTACTCCGAGCTTTACGGTGACAATGCCGAATACCGGTATCTATACCAAGTTGCATTTAGTGAGTGAGAGATTGCGTAATCAAGGAAAAAAAATAACGAAGCTTGCATTAAGTGCGATTAATCGTAAGCCACCCTTGGTGATTCGTACAGTTGAAATCAACGGCACGCTTCAGCAAGTCGCGCACGAGTTTTACGGTGATTATCGACGCGCAAATGAGTTGTTGCGGCTTAATCCACAAATTCGCTATCCAAATTTTATTACGAAAGGCGAGGTATTAAATAGTTATGCAAAATGAAGTGAATTATAACTACCCATTTGAAAATGAAATTGTGGTTGAAATTGATGGAAAACAGCATAAAAGTTGGAAGTCTTATGATATTGATAGTGATTTTTTAATTGCGGCAGACGCTTTTCGATTCGATATCGGCACGCCGTCAACGGATACGGTGATCCCCAATTTTACGGGTAAAGAAGTGAAAGTCATGATTAATGAGCAATTAGTCATAACAGGTATTGTAGATACGACACAGCATTCCATTAATAAAACAAATCGTACATTTCATTTAACTGGACGTGATAAAGCGGCGATTTTAGTCGATTGCTCGGCACCTATTACTAATGTTAAAGGGTTAACTGTGCTTGATGCTGTGAAAAAAATCGTCGCGCCACTTGGGATTAAAAATGTGGAATTAAAAGCAGAAAATAACCCAACACTTGATAAAGTGGATATTGATATTGGTGAAACGGCTTGGAATGCAGTGAAGCGTTGTGCAAACTCTGCAGGCTTACATACATGGTTTGATCCAAAAGGTGTACTGATCGTAGGTGGCGCAGATTATTCTACCCCGCCAGTTGCTACACTTTGTTGTATGAAAAACGGTGAGCGAAATAACTTCTCAAGTGCAAATTTGGTCTTTGATGTGTCACAGCGTTTCAGTGAGATTACATTTCTAGCACAACGCCACGGGCGTTCAGGTGACGATAATAAAAATGATTTAAAATGGGTTTATAAAGATGAATCAATGAAGACCTATAAACCGAAAACCGTTGTCGTGCCTGATGTTGAGGACTTAACCTCTCTTAAAAAATGGGCGAAAAAATACATCGCAGACAGCATTTTAGAAGGCTTTACTCTGACGGTTACAATACCGGACCATAAAACACAAGATGGCACGCTGTGGCAACCGGGGCAACGTGTACATATTATCTGTGAGGAGTACGATATTGATGCTATTTTCTTTTTAATGGGGCGTCGATTTATGCTTTCTCGCGCAAACGGCACACAGACAGAGTTACGTTTTAAACAAGACGGAATTTGGACACCGGATGCATACAAAGCAAAAGCAGATAAAGCGCGTAAGCGTAAGGGGAAGAAAAATCAAGGTGATCTCATTGTATTGGATAAATAATTATGCGTAATTTGACAAAGAAAATTCAAGAAAAAACAGGTGCAATGCTTGCGGATGTGCGACAAGTGTTCCGTGGCGTGCTCAATCTTGTGAAAAGTGGTGATAATATCCAGAAAGCACAGGTGTCTGGACTGGCGGGCGAAACATTGCAAGACGTGGAGCTTATGCAACAATTTGGCTTTACTTCTGTGCCACCTGCCGGCACGCAAGTGGTGGTTGTGCCCGTGGGCGGTAAAACAACGCACAGTATTATCATTGCAACGGAGAATGGTGCTTTCCGGGTTAAAAATCTGGAAAATGGCGAGACTGCACTCTACGACCAAAGCGGCAGTACAATTATTTTAAAACAGGGGCGCTTGGTTGAAGTGGATTGTGACACGTTTAAACTGAATTGCAAGACATATCAAGTCAACGCAAGCGCATCAGCTGATTTTACTACGCCCAAGCTTGAGACGTCTGCTGTTCTCACAGCCCAAGGGAAAATTAATGGTAATGGCGGTATGGCGGTCCAAGGTGGAAGTGGTGCGTCATTTAGCGGAGATGTGGAGCAATCTGGCGGTGACTTTACAACGAGCGGTGATGTTGTCGCAAATGGTAAATCACTTGTAAGTCACACTCATCCGGGTGACAGTGGTGGCAATACCGGTGCACCGAATTAATAATATTTAAATAACGCAAGCGGTGTTGAAGTCCCTCACCGCTTTTTTTTTACTTTTTTTTCATATGCTAGCAACATGGACAGAGAAATCAGCCCGCTTACAGGCGACTACACAAGTAAGCAAATCAGTACACTGCAAAATGCCGTGTATATCAGACTAACAACACCACTAGGCGCGTATTGGGCAGATGGGCGTGTAGGTTCTCTGCTCCACCTAATTCAAAGAGAGAAAGATGTAGGGCGCGTGGGCTTGCTTGCACAGCAATACGCTGAAGAAGCGTTAAAACCGTTACTCGATGACGGACGTGCAAGTGAAGTTACAGTCAGTTACAAGCAACCCCAAAACGGCATTCTACTTCTTTTGATTTCAGTTAAAGATAATCGGGGTAATGCTTTTGAATTTAAACACCCCGTAAAACTCATTTAAAAGGTGTTTAAAGTATGCTTTTAGTCCCGACACTTGAAGACATCCGCAACGCTATTTTACGCGATTATCAATCGTTAGAACCCAATGCTGATATAAGCGAAGATAGCGATAATTTCGCACGCGCAAGTGCATTAAGTGCAGTTGCTGAAGGGTTATATGCGCATCAGAAATGGATTATTAAACAATTTTTCCCAGACACCGCAGATACTGCTTTTTTAGAAAAGCACGCAAGCTTACGTGGCATTCGCAGACGTAATGCAACTTATGCAAGCGGTCGCAGTGCAGTGATTACGGGAAACGAGCATTCACAAATTAGAATCGGTCTTCTAATTAAAACCGAAGACAATCGCTTTTATGAAACGACAGAAAGTGCGGTGATTGATTCAAGCGGGACAGTCACTGTTGCTGTACGTTCGCTTGAAACAGGGTCTAGTCAAAATATCACGCAAGCTACAAAAGCAAGCTTTATGTCTGCGCCAGTTGGCGTGCAAACTGATGTCACACTTTCAAATGTGGTTGGCGGGACGGATGCAGAAAGTGATACGTCATTATTAGAGCGATTATTAGAACTTATTCGACGACCACCGGCAGGTGGAAATCGTTATGACTACCGCAACTGGGCGTTATCCGTTGACGGTGTGGACGCGGCTTATGTTTATCCGTTACGACGTGGGCTTGGCACAGTAGATATCGCTATTACATCGAATAATGACTTGCCAAGCAGTGAAACAATTGAACGTTGCCAAGCGTTTATTGATGAAGTGAGACCCGTCACCGCAAAAGAATCAAAAGTTGTTAAGCCGGATGTCACAAAAGTGAACTTCGATATTCAAGTGAAAATTTATGGCATTACGTTAGCCGAGATTAAAGTTGCTATTCAAAAAGCTCTCTCAGACTACTTCAATACGCTTATTCCCGGTGACGATCTTATTGTGTCGCAATGCGAAACTGTTGTGAATAACTTAATTGGTGTTGTTGATAGACGTTTTACAACACCAACGGCAAATAAAAAAGCGGATGTGGTGAGCAAAATTGAGTGGTTTAGACTTGGCACGGTGACCGTCACGGAGATGAGTTGATGATGTCACATAAACACGCACTTAGCACACTCTACCCACCAGTTTCTTATAACGTAAACGGCAAGCAATTTCTTATTCAATGTGAAGTGGACGGTAACGTATTTGATAGAGTGCAACAAAGTGCAGTTGATATGTTAAATACAATTGAACCTGCCACATCTGGGCAAATGCTTGTCGATTGGGAGCGAGTCTGCGGCATTAAAACAGATTTATCGAAGAATTATCAAGAGCGCGTTAAGCGGGTGATTATTCAATTAAACGCTATTGGCGGGCTTTCCATTCCATATTTTAAGAAACTGGCTGAAAGTATTGGTTATCAAATTGAAATTAAAGAGTTCTCGCCGCTTCAAAACGACTTACCTAACCTTGGCGACGTGGATATTTTTCAAAATGAACCCCGCGAGAGTTTAATTTTTATGTGGCGTGTCACGGTGATCAACGGTGATGACAATATTGTTTATTTTCGTGCAGGTACTTCGGTTGCCGGCGACCACTTGGTGTCATTTGGTGATCCGATTATTGAAGAGTTTTTTAGAGATTTAAAACCCGCTCACACTTACTGCTATTTTGCATATCAAGAGAGATAAAACATGAGAGATTTATTACCGAAAATTCAATCAAATGACGGGCAATTTCATAACGGGAATCCCGCTACGGGTGAGCAAGGCACGCGAGTCACTGACACGTGGCTCAATGATGTGCAAGAACATATTCGCGATTTCGGCGATGAATTTAAGTATTTATTACAGCAAGCGGAACTTGAGCCGGACCCAGCAAAAAAAACACAAATTTATGATGCTATTGTGCAAATTATTGAGAACAAGCGCAAAGCGGCAAGTTTAACACAAAGTGGCGAGGTCCAGCTTGATTCTAGCACGGATTCAACTGCTGAAGATAAAGCGGCGACGCCAAAAGCAGTGAATGCTGTTAAAGCGTTAGTGACTGCAGTGAGAAATGCGTTAAATAATTATATTCCGAACAGTAAGAAATCAGATGCTGATAACAGCTCAAGCTCTGATACTGTTGCGACGAGTTACGCAGTAAAAAAAGTACGTGATATTGCAACAACAAGAGCGACAGACAAAGTTGCTGGACAAACAATGCTGTCAAATAAAATCAATGGTACCGACAAAACGAAAGCAGCGACAGAATTCGCACTTGGGGAATTGAACAAAGAGCTCGCTGGAAAAGGTGTACCACTTGGTGCGGTTGTGGCTTTTCCAAAAGGCATCAATCCAAATGGCTATCTAAGAGCAATAGGTGGCACATTTAATCAAGCGACATATCCAGATCTTTATGTCGCCAATGGGAATAGCAATATCTTGCCGAATTTACATCGCAGTGACGTGGGAATGACTGCGTATTTCCCGTTTGATGATATACCCGAAGGCTGGATTGCATTCGATTCTATCCAAACGGAAGTCACACAACAAAATTACCCCGAGTTATATCAATATCTTGTTGAAAAATACGGTGCGATTTCAAATGTGCCGCTTGCAGAAGATCGTTTCATTCGTAATGTTGGGAATGGATTAAGTGTTGGTCAGACTCAAGGGGACGCGATAAGAAATATTACTGGTGAAATTGATTTAAGTTCACTTGGAAGTGGTAATCAGTTCTTAGAATTCGAGTCATCACGCAATAACGAGGTGTTCAAAGGTGCTATTTTGCCACATGAGTCAAAATGGACAAAATGGACGGCAGATCAGGATGGAGGAGCTGAAGTATCTAGAGGTTTTAAATTTGATGCAAGTACAGTTGTACCGACAGCTGATGAAAATAGACCGAAGTCAATCGTTTTAAAGCTCTGTATTAAAGCTAAAAATACATTTGACGACGTGCAATTTTGGATCAAGGCATTCGGTGTTGTTGAAAATGCTGGAGTTTTAGATGCAGGAACACTTGCACAGAATCTGCAACAAGCTGATGTTAAAATTCAGCAGCTGGAAAACTCATCGAAGCAGAATCAACAAAATATACAACAGATTGGACAGCAAGTTAGCCAACTTCAAAGCCATTTACAAAGCAACGCTAAGACGCGAAAAATCTGGCAGGGAAACGCAACAGCAGGAAATGGTCTTTTAACACTTTCAGAAAGCATTATAAATAAAAACCTCGTTTTTTATTTACAGCCATCCGTTAATAGCACCTTGAATAACAATGACGTAGCAACACTGTCATGTTATGTCGATAGTAAACTCTCGGAAGTACAGCAAAAACGATTCCTGTATGCAGGCTACTTCGAAGGTGGTTGGCGTAATCTTAAGATTGAAGTTGTGAATGAAACACAAATCAAAATAATCGATACATCGGGTTTTTACTTAAAAGCAATCACAGCGAGTAATTAATATGCAAGTTTATTTTTTAAAAACGGACTTAAATCAGTACCAAATTTTTCCAGAGCCTTTAAATTTGGAAGATTTTATTGTTCTAGATATCGAAAATGAGAGTGTGCTGGAAGAAAAGCAACTTGTCTTTAAAGATAATAAGTATGTTCTTATTAATAGAGAAACAGCGTTTAAACGTGAGTTAATTGAAAAGTTAATGAATAACGTGGACAACACTGCCGCGTCTATTTTGTCAAAATGGACACGATTTGCAGAGGAATATAAGTTACGCGAAGCGGCTGCTATTGCGTTTAAAAATGCAAACTTTGAGGGCGAAGTCAATATTTATATCAGTAGTTTCGCAACAGTTGCCGGACTTGATAACAAATCAGCAACGCTTTTAATTCTCAAACAAGCAGAAGGTCTGCGTGCATTACAAGAGCAACTTGCTGTTCAACGTATGCGTAAATATGAGTTAAAGCATGAGGAGTTGAGTGATGAAGAATTGCAACGTATTCATGACGATATAATTTCAACAATGCAGCAACTAGCAGAGGTGCAACAATAATGAAAACGAAAATCTATCTCGCATTATACAAAGGCAAAAAAACGGGTAAAAACCCGAGCGCACTTTTGGCACGTTTGAGTGATTGGCTCACTCGTAAATTGACAAAAGGCGTGTATTCACATTGTGAAATTGCAGTAATGAAAGAAGCGTTTGTCAACGGGCATCACTATGAAACAGAAGTGACGTACGAGTGTTATTCGTCTTCAATTCGTGACGGTGGCGTGCGTTGTAAAGAGATTGATGTTTCTGATAGCTCAAAATGGGATTTAATCGAGCTAAGTGATGTTACTGAAGCGCAAGTAAAACACTATTTCAATTGTACGAAAGGGCTAAAATATGATTGGTGGGGCGCTTTGGGGATCGTTTTTGGAATTAAACAAAAGCGCAGCAAGTTCTTTTGTTCAGAATGGTGCTTCAATGCAATTAAAAATAGTAACGAAGGTTGGCGATTCAGCCCGAATCAATTAGCGGTAATTTTCAAAAAAGGAGAAAACAATGGATAAACTCACAAAAGAATATTTAGATGGATTAGTCGAAAAAACGGAATATGTGCATCAGGGGCTACTTACTATCTGTACTATTACATTAAAAAATGGTTTCAAATTGGTTGGCACAAGTGCTTGTGTCAGCGCAGATAACTTTAATGCTGAAATCGGAGAAGATATTTCTTGTAAGAATGCATTCGAAAAATTATGGGAACTTGAAGGCTATCTACTAAAACAACGTATTTACGAGCAACGTGGCGTAAAAGTAATGCTACGTAACGGCAATCAAGCTGAGATTGTATATACAAGCGAATTTGGCAAGTTATTAGTCGTCGAACATAATGACAACGAGTTGCCAGAAGTTCATTGGCACAACAGCGATGGTTCATTCTATGCGGATTGTGAGAGTGAGCTAGACATCGTTTGATGTCAGCTAGAAGTGGCGATACAACGAGTATTCTCACTACTCGCTGTATCAGCTACGCAGAGATATCCTGCATATAGCCATGTGCCACTTGTCTAGCTAGACCGTGGCATTTTAGCAAAACAATAAAAAATGTGGTAACTAATATGCAGAAAATAAAAGAATTTCGTTGCGAGTGCTGTAAAAAGCTACTCGCGCGAGCAAAAGATGTACAATCATTACAAATTAAATGCGTACGTTGTAAAACAATTAATCAATTCAATTAATCAAATCAGAGTGTCAGAGCGTCATTGAGCGCCAGAACGCCATAATTTAGGAGTAAGTAAATTATGGCAAAACAATTCAAACAAGCACCACTGCCTTTCATTGGGCAAAAAAGAATGTTTCTCAAGCATTTTGAACAAGTCTTGGATGAAAATATCAAAGGCGATGGAGAGGGCTGGACAATCATTGATGTGTTCGGTGGAAGTGGCTTATTAAGTCACACAGCAAAGCGTTTAAAACCCAAAGCGAGGGTCATTTACAATGACTTTGACGGATATTCGGAAAGACTAAATCACATAACTGAAACTAATCAATTACGTGAAATACTCTACCAAACCGTTAATGAAATTATACCAAAAAACAAACTTATTAGCAAGCGATTAAAAGAAGAAATTATTAATAAAATCAATGATTTTAAGGGTTATAAAGATGTAAATTGCTTATCCTCTTGGCTACTTTTTAGCGGTCAACAAGTCGGCTCTTTAGACGAGTTATTTAAGCAGCGTTTCTATAATTGTGTTCGGAAAACTGACTATGTATTCGCAGAAGGTTATCTGGACGGCTTAGAGGTTGTTAGCGAGTCTTTTCATCAACTCTTACCGAAATTTCAGAATAAAGAGAAGGTTTTAATGGTGCTCGACCCACCTTACCTCTGTACAAGGCAGGAAAGCTACAAGCAAGTGACTTATTTTGATCTTATCGACTTTTTAAGATTGATCCATTTAACTAAACCACCATTCATCTTCTTTAGCTCTACTAAATCGGAGTTCATTCGATTTTTAGATTACACGCAAGAAGATAGAGTGGATAACTGGCAGGCTTTTGAAGGTTATAAAAGAATTATCGTTAATGCATCAGCAAGTTACAGTGGAAAGTATGAGGATAATCTCATTTATAAGTTTTAAGTGATAAAAAAAAGCCCTTTTAAAGCGATTTTAAGGGGTTTTTAATTTTTTTTAAATTGCGTTTTTATTTGCATAGTCTAGTATTATTGCGTTATGCAAATAATTTCGCGAGTTTATGCAAATAATTTCGCGCGCTTACACGCAGTGAATAAAAAACCGCACATCAAAGTGCGGTTCTATTTTAACCTAGTTTTGTCAGTTAGAGGACATCAACACAATTCAAATCTTCGAAAGATTGTTCTAAACGTTTAGACATAGATTCTTCCATTTTGCGTAACCAAACACGTGGATCATAGTATTTTTTGTTTGGTGCATCAGGACCTTCTGGGTTACCTAATTGAGCTTGGAGGTAATCTTTGTTTGCGTTGTAGAAGTTCAAGATGCCTTCCCAAGATGCCCATTGTGTATCGGTATCAATGTTCATTTTGATCGCACCGTAGCTGATCGCTTCACGAATTTCTTCACGGCTTGAGCCTGAACCACCGTGGAAAACAAAGTTAATAGATTTTGCTGGTAAACCCCGTTCTTTAGAAACAAACTCTTGTGATGCCCCTAGAATAGATGGTTTTAATTTTACATTACCCGGTTTATACACACCGTGTACGTTACCAAATGCTGCAGCGATAGTAAAACGTGGGCTGACAGGATTTAATTGATCATAAACATAAAGGACATCTTCTGGTTGCGTATAAAGTTTGGATTCTTCCACATCGGAATTATCGACGCCATCTTCTTCACCGCCGGTAATACCGATTTCGATTTCTAAGGTCATGCCCATTTTGTCCATACGTGCAAGGTATTCACGACAAATAGCCATATTTTCTTCCATTGGCTCTTCAGAAAGATCGATCATGTGAGAAGAAAATAATGGTTTACCTGTTTCAGCAAAATGTTTTTCACCTGCATCTAATAAGCCGTCAATCCAAGGAAGTAATTTTTTCGCCGCATGGTCAGTGTGGAGAATAACTGGTACACCATATTCTTCTGCCAAGGCATGAACATGTTTTGCCCCTGCAATGGCACCAAGTACGTCTGTACGCGCACCACTGGCTGGTTTTAGACCTTTACCTGCGTAGAACTGTGCACCACCATTTGAGAATTGAACAATGACAGGTGCTTTTACACGTGCTGCCGTTTCTAATACCGCGTTCACAGAGTCAGAACCCACACAGTTTACTGCTGGAATTGCGAAATTGTTTTCTTTTGCATATGCGAACACTTTCTGCACATCATCACCCGTAACGACACCAGGTTTTACAATATCTAATAGTTTAGCCATTTCCTTTTCCTTCTAAAGTTAAGTTTTTATATTAAAAGTACAGTTATCAAACTGTGATTTATATTAAAGATGATTAATCACGGGTGTCCTAATAACTGATCTATTACAGGGTTCATTTTTGTCTCAATCGATTGATACTTCGTAAATGCTAGTCCACCTTTTCCTATTAATGAATATTCCGCATTAGCAATTTCTTTATCACGTTTAAATAAATTCAATTTTGCCCAAGATAAATAAGTCACAAGATCCCAAGAACGTCTTGCAGAATAACGTAAAGTATAGTGACAACTCTCTGCACTATCCTCTCCCACTTTACGAGTCTTGATGTTGTATTGCATTAAACGCGACTCAACAACTGGGACAAAATCTGCAACTTTAACTGTTGGATTGTTTACAATACAAATTTCATTAATATTTTTAAGTTCTTCTCTTGCTACAGGTAATACTTGAATTGATGTACAACCAGATAAAAAAGCAAGAGCAACAATAGATAAAGATGAATATACAATTCTAGACATTATTATTTTTCTCTTAATCGATAGAATGGGCAACACAAGTTGCCCATATCATCATTAACCATTTGCGCGTTTTTCTAAAATTTCCACGGCAGGTAATACTTTACCTTCAACGAATTCTAAGAATGCACCACCACCGGTTGAAATATAAGAAATTTTATCTTTGATACCGAATAGATCAATCGCCGCTAAGGTATCACCACCACCTGCAATTGAGAAACCTTCACTATTGGCGATGGCTTGAGAAATGATTTCCGTGCCTTTACGGAAATTCGGGAACTCAAATACGCCCACTGGACCATTCCAAAGAATAGTTTTGGCATTTTTGATAATTTCAGCCAATTGCTGTGCAGATTTATCACCAATATCAAAAATTGACTCGTTGTCTTGTACTTGATCTACTGCTTTTTCGGTTGCTTCCGCTGTTTCAGAGAATTCTAGTCCTACGCGAACATCCACTGGTACAGGAATGTCTGTGCTTGCGGCTAAATTCTTCGCCACAGGAATCAAATCTTCTTCATACAATGATTTACCGACGTTGTGACCTGCTGCAGCGATAAAGGTATTCGCGATACCCCCGCCCACAATAATTTGGTCAGCAATTTTAGATAAGGAATTGAGTACTTCTAATTTAGTTGATACTTTAGAACCACCGACAATCGCCACCATCGGACGAGCAGGTTCTTTTAATGCTTTACCTAACGCGTCTAACTCAGCCGCTAATAATGGACCTGCGCAAGCCACTGGTGCATATTCCGCCACGCCATAAGTAGAGGCTTGTGCACGGTGTGCGGTACCAAAGGCATCCATCACAAATACATCACAAAGTGCGGCATATTTTTTGCCTAATTCTGGATCGTTTTTCTTCTCACCTTTGTTAATACGCACATTTTCTAATACGACGATTTCGCCTTGGTTCACTTCAACGCCGTCTAAATAATCACGCACTAAACGCACAGGCACATCTAAATGCGCATTTAAGTAATCAACTACCGGTTTCAGTGAGTTTGTTTCATCAAATTCACCTTCAGTCGGACGACCTAAGTGTGACGTTACCATCACTTTTGCCCCTTTTTCGAGCGCAAGTTTTAAAGTAGGAATTGTCGCACGGATACGTGCATCAGAAGTCACTTTACCGTCTTTGACTGGTACATTTAAATCAGCACGAATAAACACACGTTTGCCGTTTAAATCCAAGTCTGTCATTTTGATTACTGACATATATTATCCTCTTACTGGTTAAATTAAAAAATGAGAAAACTTAACTCATTATACCCCTTTCTAACTAGGCTGTACTGCGTTAGATCAAACAATTTTTATTATTTAACAAATAAAAATTAATATCCTGTGCGACTTCTTGGGCAATCGATTACGTGCCAATTTAAATCATAGCAAATAAACAGCTCATTACGACTTGCCCCTAAATAGGCCTGTTTTAAATGTTTATTATTTTTGCGTAACCACTGAAAAAGCGCATTCCGACTCAATTCATAATGCGGTAATTTTAAAGTGCGGTATAATTCACGTTGTTTTTCAAAATACGCTTTTGCTTCATCAAAGGCACAAGCACCATGTTTTTCCCACTCACCTTGTAATAAATTCGCACTTGGCGATTCTGGTAAATATTGCTCGATAATCTCTTGTGGTACCATCGGTAAATCACCTCGACAAAAACGAGGATGATCAGACACTCGGCGAGCACGCTCATTTTGAGGCCATAAACCATGAATCACCCAGCCAAATTGCTGCGTTAAGCCACACTGATATTGTAAGGAATTGGGTAAATCATTACCGTAACGGCTACGCTGTTTCTCACAGAATGCAGGGGACCAAGATAACACAAAAGTATAATAATCCGTCGGCGCATTGGCATTTTGACCAATAGGATCATTTTTCATAATATAGTCGTAATTACGATCCACGATAATGTCGACAGCTTGTTTTTGTTTAGAAAAGAAATACCAACCGGCTAACAAAAACATTAGAAAACAAACCACAAAAATAGACAACTGAAGTGTTTTTTTCTCGTCCATAAAATTCCTATTTCACTTTTAGAGCGGATTGATTATAATCCTCCGCTTTCAATTGTAACACGACAAAGGACATACACCATGGCGCTTTTAATCACAGACAAATGCACAAATTGCGATATGTGTGAGCCAGAATGTCCAAATCAAGCGATTTCAATGGGAGAAGAAATTTATGTCATTGATCCGGCACTTTGTACAGAATGTGTGGGACATTATGAGATTCCCACTTGCCAAAAAGTCTGTCCAATTAATCATTGTATTATTACCGATCCCGATCACATTGAAACCAATGAACAATTGTGGGAACGTTTTGTGCTCATTCATCATGCTGACAAATTATAACCAGTTCTGAGTGTAACAAGTATTCCTTGTCTTGAAAATGAATTAAAACACCTCAACACTTATTTTGCCTGCCTTTTGTTTCTCACTCATCAAACGATTACACCACTACACTTCCCTAGTATATGAATAAAAAAATCGGGCAAATGCCCGACTCAATTAACCTAAACGATAATCCCATTGTGCTAATAAAATGCCCGTTGCGACTGCAATATTTAATTCTGCTTGCAATGGATTACCAAGAGATAATACCACTTGTTCATCTTCAGGTTGGGCAAGGCTTGCATCATGTTGTTCATTCAGTATAAACACCACTTTTGGCGCAAAGGTTAAGTTGGCGAGAGGTTGAGCCTGTTTATTGGAGGTGACATGAATCAGTTGATAACCCGCTTGGCGCAATTGTTGTAAAGCGCTTGCCACATCAGGCGTTTCTAATACGCGCACATATTCCATCCCGCCTTCTGCCACACGCATTGCCGCTGATGCATTCAAATTGTCCACCAAGCCTTGTTCAAGTACCACACCTTTCACACCAAAGACCGCACAGGTACGCACCACACCGCCTAAATTATGTGGATTTTGCACACCGTCTATTAACACAAGACAGTCTTGTTTACGTGGAATATCTAAATAACCCGATAAAGTAAAAGGACGGGCTTTTTTCACTAACATACAGATGCCACCGTGATGTGATGTGCCACTCACTAACGTCAATTCCGCATTGTCCACGACATGATAGGCTTTTTTCTGCTCGGCTAAATAACTGAAAAGTGCACCGCTCTTTTTCGCCATTTCAACCGTCGCCCAAATACGCACAATACTTTCTGGACGCTGTGCAAATAATGCCAGACAGGCATTTTCACCGTACACTTTCATTTCTTCGGCACGGTTTTTCTTAATTTTTTCTGGGGCACGAGGTGAAAGCGGTCCCGTTTTCTTTTCACGTGTTTTTTCATTCAAGCCGGTGCTTTTCACCACCACTTTTACTTTCCCTTCTTCCCCACTGGCGGTACGCATTGTGGTTTCGACAAGCCGTGGCTCAAGCGTTTGAGGACGACGCAACGCCTTATTTTTATTCGAAAAACGGTGCCCTGCCTTATTATCACGCGATGACTGTTCGCCTCGCGTAACGGATTGTTGCGTAAAGTGCGGTGCTTTTTTGTCAGATTTTTCACCAACGCTACGTTCATTAAATTTTTTAGTGGAAGTGTGTTGAAAGACAGGCGCGGTTGTTTTGCTATTCATGTCGATATGCCTATTTGCTGATTTGCGAACGCAAAACTGGGCAAAAAATCACCTAGTTTTGCAAGAAAGTGTGAGCATTATAACGAAAAAACCGCATTTTTCTACCAAGTCGCGAAGTAAATATTGTAAACTACAGAGCTAATCAAACTATAGAGAATGATTTTTATGCTGATAAACAAAACCAAACGAGCAAAACAAAATATCAATCGTTTATTCTGTTTACCTTTACAAGCTGAACACGTTGAATTTATGTATTGTGCTGCCGAATTTAAGCAGCAAATCCTTCAGCTCATTAAACAAGCAAAATCACGTATTTATGTGACCGCACTTTATTGGCAGCACGACGAAGCGGGTCAAGAAATTTTAGATGCAATCTACCGTGCTAAACAAAATAATCCCTCATTAGAGATCAAGATCCTAATTGACTGGCATCGTGCACAACGCAATTTATTGGGTGCAGAAAAAAGTATGACCAATGCCGATTGGTATAGTGAACAACGTGCTAAATATCAACTCAACCAAGATTCCCCTCTCTTTTGGGGTGTCCCCGTCAACACCCGAGAAGTCTTCGGTGTGTTACATATTAAAGGTTTTGTGTTTGATGATACGGTCTTATACAGTGGCGCAAGCATTAACAATGTTTACTTAAACCAGTTTAATAAATACCGTTATGATCGCTACCATAAAATCACTCATCCTGAATTAGCCAACAGCATGGTGAATTTTATCAACGACTATTTATTGGATCCGTTAGCCGTGCATCCATTAGATCAAAGCGCACGTCCAACCACCAAAGAAATACGCCCCGCGATTAAAGAATTTCGCAAAACGCTCGCTTTTGATGCCCGTTATACATTAAAAGGTGCGCGTTTCTTAGAAGAAGCCCCTGAACAGCTCAGTATTTCGGCTCTCTTTGGTTTGAGTAAATACAGTAACCAATTAAACCAAGTGATCGAGGATCTTTTCCAAATTGTGGAAGAGGAATTGGTGATTTGTACCCCTTATTTTAATTTTCCACGCACGCTACAACAAAAGATTCGCCGTTTGTTGAACAAAGGTAAAAAAGTGGAAATTATTGTCGGCGATAAAACCGCCAATGACTTTTATATCCCGCCTTCCGAACCTTTTAAAATGGCGGGTGCGTTGCCTTATTTATATGAAAGCAATTTACGCCGTTTTAGTAAAAAGTTTGAATATGAAATTAACCAAGGTTTGTTAGTGATTCGCACTTGGAAAGATGGTGAAAATTCATACCATTTGAAAGGGGTTTGGGTCGATGACAACTATGTGTTACTCACAGGCAATAATTTAAATCCACGAGCGTGGCGTTTGGATGCGGAGAATGGTCTATTTATCGCCGATCCAAAACAAGAGTTACGCGCACAATTTGAACAAGAGTTGGCGCATATTCGCCAACATACACAAATATTACGCCATTATTCTGAGCTGGAAGAAATGAAAGAGTATCCCGCACCTGTACAAAAATTATTGAAAAAATTTGCCCGTGTAAAAGCAGATAAATTAGTGAAGATGATTTTATAACATCTGCTCAGTAAGGTGGTGATGCCTTTTTGTCTCAAGAAAATAGGATAATAAAGACCGCACTTAGGCGGTCTTTGTTTTTTTGAGGAGAAGTTATGATGAACTTGTTACGCTTTGTGTGTCATCAATGATTAAGTAAGCCTTCGCCACTGGGCCATGTACGCCCACCACTTTGATTAACTCAATATCTGCAGTTGAACTTGGTCCCGCAATCAAGTTAATACAAGATGGCATGCGCTCCCCTTGTTTCGCTTTGTTATGAAGAATTTCAGAAAGCTGTGCCACACGTGGTAAAATCGTACTTTTATTTAATACAACAATCGACACTTTCGGCAATAAACTCACTAAACGTCCACGTTGTGCATCAGAAAAGAGCACAATCCCACCTGATTCGGTTAAACCATATTCCGCAAACACAATCCCGATATTTGCCGTATTGGCAAAAGTGCGGTTCATTTCTGCTGAATTTTCAGACCAAAGATGCGTTTCATATTTCGCTTGTACTGCTGGGGTAATCCCTGCCGCCACTAAACGCGCATCATCATTTAAAATCACCGGTCCCCCACCGTATTTTTCACACATTGCCAATAAATCAGCAGTGGCACTTTCTGGCGTGGTAAGCTGACAATTCACTAACATCGTTTGTGAAGCAAACTCAATAAATGCCTCGCAACGCTGGTCAAGGCTTAACTCCGTTAAACGGGTTGTAGGATGCGTATTTAATGGGTGATATTCACTGATCACTTGTGTCCGCGTCTCACGGCCTAATTGCTTAGCAAGGTGATCTAAAAACTGTTGTCTATTATATTGATCTAACATCGAAATTCCTCACTGCATTAACGGTTTTTGAACCAAGAACGGAAGCTTTCGCCCTCAGCCTCAGGTAAATCACGTGCTTTTGTCCATTCTGCAATAGCACCTACTTGGATCGGCATTTTGCCATCACGAATCATTAATTTCGCCACTTTTGCCCCCACATTCACACCAATTTTCCACAACATTGGGTTACTATTGGCAAAATTAAATGCTTTGACAGACAAGCGTTCTGCTAATGGGTTCATCCCCGACTCCGCGATATTACGGCGATGTCTTAATAACAAGCTGGCTAATGGAATTTTGACTGGGCAAACTTGGTTACAGGCTGTACATAAGGAACAGGCTGAAGGCAAGTCTTTAAATTCCTCATAGCCCCCTAAAATAGGTGAAATCACTGAACCGATTGGACCCGGATAAATCGAACCATAACCATGTCCCCCAATTTGACGATAGGCAGGACAAGTATTTAAACACGCACCACAGCGGATACAACGTAAAACCTCGCGGAACTCAGAACCGAGCATTTTTGAACGTCCGTTATCGACAATCACTAAGTGGAATTCCTCTGGTCCGTCGGTCTCACCGGCTAAACGCGGTCCCGTTAACCAAGTATTATATCCCGTTAAACGAGCGCCTACTGCACTACGCGCTAGCAAGGTAATCAATACATCCACTTCTTTGAATGTAGGCACTAAACGCTCCATCCCCATCACAGCGATATGTGTTTTTGGCAGAGAGGTGGCTAAACGCAAGTTACCTTCATTGGTCACCAAACACACGCTACCCGTTTCCGCCACCGCAAAGTTACAGCCACTCACCCCAATATCCGCTTCTAAGAAATCATGACGAATAGTTTCACGAATAAATAAGGTCATTTCTTCTGGGGTATCGGAACCGGTGTAGCCTAATTTTTCGGCTAATACTTTGCGAATTTGATGACGATCTTTATGAATAGCTGGTACAACGATGTGAGACGGTTTATCTTCCGCGACCTGTAAAATGTATTCACCCAAGTCGGTTTCAACCACTTTAATGCCTTCTGCCTCTAATACGTGGTTCATCCCGATTTCTTCGGTGACCATCGATTTCGATTTGACAATTTTCTTGGCATTTTTCTGTTTTGCCACGTTTTTGATGTAATTCGAGGCATCTTCTGCCGTTGCCGCAAAATACACATGTCCACCATTTTGGGTGACTTTCTCTGACAGTTGATACAAATACGCATCTAAATTTTCAATAACATGGTTACGAATATCTTTGGCATGTTCACGCCATTCTTCCCAATGGCCTAATTCTTCCACCATTTTTTGACGGTTTGCACCGATACGCTCTTGCGCCATTACCACGGCTTTACGCATAACGTCATTGTGAATTTCTTCATGAATACGTGGTTTAAATTGAAGGTGACTGGTTTTAATTGACATCGTGCTCTCCCTTAGCGACTCATTAAGACTTCAGCAATATGCATTACTTTTACATTGTGACCTTCACGCTTTAAGCGTCCGCCAATGTTAAGTAAGCAACTCACATCTGCACCGATGAGATACAATGGTTTCACTGCCATAATATGCTGAACTTTTTCTTTTACCATTTCGCCAGAAATCTCCGCCATTTTGACTGAGAAAGTCCCACCAAAACCACAGCAGGTTTCTTGGTTGTGAATTGGTAATAAGGTTAACCCTTCTACATTTTGTAATAACTTCACCGGCTCTTCTTTCACGCCCAATTTGCGGAATAAACTGCAAGAGGGATGATATACCGCGTTGCCCGGTAATTTTGCCCCAACATTGACGATGTTTAATTTATTGACGATAAAATCCGTTAAATCATAAAAGCGTGCTGCCACTTTCTGTGCGCGAGCTGCCCATTCTGGCTCATCTTTCAAGTATTCGGCATAGGTTTTAATGGCATACACACAAGAGCCTGCAGGCGCCACGATGGGATAATCATTGACTTCAAAAGTTTCAATCAATTTTTTCATGGCAGGAATGGCCTGTGTGACATAACCACTATTGAGGGCTGGCTGTCCACAACAGCCTTGTTTTTCAAGAAAGGTAATTTGACAGCCGAGTTGTTCTAAAAGGAGAACAGATTGTTTAGCGACATTGGATTTTAACGCATCACCAATGCACGTCACATAAAAATTGACATTCATTTTCATCACTCCAATAAATGCGGATATAGCTAACTGGAATACGTTAGCTATATATAAAAAAATACATCAAAAATAAATTAGTAAATAACTACTGCGACGAAGGCGGCAATTATGCCGTAGAGGAACATTGGTACCACAGTACGTTTTAAAATCGCCCCTTCTTGGTTGCTGACATTTAACACCGTACAAACCGCAATAATATTATTCAAACACACCATGTTACCCATCGCACCGCCCACCGATTGTAGTGCAAGGATTAATGGTACAGACATGCCTGTGGTTTCCGCGATAGAAAGTTGGATCCCACCAAAAGTTAAATTTGAAACAGTATTCGATCCTGAGAAAAATGCACCGATAGCGCCTAGATAAGAGGAGAAATACACCCATTTATCTCCGGTCACATCAGCGAATGTTTTACCAATGGTAATGACCATAGAATCATAGTTCTCATTACCGACTAACATTAATTTTACCATAACTAAGGCGCCTAATAACGCAAAGAATGGCTTTTTCGTTTGTTGATAGGTACTCACTACAATGGTTTTCGCTTTGGTTGCGCTTAATTTAAACACCAAAATCGAAATAATCACCGTCACGATGAATGGGAGTAAGGCCGGCACATAGAGTGTTTTATAGCTTTCACTGATACCTTGTCCCAAAATATTATTCAGCGAAAGAATGAGCGCTTGGCTGACTTTGAATTCACCTAATGCACCTAAAGAGACAGAGAACCACGTAGTCGCATCATTTAATAATTGTTTAATCCCTAATTGGTGAATACGTGTCACAATTAAGATAACAATCAACATCATTGTTGGAAATAAGGCTTTAACGAGCGCACCAAACGGCACTTTTTCTAGTGCTATCTCTGCATTCTGCACTTTACTGACCCCAATCCCTTTGTTGGCGACCAGGATCGAGATAAACAAACCAATTGCGCCCCCCACTAATGCAGGAAACTCATAATTTACTTGGGCTAATAGGAAATAAGGAATGGTACAAGCTAAGATACTGATATAAATAAACACGAGGTTTTGTTTGATTTGTTGCCAACTGACTAAAAAACGTAACGCTAACACCGGAATCACAAACGCCGCCACAAAGTGAATAAAGGCTGTTTTTTGCCCCAATTCAAGCACCACATCTTCACTGAGTCCTAATGCGCCAAATCCAAACCACGTTGGCGTACCGACCGCACCGAAAGACACCGGAACAGAGTTCATCACTAAGGCCAGCATTGCCACTTGTAGCGGTTTAAAGCCTAATCCCATTAACACGGGGGCGGCAATCGCTGCGGGCGTACCAAAACCACTTGCCCCTTCAATCATGAAGGCAAACGCCCAACCGATGATCATAATTTGCGCTACGGGATTTGGGTTAATATTGGCTAACCATTTACGTAACACATCGGTACCACCAGAGACTTCCATCATGCGATTAAATAAAATCGCACCAAAAATAATCGTAATCGGCGTTTGTGTGGCAATTAACCCTGCAATCACATTGGCATTTAAGCGAGTTAAATCTGTACCAAAATAAAATGCTTGTAATAAATACGTTAAAACAGCGATCAAAGGCAAGGCAATATAAGACGGTAAGCTATTACGTTTTACCATTAAATAAATCAATAAAACAATCGGAAGAATACTTAAAAAGAAAACCATAAAAAAACCTACATAAAATGAAATGTGAGATAACATCAAAATATCAACACCAAAGGCTAACCATTTATGCGTATGTATTTTATCTAACAATAAAACTGCACAAATAATAAACCAATTCAAATGTTAATAAATTGTTATATTAAAGCAATTTCAAAAAAATGCTTTAAAAATCAGATTTTTTTATGTGATAACGCTCACACATCTTATATTTTTTGACTCATTTGATTGTTTTATATACAAATATCAATCCTTTTCTTATTTTTATAAAAAAGGATTATTTTTATTTTATGATTTAAAAAAATAGGGCGATGTAATATATCACATCGCCCTATTTTTTATTTACAATATTTATTGTCTATTATAATTTTTCCACTAATTCCACCGCAGCACCAATATAAGTGGCTGGTGTCATTTGTTGTAAGCGGATTTTTTCTTCTGCAGGAATCGCTAATTTCTCGATAAATTCACGCATGGCTTGCGCATCCACACGTTTACCGCGCGTTAGCTCTTTTAATTTTTCATACGGTTTTTCAATACCATAACGACGCATCACGGTTTGAATAGGCTCAGCCAGTACTTCCCAGTTTTGATCCAACTCATCACGTAAATGCTGTTCATTGACTTCTAATTTACTGATTCCTTTACGTGTGGCGGCATAGGCAATTAAACAATAGCCTAAGCCCACCCCTAAATTACGCAATACGGTTGAATCAGTCAAATCACGTTGCCAACGAGAAATTGGCAGTTTCGCGCCTAAATGCGCCATCACCGCATTAGCTAGGCCTAAATTCCCTTCTGAATTCTCAAAGTCGATAGGGTTGACTTTATGTGGCATGGTCGAAGAACCAATTTCGCCCGCGATAGTACGTTGTTTGAAGTGATTTAAGGCAATGTAACCCCATAAATCACGGTCAAAGTCGATAATAATGGTATTAAAGCGAGCCACATTATCAAAAAACTCTGCAATATAATCATGTGGCTCAATTTGGGTGGTATACGGGTTCCAGCTTAAGCCTAACGAGGTGACAAATTCTTCACTGAAGTGATGCCAGTCAATCTCAGGATAGGCGGATAAATGCGCATTGTAGTTACCGACTGCCCCATTGATTTTGCCTAAAATCTCAATCCGTTGTAATTGTTTATACTGACGTTGTAAGCGATACACCACGTTTGCCATTTCTTTCCCCATTGTGGAAGGTGAAGCAGGCTGACCGTGTGTGCGAGAAAGTAATGGAATTGTTTTATAGTCATTCGCAAGTGCAGTGATATCGGCAATTAATTTTTGCCATTCAGGCAATAACACTTCTTCCCTTGCGGTTTTTAACATCAAGGCATGCGAAAGGTTATTAATATCTTCAGAAGTACACGCAAAATGAATAAACTCACTCACTTTAGCTAATTCAGGTAAGGCTTCACTTTTTTCTTTTAGGAAATATTCCACCGCTTTCACATCATGGTTAGTGGTACGTTCAATTTCTTTGATACGTTCTGCATCTTGCACACTGAAATGTTCAACGATTTGATTGAGGTAATCGTTTGCCTCTTCGGATAATAAAGAAACTTCTTTAATTTGATCGGTTGCTGCTAACTTTTGTAACCAGCGGACTTCCACTGTCACACGAAATTTCAACAAGCCAAATTCACTAAAAATTGAACGTAGTGAACTCACTTTGTCTTGATAACGACCATCAATCGGGGAAAGTGCAGTTAATGCATTAAGTTGCATAGCGGTTTGCTCCATAAAATAAAATGATTAAAGTGAAGAATAAATTTGTTGTGCCATAGCGATAATTTTGCGACGAGAGAATAACACTTGCCATTTTGTTCCCCCTACTTGGCGCCATAAGACCGCAGAACGAATCCCTGCTAATAAACAGGCACGAATACGATGATGCATCGCCAATTGCTGCAAATAGAGAGTGGAACCCGTGACTTGAATTTTTTTACCCAATGGACTGATCACATCCACATAAATACTGGCTAATGTGGACAGCATTTGCTCATCCAGTAAATTGTAATGTGCCAATTGTGAAGGTAAATACTGAATGCGACGTGCCAATTCTGCTTTTGCCTGTGGCGTTTTATTCAGCTTACTCTCCAACGCCAGTAAACTAATCCAATATCGGCTTAAATCAGACCCCGTTCCATTCATTTGTTCCAATAAAGTTTCAAGCCCTAACTTTACATTCTGTTCTTTGCCACCAAATACCGCTAAAGTATCTTCTGGTTGCATCTGTAACAAGGTATTAAGACTGATCTCAAGTGCGGACTGATCCGCTTGCCCATTATGAGCAAATTGCTGGACCAATTTTGCGGCTTGACACACCCCCGCTAGTGCTAAAGTAATATCGTAGTAATTCGTCATAGGATTGGAAACTTGATGATGAAAAATCGGGGGACAATATAGCACTTTTTATGCTGTTTTTAAAGCAAGCTCTTGTACACATCATGATAGATTTCACCTGTACAGGTTCACTTAGGCCATGCTAGGTGACGATATCATCATCGGACTGTAAAGGGTGATATCCCCTCATCAATTTGTCCCGTTGAAAATCACAGTGCGCAATTTTTGTTTGAACGGGTATAATAGCAACATCTTATCTCACTAAACGAGGGAAATATGATGCCATTACGTTCGTTCCTTTGCATGCTATTCAGCCTTTGCTTGCCAACCACCTTGCTTGCCCATATTCAAGTTGAACATCCGATTGTGTTTGCCACCCAAGCCGGCGAACCCAGTGCCGTTTTTATGGATTTACACAATCACAGTCAAGAGCCGGTTCAACTTGCCTTTGTCCAAAGTAAAGTCAAATCACGCTTAGCCTTACATGGTATGCAAAAAGGTCACATGATTGACTTACCGACTATCCTGATCCCGCCACAGCGTACCGTACAACTGAAACGGGGCGGATTGCATATTATGGTCTTTGATCTTGAACAGTCCTTACAAGTAGGCGAGCAATATCCGCTAAGCTTGTTCTTTGACAATGGTGAAGTCATCGAGATCAAGGCTAATGTGGTTGCACCCTAAGCCTTATTCTTGGATACAAAACCATTTATCTGACTGACAAAGCAGATTACAATAAAATGTCTTTCGATAACACAATGGAATCACAATGAATATTTTAGTAATTGGCCCTTCTTGGGTTGGCGATATGATGATGTCGCATAGCCTGTATCAAACGCTCAAACAACAATATCCCAATTGTGAAATTGATGTGATGGCACCTAACTGGTGTAAGCCCTTATTAGAGCGCATGCCTGAAGTGCGACAAGCGATTACTATGCCAATCGGGCACGGTGCTTTTGCCTTAGGAGAACGCTATCGTCTCGGCAAATCGCTACGTAATCAATATGATATGGCAATTGTTTTACCTAATTCATTAAAATCTGCTTTTATTCCCTTTTTTGCTCGTATCCCAATACGTCGAGGCTGGAAAGGCGAGAGTCGCTATTTTTTCTTAACAGACTTACGCAGTAATAAAAAAGACTATCCAATGATGGTGCAACGCTATATTGCATTAGGTTTTGAAAAAGGGCAGATTCCGAATGCAGAAGATTTACCACGTCCTGTGCCTTATTTACAAATAGACGCCGTTGCTCAACAACACACGCTAAAAAAATTTGAAAAACAGACCGCCCTTTTCGCCCAACGCCCAATCATTGGCTTTTGTCCCGGGGCAGAATTTGGTCCTGCCAAACGCTGGCCTCATTACCATTATGCGAAACTGGCTGAAATGTTGATTGAGCAAGGCTATGCGATTCGTCTGTTTGGTTCCGCGAAAGACGAAGCGGTAGGCGAAGACATTCACCAAGCATTACCTGATACATTACGTGCTTATTGCGTTAACCTTGCCGGACAAACGAGCTTAAATGAAGCCGTGGATTTAATTGCGGATTGTGTAGCGGTGGTGAGTAATGACAGTGGATTGATGCATATTGCCGCAGCCGTTCAACGCCCATTGGTCGCGCTTTATGGCCCAACTAGCCCGACTTATACCCCACCGCTGTCTGACAAAGCGGTGATTATTCGTTTAATTGAAGGTGGCTTAATGAAAGTGCGGAAAAGCAAAGACAGCGACCAAGGTTATCATCAAAGTTTAATTGATATCCAACCCAATATGGTACTTGAAAAACTCACAGGATTACTGGCGAAAGCATGAAAATTTGTTTAGTCAAAACCTCATCAATGGGCGATATTCTGCACAGTTTACCTGCCCTGACAGATGCACAACAGGCACTCCCCCATTTACAAGTCGATTGGGTAGTTGAAGAAAACTTCGCCGAAATTCCTCGTTGGCACAGTGCGGTCAGACAGGTTATCCCCATCGCCTTGCGACGTTGGCGCCGATCGCCTTTTTCTGCTCAAACCCAAAATCAGTGGAAAAACTACCGCACTTTATTGCAATCAGAACACTATGATGCGGTCATTGATGCACAAGGCTTAGTGAAAAGTGCGGTATTTGCCACACGACTGGCACAAGGCACTCGTCATGGCTATGATCGTCACTCAATCCGCGAGCCACTAGCCGCATTTTTCTACGATAAAAAATACGCCATTAGCTACCAACAACATGCTGTCGAACGCATTCGCCAGTTGTTTGCACAGAGTTTAAATTACCCGCATCCGTCGAACAAAGGGGACTATGGCATCGCAACACATTTCGCTATCGAGCCCAATCAGCCCCCTTATATGCTATTTTTCCATGGCACCACACGCCAAGATAAGTTTCTGCCCGACACACAATGGCGCGCACTCGCCGAAAAACTCACTGCAAGTGGCTGGCACATTCGCCTGCCTTGGTCCAATCCACAAGAAAAACAGCGTGCCGAGATGATCGCACAAGGTCTTGAACGCGTGACAATTCTGCCCAAATCCAGCTTATCCGAACTGGCACAGCAAATTGTTAACGCGACCGCAGTTGTTTCCGTGGATACCGGACTCGCCCATCTCACTGCAGCCCTCGACAAAACCAATCTCACGCTCTATGGTGCCACCGATCCCAAACTGATAGGCACCTACGGTAAAAATCAGCATTACCTTGTTGCTGACAGTATGGCGAAAATTAAGGCTGAGGAAATTTACCAAAAACTGACCGCACTTTTATAGTTAATCAGAGTGTGACAGTACAGTCCAAGTCAAAAAGAATCAGATAGGAACTAGCATAGATAAATCGCCATAGGACAAAGATGAACCTCCCCCCAAAAAAGTTAGATACGAGAATCAATAACTATAAATTAGACTATTCAAACTTTGTATGTAAAGTAAAATTGAATAACTGATTGATTATCAAAAAAAATTAAAAGGGCTAACTAGCCCTTTTAATAAATATACAGAGGAAGGGGATCGAACCCATATACTCAGAAATATTATTTCCTTATGCTTACCCTTAGCAAACGCACTGTATATTTACAGTTCAAATTAATCCCATATTAAGAGAAAGTCAAACGCACTTAGAGTATAAATTTAATACTCAAGTGATTCAAAATAAGTTTAAAATTAGGCAAAACTGTCGGTTTAGCTCGGAAGATTGTAGGCGTATTCCAATAAGAATCAGAACAACGGTTGTTAACTAAAATCCTTATTCAGACAAGTTTTTAATTAATTTTATTATTTCAGAAATAAAAAACGACTCGTTTATGCAATAATGTCATTACATTTTTCTTAATCGAGGTTTTTTATGAAAAAACTATTAACTATCGCATTTTGTTCTTTATTTATTGCTGCTTGTGCTACTTCACCTGTTGTTGTTCAAAAGGCGAAGCAAGTTCCACCAGATAGAATATTAGCTTACGGTGATTACAATCCAAATTATGCTAAAGTCACAATTATTCGCGATGCTGGGTACCAAGGTAGTGGTTGCTATTTAGGTGTAATATTAAAGCAAACTCTGATTGGACGGTTTTCTCCTGAGGAAAAAGCCGATTTTTATATTCCAGAAGGTAAACATAAATTTGCAGTGATTGCAGATCCATTTGGTCGAGGATTGTGTAGTGTGGAATTTAATCCTGCGGTAGAAGAACAAACGATTACTAAAGATAAGGATAATTTATTCCGGATCAGCTTGGGACCATGGCGTAGACCAAGATTATTACCCCAATAACCAGTAAATCCCCTTAACCTAGAGGGAATTTTTATTACATCAAAAAAACAAACCTCGAGCGTTAACAGCACTCGAGGTTTTTTTATGGGAATAATATGCAAAATATTTCAACAGAAATGAAACTCGAGCTTTCAAGGCTTGAACAGAACGCAATGCTCGAACTCTTTGAAGTTGACTTGCGAAGTATTAAAGACAAGGACAGTATGAACGGTGAATTATATCGATTCTATGCCGGCACAAATGAATTAACTCGACCGATTGTGTGGCAAGGTAACACTTACGAGCCGTTCGGTGTAAGTGCTTCCGGATTTTCATTGTCGGGAAAAGGTCGTCTTAATCGACATTGCCTTATGCATCAAGGGAGAAATGAATGACAAGGTGAGAAACCCTTTTTTCAGGCATAAAAATAACCCTTTGATCTTATTAGATAAATAATCTATTCGGAAAAAAGGGTTAGTGATTGGGTAGGGGATTATTCCGCGTTACTAGTTGCTGAACTCGGTTTACGGCGTTTGCCGATATTCTTCGTGTCTTTATGACGCACTTTGGCTTTCTTCTTCTGTTCTTGTTTGTCTTCTTTCTTCACCTTGGTGCGTGCTTTTTGTTTTTTACTGACGGTTTTGACTTCACCGTCTTTTGGTGGTTTTGTACGAGGTTCCAAACCTTCCAAAATACGTGCTTTTAATAGCTCTTGAGTATAGCGTTTGATTTTACCCAGTAATTTGTAATCATGGGCTTCTACAAAAGACACCGCCACGCCTTTTTTACCCGCACGGGCAGTCCGTCCGATGCGATGTAAATAGGTGTCGGCACTGTACGGTAAGTCAAAGTTCATGACATGGCTCACATCGTCAATATCAATCCCGCGTGCGGCGACATCTGTAGCGACTAAGACAGTGACCACGCCATTTTTAAGTTTATCAATAGCGTTATTGCGTTGAGTTTGTGCCATTTCACCTTCTAAATAGGTGGAACGAATACCGCGCTTCCGTAGGGTTTCGGATAACTCACGCACCTCTTCGCGACGACGCACAAACACAATACCTCGCGTCACGTGTTCTGCATCAATAAAACGCGCCAATAGTTTGATTTTGTGCTCAGTACTATCGGCATGATAATACCATTGCTGAATTTTCTTTCGCTCACGGCGACTTGGCTCCGCATCAATTTGCACGGGGTCTGTCAATAATCGGCTGGCAAAATCCACCAATAGATCACCTTCTAGCGTCGCAGAAAATAATAAGGTTTGTTTACGCCAACGTGTTTCTGCTGCAATTTTTTCCGCATCTTGGCCAAAACCCATTTGTAGCATACGATCCGCTTCATCAAAAATCAGCATTTCCACCGCTCGGCAATCAAAATTTTCTTCCTTAATGTATTGCAATAAACGTCCTGGGGTCGCCACAACGATATCTTGATTACTATTGAAAATTTCACCGTGATTTTGGTATGCCACACCACCTGTAATGGTCGCAATATTTAACTGGGTAAATTCTGCCAATGATTCAGCTTGTTCTGCCACTTGCATGGCTAATTCACGGGTTGGGGTGAGAATTAAAATACGCGGTGCACCGGGTTTGCGACGAGGATAATCTAACAAGTGCTGAATGGCAGGTAATAAAAAGGCGGCGGTTTTCCCCGTACCCGTTGGGGCGGAGCCTAACACATCACGCTGTTCCATCGCAGCAGGAATGGTGTCTTGCTGAATGGCGGTTGGGCGAGTATAGCCTTTTTTCGTTAAGGCTTTGAGTAAAGCGGGATCGAGATCAAATTCTTCAAAAGTTGCTAATGTCATGAGTATGGGTTTCTATCATTGTAAAATTGTGGCAGATTATAGCGCACTTTGCCCGCGTTGCGAAATGAAGACTCGGTTTGTCATAAAGTGCGGTCAATTTTAAGGAAAGTTATGTCAGCAAAACAAAATGGTTTTACCTTTAAACAATTTCATATTGATCACCACCGCTGTGCGATGAAAGTCGGCACAGATGGGATTTTATTGGGTGCTTGGGCAGATGTCAGTCGAGCTAAGCGTATTCTCGATTTAGGCACGGGCACTGGTTTAATCGCTTTGATGCTAGCACAGCGTAGCCATGAGGAAACGGAAATTCATGCGGTTGAGTTAGATCAAGATGCTTTCCTACAAGCCAAAGATAATATTCAAGCCTCACCTTGGGCAAAGCAGCTGCATTTATATCACCAAGATATAACGGATTTTTGCCGGAATACGGTGAATAAGTTTGATTTGATTGTGGCAAATCCGCCTTATTTTCCACAAGGCGTGGACTGTGCGACGCCACAACGGGAGCTGGCACGTTATACTACGACTCAAAGCCATGCTGATTGGTTACACTTCGCGGCACATTGTGTCACGCCACAAGGCAACATCAGTATGATATTGCCTTTTGAAGCAGGTGAAATTTTATTAAAACAGACCGCACTTTGTTGTGTTGCCCGTTGCGACGTGATCACCAAAAAAGGTAAAGCCCCGCAGCGTCTACTGCTTACCTTTTCCTTACACGCTCAGCCATTACAGCAAAGCCAACTGATTATTTATGATGAAAACAATCGTTATCATCCTGATTTTATTGGCTTAACCCAAGATTTTTATTTAGCCTTTTAATAAAGGGAGCAGTGGATGCTCCCTTATCAACAAAATCACGCTGATGTGTTTATTTGGCCACTTGGCGGTGGGCTCTTTCTAGTTTGGTCCAGTTGTAGTAGCCATAAAGTGAATTCAGCAAATAGGCAGAATACATCGTCATCATGGCAAGCGATCCTTCCTCAGCTTGCATCCATAACACAATTGAGATCACATTTAACGCAATCCACAAAAGCCACTGTTCACGGTAACGTAAAATCATCAACAATTGTGCCACTACCACAATCACCGTGGTTAAGCCGTCTAATCCTGTTGAGCTACCACCTGCCGCATTCAGCGCTTGCACAAACAAGAAGGTACCAATTGCAATCGTGCCTAATACAACGATCCAACCTTTTAAGGTTAAGGATTTGGCAATCACACTTTCCGCACCTTCACTGCCTTTTTGTAAATTATCACGCCATAAAAAATAACCAATAAATTGTGCAGGAATATACACATACAATACCGTATTCATCTCACCGAGATAGTTGGCTTGCCAAGCCACATAGAAGTAAGTGTAAGCAAAAATCAGCCCAAAGAAATAGTTACTCACTTTCCCTTTACTGACAAAAACAACACATAAAATCCCAGCAATACCTGAAATCATCGCCAAGATCGAATCTGGGTTTTGAATATAAATGACAATCTGTGCAATTAAAAACAGACTTAACCACACAACTTCAAACGGTTTCCACCCGCCAAGAAATTCATTTTTTACGGCTTGTAAATTCATGATGCTATTCTCCTACAATGAAATTTAGGCTGATTTTTACACTGCTTGAGACAAATGTCAACTATAGGCTACATTATTAATTTAAAGTTATTTATGAAAATATTTTTTTGTTATATACAGATGTAATATAAGGTTATTTTTTCTTCATTCACATCCAGACAGAGATTTCGTTTTATTTTTGAGTGCAAGATCGCTAAAATAGCCGGCTATTTTTTAATGAAAGCACACTTTTGGCCTCTTTTTATCAAGCCATTTTTAAACAAAGAGAATTATAACATTATGACATTTGCAGTTGGTCAACGTTGGATGAGTGAAAGTGAGAATGATCTCGGCTTAGGTTTAATTGTCGCTATCGATATGCGCACTGTCACCATTTTATTTCCAGCCTCTGAGGAGCAACGTATTTATGCGTTAAACTCCGCCCCCTTAACCCGTGTATTATTCCAAATTGGCGATGAGATTACCCATCATGAAGGGTGGAAAGGGAAGGTGTTAGATATTCTCGACAATAAAGGCGTGGCTTTTTATTTGGTGAAACGCCATGATAATGGCGAAGAAATCACCATTCAAGAAATGGATATCGCCCATCAAATGACCTTTAGTAAGCCTCAAGATCGCTTATTTACTACTCAAATTGATCGCAACGAACATTTCACCCTACGCTACCAAGCCCTGATGCATCAACAAGCCCAGTTCCAATCACCATTGCGTGGCTTGCGTGGGATTCGAGCAGGCTTAATTCCCCACCAATTACATATTGCCAAAGAAGTGGGACAACGCAGTGCCCCTCGTGTGCTCCTTGCTGATGAAGTAGGCTTAGGCAAAACCATTGAAGCGGGAATGATTTTGCAACAACAATTGTTTGCCGAAAAAGTAGAACGCGTCCTGATCATTGTGCCTGAAAGCTTACAACATCAATGGCTAGTGGAAATGCTACGTCGTTTTAACTTGCATTTTTCCTTATTTGACGAAGAACGTTGTGCCGATTTTGAAGATCCGACTTCTGCGTTGTGGATCAATCCTTTCACTACCGAATCGCAGATTATTTGTGCTTTAGATTGGCTATGCGAAAAACCCAAACGTGTCGAACAGCTACTTGAGGCGGGCTTTGATATGCTGATTGTGGATGAAGCCCACCATTTAGGTTGGTCTGAACATCACCCAAGTTTGGAATATCAACTGGTTGAACAGCTGGCTCGCCAAATTCCTGCGGTGTTATTGCTTACTGCAACCCCAGAACAACTGGGGCAAGAAAGCCACTTTGCCCGTTTAAGTTTGCTTGACCCTGATCGTTTCTATGATTACCAAGCTTTTGTACAAGAACAGCAACAATACCAACCTGTTGCCGATGCGGTGCATAGCTTATTGGCGGATAAGCCATTAAGTGCGGTAGAAAAAAACCATATTGCTGATCTGTTATCCGAGCAAGATGTCGAACCGATGTTAAAAGTGCTCGACTCGCAAGCAAGTGAAGAACAAAAAGCCCTTGCTCGCCAAGAATTAATCGATAACCTCATTGATCGTCACGGCACGAGCCGCGTGTTATTCCGTAACACCCGACAAGGCGTAAAAGGTTTCCCACATCGTACTTACAACCAAATTACCCTTGAATTGCCAAAACAATACAGTAACGCGGCAAACGTGTTAGCGATGTTAGGGGAAAAGGGCGAAAACGATTCTTTTTACCCAGAACACATGTTCCAAAAGCTCAATCCAGAGGCTCGTTGGTGGGAATTTGATCCTCGCTTGGAATGGTTAATCACCTTCTTAAAAAATCACCGTGAAGAAAAAATCTTGGTGATTTGCCGACAAGCCAACACTGCGATTCAGCTTGAGCAAGCGTTGCGTGAAAAAGAAGCGATTCGTGCAGCCGTTTTCCACGAAAAACTCAGTATTGTCGAACGCGATCGTGCCGCGGCTTACTTTGCCCAACAAGAAGAAGGCGCACAAGTGCTCCTCAGCTCAAGCATTGGTTCAGAAGGGCGCAACTTCCAATTTGCCAGCCATTTGGTCTTGTTTAACTTGCCTGATGATCCAGATCTCTTAGAACAATGTATCGGTCGTTTGGATCGTATCGGTCAAACCCGTGATATTCAAATTCATGTGCCTTGTTTTGCCGACACGGCCCAAGTGGTGCTTGCACGTTGGTATCACGAAGGCTTAAATGCCTTTGAAGAAACCTGCCCGATGGGTATGAGCTTGTTTGAAGCCTATCAAGCCCAACTCAAGGCATTTTTACAAAAACCGACCGCACTTGAGGGCTTTGATGAATTTGTGGCTCAAACCCGCAAACAACAAATAACTCTCAAACATGCCTTAGAAAAAGGACGTGATCGCTTATTGGAACACCATTCCAATGGTGGCGAACAGGCCCAACAGCTTGCTTACGACATTGCCCAACAAGATGGCAGCACGGAATTGGTCAATTTTGCTCTAAACCTATTTGATATTATTGGTGTCGATCAAGAGGATTTAGGCGAGAAATCCATTGTGATCAAACCCGCCAGCAATATGCTGGTACCCGACTTCCCCGGTTTAAGAGAAGAAGGGACAACTGTCACCTTCGATCGCCAACTCTCTCTTGCCCGAGAAGATCTTGAATTTATCAGCTGGGATCATCCACTTATTCGTCACGGCATTGATTTGATCACTTCTGGCGATATCGGCAAAAGTGCGGTCAGCTTATTAATTAATAAAGCCTTACCTGCGGGCACCTTGTTATTGGAAATGATTTATGTCGTCGAAGCGCAAGCACCAAAAGGCTTACAACTCACTCGCTTTTTACCGCCAACACCGATTCGTTTATTGTTGGATCAGAAAGGCAATAACTTAGCAGAACAAGTGTCGTTCAATGCGTTACAAAAACAGTTAAAGCCGATTGGCAAAAATATGGCAAATAAAGTGGTGAAAATGGTGCGTCCTAACATTGAGCAGTTAGTCAAACTCAGTGAGCAAAAAATCGTTGCACAAGCACAACAAATTATCCACAATGCACAACAGCTTGCAGATCAGACATTAAGTGCAGAATTAAACCGTTTAACCGCGTTACAAGCGGTGAATAAAAACATTCGCCAAGATGAAGTCGAGGCACTCGAAAACATCCGTAGCCAATCCCTCGCCCAGCTACAACAAGCAACCTGGCGTTTAGACAGCTTACGAGTGATTGTCAGTAACAAAGAATAAAACAGGTTAAAAACCTACCGCACTTTTCAAGTAAAACGGCACAGGCACAATGCGTGTGCCAATAACATTGAGCAAACAAAATGGCATTAATCAGTTACAACCCACCAACCGATCCTTATCTTGATATCGTGCATTACGATGATCATTTTGTGGTGATCAACAAACCGAGCGGCTTGCTCTCCGTGCCGGGTAACCAACCCCAATATTACGATAGTGCAATGTCGCGCGTGAAAGAAAAATACGGTTTCTGTGAACCCGCTCATCGTTTAGATATGTCCACCAGCGGTTTGATTTTGTTTGCTTTGAGCAAAGCGGCAGATCGTGAACTGAAACGCCAGTTTCGTGAACGTGAACCGAAAAAACATTATCAAGCGTTGCTATGGGGACATCTGGAGGAAGACCAAGGGGAAGTCAACTTGCCATTAATTTGTGACTGGGAAAACCGCCCTCGCCAAAAAATCTGCTTTGAAAGAGGTAAGCCCGCGATCACCTTATATGAGGTGTTAGCCCGTTATCCTAATAACACGACAAGAGTGAAGCTCACCCCGATTACAGGACGTTCTCACCAGTTGAGATTGCATATGCTCGCCCTCGGTCACCCGATTTTAGGCGATAAATTCTACGCTCCCCCACACGCTAAAACACTCTCGCCTCGCTTGTGTTTACACGCAGAACAGTTAGCATTTCGCCATCCGATTACGCAAGAATGGCTAAGCTTTAGTGCCCCACCGACGTTTTAATTAAGTAAAACCGATTTTAAATGGTACAATCTACCATCAACGATGAATATAAAGAGAAAAGATTATGGCTCGTAAGAAGAAAACACGCCGCGTCAGCGATATTATGCCGGCTCGTAAAGTCGATAAAAAAGTCGAATTGCCAAAGGGAAAACCTGGTAAGAAATTAACACGCTATGAATTAGATGCCAAAGCGCGTGAAGACAAAAAGAAAAAGAAACGCAAAGGCTTAGCCTCAGGCTCTCGTCATAGTGCTACAGAAAACAATAATAAACATCAAGCGTTGGAGAAAAAAGATCCGCGTATTGGTAGCCGTAAAAAAGTGCCGTTAGTTGTGGAATTTGTGAATAAGCCAGAAAAAGGGATGACTATTCCACCGATGAAATTAGAGGAAAAACTGCCAAAACAAGATCCAATGCTAGAGTTGGAGTTACTCGAAAGTAACGAATGTTTAAACCAGCTGTTAGACGATCTTGAAGCAGGCAAAACCTTAAGTGCGGAAGATCAAAAATTTGTCGATGACTGTTTAGATCGTATTGCACAATTAATGGATGAATTAGGGATTTCAGACCAAGACGATTCTGAAGAAGATTTATACCGCACGTTTGAAAAAATCGATATTAACCAATTTAGATAAACATCATGTGGACAACCCTTTTATTGATTATCGCCGTTGTGATTATCGTGGCAATGGCAAGCTATGCGGGCTATTTACTTGTTGCCTTACACAAGCAGAAAAAAGCCATTGCTAACATCCGTGCTGCCCGTAGTCAGCGTTTAGCTGAGAGTATTGTGATCATTGCAAAAGCCATGCAAACGGGCGACTGTAACCATTCTGAAGGGGTCATTCGGTTAAAAATGTTACTGGATCCCTTAGGTAAAAAGCTAAAAGATTATCAAGCTATGTATCAGCTGTATGAAGTGGTGATGGATATGCCGACCCATGAAAAACGTCGTGAGTTAAAGAAAAATGAACGTATGCGTTTAGACTTGCAGCGTGAAAGTGCCGAGGCAGACTTAGCGCAAAAAATTCGTTTAGAATTACAGCAATTATTAATTGATATGAAGTAAATTGAATTTTATTGGGGGAAATCATGTCCGAGATCGTTTGGGACTTGGCACTTATTCAAAAATATAACCAATCTGGTCCACGTTATACGTCCTATCCAACGGCGTTGGAATTTAATGAAAATTATACCAACCAAGATTTTATTCAAGCGACAAAACGCTATCCAAATCGTCCCCTTTCACTTTATGTCCATATCCCATTTTGTCATAAACTCTGTTATTTCTGTGCCTGTAATAAAACCATTACCCGTCACCAACACAAAGCAGATATTTATCTCGACTTTTTAGAGCGTGAAATAGAAAACCGAGCCCCGTTGTTTAACGATCGTCTTGCCACGCAAGTGCATTGGGGCGGGGGGACGCCAACCTATCTCACTGAACAACAATCCGCGCGTTTAATGGCGATGTTGCGTAAACATTTTACGATTGCTCCCGATGCGGAAATCAGCATTGAAATGGATCCGCGTGAAATTGAGCTGGATATGCTCGATCATTTACGCCGCATTGGTTTTAATCGTATGAGTATGGGTGTGCAAGATTTTAATAAAGACGTGCAAAAAGCCATTAACCGTGTACAAGATGAAGACTTTATTGAAGCCTTACTCACACGCGCACGTCAGCTCGGTTTCCAATCTACCAACCTTGATTTAATTTACGGTCTGCCACTCCAAACTGTGGACAGTTTCATGTTCACGCTACAAAAAGTGATTGCCCTGAATCCCGATCGTTTAAGTGTGTTCAATTATGCCCATTTGCCAAGCCGTTTTGCCGGACAAGCAAAGATTAAAAATGAACAATTACCGCCACCAGAAACCAAATTAACGATCTTGCAAAAAACAATCGAAACCTTAGGCAATGCGGGTTATCGCTTTATTGGAATGGATCATTTTGCCAAACCGGATGATGAACTGGCGATCGCTCAACAACAAGGTGTGCTACACCGCAATTTCCAAGGCTATACCACGCAAGAAGAATGCGATTTACTCGGCTTAGGTGTCTCGGCAATCAGTTTGTTAGGCGATACTTACGCACAAAATCAAAAAGACTTAAAACATTATTATACGGCAATCGATAACACCGGTATTGCCTTACACAAAGGCTTAGCGATGACAGAGGAAGATTGCTTACGCCGCGATGTGATCAAGCAATTAATCTGTAACTTTAAATTGGATTATCAACCCATTGAGCAACAATACGGTATTCAATTTAGATCGCATTTTGCCGAAGATTTAAAACTGCTCGAGCCATTATGCAAAGACGGGCTGTTAGCGATCGGTGCAAACGCAATTCAGGTGTCGGCCAAAGGGCGTTTGTTGATTCGCAATATTTGCCTTTGTTTTGATACTTATTCTAGAGAACAAGCGAAGCGCCAACAGTTTTCCCGAATTATCTAAACAAACTTTTTGAAAAACCACCGCACTTGGGGAGAAAACCATGTCTATTTCAAAAACTGCTATTCTCAATGCCTTTCACTTTCGTCACGCTTGTAAGGCGTATGATCCGACCAAAAAAATCAGTGAAGACGATTTCCGTTTTATCTTGGAAACAGGTCGCCTTTCACCGAGCTCATTTGGCTTTGAGCCGTGGAAATTCTTAGTGATTGAAAAGCCCGAAATTAGAGGGTTGATCCGTGATATCGCTTGGGGCGCAAAAGACAAAGTGATGGATTGTAGCCATTTTGTGGTGGTATTAGTGCGCCAACCTGAAACATTGCTTGCTGATGGCGACTATGTGCAACATATCATGCGAGATGTGCACCATATCCCCGAAGATATGCGCAAAATACGCCAGAATTTCTACCGCACTTTTACTGAACAAGATTTTGCCTTAACGGGCAATCCAAAAGCCTTTTATGATTGGGCCTGCCGTCAAAGCTATATTGCAATGGCGAATATGCTCACCAGTGCAGCGATGATCGGCATCGACTCAACGCCAATTGAAGGTTTCCCATTGGAAAAAATGGATCAGGCGTTTGTCGAACAAGGACTTTATGATCCGAACACCTATAAACTCAGTGTGATGATTGCCTTTGGTTACCGTTTAAATGAGCCCAAAGCCAAAACACGCCAAGCCTTTGACGATGTGGTGGAGTGGGTAAAATAACGCCACCAATTTTGTCATCGGAAGACATAAAAATGGCGAATCCGCTTGACTTGAGAGAAGCCCGATTCGCCCATTTTTATATGAACTTGGTCACATTAAGTTGTCGAAAAAAGTTCCTTTAATAATACCTTAGAAACAGGTACCAAGCCGAGTTCCAGACCAAAGGGTTTAAACACTTTATTAATCGTTTCTACACTATAATTACCCTTATCATTCTCAATATTCGATAGGGTCTGGCGTGATACCTTGACTAACTGAATATAGTGCTGTTGATTAATACCGAACATTTCAATACGCAATTTACGCAATGCTTCACCTTGGCTCAATTCCCCCATTAGCATCGCTTGAATGATTTCATTACGTACGTTCTTACGATCAATTTCCGCAACACTTGCCCCTTTGGTGGAGGCATTTCTTCGAGTGATTCGCATCCTAAATAAGCCCCCATTTTTTTAATTTTTCAGGTAAATAATCAAAACCAATCGCAGGGAAATCTAAAATAGATTGAGGTAGATTACGTTGTACTAATCGGGATTTTAAATCCACTAAACGGCCTGCTAACCGGCGTAACTCTTGCATTAATAACGTTGGCTCAACTAAATCAGCTAATGCTTCTGCGATTCGCTCAAAGTGATACTCGCCAGCAAATTCCTGTGGATACTCTCCTTTAGTTTGCCAAGTAGTCGTACGAATAATGCCTTCTGGATCAGCACGCATCGGCGCAAAATCATAAATTGGGGCGAGCCAAATACGTTGTTCATCACGTAAAAACGCCATATTACGACCATGGTTGTCGCTATTGCCAAAGGCAATATTTAACAAATCTCGCTTCACCCATTCAATCACGAAGTCTGTTTGTTCAAACTGCAAATGAGACGCTGAGATTCTCTCAATTAACTGACGAAGTGTCGTTTCATGGTCAAGTACACCACCTTGTTTCTGTAATAGAGAATACACCGATTCAAAGGCAAGACGATGTGTTTTTTCTTCTCGTTGCACAATATCAAAACGAGGCAACCATAGGGAAGGATAACGTTTTCCTTCTTCTAATCTCATTCTAGTCGTATCTATTGTGTCAAAACCAAGTTGAGTAAGTTCCTGATAATAATGATATTCTGCACGTAAAATATCACAATCAATAGGTGAGTAATTGCCACGTGGGTATTTCACTAAATAACTCACATCCTGATCCAGCCCTTGCTGTTGGTTATCAATCCAAACTTGATTCTCTCGCCGTTTAAGCAGCAATTTTGGTGCTTCACCGCCAGCCCCTGTCGCACCTCCTACCATCGCACCACTTTGGTTCACATATTCTAAAAAATCACTCTGTCTATCTTTCGCCTTGTCTAGATCAAATAAGCGAACTTCAACTTGTTCTGGCACAGCATCTTTGATACGTAAATTGCCAATTGGGGAAATCGCAGCATGTTTCAGTAAAAGAAACTGTTGTTTTTCCTCTGATTCTTGTTTAATGTCTAACGCTTCTAACCAATAACGACGGCTTGCTCCCGCAGGCGCGATATCACTGAGCCAGCTCCACAGCAACGTCGTGTCATCAATGAAAACATTCACTGGATAATTAAGCGAAACAGCATGTTCACCCGTTTTTCCATAGTGCTGAACCACGTAATCCGTTAAGTATTCGAAATTACACAGTTGATAGGTTTCTGAATCAAAATACAAGAAGGCTAAATCGCACCAAGCTTGTTCAAGATAAATTTGCAGTGTAAGCTTTTCCATTTTTTTGATTGATATAAGTGACAAAAAAGACCAATAAAAGCCATATATGTATGATATAGCAATCAATCTATCTTTCCAATAAAAAATTCATTTAGCGGTAAACAATCCTGTTAAATACGCCTGTGAGTTTTCCTCACAACATGCTTAGGCGTGGCACTTCTCATTCACTCACCTTTTGCTGATTTTTCCGATTATTTCTATAATACACAACATATCAGCTGAAAAAGGAGGCAACTATGTATTATATCGGGGTCATGTCTGGCACAAGTTTAGACGGGGTGGATTTGGCGTTGATGGATTTTTCCTGTGAGCAACCACAACTTATCCATTCGGATTTTTACCCAATGCCACCCGCAATACGGCAACAGATTTCAGCATTATGCAACTCGGGCGAAACTACCTTACAAGCCTTAGGTGAGTTAGATCATCAACTGGGGTTACTCTATACCGAGTGCATTCAGCAATTCTTACAAAAATATCAGCTTTCCCCAGAACAGATCACCGCCATTGGTTGCCACGGGCAAACCGTTTGGCATTCCCCAAACAGCCACTATCCATTTACTATGCAAATTGGCGATGCTAACCTGATCGCGGCTAAAACTGGCATTACCACGGTGGCAGATTTTCGTCGCAAAGATATGGCGTATGGCGGACAAGGTGCACCATTGGTACCGGCTTTTCATCAAGCCTTATTTCGGAAACCAAATCAAGCGACAGTGGTGTTAAATATCGGTGGTATCAGCAATATTTCTCGCTTACTGCCCAATGAAGAAGTGATTGGCTATGACACGGGACCGGGCAATACGTTGCTCGATGCGTGGATCGAAAAACATCAAGGCAAAGCCTATGATAAAAACGCAGAATGGGCAAAATCAGGTAAAGTGAATACGGACTTACTTGCTGATTTGCTCGATGAACCGTTCTTCGCCCTTCCCGCACCAAAAAGCACTGGGCGCGAATTATTCAATCTGGCGTGGCTGAATAAAAAATTAGAAAAACACACCGCACTTTCGCCACAAGATGTACAAGCAACCTTGGTAGAACTCACCGCGCAAAGTATTGTGGATCAGCTTAACCAAATTGAAACCTCGTTAGAACGCCATTTACTAGTCTGTGGAGGCGGGGTGAAAAATTGTCTATTAATGGCACGCCTCACCGCCTTACTACCGCAGTGGCAAGTGCAAACGACCAATGATTATGGCTTAGATGCGGATTATGTGGAAGCGGCGGCTTTTGCGTGGCTTGCCTATCAACGCCTCAATGATCTCCCAGGCAATTTACCGAGTGTCACCGGTGCCAAAAGTGCGGTCAGTTTAGGCGCGATTTATCCGAAGGAAAAGATTGTGGCAGAGTAAACATTATGTTTTCTTGCTCAATACATTAAAAAGCGGGTTAAATACCCGCTTTTTGTTTCCTATTAAACCAACTTTTTCAACTGATACAAATATGCCAATGCTTGTTTTGGGCTGAGTTCGTCAGGATCGAGTTTTTCTAACATTTCCCAAACGGCTGTTTTGCTGTCATCTTCTTCCATTAACGCCAATTCACCTTGTGTTTGATTGAGCTGGCGCAAATCTTGGATACGCTGATCGGCATTTTGTTGTGACAATTTTTCTAATTGCGCTAATTTTTGTTTCGCCAGTTTAATCACCGATTGCGGTACACCTGCCAATGCTGCCACCGCTAAACCATAACTTTTGCTGGCAGCCCCTTCTTGCACCGCGTGCATAAACGCGATGGTATCATTGTGTTCGATGGCATCTAAATGTACATTCGCACTGCCGGCTAGTTGTTCTGGCAACACGGTCAACTCAAAATAATGGGTGGCAAATAAGGTCAGTGCGCGTAATTTTTTCGCCAACCATTCCGCACAAGCCCAAGCTAAAGAAAGCCCATCATAAGTGGAGGTACCGCGTCCAATTTCATCAATTAACACCAAACTGTTTGCCGTGGCTTGGTGCAAAATATTCGCCATTTCGGTCATTTCTACCATAAAGGTCGAACGCCCTGACGCCAAATCGTCTGACGCACCAATACGGGTGAAAATACGATCAATCGGACCAATCAGCGCACTTTCCGCAGGCACAAAACTGCCCATATACGCCATTAATGTAATCAAGGCAGTTTGGCGCATATAGGTACTTTTCCCGCCCATGTTAGGTCCTGTGATAATCAATAAATGGCGCTGTGGGTGAAGCTCAACCGGGTTGGCAATAAACGGCGCATTGAGCACCTGTTCCACTACAGGATGACGACCTTGCTGAATATGCACCCCGATATCATCGCTAAATTGCGGCGCCACATAATTGAGGGTTTCTGCTCGTTCGGCTAAATTGGTGAGCACGTCCAGTTCCGCTAAAGTTAAACTGGCAAGTTGTAACGCCCCTAAATGTGGCAATAACTCATCAAATAATTGTTCGTAAAGCTGTTTTTCTAACGCTAATGCAGCGCCTTTGGCTTTCAACACTTTATCTTCGTACGTTTTCAGCTCTGGAATAATATAACGTTCTGCATTTTTCAGAGTTTGGCGGCGCACATAGTGCATCGGTGCCTTATGCGCTTGCCCTTGGCTAATTTGAATATAGTAACCGTGCACCGCGTTAAACCCGATTTTTAACGTATCAATGCCGGTGCTTTCTCGCTCACGCTGTTCGAGATCTTCTAAATAACGCGTTGCACCATCTGATAAACTGCGCCATTCATCTAGCTCAGCATGGTAGCCTTCGGCAATCACCCCACCATCACGAACCAACATCGGGGGATTATCAACAATCGCACGCTGTAATAAGTCTAATTGTGCCGAAAACTCACCAATTGGCTGCAAAAGTGCGGTTAAATTTGGCGAAGTTTGTTTTGCAAGAATCTCGCGCAAATACGGAATCTGCTCAAGTGCCGTGCGCAAACGAGTTAAGTCACGAGGACGTGCTGAACGTAAGGCAACACGGGCTAAAATCCGCTCCATATCGCCAACTTGGTGCAAATAAGGCTGTAATTCTGCAACTAAATCCTGCTGTAAAATGGCCGCGATAGCTTGTTGACGGGCCATTATTTTTTCACGCTGACGAATGGGCTGGTGAATCCAACGTTTCAATAAACGACTTCCCATTGGGGTCACGCATTTATCTAATACCGATGCTAAGGTGTTTTCTATGCCTCCGCCGAGATTTTGGGTTAATTCTAAATTACGGCGCGTGGCGGCATCTAATTGAATATTGTCAGAATGCTGTAATAAGGTAATACTTTGGATATGCGGTAACGCGGTGCGCTGAGTGTCTTTCGCATATTGCAATAAACAGCCGGCAGCACAAAGCCCTAAAATGGCTTTTTCAACACCGAAACCACGCAGATCTTTGGTGTGAAATTGACGATTGAGTAATTGAATTGCTGTACCGAGTTCAAATTCCCAAATCGGGCGACGTCGCAACCCTTTAAATGGCTCAAGCACTGCCATATCCACAAAATCTTCACAATACAATAACTCTACAGGCGAAATGCGCTGTAACTCCGCTTGTAAGCTCGCGCGATCTTCGGGTTCACTAATTTGAAAACGCCCTGAGGTGATATCTAATACTGCTAAACCAAAGCGATCTTTTTCTTGGTAAACCGTAGCGATCAGGTTGTCTTGTCGTTCAGGGAGGAGGCTTTCATCGCTCACCGTGCCGGGGGTGACAATGCGCACCACTTGGCGTTCAACGGGGCCTTTTGAGGTAGCAGGATCGCCCACTTGCTCACAAATGGCAACCGACTCCCCCAATTGCACTAATTTGGCTAAATAGCCCTCTACCGCATGATAAGGCACACCCGCCATTGGGATAGGTTGTCCGGCAGATTGTCCACGCTTGGTCAATGAAATATCTAGCAATGCCGCCGCTTTCTTCGCATCATCATAAAACAGCTCATAAAAATCGCCCATCCGATAAAACAATAAAATGTCCGGATTTTCGGCTTTGAGTGCTAAATATTGACGCATCATTGGCGTGTGCAGGTCTAAATTATCCATATCCTATCTCTAAAAATCATCAAAAGTGCGGTCTATTTTCGCATAAAATCACATTACAAAATACCGCTTTCTGAACGCAAAAAATCAGGCGATCGTCTGATCGCCTGAAGAGGAAAAAATGAACCACGTTATTCGCAGATTTCTTCCGTTTGGACAGATTTCACTGCTTGATTAATCAGCTCAGTGAGTTGTAATTCGCTTTTCACTTCACTATTAAAGATCTGTCCACCAGTCAGTGAAGCTAAACAGTCTGTGGCATTCCACGGCGAATTAATGCTGACAATATTCACTTTCAATTTCGGTCTGCGTTGGATCTCTTGTTTAATCAGCTGACAAGGATCACGTAAAGTACAATCTCCATTACCTTCCGTAATCAATAGAATCAAGGCATCACGTTCAATCCCATCCACCATCGTTAAGGCTTTTTCTAAGCCCTCATAAATCGGTGTGCCGGGAACCTGATTCTCACGCACTTTCATTTGATTGATTTTTTGTTTCAAAGATTCACGTTGTTGTGCGGAAAAAACACCGTGCGAAACCGCCGCAGACGTCTTTGTTTTCCGAGTGAGACAACTTTTCAATTCCACCAAACCGATATCAATATGCGGATCAATCGAAGCTAAAATGTTATTAACGGCCACTTTCGATGCAGTCGAGCGATTCGGCTTGCGATACATATAATCAATGTCTTTACGCGGGACAGCTTCACGTTCTAAACGGCGATCAAAGTCATCAATTTTTTTAATGCCTTCTTTAATGGTGTAACGCATCCCTGAGGCATTGTTAAAAATAATCACCATTTGTGGTGCTTGTGCAGGAATAATTTTCTGACGACACACCTTTTCTGGTGGTGCTTCCACTTTAGGCGGTTCAACTTTAGGCGTTTCGACTTTCGGTGGTTCCTCTTTCGGTAATTCGACAGGTGGTGGCGCTTTGATTGGCTGCGTTTCCTGAGGTGGCTCTGGTTTTGGTTCTGTTTTTACCGTTTCGACCATTGGTGTTCGCCAAAGGAACCACCACAGTAAGAAACCTAAAAGCAATAACAATAATGGCAGTAACCACCAATACCAGCGAGTGGGTTTGGTCGGCGTAGGTGCGACAGGTATGGGCGTCGCTTTTCGCACACCAAGGCCCCACCCTGTGAGAACTGGCGTCTTATTGACCATATACACTTGTATTGTGTTGTGCTCTGCCCCTTCCACAAACTGCGTTAACAAATGCGTTTGTTCGGAAGTCAACTGACCTTTTGCGATTAAATCTTGTTGTAACTGGCGAATTGCATTAACACATTGCTCAATATAAGGCTGAATTTGTGCTAATTGTTGTTGATCCGCCTGATTGCTGCCCAGTAGATGCGGTTGCCCTTGTAAATCGGTGTACCATTCAATCGTTGTGCCGTCCGCTTTCAAGTCTGGGCGGGCAAACAGATCCACAGTACTCGGGGGCAAATGGCGACGTAATATACGCTCAATTTCATCATAACGAGACAGTAAATTGATCGCGTCCTGCTGGGGATTTTGAAGAGTCAAAAAAGCTAAACGTTGCATACTTTCCTCTGCTTACTTACACACTTCCACTTCTGTAATTGGTTTTACCGCTTGATTAATCATATTCGCTAGTTGTTTTTGGCTATTGGCAGTAAACACTTTTCCTTTTGTGGCTTTTGCCACACAGTTAGCTGCTTTCGCGCCCCCAATATCCACCACATTGATTTTTAGACGGGGTTGTCGTTTGGCAATTTGCTGTGCTAAGACACAAACATCGCCGGTTTCGCACGAATCTTGACCATCACTAATTAATAAAATAAATCCGTCACGTTTCTTACCGTCCACCATCGCAGCGGCTTGTTTGAGTCCACTATATAATGGGGTACCGCCACTGGTTTCATCACTGTCTGGCGCAGGCTGCATTGCATTAATTTTACCACGCAGTTGTTTGCGTTTCGCAGGTGAATAATAACCATGATTATTGGCTGTCGGGCAACCTCTTAATTCCACCAATCCAATGTCCACCGTTTTTGCAATGCTATTTATAATACCGGCAGAAGATCGTTTAGCGACTTCTAAACGGTTGGGTGAGCGACGGATATAGGCGGTTTCTTCCGGTGTGGTTAAATAATGAATCCAACGACGCTCAAAATCAGCAATATTTTGTTTATTCTCCAGAAGGGAATACAACATAGATCGCGAATTATCAAAAATAATCACCATTTGCGGATTCTCACCTGGTTTTGTTGAGATAGAACAGACTTTTTCCGGTGGGGTTGGCGTTGTCTCCGTCACCTTAGGTATATCATCCACTTTTTCTGGTACAACTGGCTCGGGCTTCGGCGGTTCCGGCACAACCTGCAAGGGTTTCGTCTCCTCAACTTTAGGCTCGTTAGGTTTCACGATGTCCACTGGCTCAGGGACTTTAGGTTGTGTCACCACAGGTGGGGGAGACACTACCTCTGGTGTTTTAGCAGGCTGTTTAGTCGTCAGCCACCACCAAAGTAATAAGCCCAATAACAACAAAAGCAACAAGAAAGGCCATAGCCAACGAGAACGACTTGCCGGATTGCTTGGTGTCACAGCTGGGGAAACAGGTGGCATCACTTTCTGACCCATGCCCCATCCGGTTATCACGGGTTCATTATTGATCACATAGATCTGCTTCGTATCATGACTTGCTCCCTCGACTAATAACCTCAGTCGTTCAGATTGTGTGGGACTGATAAGCCCCTTTTTTAACAGATCTGCATTTAACTGCTCAATCGCGGTAAGTCGTTGGCTAATGCGTGTTAGAACGCTATCGCGTTGTTGTGGCTCGACCTGATTGGCATGAAATAAATCGGCTTGTCCTTCTAATTCGCTATACCATTCAATGATCTTGCCATCGGCTTGCACTTCAGGGCGAGCAAATAACGTGGCAGTACTCGGTGGTAAATAGCGCACAATAATCTGCATTAATTCATCATAATGCGATAATAGTGCCACCGCGGCTTGATTCTCTTGTTGTAGGGGAATTCGAGCTAAACGTTGCATACTTCTTTCCAATAAACCTATAAAAATAGGCAGCCCTACGACTGCCTATCTAAATTGCATTAAATACCACTCGCGGCTTGTAGTGCCTCAAGCTTACGCTTTAATGCCTTAATTTCAGCCTGTTTGGCTTCTTCACTCACTGCAGAACCATTCACTTGCTTTAATTGCTGTTCGACTTTTCTGACTTCTGCAAGAACATCCTCTTTGCCTTTCGCTTTTTGCTTCAATTGTGCTGCATAATCGCTGACCGATTTATTCAATGCAGCCAATTCCGCTTTTTTCTTCGCTAAAGCTCGCTCAGAACCTTTCGCTTTCTTCTGTGTCTCTGCATAGGTCTTATGCAAGGCCGTTTGTTTATCCTTTTCACTTTGCAACGTCCGTTCTTTTTCTTTGACACGATTATCATAGGTGCCAGATGTGGTGCAGGCCATTTTATTCCACACACTCGACTCCACACTTGGGTCGCACTGTTCTGGCGTAACGGAACACGCGGTTAACACTGTCAAGCTTGCAATGAGCAATGGTAACGTCAATCTTTTCATAGTTTATCCTATTTGAATCGCGGAACGTTGTTTAGAAGAAGCATCAACTAAACGCTCATAAGTGGCAATTTGTTTGTTAAGGCTCGCAATCTCGGCTTCAAATCGCCCAACATTCAAGCCATTTGCTTTTTCTTGATTGGCTACTTCTCGTAAGGTTTGAGCACGTTTTTTCATGGAGGCAAGATTGCTTCGTGCCGCTTTAATATCCGCATCAATTTGAGCAAGCTGTTTTTTCGCATCCGCTTGTTGAATCGCCCCTGATTTCAGCTGTTTATTTAAATTTGCTAACGCTCTATTATTTCGGTCTAGCTGTGTTTTCGCTTTGGCAGTGGCTTTTTTCACCATATCCGAATTTTTACGCGTTTCCGCAATATAGGCATTCAAACGATCTTCTTTTTTCGCATACGCCTTGCGTTGTTTTTCGAGGTAATAGTTAGTGCCCATCAGCGCGCCACAACCTACCGCGGCACCCGCTGCGCCGGCCGCAGTGGCGGTGCCTGCATCTTTACCAGATATTAACGCAACCCCCGCACCTAACACGGCGCCACCCGCCGCCC
>JBLUWJ010000002.1:0-145053 GCA_049888895.1 Bisgaard Taxon 45 | reverse complement strand
TTTTTTGACATTAATCAATAAATAATGCATTAACTCTACTTATTAAAATTTAAACAGAGTATCCTTTCAAAAAGAGTGGATATTTGTTTTTTTTATTTTGTTTTGCAAGCAATAATCAGGGGGAGAAATATGAACCGTTTCGTCATTGCCGATCCCAGTGGTTGTATCGGTTGCAATACGTGTCTTGCAGCTTGTAGTGAAGTCCATAAAGCATTTGGTTTACAATCTCATCCAAGACTCACACTGATGCGTAATGAAGATATTACTGCGCCTTTAGTATGCCATCATTGTGATGATGCACCTTGTGCCACTGTCTGTCCAGTTAATGCCATTAAGTTAGTCGATCGCACGATTCAACTTAATGAAAGCCTTTGTATTGGCTGTAAACTCTGTGCAATAGCCTGTCCATTTGGTGCTATCACGCCATCGGGTAGTACTGCCATTAATGCCCCAACCTATTACGAGCATTTTAATTTTAAAGATGCCGTCAGTCGTGATATCCGTGTTTCACCTGATAATAGTCAATTGCGTGAAACCTTAGCATGGCAACCGGGGGTCAAAGCAGTCGCGGTAAAATGTGATCTATGCTATTTCCGTAAAGAAGGTCCAGCATGCGTTCAAGCCTGTCCAACAAAAACGTTATTTTTAATTGACAGTCAAGGCATTGAAAATGTCAGTTATAAAAAGCGTGAGCACGAACTTGAAGCGGCACAACATCTTCATATACGGTAACTGACAGTCTATCGTTTTCATTTTGTTAAACGGAGTGAATTATGAGTGACTCAATTATATTACTCCTCCTTTCTTTAGCTATTTATACGATAGGGGCTTTTACGTCTCTGATATGGCGTAAACAAGAAAAACCGTCGATTTATATTGCGGGCATTTCAAGCATCATTGGCGGTGGTCTAGGCGTTGCATCAAGTTTAGCTGTTTTATTTAATGGCGGAGTTGAAAGTCATACAGTTTCCACACCTTATGCCTTTGCAAATTATGTGATCTATCTTGATGGCTTAAGTGCCTTTATGGTTTTTGTCATTTCACTTTTAGTAATTGTCAGCGCTATTTATTCCCTTGACTATGTAAAAGAATATATAGGTAAGGGAGCGGGTAGTATGGGGTTCTTCATGAACCTTTTCATCGCCTCAATGATTGCCGTAGTGACCGTTGACAACGCCTTTTGGTTTTTAGTGTTTTTCGAGCTGATGTCTCTGGCATCCTATTTTCTTGTCCTCACAGAACAAGACAAAAAAGCCATTAATGCAGGCTTACTGTATTTCTTTATTGCCCATGCAGGTTCCGTATTCATTATGATTGCCTTTTTCTTATGTTATCGAGAAACAGGTAGTTTAGATTTTGATACATTCCGCCAAGCGAATTTCTCTCCAATCACGGCGTTTACTGTCTTTGTCCTTGCCTTTTTAGGATTTGGTGCCAAAGCTGGTATGGTGCCACTACATGGTTGGTTACCACAAGCTCACCCGGCAGCCCCCTCTCATGCATCGGCACTGATGTCAGGTGTCATGGTAAAAATTGGGATTTTTGGCATTATTAAAGTGGGGGTAGATATCCTTCACTCAACCAATCTTTGGTTTGGTGTGATTGTGCTTTCGGTTGGTGCAATTTCATCGGTGCTTGGTGTACTTTATGCGATTGCTGAGCATGATATAAAACGCCTACTTGCATATCATACAGTAGAAAATGTAGGGATTATCATGATGGGGGTTGGGGTTGGTATGATTGGAATGGCAATTAATCAACCGACCTTGGCAGCCATTGGCTTTTTAGGGGGATTATACCACTTACTCAACCACGCGGTATTTAAAGGCTTGCTCTTCCTTGGTGCGGGTTCAATCATGTATCGTCTACATACTAAAGACATGGATCTGATGGGGGGCTTGGGTAAATTAATGCCTTATACCGCGCTCTGTTTTTTAATTGGGACGATGGCAATTTCTGCATTACCGCCATTTAATGGCTTTGTAAGTGAATGGTTCACTTATCAATCTTTATTTAGCTTAAGCCATAGCGAGCATACCATTCTTCATATATTAGGTCCTATTGCTATTGTTATGCTTGCCTTAACAGGTGCTTTGGCCGCCCTCTGCTTTGTTAAAGTTTATGGTATTAGTTTCTCTGGCGCACCTCGCAGTGAGAAAGCCGCTCAAGCCACCGAAGTCCCCAAAACAATGTGGTTTGCGATGGGCATTTTAGCGGGTTTATGTATTTTGCTTGGTATCGGTGCATCCCTTATTGCGCCTATTATTCTGAATGTTTCGGCCTCTCTTGCTCAAACACAAAGTTTCGTTATTGCTGAAAAGGGTATGGTGTTGTCAGGTGAAAATGCCACAACCCTACTCTCTACGCCAATGCTTGCTATCATGCTGTTAGCCTGTATTACGTTACCTTTTATTTATTATGCGTGTACCAAACCAAGTCGCTTACCTGACCAAAATAAAGGTACGCCTTGGGCTTGTGGTTATGAGTATGAAAGAAAAATGAGCCTTTCTTCTAGTAATTTTACTCGTCCACTCCGTGTTATGTTTAAGCCACTTTACCTCTTACGCCAACGTCTATCTGTAAGTGAACTAAGTCAAAGAGTAATAGCGCAAAGCATTTCCCTTTCCAGCAAAGTGGAACCCATTTGGGAAGAAAACATCACAATGCCAACAGCCAACAAAATCCCTTATTTGGCTGAAAAAATACGTTGGTTGCAACAAGGTGATTTTCGTGTTTATTGCTTGTATTTCGTTATTACATTAGTGGTGTTGTTATTTAGCCTCACAATACTCAAGTAGGGAGGAAATGGAGATGATGACTATTCCAAATGAAATAATGACATCCATGACCATGTGGTTGTTCGGTCTCTTTCAAGGCGTATTATTATTACTCCTTGCCCCTTTGTATTCTGGCTTATCGCGCATGATTAGGGCAAGAATCCAATCACGTCGTGGCCCAGGTTTATTACAAGATTATCGTGATATTATTAAATTAATGAAACGCCAAAATATCGCACCTGAAGCAGCTGGAGCGGTTTCTAAAATCATGCCGTATGTTCTTGTCGGTAGCATATTAGTCATTGCAATGGGATTACCTTTATTTACTCGTTATTCGCCGATTAGCAGTGTTGCCGATTTAATCACAATCATTTACTTATTTGCGCTGTTTCGTTTCTTTTTCTCTATCGCTGGTCTTGATTCTAATAGTAGTTTTGCAGGCATTGGCGCAAGTCGTGAAGTGACGTTAGGCGTATTAGTTGAACCAACCTTGATGTTGAGCTTACTTGTTATTGCGCTTTGCGCTGGCTCAACACATTTAGGCGTAATAAGTAATACGATTGCCACATATCAAATAACCGCACCTATTTCAGTGATGATTGCAGCAGGTGCCCTTGCTTTTGCGGTATTTGTTGAAATGGGTAAAATTCCATTTGACTTAGCTGAAGCGGAACAAGAACTACAAGAAGGTCCTCTGACCGAATATTCAGGTCCCGCTTTTGCAATGATAAAAATTGGTCTAAGTCTAAAACAAATGATTATTGCCGCTATTTTTATTAGTGTGGTTATCCCTTATGGCGCAGCCACTGAGTTGAGCTTGAGTGCGGTATTCATTGGAACATTCATTTTTTTCGTAAAACTTACCGCACTTTATATCATCGCCTGTCTCTTTGAAAATAGTCTTGCTCGTTTACGTTTCATGCTAACAGGCAATGTCACGGTCATGGGATTTGGCATCTCGGTATTAGCGTTCATATTTTATTTGGTAGGCTTATAGGGGGAAATAATGGAAAGTTTAGCACTCATGACCATTATACTGCCTTTCATAGGCGCATTCATAACAGGCTTACCGGTTGTGCGCAATCACTTTGCAAAATTTGCAACGGCTATTGCCCTATTCAGCTCATTACTGGTTTTATTCCTTGCACTCAACTGGCATAGCAATGGTAGAACGCCCATTACTTATGACATGATTAGCTTTGGGCATATGGTGATTTGGGGCATCACCTTAGATGAGGTCAGTACTTTAATTGGCTTTGCGGTGGTGGTATTAGGTTTCTTTATTGCACTTTATTCCTGTGGTTATTTAACGCGTGAAAATAAAGAACATCCCCATGCAGGTAAACCACGCTTTTATGCATTCTTACTTATCTTTATTGGGGCAATGGCGGGGTTAGTCTTTTCTTCTACGCTTATTGGACAATTATTCTTCTTTGAAATTACTGGGGCTTGTTCTTGGGGATTAATCAGTTATTACCAAACACCTAAAGCTAAAGCCGCAGCAATGAAAGCCTTGATACTCACTCATATTGGTGCATTAGGGTTATATTTTGCCGCCGCCTATTTATTTAGTCAAAGTGGGACATTTTCACTCAATGCGCTGTCTGCGCTCACACCAACTGGAAAAATTTGTGTCTTACTTGGTGTAATGATCGCGGCATGGGGGAAATCCGCGCAAATGCCATTACATATTTGGCTACCAAATGCGATGGAAGCACCAACACCTGTCAGTGCATATTTACATGCGGCATCGATGGTAAAAGTAGGAGTCTATATTTTTGCAAGAGCGGTGTATTCTGCAGGCGATATTCCTGAGGTGATTGGGGTGGTAGGACTCATTATGGCAATGATCACGCTAATTTATGGTTTCTTAATGTATTTACCACAGGATGATTTAAAACGCTTATTAGCTTATTCCACCATTACACAGTTAGCTTATATTTTTATTGCCTTATCACTTGCAGTATTTGATTCAAAACTGGCGTTCATTGCCGCCATTGTTTATATCTTCAACCATGCTTTTGCCAAAAGCTTATTCTTCCTCATTGCGGGGGCATTAAGTTACAGTACCGGTACCCGATTAATTTCTCGTTTACAAGGCATTATGCGAACAATGCCATTAATTGGAACCGGCTTTGGCATTGCGACACTTGCCATAGCTGGGGTTCCGCCATTTAATGGTTTCTTCAGTAAATTCCCACTATTTGCGGCAGGGTTTGAAGTGAGTCAACTGCATGGTTGGATTATGCCATTAATTATTCTCGCACTGATTGAGTCTATTGCCACGTTTGTTTGGTTGCTATATCGATTTGGACAATGTGTCATTGGTGAACCATCACAAGAGGTGATTGATGCACAACCATTACCAAAATCGATGTCCTTTGTTTTAATTGTGTTAATGCTGATGTCTGTATTTTCTAGTGTCATTGCAGCTTGGTGGCTAGGTTAAGGGGGAATCATGACAAGTTTATTATTCGTCAATAGTTTGGCTGGATTACTTATTTTTACATCTATCATTATTATTTATACAAAAAAAGTAAAAAGTGCAGCGATTGGTTATGCGATTCAGTCTTTTGTATTAGTGGCACTCTTCTTTAGCCTTGCCGACATTATGCAAGCGCATGAGTTATATGTGTGGTCAATTTCAGCTTTTTTTACTAAAGTCGTGTTTGTGCCTGCACTCATTTTATATATGGTCAAAAAGTTACCTGAAAATGATTTTTCAGACGGATTAAACAAAGCTTGGCTACTGCCTATTTTACCAATAGTGATGTTAGTTAGTCATTTAATTGTAGAGCCAATTAATTTAGCTGTAGTAGAAAATTTGAAACCCGCACTTGCCGTTTCCTTTGCACATTTCTTTTTAGGGTTGCTGTGTATTGCCTCACAACGCCATATTTTAAAGCAAGTATTTGGTTATTGCTTAATGGAAAACGGTGCCCATCTCAGTTTGGCTTTACTGGCGAATAATGCACCTAAATTGGTTGAAATTGGTATCTCAACTGATGCAATTTTCGCGATTATTATTATGGTGGTACTAGTCAATAAAATTTATCATAAGATCAATAGCTTAGACTCTAAAGATCTCAGTGAGTTAAAGGGGTAAGGTTATGTGGATAGAAATTTTATTACTTACACCATTACTAGTCTCTCTCGGTTGCTTTGTTTCTGCTCGTATAGGTTCTAAAAGTTGGAGCATGAGCTTACATGTCACTGGGTTGATGCTGATGGCGTTTTTCACACTTAGACTGGGTATCGATGTCTTATCACAAGGGTCGGTAAGCACCGAAGGTCATTGGTTCTATGTAGACAGTTTATCCGCTATCTTCGTTATTATCATAGGAATAGTTGGCTTACTTGCTGGTATTTATTCCATTGGCTATATGAATAAAGAGCTCGCGTTAGGTGAATTTAGTCTTTTGCAATACAGCAATTACTATGGTTTTTTCCACCTATTCTTCTTTACGATGTTTCTTTCTGTAATGACAAATAACATTATTGTCATGTGGGTCGGTATTGAAGCAACCACACTAAGTTCAGCCTTTTTAGTCGGGGCTTATAGCAAACGAACTTCGTTAGAGGCCGCCTGGAAATACGTCATTATTTGTTCTGTCGGGGTCGCATTTGGTTTATATGGCACGCTACTCATCTTTGCGGATGCAAGTAACATATTAGCTGATCCAGAACAGGCTATTTTCTGGACAAAAATAAATGAAAATGCAAGCGCACTTGATCCCGCACTCGTCCATCTTGCTTTTATTTTTATCTTAATTGGATTTGGCACCAAATGTGGTTTCTTTCCAATGCATACTTGGTTACCCGATGCGCATAGTGAGGCGCCTAGCCCCGTCAGTGCGATTTTATCTGGCATTCTACTTAACTGTGCAATGCTTATTGTGATTCGTTATTACATTATTACTAATAAAGCGATTGGCGATGCTTTTGCTCAAACCTTATTGTTAGCCTTTGGTATTGTCTCTGTGGCAATTGCCGCCTTATTTATCATTGCACAACGCGATATAAAACGTTTATTAGCCTATTCGAGTATTGAAAATATGGGATTAATTGCATTAGGTTTTGGTATTGGCGGGCCACTTGGTGTATTTGCGGGATTATTACATACCATTAATCATAGTCTCGCCAAAACCCTACTTTTCTGTGCCTCAGGGAATATTTTAGTCAAATATCACAGCCGTGATATCGGCGAAGTCAGAGGATTATGGAAAACCATGCCAGTGACGGCGCTTCTCTTTGCGGGCGGTGCATTAGCTTTAAGTGGTATTCCACCGTTTAACTTATTTATTAGTGAATTAGCACTTGTGACAGCAGGGATTTCTGCTGGTCATATTGGTCTCATGTTATTCTGCTTATTATTGTTAACCATCGTATTAACGGCATTAGCTAAAATGATCCTCAATACCGTATTAGGCGATAAACCAGAACATATTGAGGAGGGGGAATTTTCAATAACAACGCTTGTTGCCATGGCCGTTTTACTTGGCTTAATGTTCCTCTTTGGCTTATACCTCAGTGAACCGATGCTGCAACTGTTACATAACGCAGTCAATATTGTATTAGGGAAAAATCTGGCACTCGCAGATGTATTACCTTGGTTACCATTAAATAACTAGATCGACATTAGGGGGAAATTATGGTCTTAAATGAAAATCTTACCGTCGGTCAACAAACGGGGAAATGCTATGTTGTCGCACTTGAACAGAAATTTCCGAATACGATTTTAGAGGAAGTGTGGTCAACAGATGAACAAGTGACATTAACCGTCAAAACCAATATGTTGCCTGACGTCGTTGAATGGCTGTATTACGAACATAATGGGTGGCTTTCTGTCCTCTTTGGTAACGATGAGAGAACAATTAATGGTCATTATGCGGTGTATTACGTCTTATCAATGGAAGGTCATACTAAAAGTTGGGTGGTGATTAAAGCGCTCGTTGATGCGATTACATTAGAATACCCGTCTGTCACGCCTAAAGTTCCTGCTGCGGTTTGGGGAGAGCGTGAAGTGCGTGATATGTATGGCTTAATTCCGGTTGGTTTGCCCGATGAACGTCGTTTAGTACTCCCTGACGATTGGCCGGATGGACTTTATCCTTTACGTAAAGATGCGATGGACTATCGCTTACGTCCTGAACCGACAACAGAAACTGAAACCTATGAATTTATCAATGAAAAAGGTGAAGGAAGAATTGTACCAATCGGGCCATTACATATTACTTCTGACGAACCCGGACATTTTCGCTTATTTGTTGATGGTGAAGATATTGTTGATGCCGATTATCGTCTATTCTATGTTCATCGCGGCATGGAAAAACTGGCAGAAACGCGTATGGACTATGATCAAGTGACGTTTTTAGCTGACCGTGTTTGCGGTATCTGTGGATTTACTCACAGTGTAGCCTATGCAAACTCTGTAGAAAATGCATTAGGTTTAATCGTACCCGAACGGGCGCAATGGATTCGAACCTTATTATTAGAAGTAGAACGTTTACATAGTCATATGTTAAATATTGGTCTATCTAGTCACTTCGTTGGATTTGACACAGGTTTTATGCAATTCTTCCGCGTTAGAGAGAAGTCAATGACACTGGCTGAGATACTGACAGGAGCAAGAAAAACTTACGGAATAAACCTTATTGGTGGTGTACGTCGAGATATTTTAAAAGAGCAACGTAATGCCTGTATCCAATTAGTGAAAGAAATGCGCCAAGACTTTAAAGAATTAGTGGATATTCTACTCAATACCCCCAATATACAACAAAGAACGGTCAATATTGGACAACTAGCCAATAAGATTGCTCGTGACTATAGCCCTGTCGGTCCATTAGTACGTGGTAGTGGATTTGAACGGGATGTACGTAAATATCATCCATTTTCTGCGTATGACAAAATCCCATTTGAAACACACCACGCAGATAATTGTGATGTTTTTGCACGTTTAAGTATTCGCATTCAAGAAACTTATGAATCGATGAACATCGTGGAATATATGGTAGATAACTTGCCAGAAGGACCATTACTTTCTGAAGGTTTTACTTATCAACCCTATAAATTTGCTTTAGGTATTACTGAAGCGCCACGTGGCGAAGATATCCATTGGTCTATGCTGGGTGATAACCAAAAACTCTATCGTTGGCGTTGTCGTGCTGCCACTTATGCAAATTGGCCGGTATTACGTTATATGTTACGAGGAAATACCGTTTCTGATGCACCATTAATTATTGGTAGCGTGGATCCTTGTTATTCTTGTACTGACCGTGTAACGGTGGTTGACGTGCGTAAACGTAAAGCGCAAATCATTGACTATAAAGAAATAGAGCGCTATGGCATTGAACGTAAAAACTCTCCGTTAAAATAGGGAGGACAACATGTTTAAACTTTTAAAATCCGTCTTTAAAACAGGTGATGTGACCGTTAAATACCCGTTTAAACCTTTAGAAGTGCATCCTGATTTACGTGGAAAACCTGAATTTAATTCAGATCAATGCATCGTCTGCTCTGCTTGTACTATTGCCTGTCCGGCGAATGCCCTTACGATGAGAACAGATCCGGTCACAGGCGATCGTACATGGTCCTTATTTTTAGCGCGTTGCATCTTCTGTGGGCGATGCGAAGAAGTTTGCCCAACAAAAGCCATTCGGTTGACGCCCGATTTTGAATTAGCGGTTATCAATAAAAATGACCTACTACAAGAAACCGTATTTCCAACAATATGTTGCTCTCACTGTCATCAACCTTTTACCAGCTACAAAGAATTTAACTATACACTTGCGTTATTAAAACAAGCCGGTTTAAACGATGAACAAATTGAACATCAACGAGCGGTGCTTTCATGTTGCCCTGAATGTCGCCGACAATTATCTTTAAATAGAACTGGCGAAATGGGTAAAGTAATGGGAATGTCCCTAGCAACCTATCAACAGGAGGACAGAACATGACTGATTTACAAAATTTCCAAGTTCAACCTCTTACTGTTGATGAACAAATAGCCCAATTAAAAGGCAAATTACTCAAAGATATCCAACGTTCTGCCTATGTTTATCGTGTTGACTGCGGTGGTTGTAATGGTTGTGAAATTGAAATTTTTAGTACGATTACCCCCGTATTTGATGCTGAACGTTTTGGCATAAAAGTGGTGGCTTCACCACGTCATGCTGACATTCTTTTATTCACTGGTGCCGTGACACGTTCCATGTTAGTGCCCGCTATTAGAGCCTATGAATCTGCGCCAGATCCTAAAATTTGTATTTCTTATGGTGCCTGTGGTTGCAGTGGTGGGATTTTCCATGATCTTTATTGTGTTTGGGGGGGAAGCGACCGTATCGTGCCAATTGATGTGTATATTCCGGGGTGTCCGCCAACGCCTGCCGCAACTATTTATGGTTTTGCAATGGCATTAGGTTTACTCGATCAAAAACTAAAAGGCAAACAAGAAGTAGCCGATCCGAAAATAAACGCCCAACTTCACTTTCCTTCTGTGCCAGCAGACTTACGCATTGAATTAGAACGAGAAGCAAGACGTTTGGCTGGATACCGTCAAGGTGGAGATATCGCAACGCGGTATTTAAAAATGATGACAGCAAATGAATCGATTCCTTTTGGTGTTCGTCTTGGCGAATACTTAGCAAAAGAACAAGATCCACGTTTGAGTGAGATAATGCATCGCTTACATGCCATTAGTCTCCCATTTTCAGGTTGAGGTTTTAAATGGATCGTTATCGTCAATACTCACAACCCATTGTTGAGTTTTATGTGCTCAATCAGAAATTTGTGGACAGAGATGAAGATGTGCCTGAACAAAGTCAACAAGTCATGTATTACTCATTGGCCATTGGACATCATGTGGGGGTCATTGACTGCTTTAAACCTATTTTACAATGCCCTTATGAAGACTATAAACAATGGCTAGATAAACTGCCTGAAAGTGAGGCAAAACGAAAATTAGTCGGTTTAATTAAGTTTGGCGAAATTATGATTGATATTACACATATCAATAGTTTAGCAATCATGTTCAGTAAAAATAGACCGCACTTCAATCCCCAAGAATGTAAATGGACAGACATTTTAATGGCAACCTTTGCCGCCATTCAAAAAGAACCCGTCATGTACCTTATGGTAAAACGGAGGGGATAATGAATGTTGTACTTTGTGTTGGTAATAGCATGATGGGCGATGATGCAGCGGGTATTATGCTTTATGAAATGTTGCAAAAAGCACCGCTGCCGAATTGGCAAGCGATTAATGGCGGATCGATGCCTGAAAATCAGGTACATATCATTCGGCAGATCAAACCAGAGCGTTTAGTGATCGTCGATGCTACAGAAATGGATCTTGCTGCTGGAGAAATCCGTTTTATTGATAAAGCGCTGATTGCAGATATGTTTATTATGAGCACACATAATCTACCGCTCAACTTTTTAATCGAACAATTAGAACAAGAAATCAATGCAGTACATTTTATTGGGATTCAACCTGATATTGTCTCTTTTATGTTCCCAATGACCCCTTGCGTAAAAAAAGGGGTAGTGCAAATTTATGATGCACTAAAAAATTGGCAAAACGGACCGCACTTTAGTTCGCTGTAAGAGCCAAGGTGATGGGATCTCTTATCAAATAGCGTCGTACAATGTGGGGAGTGAACTTCGGTTCACATAAAGCAACATCAACAAAGGACAATGATTATGAAAAAAGTAATTACTGTATGTCCATATTGTGCCTCTGGTTGCAAAATCTATTTGTTGGTCGAAAACAATAAGATTGTGGGAGCTGAAGGTGCAAATGGTCTCACCAATGAAGGTGAACTTTGTCTAAAAGGATACTATGGTTGGGATTTTGTGCATGATACAAAAATTTTAACACCAAGATTAACTCAACCAATGATTCGTTATAAACGTGGCGAAAAATTCACACCGGTTAGTTGGGACGAAGCCATTAGCTACTGTGCAAACCGTTTAACAGAAATTCGTAATAAATATGGCAATGAATCCATCATGGTGACAGGCTCCTCCCGCGGTGCAGGGAATGAAGCGAATTATGTGATGCAAAAATTTGCCCGTGCGGGATTAAGAAATAATAATGTTGACTGTTGTGCACGTGTCTGACATGGCCCTTCTGTAGCAGGTCTGCTCAAATCGGTCGGTAACGGAGCAATGTCAAACTCTATTGTTGAGATTGAAGAGACAAAATGCTTGTTTATCTTTGGTTATAATGCATCAACATCACATCCGATTGTTGCACGTCGTATTAACAGAGCGAAAGAAAAAGGCGCAAAAATAATTGTTTGTGACCCACGTAAAATTGAAACGGCAAGGATTGCGGATATTTATGCGCCATTAAAAAATGGTAGTAATGTCGCATTCCTTAACGCAATGATGCACGTGATTATAGAAGAAAACTTAGTTGATCAGAAATTTATTGATGAACATACAGAAAATTATGATGAAATGTATGAAATCGTCAAAAATTACACCCCAGAATCTACCGCACACATTACAGGGATTGAGCCTCAAATGGTACGTGATATTGCCCGTACTTATGCGACGGCAGAAAGTGCAACCATTCTGTGGGGAATGGGCGTCTGTCAATTCCGTCAAGGCGTTGAGGCCGTTCGTTCACTCGCCAGTATTGCTATGCTAACAGGGAATTTAGGCAAACCCAATGTTGGTGTAAACCCAGTGCGTGGACAAAATAACGTTCAGGGTGCGTGTGATATGGGCGCGCTGTATAATACATTACCAGGTTATCAGCGTTTAAATGATCCAGCGACCATGAAAAAATTTGCCAATGCTTGGGGAGTAGATGAATTAAATACTAAACCTGGTGTACCATTAAGTGAGGTACCACATGCCGTCAAAGAAGGTCATCTCAAAGCATTCTATATTATGGGTGAAGATACGTTACAAACTGAACCTGATATTAATGCAATGAAGAAAACCTTTGAAGATCTTGAGTTTATCATTGTACAAGACATTTTTATGACCCAAACTGCTGCCGCCGCTGACGTGATTTTACCGGCAACATCTTGTGCAGAACATGAAGGTGTTTATTCTGCGGCAGACCGTGGATTCCAACGTTTCTATAAAGCGGTAGAGCCGGTTGGCGATGTTAAACACGATTGGGAAATTATCAGTGAAATCTCTACTGCAATGGGTTATCCAATGCACTACAACAATACCAAAGAAATTTGGGACGAACTTCGTCAGCTTTGCCCAATTTATAAAGGGGCCACGTATGAGAAAATGGAAGGTATGGGGTATATCCAATGGCCTTGCTACGATGAAGGACCAGAAGATCAGGGGACACAATATTTGTATAAAGGACAAATATTTGACCGTGAGGGAGGAAAAGCAGAATTCTTTGCTTGCGATTGGTTGCCACCAATGGAGGATGTCTCCGAAGAGTACCCAATGGTTCTTTCTACCGTCCGTGAAGTGGGACATTACTCTTGTCGTTCAATGACCGGAAATTGTAAATCTTTAGCGGCATTAGCCGATGAACCGGGATTTGTTCAAATGAATAATCTAGATGCCAAAGAATTAGGTATTAAACATGGTGAGCTAGTTTGGGTGCTAAATTCTCGCGGTAAAGTCATTTCTCGCGCCGATGTCAGTGCTCGAACAAATAAAGGCGCGTGCTATATGACCTATCAATGGTGGATTGGGAAATGTAACGCATTGACCGCTGAGCATCTAAATCCAGGGTCTCGTACGCCAGAATATAAATATAGTGCGGTGCGGATTGAAAAAATTGATGATCAAGCCTGGGCAGAGCGTTATGTTATTGAGGAATATACTAAACTGAAACACCACCTAAAATCTGAGGCATTGGTTAATTAAGATAAACAAAGTACCGTAGTTGATGAGGTGCTATCAGACCGATAAAGTGCGGTACTTTTTTATCTCTGTCCTATTATTTGTTAAGTGAAAAGAAATGTTGTCCTAATAGAAGGAAGTGAGATGTGTTTAGGTGTCCCCGGAAAAATCGTGAAGTTAAGTGAAAACAAAGGTATGGCTATCGCTGATGTTTGCAGTGTGCAACGCGAAATCAATATTTCACTGATTTGTCAAAACAATGAACAGGATGTACTGAATAAATGGGTTCTTATCCATGTTGGGTTTGCGATGAGTTTGCTTGATGAAACAGAAGCCCAACAAACCCTTGAAACCTTACTCACAATGAGTGAACTAGAGCATGAAGTCAGCGATTTTCTAGGATTGAATTCCCTGCAAAATTAACGCAGTGCGGCAATTCTCATCCCTTGATGCTTCAACAGGCTCTCCAATAACTTCTCTTTATGTTGTGATTTTTGCGCACATTCCCCTCTCAATTCAATGAAACGCATACGTAAATGATCTAATTCATGAATACGTTTTGTAATATCTTTGATATGGTGCTCAAGTAATTTTATGATTTCTTGTTGTTGTGCTGGAGAATGTTGATCAAGACTGAGCAGCTGTTTGATTTCATCAAGAGAAATATCCAAAGAGCGACAATATCGAATAAAACTCAACCGCTCCAAATGTTCTATAGTATAACTACGAAAGTTATTCTCTCCCCGTTCAACAGGAGGTAACAAGCCTTGCTGTTCGTAAAATCGTATCGTTTCCACCGTACAACCTACTGCTTTTGCTAACTTACCGATTTTCATTTCTTGATTTACCTCATGTTTTTATCAATTAACTCTTGATCCTAAAGTAACTTCATAATTTAGTATCGGCTTAATCATCCAAAAACCCTAAAGCACAAGGAGATTATAATGAAAAAATTACTTTTATCAACCGCACTCATGACGCTTAGCGCCGTTACCATGGCACACAATGTTTGGTTAGAAAGCAGTAATCAACCTCATGAATACGTTGTGAAATTTGGTCATGAAAAGACGGAAAGTTACCCAGAACATAAACTGACTAAAACCGTTGCTGTTCTTGGTGATGCTACTCAAGAAACCTTAAAAGCGACCTTTAAAAAAGGTGAAGCCTATCTGACAACGCCAGAAAAAACATCATTAGTTTTACTTGCTTTTGACAATGGCGTTTGGTGTAAAAAAGCCAATGGGAAATGGGTTGAGCAAACTAAGAAAAATACCCCAGATGCCGTCAGTTGTGTCGCGGCAAGAAAAGGGGGAAAAGCCGTCTTGAAACAAGATGACAATTTCCTAAAAGCCCATGGTCAACAACATGAATTAGTACCACAAGCAAAACCAGAAGTAGGCAAACCATTAGCCATTTTAGCCTTAGTTGACGGCAAACCTGCCGCAGGTATTCCAATCGGTCTAGGTGAAGATTTACCTTCTGAAAAAACCAATGATCAAGGTATTGCTTACTACACACCAACGGCTGGCATGAATAAAGTCTGGTCTGAATTTGCCACAGATACCAAAGATAACCCAGACTATGATCAAGTCAGTGTCGAATACATGCTAACCTTCGAGGTGAAATAACATGAGAGTGCTCTTGCTGTTATTATTCTTTTTCCCCCAAGTCGTATTTGCACATGCACTTTATGTTGTTGCACAACAGCAAGGCACTCAACTTCAGGGGGATACCTATTATTCTGACATGACGCCCGCTGCAGAACACTATGTTGCGGTATTTAATGAAAATGACTTAAAAACGCCTGTGATTGAAACAATGAGTGACAAAAAAGGTCATATTTCAATTACGCTCCCCAATGACAAATCCTATGTCCTTGTCGTCGAAGGTGCAGAGGGTCATAAAGCAACCTTAAATGTCCCCAAAGTGGCATCAAATACGGCAGTAAATATGCCATCTTGTGATGAATTTACCCAGTTACGTAAAGATATCGCCCAATTAGCGCACAAGATTTATTGGCACGATATTTTAGGTGGTATCGGTTATATTTTCGGTTTGGTCGGCGTCTTATTATGGCGCCGACAAGCTAAAAAATAAGAGGAATTATGCATCTATCTGAAGGGATTCTTCATCTCCCCACACTACTCACGACCAACCTTATTGCACTAGGTGCGGTTGGGTTAGGCTTACGTCGTTTACAACATGAGAAATTACCCTTGAGTGCGCTTTTGGCAGCAACTTTTTTTGTTGCCAGTACCATTCATGTTCCCGTTGGAGTCGGTAGCGTACACTTAATCTTAAATGGAATTGCAGGATTATTCCTTGGTTGGACTGTTTTCCCCGCCTTTTTGATTGCTCTACTTTTACAGGTTATCTTTTTTTCTTTCGGAGGATTTGCGGTATTAGGGGCCAATTTATGTAGTATGGGCTTTTCTGCTCTACTCGCACATTATCTATTACGCCCCCTTATTTCTGCACAGGCTAACCGAACTCAACTCATTATTGCTGGCACATTAGCTGCGATTATCGGTATTGTCGGTGCATTATGTATTACCGCAACCATCTTATTTCTTGATGGCGGTAAACACTATGTCGAACTCATTTATTTATTATTTATCAGCCATTTACCCGTTATGTTTGTCGATAGCCTTATTGGCTGTAGCGTGATTCTCCTCCTACAAAAAATGCAACCAGATATGCTTAATTTAGTGAGCCAGAAACACCATGTTTAGCCCAAGTCAACGTTTTTATTCTGCCATTTTTTTCGCGCTTATCTTGAGTAGCATTTCTCAATTAAGCATGATATTCATATTATTACTGCCCATTCTTACTATTTTTCTCTATCAAAAACACCAAGAAAACAAATTAGTTTCTGCCTTCAAATTTCTAGCCTTATTCAATCTGTTTAGTGTATTACTTTGGTTGTCAATGCGCTATGAATGGAGTAATGGTTGGCACTACTCTCAAGAAAGTGAAGAGTTAGCGTTTTTACTCATTGCCAAAATGAATTTAATCACGCTTATGATCCGCGTGTTACTCCAAGATCTCTCCGAATTACAGCTTGTCCAGATCTTGCAACATCCTTGGATTCCAACAAAATTTGCCCACCTTGCGTTGCTGACACTACGCTATATTAAAATTTTTGCAGAAACAAACCGCACTTTAGAACGCGCCATGCTCGCCCGAGGGTTTCAGGCTGGTTGTAATAAAAGAACCCTCTATGTAATTTCACAGCGTGTCACACTATTATTAATTCATGCGCTGTATAAAGCGGAAAATATTGATAAAGCCTTAAGAGCCAGAGGATTTTGTTATGATAAATCAAACCGAAAATGTGATGATTCGCACTGAGAATTTATCTGTAATTAGGCAAGGAAAAACACTACTAAATCAAGTGAATCTTACACTTCAAGCACAGCAACGTCTCTGTTTATGCGGTCCGATTGGATGTGGGAAAACGACCTTATTACATACATTATTAGGTTTTATTCCGTTTGATGGGAAGATTTATTTATTAGGGGAAGCCTGTCACAGCGAAAAACACTTTGCTCAAAAACGAGGAAAAATTGGTTTACTTTTCCAACACCCTGATGATCAGCTGTTTGGACCGACTGTGCTTGATGATGTGGCATTTGGTCCGTTAAACCAAGGTAAACCAAAACAAGAGGCATACGCCATCGCGGAAAAGCATTTGGCTCAACTGGGGATCTCGCACTTAGCGATGCGGGCTGTCAATCACTTATCTGGCGGGGAAAAAAACTTTACGGCATTGGCTGGCGTCTTAGCGATGCAACCTCAAGTCCTATTACTTGATGAACCAACAAATGGACTCGATCCAAACAATGTCACGCGTTTAATGAACACCCTTCTACAAACAAATCTGCCGATGATCATTGCCTCACATGATATGGCTTTTATTCAAAACATCGCTACCGATATCATTCATATGCCCGCTATTTCACAGCCATTTCCTTAATTCTCAGCACATTGCCATGTTGAATTTGCAACTGAGGATTACCACAATTAGGGCAATATGCATGACCAATTTTCATTTCAACGTTCTTTTTACATTGCCAACACCATGCTTCTACTGGCACATCAATAATGTGTAAACGGCAATTTTCAGCGATGGTTCCTCTGCACATTATTTCAAAACAAAACTGTAATGACGATTTTTCAACGCAAGAGAATGTGCCTAATTCTAACCATAAATCGGTTATTTGGCTTATTTGGTTGCGTGCACCTTCTTTCTCAATAATACGCATAATACTTTCACATAAAGACATTTCATGCATAACGCCTCCTTCCACTTAGCGATGTTAAAATGATGTGATTATCGCCTGTCTCACCAACGCCAATCCATTCACTTCTGAGAGAAAGGATACAATGCTATTATTTCAAGATAAAGAGAGAATTTGACAGTCCTGATCCACAGTAAAATAATGCAATTCCTTTCACTTGATTGGATTTTATGGTATTTTTAGCAAGCGATTTTTTCGTCAAATTTATGTTTTAATTTTACTTTTAAGAAGGGAAATAACAAATGGAAGCTCAACAAGGTAGCCCAATGTCAATGTTATTTATTTTCGTGATCTTCGGACTGATTTTCTATTTCATGATCTATCGTCCGCAAGCGAAACGTAATAAAGAACACAAAAAATTAATGTCTGAATTAGCAAAAGGCACAGAAGTCTTGATCGCGGGGGGGTTAATCGGTCGTATTACCAAAGTATCACCAGATAGTGATAGTATCATCATCGCATTAAATGCGACAACGGAAGTCACCATCAATCGCAACTACGTTGTTGCAGTGTTACCAAAAGGCTCATTAAAATCTTAATTTTTCATTCCTAAAAGGGAAAACTATGTTAAATCGTTACCCTCTTTGGAAGAACCTAATGGTGATCCTCGTGATCGCCATTGGCGTTTTATACTCTCTTCCAAATCTTTATGGTGAAGATCCTGCGGTACAAATTTCTGGTACCCGAGGACAAGAAACCAATACTCAAATATTTAGTGAAGTCCAAACTTTATTAAATCAAAACAACTTAGAAACCAAATCGATTATTTTAGAAAATGGCTCTATTCTTGCCCGTTTTCACAATACTGATGATCAATTACTTGCCAAAGATAAACTGTCTGAAAAATTAGGTCACGGCTATTCTGTTGCCTTAAACCTTGCACCAGCTACACCAACGTGGCTTACGTCAGTCGGTGCCTACCCAATGAAATGGGGATTAGACTTACGTGGTGGCGTTCGCTTCTTAATGGAAGTGGATATGAAGTCAGCTTTACATAAGCGCCAAGAACAATTACAAGACAGCTTGCGCACCCAATTACGTAAAGAAAAATATCAGTATACGGGGATTAAATCTGCTGAAAATTTCAGTACACTCGTCACCTTATTAAAGCCTGAACAACGGGATGAAGTACAACGCTTTTTACGTAAACAGCATCATAATTTAGAGATAAAAAGCGTGTCAGACAATACCTTAGCATTAACGCTTTCTGAGACCGCTCTTAATGAATCGCGTGAAAGTGCTATTGAGCAAAACTTGACGATTTTACGTAAACGTGTGTCTGAATTGGGCGTGTCTGAAGCCGTGATTCAACGTCAAGGCGCGGAACGTATTGTAGTGGAACTACCGGGTGTACAAGATACTGCTCGCGCGAAAGAGATCCTCGGGGCAACGGCGACCTTAGAATTCCGTTTAGTGAATGAAAATGTCAATCTTGATTCCGCCACACGCGGCTTTGTGCCAAATGATTCCGAAGTCAAATTGGATCGTCATGGCCGCCCAGTTGTACTCTATAAAAGAGCAGTGCTAGGTGGTGAACATATTACTAACGCGAGTTCTGGGGTTGATCAACAAACTTCACGTCCGCAGGTCAGTGTGACCTTAGACAGCGAAGGCGGTGAAATCATGTCGCAAGCCACCCGTTTGAATCTAAAAAAACCGATGGCAACCTTATATGTCGAATATAAAGACAGCGGCAAAAAAGATGAAAATGGCAAAGCCATCTTAGAAAAACACGAAGAAGTGATTAACGTGGCCACAATTCAAGGGCGTTTTGGTAGCCAATTCCAAATCACTGGGATTGACAGCCCAGCAGAAGCATTAAATCTTGCGGTTCTTCTCCGTTCTGGTGCCTTAATTGCGCCAATTCAGATTGTCGAAGAACGCACTATTGGGCCATCATTAGGCGCAGAAAATGTGCGTCAAGGTTTAGAAGCCAGTTTCTGGGGCTTACTCGCCGTCATTGTGTTCATGACACTTTATTATCGTAAATTTGGTTTGATCGCCAATATTGCGCTGATTGCGAATATTGTGTTGGTTGTGGGTTTAATGTCGTTACTGCCGGGAGCAACGTTATCCATGCCAGGGATTGCGGGGATCGTGCTGTCTGTTGGAATGTCCATTGATGCGAACGTACTGATCTTTGAGCGGATTAAAGAAGAAATTCGCAACGGCAGACCTGTTCAACAAGCCATTCATGAAGGCTATTCTGGCGCATTTACCAGTATCTTTGATGCAAACTTAACGACCATTCTTACCTCAGTGATTCTTTATGCGGTTGGATCGGGACCAGTGAAAGGCTTTGCGATTACACTTGCCCTCGGGGTAGGGATTTCCATGTTTACTGCAATTGTTGGCACACGCGCAATCGTCAACTTCCTATACGGTGGTAAACGTATAAACAAATTGTCAATTTAGCGAGGATAGTGTGAGTTTATTTACAGAAAAAAAAGAGGTACCTGAATTGAGCAATATTAAACTGCCCTATCGCTTAATTCACTTTATGGCTTACCGTAAATGGGGTTATTTACTGTCTATTTTAGTCATAGTCGCGTCCCTCTTTTTTATTGTGACCAAAGGCTTTAACTGGGGGCTCGATTTTACTGGTGGAACAGTCATTGATATGAGTTTTTCTCAACCTGCCGAGTTAGATAAAGTGCGTCTCACCCTTGAACAAAAGGGCATTGAAGGTGCTATCGTACAAAACTCAGGTAGTGTACGCGATATTATTATCCGTTTACCTGCCGCAGTCAGTGATGCCAATATTGGTAACAATATTAAAGAACTGTTTGCCGCAACAGTGGATAAAAACGTGACAGTACATAGTATTGAGTTTGTGGGACCAAACGTAGGTGAAGAATTAACACAATCTGCCATCTATGCCACCTTAGCAACATTATTAATGTTATTAGTTTATATCGGCATGCGCTTTGAATGGCGCTTAGCACTCGGTGCCGTTGCCTCCTTAGCCCATGATGTATTAGTGACACTTGGTCTATTCTCTTTACTGCAAATTGAGATGAATTTAACCTTTGTTGCCGCGATTCTCACTGTGGTCGGTTACTCACTCAATGACAGTATTGTCGTCTTTGACCGTGTGCGAGAAAACATCCGTAAAATTAGACGAACAGATGTACTCGATATTATCAATATCTCACTGTCACAAACCTTATCAAGAACATTAATGACCTCTGCGACAACCATTATCGTCGTGGTGTCCTTGTTATTATTCGGTGGCCCGAGTATTCACAGTTTTTCCGTTGCGTTATTGATTGGGATTGGTTTTGGTACCTACTCCTCTATTTTCGTCGCAATTGCGCTTGCTTATGACTTAGGCTTGAAACGTGAACATATGTTACCACCAAAAGTGGATAACGATGAGATTGATCAGCTCCCTTAAGTGAAGTCAATCTAAGTGCGGTCTGAAGTTGAAAAATTTCAGACCGTTTTTTATTTTGCTTGTTTAAGGTGAGTAAAAGATTGAGGACAAAAAATAAGCGGTGATAAACACCGCTTATGTCGTTATCTAGTAAAAAGTCAATTAAGCATAAACAGGAAGACGTTTACAAATTGCTAAGACTTTCTCTTTTGTCTGTGCAATCACTTGTGCTTCGTTGTCTTTACCCATCGCATCTAACACATCACACATCCAACCGGCTAATTCTGCCGATTCGGCTTCTTTAAAGCCACGACGAGTAATAGAAGGTGTGCCGACACGGATACCTGATGTCACGAATGGTTTTTGTGGATCGTTTGGCACCGCATTTTTGTTGACAGTAATGTTTGCACTGCCTAACGCCGCATCTGCCGCTTTCCCTGTTAAACCGTGACTGACTAAATCCACTAAGAATAAATGGTTTTCTGTACCATTGGATACCACGTTATAACCACGTTGTTTAAACACCTCCACCATGGCTTTCGCATTTTTCACCACTTGTTGTTGATACACTTTGTATTCTGGTTCAAGAGCTTCTTTAAAACAGACTGCTTTTGCGGCGATTACATGCACTAATGGCCCACCTTGGTTGGCTGGGAAGACGGAGCTTTGTAATTTTTTATAGAGATCTTCGTCTTTCGCATTAGAAAGGATTAGTCCACCACGTGGTCCACCTAAGGTTTTATGTGTAGTTGTAGTCACAATATGTGCATGTGGTAATGGACTTGGGTAAACACCTGCCGCGATAAGCCCTGCCACGTGTGCCATATCCACGAAAAGATAAGCCCCCACTTCATCTGCGATTTCACGCATTTTCGCCCAATCCACCACTTGAGAATACGCAGAAAAACCCGCCACGATCATTTTTGGTTTACATTCTAATGCCTTTTGACGTACATCTTCATAGTCAATTAAACCGTCAGCCGTAATCCCATATTGTACTGCGTTATAGATTTTGCCTGAGAAGCTGACTGATGCACCATGCGTTAAGTGACCACCATGCGCAAGGCTCATACCAAGAATGGTATCGTGTGGCTGTAATAAGGCACCATACACTGCCGCGTTGGCTTGTGATCCAGAGTGCGGTTGTACATTCACATAATCCGCATCAAACAATTCTTTTGCACGATCAATGGCTAATTGCTCAACGATATCGGCATATTCACAACCACCGTAATAACGTTTACCTGGGTAACCTTCCGCATATTTATTGGTAAATTGAGAACCTTGCGCTTCCATCACGCGTGGGCTGGCATAGTTTTCTGATGCAATTAATTCAATGTGTTCTTCTTGGCGACGATTTTCGTCTTGAATTGCCTGCCATAAAACCGGATCGTAATCAGCGATGTTCATACTTCTTTTTAACATTATGATGTCCTCTTTAAGTAAAGATGATGGTGAATTTGTTTAGTGTACTCGTTTACACTGCATTTTTTAATGAAAACTTTATGGGAATTTTTTCATTTCTATGATGAAAAAAATTCATCATTCCCAATTAAGCCTGACTTTTCTCTCTTGCCACTGCGCGATAACCAATATCACGGCGATAAAAACGGCCAGTCCATTTGACTTGTTCCGCAAGGGCAAGCGCTTGTTGTTGTGCATCGTAAACGGTGTCGCCTAATGCCGTCACGCACACGACACGTCCCCCATTGGTGACTAATTTGCCCTCTTTATTTTCTACACCGGCTAAGAAAACTTTTTGATTGCCGACCGCACTTTCAATGCCGGTGATTTCATCCCCTTTGCGATAATCCCCTGGATAACCTTCTGCAGCAAGCACAATTCCTAATGAGGCTTTTTCACACCAGTGGGATTTTTTCTGGTCTAATTTACCGTCACATGCCGCAAGACAAAGTTCCACCAAATCGGATTCTAAACGAAGCATAATCGGTTGTGTTTCAGGATCACCAAAACGGCAGTTAAATTCGATAACCTTTGGTTGACCATTTGGCATAATCATCAAGCCGGCATATAAGAAACCTGTGTACACATTGCCTTCTGCCGCCATACCATTGACCGTTGGATAAATCACTTGCTGCATAATACGGTCATGAATCTCTGGCGTCACCACTGGTGCAGGCGAATAGGCCCCCATACCGCCGGTATTTAAACCGGTATCGTTCTCACCAACACGCTTATGGTCTTGACTGGTTGCCATCGGTTCCACATTCTTACCGTCTACCATGACAATGAAACTGGCTTCTTCACCATCTAAAAACTCTTCAATCACCACACGACTACCGGCTTCACCAAAGGCATTGCCTGAAAGCATATCTTTCACTGCGGCTTCCGCTTCTGCTAACGTCATCGCCACAATTACCCCTTTGCCAGCCGCAAGTCCGTCTGCTTTTACCACAATTGGTGCGCCTTTCTTGCGTAAATAAGCCAGTGCTGGCTCGACTTCAGTAAAGTTCTGATACTCTGCGGTTGGGATGTGATGACGGGCTAAAAAATCTTTAGTGAACGCTTTTGAGCCTTCTAGTTGCGCGGCAGCTTGCGTTGGACCAAAAATTTTCAATCCTGCCGCACGGAAAGCATCCACCACCCCAATCACCAAGGGCGCTTCTGGGCCAACAATAGTTAAACCAATATGGTTTTCTTGTGCAAATGCCACTAATTTTTCGACATCGGTTGCGGAAATCGCGACGTTTTCAACTTTCTCTTCTAATGCCGTTCCCGCATTACCTGGTGCAACAAATACCTTATCTGCTAAAGGCGATTGTGCGACTTTCCAAGCCAAGGCGTGTTCACGACCGCCGTTTCCAATAATCAAAATATTCATATTTATTCCTTATTTTGAACGATTTTTAGGTATAAAAAATGCTGGGGGTTGATTTTTTTGTACTTCTAAATAACCGGAATCCCCCGTTAAAATCAATGAATTAATCACCCCATGTTGACAATCTGAAATCGGCATATCGTAGCCCAACATATTGACAATCAATGTTGATAATTGCTGATGAAACAGTCTATCACAAGCCAAAAATGGTTGTTGTCGTTGCTGCAACATTTTATTTTCGGTATAAGTCATGATGGGTACTAAGTAATTCGCTTCTTTTGCCGTACCTTGGTTATAGACTTGGTTTGACACAAACTGACCATGATCCGAGGTGTAAATTAATATCCAGTCATCAGGGTATTGTTTGAGCTGCATAAAGACTTTTTCAATGAATTGATCCGTATTGTAAAGCGTGCTGTCATAATTATCTAATGGCGTGTTTTCTTTAAACGCTTTTTCCTCTTCTGATAAATAGTACGCATAAGGTGCATGAGAACCTCTTTGGTGTAGCACGATAAAATGATTCCCCTCACTTAAATCTATTTTGTCAAATAGTGGTAAAAGTTGATGGTCGTGCATACCTTCTGAACGCTTATAGCCAATGTCACTCGGAAAAAGTAAATGGTCGACCCAGGTTTTCCCCATGATACTCATGATCATCATTTGGTTTTCAGGCTGTGCTGAATAAAAATACGTCTTGTAGCCCCGTTCTTTCGCTAAACGAAATAAATTGGTTCTACCACTGACAATTTGCTCTAATCCATTTGGACGAGGAATCGCATTAAAAAAAGCAGGCAATGAAATGGCCGTGCCTAAGCCAGCAGAATAGGCAGGTTTGAAGACGGTTTCTGCCGGTTTATTTTTTACTAACTGATCCAAAAATGGCATGGTTTGTCTTTGGTAACCAAACGTGCCCACGTGACTCGCACTCAGACTTTCCCCCATAATTAAGACAATATTTTTTACCATGGGTGGATGAACAATGTTGGGCTTATCTCGATAATAAACAGACACATTACTCAAATTAAAAATATCATAAGGCAATGTTTTACCAATGAAGTAGCCAAAGGCGAAAAAGTTGGCTTTAATTCTCGAATATCCCGGATTAGAGGTGATACCTAATTCTTGATTAGTATAAAAAGAACGAACAAAGATATAGCCCATTACTAAGAAAAATGAGACATCTGCTACCCAATGCGTTTTCTGTCTAAAACGAGAAATAGAGAGAAAAATAAAGATATCGACCATACCCCAAATCACACCACCTGCAATTTTGTCTAACATATGCAAACCGGCATGAGTCACTTCCCAATATTCTTTAAACATTAATAAATAATTGGTGCCATTAATCCAGTTTTGATAAACCTCATAATGCACATTATTAATCAATGTACTACAACAAAAGAATAACGCGATAAAAAAACGGGATACCTTATATTTAGAAAAATAAAATAGTGAAAGCACCACAAAGATAATTAAAAAACTCTCACCAATACGATACAGGCTATTAATCTTGAAAAAATAACGATAAAGTATTTCGCTCAATAACAAGATTGCAGAATAACCAAATAGAATAAAAAGCGTTTTTTTCATTATTGTCTACCTTAATCATCCTGAAAAGGGGGGTGCTTTTATTTTTTATTAATGTCTAAAATGGCGCATTCCCGTTAAGACCATCACCATATTATGTTCATCTGCTGCCTCAATCACTTCCTGATCACGCATTGAACCACCTGGGTGAATCACACATTGAATGCCTACTTTCGCTGCCGCATCAATCCCATCACGGAATGGGAAGAACGCATCAGATGCCATCACACAACCCGCCACATCAAGTCCTTCATCTTGCGCTTTAATACCCGCGATTTTAGCCGAATAGACACGGCTCATTTGCCCCGCACCAATGCCAATAGTTTGATTCTCTTTGGCATACACAATGGCATTAGATTTGACAAATTTCGCCACTTTCCAACAGAATAACAAATCTTTTAATTCCTGTTCTGTTGGTTGACGTTTACTCACGACTTTTAAGTCAGCTAAATCGACCATCCCTAAATCCGCTTCTTGTACCAATAAACCACCATTGACACGCTTCACATCTAGGCGTTGTTGCGTGTTTGACCATTCGCCACATGCCAACACTCGCACATTTTTCTTGGCTTTTAATAAGGTTTTAGCTTCTTCGGCAACAGTTGGGGCAATAATCACTTCCACAAATTGGCGATCAATAATCGTTTGCGCAGTGGTGGCATCTAATTCTCGGTTAAAAGCAATAATCCCACCGAAAGCGGAGGTTGGGTCAGTTTGATAAGCACGGTTATAAGCTTCTAAAATATCTTCACCTAATGCTACACCACAGGGATTAGCATGTTTCACAATGACACAAGCCGGCTCATCAAAGCTTTTCACACATTCAAGCGCAGCATCAGTATCCGCGATATTGTTATAAGAAAGGGCTTTGCCTTGTAATTGTTTTGCGGTGGAGACAGAGGCTTCTTTCACTTCCTGTTCCACATAAAAAGCGGCTTTTTGGTGACCATTTTCACCATAACGCATGGTTTGTTTACGAATGAAGTTTAAATTTAAAGTACGTGGAAATTGACCGCACTTCGCGTCGGGATCTTCTTCCTCAGCGACAAAATAAGGTTTCACTAATTGACCAAAATAGTTGGCAATCATGGCATCATATTGTGCGGTATGTTCAAAGGCCTTAATAGCTAAATCGAAACGTGTTTCTAGGGTTAAACTATTTTGATGTTGATCCATCTCGCTAAGAATGGCATTGAAATCGTTATTATTCACAACAATCGCCACATCTTTGTGATTTTTCGCGGCTGAACGCACCATAGTGGGTCCGCCGATATCAATATTTTCTACGGCCTCTTCAAGCGTGCAATTGGGTTTAGCAATGGTTGCGGCGAACGGATATAAATTCACCACCACCATGTCGATACCTTGAATACCATGTTGGCTCATCACCTCATCATCTGTACCACGACGACCTAGAATACCGCCGTGCACTTTAGGATGTAACGTTTTTACGCGTCCATCCATCATTTCTGGAAAACCCGTATAATCTGATACTTCCGTCACGGCTAAACCATGGTCAGCCAATAATTTTGCCGTACCACCAGTTGAAAGTAATTTCACACCACGTTGTACAAGACCTTGGGCGAACTCAACAATGCCTGTTTTATCAGAAACACTCAGTAATGCTTGGCGAATAGGACGATTAGATTGCATGGAAAATCCTTAAAATTAAGCGTTAAAAATAAGTCATAAAAGAAAGGTCGCATTATAGCGCAAACGTTTGCGCTTGTGTAACGATTTTCAATAAAAAACAGCTTATTTCTGCAATCAAATAAGCTGTTTTACTTTATGCACATAACAATAAAAGGAAACGGATAAGCTATTGGCTAAATGGCTGGATCGAGTTAATTTTTTTTAACCAACTCAAAAAAGGGCGAGCTTGCATAAAACCCGTTATTCTTGAGCCTTCAATTTCCTGACCACGTTGATTAAAAAAAATCAGGGTGGGCAAACCAATGACTTGAAGTTTTTGCATAAATTCACGATTCGCTTCACTGTTTTTAGTCATATCCACTTGCAAGAGTAACATATGTTCAAACTGATCTTTCACCTGTGGATCACTAAAAGTGAATTTCTCAAATTCTTTACAAGCCACACACCAATCGGCATATAAATCTAACATCGCTAGCGAATTAGGATTTTCAGTTAACAGCTGTTGCAATTGCGCATAACTCGTAATGCGTTCAAATTTAACCAATGAAGGAGTTTGAGCGACTTGTGTATTGACTCTAGAGACTTTCGTTGTCTCCGCATAATATACATATCCCATGACCCCCATCACAAAAGCAAAGACCCAGAGCCCTTTATTGTTTCTAAATTGATACAACACCCACAACGAGAACGCAAACACTAAGCTAAACCATAATGCCATTTCGATTTCAGGGAACACACGAGAAATGAGAAAGACCGGTAACGCTAACAACACAAAACCAAAGGCATGTTTCACTTGAATCATCCAATTCCCTGATTTTGGCAACATATTATTACCAAATACCGTAATGAAAATGAGGGGAAGCCCCATCCCTAAGGCTAATAAATATAGGATGATTGCGCCAGTGAATAAATCGCCACTTTGCGCGACATAAAGTAACGCCCCAGACAATGGTGCAGAGGTACAAGGCGATGCGATTAAACCTGCGATCATCCCCATTACAAACACCCCACCAAATGCACCTGATTTTTGCTGCTGGCTGTATTGAGTTAATCGAGTTTGCAAGCTAACAGGTAATTGCAAAGTGAACAGCCCAAACATGGATAAAGCAAGCAACACAAAAATAAACGACAACGTTAATAAAACATAAGGGCTTTGTAATGCCACTTGGAAAGGCAAGCCAATCGCCGCGACAATTAAACCTAGCAGTGTATAAGTCAACGCCATACCTTGTACATACACAACACTTAAGGCGAATGCTTTAGCGGTACTCGGGCGCTGCTGACGACCAATTACAATGGCTGACAAAAGAGGTAGCATGGGTAAAACGCAAGGGGTAAAAGCAAGTCCTAACCCAAATAAGAAAAACCAAAAGACGGCATATTTACTTTCGACCAGTTTGGCAGCTAAACGATCTTGCTCTGCTAACGGCAATGAAGACAGTACGCTATCTTTTATCAATATTACACTCGACATCTGCCCCGCATCCCTCTCTAGCGCCATTAAATCAATGACCTGAGTTTCTGGTGGGTAGCAAAAGCCTTCTGTACAACCTTGATAACTGATTTCAAGTTGCTGAGTTGAGGATAGCTGAGAAAACGGCAAAACAGCAGTCAATTGATGACGATAAATCTCTACATCACCAAAAAAGTCATCTTGATGGGTTTCTGCCAACGGCAATGTAGGGTGAATCACTTGCCCTGGTTTCCCTCTTATTTCAATACTTTTTTTATACAGATAATAACCAGGGGCAATATCCCAATTTAAAGATAGCCCATCATGCTGTTGACTCGGAGTAAAGACAAATGCTTGATCCGCTCTCAAAAAGGGCGTTTTTTTATCAAACACCCCTGCATTGGTGGATAAACTTGTCCAAATCAACAATAAAATAAAAAATATTTTTTTCATAAGCAAAACCATGTCCCGCCATGACAACATAAAACACTAAAAATCATTTCTTTTTCATATAATTATAAACATCAATACCCGTTTATTGCGAAGTTTAATCCCTGAACAACTTATTTTCTCACAAAAAATAAGTTTTGATAATTATTTCTATTTCATGTAGGATAGCCTCATTCGTTATTTTTCAGAAAAAAATAAGGGGCATTTCAAATATGAAAAAAGGTATTCATCCAGACAATTACCGTACTGTACTATTTTATGACTCAAATGCAAAGCAAGGTTTTTTAATCCGCTCTTGCGCTAGAACCACAACGACCATGAAATGGGAAGATGGCAATGAATATCCGGTCTTTATGTGTGATACCTCCTCGGCATCACACCCATACTATACAGGTAAAACACGTCAAATTGCGAATGAAGGTCGTGCCAGTGACTTCGTCAATCGCTATGGCAAATTTGGCACATTAAAATCAAAATAAGGACACATCATGCAAGTATTAAGTTCATTAAAAAGTGCCAAAACGCGTCATCCTGGCTGTAAAATCGTTCGTCGCCATGGCGTAGTGTATGTTATTTGTAAAGAAAATCCACGTTTTAAAGCACGCCAAGGCGGCAAGAAAAAACGCTAGAACACCCTCTTTTTTGTATGTAAGTAAAACGAGCTAACGCTCGACTTTTCCCCCAATAACCTCACTCTATTGGGGGATTTTTTTATGATCTATATCATAAAATCAACATCTAATTTAACAAAACATCTTTTTCCTATTGTTACAATTATGTTGCAACTATAAAATGGGTAAGTTAATTTTATCCTTATATTATCAACAGAATGATTAACATTGAACACTTACAATAGGATGTATAAATGGGAACGCCACAAATTTTAATTGTTGAAGACGAAGCAATCACAAGAAATACCTTAAAAAGTATTTTTGAGGCGGAGGGTTATGAAGTATTTGAGGCTGCAGATGGCGCACAGATGCACCGTATTCTAGCGAATAGAGTGATTAATCTTGTCATCATGGACATTAACTTACCAGGTAAGAATGGCCTAATGTTGGCGCGCGAACTACGAGAAACCACCAATACAGCATTAATGTTTTTAACTGGTCGTGATAATGAAGTGGATAAAATTCTTGGTCTCGAAATCGGTGCAGATGATTATATTACAAAGCCATTTAATCCTAGAGAATTAACTATCCGTGCACGCAATTTATTACAACGTACGATGCAAGAAAATACGAAAGATAGCCATCATCCTATTGAGCAATATCGCTTTAATGGTTGGACATTAGACTTAAATAGCCGTATGTTAATTAATCCTGAAGGGGAAGAGTATAAACTCCCACGCAGTGAATTCCGTGCAATGTTACATTTCTGTGAAAATCCGGGCAAAATTCAAACCCGTGAAGAATTATTGAAGAAAATGACGGGACGTGAATTAAAGCCCCAAGATCGTACTGTCGATGTCACCATCCGTCGCATTCGCAAACATTTTGAAGATCATCCTGAGACCCCTGAAATTATCGCGACGATCCATGGCGAAGGTTATCGTTTCTGTGGCGTACTCGAATAAAGCTGAATAATGACAAAAAGCCTGTAATCTGTGTTACAGGCTTTTTTATGCTATGTTTCGCTTTCCAAGATCCCTAAACTTGCCCAAATCTCATCTACTTTTTTCTCCACGTCAGGATCTTTTTTAATCGGCACGCCCCACTCTCGTTGCGTTTCTCCTGGCCACTTATTAGTGGCATCAATCCCCATTTTAGACCCTAATCCTGCAACTGGCGAGGCAAAATCAAGATAATCAATCGGAGTATTTTCCACCAAGGTTAAATCACGCGCCGGATCACATCTTGTGGTCATCGCCCAAATCACATCTTTCCAATCCCGTGCGTTGACATCATCATCACAGACAATCACAAACTTGGTATACATAAACTGGCGTAGGAAAGACCATACCCCCATCATCACGCGCTTAGCATGCCCAGCATACTGTTTCTTAATCGTCACCACCGCTAAACGATAAGAACAGCCTTCAGGTGGTAAATAAAAATCCACAATTTCTGGAAATTGTTTCTGTAAGATCGGAATAAAGACTTCATTTAACGCTTCCCCTAATACTGCGGGCTCATCAGGCGGACGCCCTGTATAAGTTGAATGATAAATCGGATCTTTACGCATCGTCATGTGCGTGATGGTAAACACGGGGAAATATTCTTGCTCATTATAATACCCCGTATGATCACCATAAGGACCTTCAAGTGCGGTCTCATTTGGGTCAATATAGCCTTCTAGCACGATTTCTGCACTGGCTGGCACTTCGAGATCATTACTGATCGATTTCACCACAGAGGTCTTAGTCCCACGCAATAAACCCGCAAACGCATACTCTGATAAGGTATCGGGTACTGGTGTCACTGCCCCTAAAATTGTGGCAGGATCGGCACCCAGTGCCACCGAAACAGGAAAAGGCTCACCAGGATGGGTTTCTTTCCATTCTTGAAAATCTAATGCGCCACCGCGGTGAGAAAGCCAACGCATGATCAATTTATTTTTAGCCACTAATTGCTGACGATAGATCCCTAAATTTTGTCGTTTTTTCAATGGTCCTTTTGTAATCGTCAAGCCCCATGTCACTAAAGGAGCAACGTCATCTTTCCAACATTGCATAATCGGTAATTTGTATAGATCAACCTCTTCCCCTGCTAAAATGATTTGCTGGCAATCTGCTCTTCCCAATACCTTAGTTGGCATATTCAGCACTTGTTTAAATTGCGGAATACTTGAAAGAAAATCTTTAAACCCCTTTGGTGGTTCAGGTTCTTTCAAAAAAGCCAATAATTTCCCGACATCGCGTAAAGATGAAACCTGTTCTTGTCCCATTCCCATCGCTACTCTTTTCGGTGTGCCGAATAAATTACATAACACAGGAATATCAAATCCTTTCGGATTCTCAAACAATAGCGCTGGGCCACCTGCGCGCAACGTGCGGTCGGCAATTTCTGTCATTTCAAGGTGGGGATCAATTTCCTGCTTGATCCGTTTTAACTCGCCACGTTGTTCCAGTAAATCAAGAAACTCACGCAAATCTTTATATTTCATAGTCAGTACCATTCCGATGTTATTTTCGATGCCCATGTTGTTGCACCTTAGACAGGAAAATATGTTATAGAGAACAAGCCTGATTGCAAGCAATTTTGCTATCTCAAGCAACTTTCTGTAAAATCAGACAAATTAGGATTGGATGACACGGATTATTATGACAAAGAAAAAAGTAAAAGTGAGCTCGAATACAATTGCATTAAATAAACGTGCACGACACGATTATTTTATTGAAGACGAAATGGAAGCCGGTCTGGAATTACAGGGCTGGGAAGTCAAGTCAATGCGAGCAGGAAAGGCCAACATTAGTGATAGCTATATTATTTTTAAACAAGGTGAAGCCTATTTATTTGGTTCAACAATTCAGCCACTTAATGTTGCCTCAACACATATTGTGTGTGATCCCACTCGCACACGTAAACTCTTACTCAAGCAAAAAGAACTGGCATCACTGTTTGGTAAAGCCAATCGCGATGGCTATACGATTGTAGCTCTCTCACTCTACTGGAAAGGTGCCTGGGCTAAATTAAAAATTGGTCTTGCCAAAGGGAAAAAACAACACGACAAACGTGAAGACATCAAAGAGCGTGAATGGAAAGTGACCAAAGATCGTATTATGAAAAATGCGCGTCTTGGTTAAAAAAAGCCTTGTGACAATAACGATCACAAGGCTTTTGTGAATAATACGTTAATTATTCTACACCGACCATCACAGAAGTGGCCTTGATAATCGCATAAGCGTCTTTACCCACTTCTAGTTTCAACTCTTCCACTGCGGCAATAGAAATAGTCGATGTCACCACATTGCCTGCACCAATATCAATACCGACAACTGCGTTCACCGCACCTTTCTCCAAAGACACCACTTTTCCTTTAAATTGATTTCTTGCACTAATTTTCATATTTTTTCCTCTTTATAAAATGAACAAAATTCGATATGAATTCGCCGCAATTATATCCAACAAAAAAAATAAAACAAGTCCTAAAAAGTTAGATTTTATTTAATAAAATCAACGATCTAAAACCATTTATATAACCCTCTTTGTCGGTCACATTTTCTAACCGTAATTGATAGTGATGTAAAATTGCAATACGTTGAACAATAGATAAACCGAGTCCACTACCTTTCTCATTTTGGCCTGCTGGGCGATAAAAGCGTTGTCCTAATTTCACTAAGTCCTCCTCATTCACCCCGTTACCATTATCTTCAATCACAATACGATCGGCATAAAGCTTAATCGTAATTGTACTGCCTTCTGGGCAATAGCGAATCGCATTATCCATTAAGTTACGTAGCATTAAGGCTAATAAAAAAGGTTGTCCTTGCTGTGGAGGGGGGGAGGCCTTACATTCGAATTCAAGTGCGATTTGTCGTTTTTGTGCTGCAAAATAGAGCTCACTGATTAAAGATGAAATTAAGGCGTCCCAATGAATCTCCTCTTTTTCCACTAATTCAGCTAGACTGTCTAGACGAGATAAAGTCAGTAATTGCTCGATCAATTGGCTCGCACGATCAATCCCGAGGGTTAAATTTTGCAAAGCCTGTTCACGCATCAATGAATCTTCCCCGGCCATTTGTGCGACTTCCGTTTGAATGCGTAAAGCGGTAAGTGGACTGCGTAACTCATGTGCTGCATCTGATGTAAAACGTCTTTCACGTAATAGCAATGCGGCCGTTCGTTCAAAAAAGTGATTTAAGTTATCAATTAAGGGCAATATTTCCGTCGGCAAATGTTCTGTGGCCAATAACGACGTATCATCTGGGCGACGTTGCATTAACTGTACATTCACTTGTTTTAATGGTCGCAATTCACGACTAATTACCCAAATCAGCATGCCTAATAAAAAAGGTAAACTTGCTAACCAAATCCACATTTGCCCAAACACCATTTGGTTGATGAGGTCATCTCGGTAATCAACCTCTTGACCCACTGCGATAATCCATTTCCCCTGATTCACTGGCAACCAAAAAATGCGCCACTGATCATCATCGTCACGAATCGCACTGATTGAAAATCCACTATGTGGGGCAAAAATAAAGTTTTCCCCATTATTGCCATCACTTAAAAGGAGCATTCCATGCTGATTAAAAATCGCAAAAGCAAGGGCATCATCGTCATAATGACGAACTTTCTTAAGTTGTTTATTCACATCGTGGGGCGCACGGGCAATCATCGTGTTGTGTAAATTCGCAGAAGCTAAACGCTGTGCTAATAAAATCTGTTGCGCATCAAACACATCATTCACATCTTGTCTTACTTGGAACCATGTCACCGCAGTTGCAACAAGCCAAATCACTAACGCGGTTAAAGATAAAGTCACCATTAAACGTGCACGTAAACTTGTTTGCTTAAGCCTATTCATCATTTTTTCCTAACGCATACCCCACACCATGTACGGTACGAATAAAGTGTTTACCTAATTTTTGGCGTAAATTATAAATATGCACTTCGAGTGCATTACTACTGACTTCATCATCCCAGTTGTAAAGTTTTTCTTCGATCATACGGCGAGAAAGTACACGATCTTTATTCAACATAAATAACTCTAATAATTTATACTCTCTCGTCGTTAAGGCGACTTCTTCCTGCCTTAAAAAGACTTTCCGCTGATTGGGGTCAAAACAGACTAAACTGTGTTCAATCACAGGATTCGCCTGTCCATAACGACGGCGAATTAATGCCTGTAAACGTGCAACCACTTCGACTAATGCGAAAGGTTTGCATAGATAATCATCTGCCCCTTGCTGTAATCCCCTCACCCGTTCATCCAACGTATCACGCGCGGTTAAGATTAATACTGGCACATCACACTTTTCTTTACGCCAATGCTGTAAAATATCGAGTCCATCCATTTTAGGTAAAGTTAAATCTAACACCACCGCATCATAAGGCGCACTTTTCACTGCCTCTAACCCTGTTTTCCCCTCTTGAAACCAGTCCACTAAAAAACCTAATTTTGTGAGTCCTATCTGTAACCCATTGCCAATTAAAGCATCATCTTCTATTAATAAAATTCGCATTTTTTGACCGCACTTGTTAAAAATTTGCTCTTATTTTACACAAAAATAAACACCATCCCCACTCTCACATGCCTTAAGTTAGCAGATAAAGATTAAGGAAGTCTTAATCTCACCACACTCTTTCGAAAAAACTAACCGCACTTTTATCAGGCAATCACAAAAAAAATAAAAAAATGTTGTAAGAAATCCATTTCTTACTTCGACTAATCTCACCGTAACGCGATGATTAAGGAAACGCAGTACGCGATATGTCGAATGATCATAGAGAAAGAACTAGACTTTTCTGTGCAATTAGCGATGTACACAAAAGGCCCACTATATGGTGTTATCTTCGACGTATGAAGCAGAGAAAAGAAAAGGACGCTATTCTTGCTTAAAAGGGCGTTTTCCGTATGCCATTTGACGTTAGGCATACGGAAAGTGTCATCAATGAGCTTACAAGGCACGGATAACTTGTAATAACAATGAGGTAAATAATGTATAAGACAAATTCCAATATCCAACGGATTGGCACGGGCATCGGCCTACTTGGTTTACGTCTTTTTCTCGCTTGGGAGTTTTTTGAATCAGGTAAAGAAAAATGGAGAGGCGAAAACTGGTTTATGGAAATACAAGAAAGTTTTCCTTTCCCCTTCAATATCATCCCAAGCGATCTTAATTGGACATTGGCGATGGGGGCAGAACTTGTATTCCCGTTCTTCCTTATCCTCGGCTTTTTCACTCGCTGGAGTGCATTCAGCTTAACCGTATTAACCGCTGTTGCTTGGTACAGCGTACATGCAGGCGCGGGTTATAACGTGTGTAGTAATGGTTACAAAATGGCCCTAATTTATATCGTCACCTTGTTACCATTAATCACTCAAGGGGCAGGCATATTCGCTGTAGATGCGTTATTGCAGCGAAAATCCTCCACTTTAAATCAGTAAAAAACGAAATTATTCATACACTATATAGGAGATTAAAGATGAAAAAATTAGCGACGTTAGCCGCATTAGCGGGTGCATTAACCATGGCCGCAACGGCACCTGCACAAGCCGAAATGAAATCAGCAGAGAAAGCTGAGCAATGCATGGAAGGGAAATGCCTGAAAACTAAAGCAGCGGAAGGCAAATGTGGTGAAGGGAAATGCGGTGCACATGATCACAAAGCAAAAGCGGCTGAAGGGAAATGTGGTGAGGGTAAATGCGGTGCACATGACCACAAAGCGAAAGCGGCTGAAGGGAAATGCGGCGAAGGAAAATGTGGGTCTAAATAACCCAAAGGTTGCTGGTGTAAACATTACACCAGCGCTTTAACCAGAATAATGGAGTCAATATGATGTTACAAGGTGCAGGTTTAGGGTATCGCCGTGATCTCGCTGAAGATTTTTTATTACTGCCCGACAACAGTGTCATCAACTTTATGGAAGTTGCACCAGAAAATTGGATCAAAATGGGTGGCGCAGCACGCTATAAATTTGATCAGGCGGCAGAACGATTTCCACTCGCTGTTCATGGACTTTCGCTCTCTTTAGGTGGGCAAGCGCCATTAGATAGGGCCTTATTACAGGGTATTAAAGCGCTCATGACCCAGTATAATGCTGTCTTTTTTTCTGAACATTTAAGTTATTGCGAATGTGACGGGCATCTTTATGATTTACTCCCAATGCCGTTTACGGAAGAAGCAGTAACACATGTAGCACAACGTATTCGTGATGTACAAGATTTTCTGGGTATGCAAATTTCCTTAGAAAATACGTCCTATTATTTGCATTCGCCTACTAGCACCATGAATGAAGTCGAATTTCTAAACGCCATTGCTCAAGAAGCTCACTGTGGCATTCATTTAGATGTGAATAATATTTATGTAAATGGGGTAAATCATGGCTTGCTCAATCCTTATGTCTTTTTAGACCATGTTGATGTTAGCCGAGTCAACTATATTCATATTGCAGGACACGATGAAGAACATGGTGCCGCAAATCCGGTTTCCCCTTCTGATGAAGCCTTTAATAAAATAAAAGGTGAATATCGTCATCTTCCGCAATTATTAGTGGATACACATGGTGAAGCTGTAAAAGGTAATGTTTGGGATTTATTAGACTATGCTTATCAACGCTTACCGCATATTCCACCGACATTACTTGAGCGTGATTTTAATTTTCCTCCATTTGCGGAACTTTATGCAGAAGTCGAACATATTGCCCAACTACAACAAAAACACATTAAACTGACCGGGGAAAATCGCCATGCAGCCTAAACCCTCAACCCTCAAAGCAACCCAAGCTGCGTTAGCAAAAGCCGTACGTCTAGGTCATGCAGCCCCCTTAAATGGCTATGCCCCACAACGTTTAGCTGTCTATGCCCGCTTAGTACGTAATAATACCTTTGGTTTTATTGATCGTTGTTTTGTTGAAGCACCTAATCATCTTTCCGCATCAACATGGGCAGAAACGAAGGAGCGCTTTATCCAAGAAGGGAAAGCCACATCCCCTTATTTCCAAGATATCGCAGGAGAATTCCTGACTTTTTGTCAAACACAAACTGATTTTTCTGCTGATGTTTTAGCGCTAATGGATTTTGAATATACTCAACTGCTTGCTGAGGTTGAACAAGCAAATCTCGCCGATCCGATAGCGTGGGATGAAATGACCGAAATGCAATTATCGCCAACTGTCTTTCTCAAAAGTTATGCGGTGGATTTTTTATCTAGCCATTTTAGCCAGATTGAACAAGTCGCATCACATATCATTATTTGGCGTAACCGATACTTTCAAGTAAAAGAACAGAAACTGTCCGAATTAGATTTTTGGTTACTGACTTACCTTGCGGAACAACCAACCTCCTTATCACATCTGTCACAAGCATTAGCGGATCTCATTGTCGACCACGCTAGTTTACAACCGATTTTAACTCAAGCATGGACAAATTGGCTTGAGGCGGATGTTATCTGCCCAGTTACACACTAAAAAAGCAAAAAATTTACCAAACCACAAAACAACACGGTGAAAATGTTAAACATTTTCACCGCACTTTGTTATTTCTGGTTGGGTTCATCGTTGTCAGACTGCTGCGCAAATTGTTTCATCATCTGACTTAAGCTTTCACAATTCTTGCCAAAATTATCGCATTGTGGGCACATTAAACGGTGTAACCGTACTCCGACGCTCTCAACTAAGGACAAGGGTCTTTCATGAGATTCTGAAATTAATTTCGTCACTTTAAAACAATATTTCATTTATCTCTCCCCCATTTTGGTCGTCAAGCAATGCTGCAACTGTAAGCGAGCGCGGTACAGTAACACATGCAGGTTTGAGGTTGTTATTTGCTCTGTCGAACAAATATCCTCTGATGTCAGCTCTAAATACTCTCGCATCATGAAAACTTTTGCTTGCAATGCAGGCAGACGTGTCAAACACATTTCAAATAGCACCCAAAATTGCTCAGAATACACTGTATTTTCATTCTCTTGTAAACGCGAGGGTGCATACTCTTTACGCCAACGTCCACCATCAAAAAAGCTATTTTCATCTTCGTCTGTGATAAGTTCACTCTCCACCACAAAACGATGATTCACTCGCAAAGAGTCAATAATTTTGTTCTTTAAAATCGCAAAGATCCATGTTTTTAATGCAGATTGTCGTTTAAAACTCGCTATATTTTTTAATGCGCTAACAAAAGCGTCTTGTACGACATCCTCTGCTAAAATAGGATCTTTTAATTGCAACGTTGCAAATTTCAACATTTGCCCACGAATTGTTTCTAGTTCTTCTGATGAAATATTGTGCATAACACCACTACCTAGTTTAATCCATTAAATATTCACAATCTGAAAGCCTGTCAATAAGCTAAATCACATTGACAAAAAAGGCTAGAAAATCAAAATTCTAGCCTTTTACTCGCTTTTAATATGGTGCTCTGGGCGAGACTTGAACTCGCACGTCCGATGGACACTACCCCCTCAAGATAGCGTGTCTACCAATTCCACCACCAGAGCTTAATCTTTTTAATTATTGAGGAATATCACTATTTTTTGTTTCAACTGCTGGCACATCTACTTTTTGTTGTTGTTGAATTTGCTCAGCTGTTGAAGATAAATCATCAAATTTGCCTTGTTTTACATTATCGCGATGCGCATTCATATTACCAATTACAATGCTCATCACAAAAAATGCTGTCGCTAAAAGTGCGGTCATTTTAGATAAAAAGTTACCTGACCCAACAGAGCCAAAGATTGTACCAGAGGCGCCACCACCAAAAGAAGCCCCTGCATCTGCGCCTTTACCTTGTTGAAGCAAGATTAGGACGATGATGGCAAGTGAAATGATTAAATAACCAAATAATAGTGCTTGATACATTATACTCTTCTCTAAATTGCAAATTCGCATTCAAATTAACGTGCGGATATTATCGAATATCGCTACCAAGCGCAAGTACTTTTCTTCATTCCCATGTTACTTGTTGGTATTTTATTCAATGGCATGGCATTCTGTACTCACTCAACCTCACGCCACTCATCTTATTCAAGCAAGCCTACCGAGAGAGATTGCTTTTTTCGCTAAATTGCTATGCCGTCTTGCTGATTGCTAGGCGGGATTCTTGTTAAATCTCTTCCGCGTTTTTTTGCCCAACGATAGGCGAGCGTCTACCTGACTTAATTGACGCAGTGCGGAAAAATTCACATAACGCATCAACTCAGGTAAAAAGTTTGTTAAAGTGGACATAAATTGCTGATAACTCATTTCTTTTTGGCTAATGCTAGTGAGTTGCGATTCCCAATGCGCAGTCATGTCAGGCTGCGTCGCTACGTCCGGCAAGGCTTGAATTAAAATACGTCCAGTTTCTGTGCTATGAATATTGCGCCCTTTTTTATATACAAAACCACGCTTAAATAAAAGTTCGATAATCCCCGCTCGTGTGGCTTCTGTGCCTAATCCGTCAGTCTCACGTAGAATTTTTTTCAACGCTTTATCTTGCACAAAACGCGCAATGCCTGTCATCGCCGAAAGCAAGCTCGCATCGGTAAAAGGTTTCGGTGGTTGTGTTTTTTTACCAACCACTTCCCCTTTCTCGCAAAATAAAATTTGCCCTTTTTTCACAACAGGTAATAACGCTTCTTGCTGTTCATCACTATCTTCTTTCCCCAAAAGTTGTTTCCAACCAGCCAGTTGTAAATTCCTCGCTTGTGCAACAAATGTGCCGCCTGCAATCTTTAAGGTGATTTTACTTTTTCGATATTCAGCATCAGGACAAAATTGCATTAAATATTGCCGTGCAATTAAATGGTAAATTTGCCGTTCGTGTTGATTCAGGTTAACGGGCTTATTTTTCGCGGTGGGGATAATGGCATGGTGTGCCTCGACTTTTTTATCATTCCAACAGCGATTTTTTTGTTCTGGATTTAACGGTTCCAGCAACGATTGGTATTCTGGAATATGGGTAGAAATGGCATGGAATACTTTATTGCGCTCAGCAAAGTGCTCATCAGGTAAATAGCGACAGTCAGATCGCGGATACGTAATCAATCGGTGCGTTTCATACAGACGCTGACACACATCCAACACATCTTGTGCGGATAGTCCATAACGTTTCGCCGCATCAATTTGCAATGCAGATAACGAATAAGGCAGCGGTGCACTTTCATGTTCACGTTTATCCACATATTCCACCACCTCTGCAGGTTGTTGCGTAATGCGTTTCACCACATTTTCCGCCAACCCTAACGAAAGCACGCGACCGTCTTCATCTTGATAATCTTCGCATGCCTTACTTGGCTGCCATAAGGCTTTAAACTGAGGAATTTCCGCTTGCGCTTGTACAGAAAGTGCGGTGATTTTTTCCGGCGTTTCTGCTTGAATATGGGCTAGGACTTCGAAAAAGTCTTTCGGCTGGAAGTTTTCGATCTCTAAATCTCGACGTACAATCAAGCCTAACACAGGGGTTTGCACACGCCCAACCGAAAGTACACCTTGATACCCTGCTTGCCGACCGCGTAAGGTATACGCACGCGTCATGTTAATACCGTATAACCAATCCGCTCGGGCCCGAGCTAAAGCAGAGGTCGCAAGGGGAATAAAATTGCGATTCGATTGTAATTTATTGACAGCTTTTTCGACCGCACTTGGATTCAGATCACTGATTAAGCAACGCTGAATTTGATTCAGTTTATCGACACTTAAATTGGCATAACTAAAAACTTCATCTACCAATAACTGCCCTTCGCGATCGGGGTCGCCTGCGTTAATCAGGATATCCGCTTGGTGAATCAGCTTTTCAACAATGTTTAATTGTTTGTGAACGTCTTTACGCGGAATCAGTTGCCATTTTTCAGGTATAATCGGTAGGTGTTCTAATCGCCATTGCTTAAATTTAGGATCGTAGGCATCGGGCTCTGCTTGCTCAAGCAAATGCCCGACACACCAAGTCACATAATCATCGTTGCCACACTTAATGAAGCCCTCCCCTCGCTGATGAGGTTTCGGTAATACATCCGCAATGGCTCTTGCAAGGCTGGGTTTTTCCGCTATAAATAATCGCATTTAGGCTATATTATCCAAATCCGTTAGCCAAGTTGACGGCGCCCCAAAAATGAATGAGTCAAGGTAGTCCCATCCACCATTTCTAATTCTCCCCCCACTGGAATCCCATGTGCAATGCGGGTCACTTTGATATTTTGTTGCATACACAGCTCTGCGATGTAATTCGCTGTGGCATCACCTTCGACGGTTGGGTTGGTCGCCAGAATCACTTCATGAAAGCTTTCTTCTTGCAAGCGTTTTTGTAATAAATGTAAGCCAATTTCTTTTGGACCAATCCCATCAAGTGGCGATAAATGCCCCATTAATACAAAATAACGCCCTGAAAATTGCCCTGTTTGCTCAATCGCTTGAATATCAGACGGTTGTTCTACAACACAAAGTAGACCTGAATGCTGACGGCGAGGATTGTTACAAATCGTGCACACGTCCTCTTCAGTAAACGTACGACAATGGCTACAATGTCCAATTTTTGACATGGCTTCGGTTAATGCCCGAGCCAGTTCCATGCCCCCATTACGATTACGTTGTAATAAGTGATAGGCCATACGTTGGGCAGATTTGGGGCCCACACCAGGTAAGCAACGTAAACTTTCGATTAAATGTTCGAGTAATGGGCTCGTTTGCATAATATCTTTCTCTTTAGTTTCAATATAGGCGTGAAAAATGACGTTTTTTTCTTTTTTGATGCAAAACCAATTTCATAAAAAACAGACCGCACTTTGATCTCTTTTTCAACAGTGCGGTCATTTTAAAAAAAGTGTTATTGTTTCACTTAATCAACATACTTTGTCCGTTATTTTGACAAGGCAAGCAAAGATTAAAACGGCATTTTAAAGCCAGGTGGTAATGACATACCGGCAGTCACTGAAGCCATTTTTTCTTTTTGTAATTCTTCTGCGCGACGCACTGCATCGTTAAATGCTGCGGCAATTAAGTCTTCAAGCATGTCTTTATCGTCTTCCATTAAGCTAGGATCGATTTCTACCCGACGACAATTATGCGCGCCATTGATGGTAATTTTAACTAACCCAGCACCAGACTCGCCCGTCACTTCTAGCTGTGCAATCTCCTCTTGCATTTTTTGCATACGATCTTGCATCTGCTGCGCTTGTTTCATTAAATTACCTAAACCGCCTTTTCCAAACATAATTTTTTCCATCTGTTAATTTAAAAATTGGTTGGCATTTTAGCGAAAAATTTCAAAGTTGGAAATAAAGAAACGTGATCAAGTCTAAAAATTCATCTTTTTCCTGTTGAGGGGAGAAATTTTCCGTATTATAGTATGTTTTAACAATTTCGTAACGAAACCTTACCGCACTTCACATTAAGGCGGTTTTTCCCTAACAGAACGATAAGCAAACCCCATGAGGTAACCTATGTCTGACTTTCTACAATCTTATCAACAGCATGTTGATGAACGTGCGGCATTAGGCATTGTGCCGAAACCTTTAGATGCAGAACAAACCGCCCAATTGATCGAACTACTCAAAAACCCACCTGCTGATAAAGCTGACTTTCTTTTAAACTTATTCGAAACACGTATTCCTGCCGGTGTAGATGAAGCCGCCTATGTGAAAGCCTCTTTTCTGGCTGCCGTTGCCAAACGTGATGTACAATCTCCGCTCATTTCCGCAGAAAAAGCCGTGCAACTATTAGGAACGATGCAAGGTGGCTATAATATTGAGCCGCTTCTTCATGCGCTTGATGATGATACCCTTGCCCCAATTGCGGTTGAAGCACTTTCTGCCACGCTTTTAATGTTTGATAACTTCCACGATGTGGCTGAACGGGCGAAAAAAGGCAATCGTTTTGCCAAACAAGTGCTCACCTCTTGGGCTAATGCGGATTGGTTTTTGTCTCGTCCAAAATTGGCAGAAAAATTAACCGTCACCGTATTCAAGGTCACAGGGGAAACCAATACAGATGATCTCTCACCTGCGCAAGATGCTTGGTCACGCCCCGATATTCCATTACATGCGCTTGCCATGTTAAAAAACCCGCGTGAAGGTATTGAACCTGATGACGCAGGCAATGTCGGCCCCATTAAGCAATTAGAACAATTAAAACAAAAAGGGTTTCCATTGGCCTATGTGGGTGATGTAGTAGGTACGGGATCTTCACGTAAATCCGCCACTAACTCTGTACTGTGGTTTATGGGCGAAGACATTCCTTATATCCCGAACAAACGTGCTGGCGGGGTGGTACTGGGTGGCAAAATTGCGCCAATTTTCTTCAACACGATGGAAGATGCGGGTTCACTACCAATTGAAGTGGATGTCAGTGAACTCAACATGGGCGATGTGATTGATATTTACCCATACCAAGGCAAAATTTGTCGTCATGATACTGACGAGGTTTTAGCTGAGTTTCGTTTAAAAACCAATGTGCTGTTAGATGAAGTACGTGCTGGTGGTCGAATTCCGCTAATCATTGGACGCGGGCTAACCCATAAGGCACGTTGTGAATTAGGTCTGCCTGAAAGCGATATTTTTGCTAAACCGCAATGTACAACAGAAAGCAAAAAGGGCTTTACCCTTGCCCAAAAAATGGTAGGCAAAGCTTGTGGTGTGGCGGGTATTCGTCCAGGACAGTACTGCGAACCACGCATGACCTCTGTCGGTTCACAAGATACTACTGGCCCGATGACTCGTGATGAATTAAAAGACTTGGCTTGTTTAGGTTTCTCCGCTGACTTAGTGATGCAATCTTTCTGTCATACTGCGGCTTATCCAAAACCAGTTGACGTAGTCACACACCACACCCTCCCTGACTTTATTATGAACCGTGGTGGCGTATCATTACGCCCAGGGGATGGAGTCATTCACTCTTGGCTGAACCGTATGTTACTGCCTGACACAGTAGGAACCGGTGGTGACTCGCATACCCGTTTCCCGATTGGGATTTCCTTCCCGGCTGGTTCTGGCTTAGTAGCGTTTGCTGCGGCTACAGGTGTCATGCCATTAGATATGCCGGAGTCAGTATTAGTGCGCTTTAAAGGTGAAATGCAACCAGGAATTACCTTGCGCGATCTGGTGCATGCGATCCCTTATTATGCAATCAAACAAGGTTTGCTCACGGTAGAGAAAAAAGGCAAGAAAAACATTTTCTCTGGTCGTATTTTAGAAATTGAAGGATTAGAAAACTTAAAAGTGGAACAAGCCTTTGAGCTATCCGACGCCTCAGCTGAACGTTCCGCGGCAGCTTGTACGATTAAACTCGCCAAAGAACCGATTATTGAATATTTAAATTCTAACATTGTACTACTAAAATACATGATTGCTGAAGGCTATGGTGATGCACACACACTCGAACGCCGGATTAAAGGCATGGAACAATGGCTCGCTGATCCACAACTCATGGAAGCCGATCCTGATGCCGACTATGCAGCAGTGCTTGAGATTGATCTCGCTGAAATCAACGAGCCAATTTTATGTGCCCCAAATGATCCTGATGATGCACGTTTATTGTCCGAAGTCCAAGGGGATAAAATTGATGAAGTGTTCATTGGTTCTTGTATGACGAATATTGGTCACTTCCGTGCAGCTGGTAAATTACTCGCTAAGTTTAAAGGCATGATTCCAACTCGCCTCTGGATTGCCCCACCAACCAAAATGGATGCGGCACTATTAAGCGAAGAGGGCTATTACAGTATTTATGGTAAAAGCGGGGCACGAATTGAAATACCAGGTTGTTCGTTATGTATGGGTAACCAAGCGCGTGTGGCCGACAATGCCACTGTAGTGTCAACTTCAACGCGTAACTTCCCGAACCGTCTAGGACAAGGTGCGAATGTTTATCTTGCTTCTGCCGAGTTAGCGGCTGTTTCAGCGATTTTAGGCAAATTACCTACACCGCAAGAATACCTCACTTTTGCGGCAGACTTACAGCAAGACAGGGATGATACCTATCGTTATATGAACTTTGACCAAATCAATAGCTATACCCAAAAAGCAGATAACGTGATTTTTCAAAGTGCGGTATAATTGACAAGCATTTTAATACTACAAACGGGGAACGGATGTTCCCCGTTCGCTCTGAATGATCACTGTTTTCTCTCTTGAGAGAAAATAAAAGGAATTAAACATCATGAAATTAAAGTCAACTGTCGCGAAACTTTGCCTAGCGTTCCCCTTTCTGATGACAGGACAAGCCTTGGCTGAAGGAAAACTCACCGTCTATTGTAGTGTGCAAAATACCACCTGTGAAAAAATGGTACAAACTTTTGCTAAAAAATATGACGTTGAAACAAAGTTTATTCGTAATAGCACGGGTTCAACACTGGCAAAATTAATTGCCGAAAAAAATAATCCGCAAGCAGATGTATGGTATGGGGGGACAATTGAGCATCATTTTCAAGCCGGTGATTTAGGTCTACTCGCGCCCTATCGCTCACCTTATCAAGCCGACATTATGCCACAGTTTAGAGCGCTGACTGAAAAGCGTGGTGACTTGACCTCAATTATCTATATTTTAGTCTTAGGGTTTGGAATTAATACTGAAAAATTTAAGCAACTGGGGATCAATCAGTATCCAAAATGTTGGTCAGATTTACTCGATCCACGTTTACAAGGCTATGTACAAATGCCCGATCCTCAAATTTCAGGCACCACCTATACTGCAATTGCCACCTTAATTGAATTATGGGGGGAAGAAAAAGCCTTTGATTATCTGAAGAAACTCAATGCCAATGTATCTGAATATGTGAAAAGTGCGTTGGTTACGACCAATTTATCACGGGGTGAATCCGCTGTTGCCGTCGGTTTTGTGCATAGCTATGCCACAGAAAAAGAAAATGGTGCCCCTGTTGAGAGTATTTTACCTTGTGAAGGCGATGGCTATTCTTTAGGGGGGATGAGTATCGTCAAAAATGCGCGTAATCTTGAGAATGCCAAACGCTTTGTTGATTGGGCCTTAACCAAAGAAGCACAAGAGCTAGTCTGGCGTGAAACCAAAGTCTATCAAATTCCAACCAATATTCATGCGGAAGCTGCGCCACAATCGGTTGATCCCAAACAATTAAAACTGATCAATTATGATTTTGATCGTTTTGGCTCAAGTGCAGAAGGGAAACGGATCACAGATAAATGGGTCAAAGAAGTAAAAATGGCAAAATAATCTAAAAAAAAGGGGCAGACTGCTTTCTGCCTCTTTTTATCTTATCCCTCAAGTTCTACGCATTTTCTATGCCAAACGCTATCACTTCATGGATCGTATTCGCCCCTAAGGCAATCATTAGCAAACGATCAACGCCCAATGCAATGCCTGAACAATTCGGCACACCTGCTTGCAATGCCCCTAATAAACGTTTATCAATTTGACGTTGCGGCAAGCCCATTTTTTGTCGCTGCACATTATCTTGCTCAAAGCGATGTAATTGTTCATTTACATCGGTTAACTCATGGAAACCATTCGCTAATTCCAGCCCTTTATAATAAAACTCAAAACGTTCTGCCACACGATGATCTTCAGAACTGATTTGTGCAAGCGCGGCTTGCGTTGCTGGGAAATGGTAAACCGCCACTGGGTTGTCTTTACCAATATTGGGTTCCACAACAGTACTAAATAAGAATTGTAATAACGTATCGCGATCTTGTTGCTCTGCCTGCTGTAAATGATATTGTTTTGCTTTTGCGACTAATTCTGCTTTATCTGCAGATAGGGGATCTAGCCCCACATATTCTTGAAAAACAAATTGATAGCTTAAACTTTCTGTCGGTTTACAGTCTAAAATTTGTTGTAATAAATCATCGACTTCATTAATTAAACGATACATATCAAAGTGAGGGCGATACCATTCGAGCATCGTAAATTCGGGATTATGCCGCTGCCCAACCTCTTCATTACGGAACACGTGACATAATTGAAAAATAGGACCACTTCCCGCCGCAAGTAAACGTTTCATGTGATATTCGGGACTGGTTGACAGCCACAAGGTTTTTGATTTTTCTGCCATTGGCGAAATAAAGTCAGTGTTAAACGTCGATAAATGCACATCGGTGACTCCAAATTCACTTAACACTGGGGTTTCTACCTCTAATAAACCACGATCAGTAAAAAAGCGACGAATTTCAGCAATAATTTTTGCCCGCGCCAATAAATTTTCAATAGAGGCTGACGGTTGCCAATGTTCTTGTTCAAACATAATTTTGTCCGTTTTGTAAATAAGATGACGCTATTCTAACTATCCCCTTAGGTTATTTCAAATTTAGCCTCACAACGGTTCATAAAACACGCTATACAATACAATTATGTCGATCACATTCACATCAAAAAATCTGGTTTATCCCTAGAGAAAAAAAGGGGTTAAGAAAAAAGTCGATCTGCGATAAGCATTCCAAAAAAAACCGTTTTAACTTTTTTGAGGTAGATCACGAAACAGGTTTTTTCTTGTAAAAAAAGGTTATGAATATCCCAAAATAGTGGCAAAATGAACCTACCCTAATGAACCAATTTCGGTTCCTTTTTACTTTATATTCTGATTGGAGGAATATCGTGCAAACTGTTAATGTCGATATTGCAATTGTAGGTGCTGGTGGCGGTGGTTTACGCGCAGCGATTGCAGCAGCGGAAGCAAACCCTAACTTAAAAATTGCATTAGTATCAAAAGTTTACCCTATGCGTAGTCATACTGTGGCCGCAGAAGGCGGTGCTGCTGCTGTGATCAAAGAGGAAGATTCTTATGATAAACACTTCCATGATACTGTGGCGGGTGGTGACTGGCTATGTGAACAAGACGTAGTGGAATACTTTGTTCAACACTCACCAGTGGAAATGACACAACTTGAACGCTGGGGTTGTCCTTGGAGCCGTAAACAAGATGGGGATGTTAACGTTCGCCGTTTTGGTGGGATGAAAATTGAACGGACTTGGTTCGCCGCAGATAAAACCGGTTTCCACTTATTACACACTCTATTCCAAACTTCTATTCAATATCCTCAAATCGTTCGTTTTGATGAACACTTCGTCTTAGATATTCTCGTTGATGATGGTCATGCACGTGGTATGGTTGCCATGAACATGATGGAAGGAACCTTAGTGCAAATTAATGCTAATGCGGTGGTGATTGCCACAGGTGGTGGTTGTCGTGCATTCCGCTTCAATACCAATGGTGGTATTGTCACGGGGGATGGTTTATCAATGGCATATCGTCATGGCGTACCGCTACGAGATATGGAATTCGTTCAATATCACCCAACTGGCTTACCAAATACTGGTATCTTAATGACTGAAGGTTGTCGTGGTGAAGGTGGTATCTTAGTCAATAAAAATGGCTACCGTTACTTACAAGACTATGGCCTAGGTCCAGAAACCCCTATCGGTAAACCTGAAAATAAATACATGGAACTAGGACCGCGTGATAAAGTTTCACAAGCTTTCTGGCAAGAATTACAAAAAGGTAACACCTTAAAAACCGCGAAAGGCGTGGATGTCGTCCACCTAGATTTACGTCACTTAGGTGAAAAATACTTACACGAACGTTTACCATTTATTTGTGAATTAGCACAAGCATACGAAGGCGTTGATCCTGCCAAAGCACCAATTCCAGTGCGTCCAGTGGTTCACTACACCATGGGCGGGATTGAAGTAGACTTCAACAGTGAAACGCGCATCAAAGGTTTATTTGCTGTCGGTGAATGTGCTTCGTCTGGCTTACATGGTGCCAACCGTTTAGGCTCTAACTCATTGGCTGAATTAGTGGTACTCGGTCGTGTGGCGGGTGAATACGCAGCACAACGAGCCGTTGAATCGCCTGCGGTCAACCAAACCGCTGTAGATGCTCAAGCACGTGATATCGTTCAACGTTTAGAAGACTTATATCACCAAGAAGGTAATGAGTCTTGGTCTGAAATCCGTGATGAAATGGGTGAGGTCATGGAAGAAGGCTGTGGTATTTATCGTACCCAAGAAAGCATGCAAAAAGCTGTGGATAAAATCGCAGAATTGAAAGAGCGTTATAAACGCATTCGTATCACTGACCGTTCAAGCGTATTTAACACCAATGTCTTATATACCGTTGAATTAGGCTATATCTTAGATGTGGCACAATCTATTGCAAACTCAGCAATCGATCGTAAAGAATCTCGTGGTGCACACCAACGCTTAGACTATACTGAACGTGATGATGTCAATTACTTGAAACATACCCTTGCCTTCTATAACGGTGATGATGCACCGCGTATTGAATACAGTGATGTGAAAATCACGAAATCTCAACCTGCAAAACGTGTTTATGGTGCAGAAGCCGAAGCACAAGAAGCAGCAAAAGCCAATAAGGAGAACGCAAATGGTTAATCAAGCAATCATGAATATCGAAGTATTGCGTTACAATCCTGAACAGGACAAAGAGCCATACTTACGGACTTATCAAGTGCCTTACGATAATCAAACATCATTGCTTGATGCGTTAGGCTATATTAAAGACAAATTAGAGCCAGAACTCTCTTATCGTTGGTCTTGCCGTATGGCGATCTGTGGTTCATGCGGGATGATGGTTAACAACAAACCAAAATTAGCCTGTAAAACTTTCTTACGCGACTACAGCGGTCATATGCGTATTGAGCCATTGGCTAATTTCCCAATTGAGCGCGATTTGGTGGTAGATTTAAGTCATTTTATTGAAAGCTTAGAAGCTATTAAACCTTATATTATCGGTAACCAAGCACCTGCATTAGACGGCAAACCACATCCTTCTTCAGAGTTAGCTCAAAGTCGTACGAAACAAACGCCGGCACAGCTTGAAAAATACCGTACCTTCTCGATGTGTATTAACTGTGGTTTATGCTATGCCGCTTGCCCACAATTTGGCTTAAATCCAGAGTTTGTCGGACCGGCTGCATTAACGCTTGCACATCGTTACAACCTTGATAATCGTGACCATGGTAAAGAAGAACGGATGAAGATTATTAATGGTAAAAATGGGGTTTGGAGCTGTACGTTTGTTGGCTATTGTTCGGAGGTTTGTCCAAAACATGTCGATCCGGCTTCAGCGGTAAACCAAGGTAAAGTCGAAAGTGCAAAAGACTTTGTAATTGCAATGCTTAAACCGCAAAAGTAAGGAGTGTAAAATGACAGCAACAACCAGTAAACGCAAAAAATATGTGCGTGAAATGAAACCAACTTGGTGGAAAAAGTTAGATTTTTACAAACTTTATATTGCACGCGAAGCGACTGCCATTCCAACGCTTTGGTTCTGTTTAGTCTTACTTTACGGGGTGATTAGTCTAGGTAGTTTAGACAGTTTTGGCAATTTCATTTCGTTCTTGAAGAATCCAATTGTGATTATTTTAAATATCATCACACTCGGTGCAATGTTATTAAATACGGTGACTTACTATGTGATGACCCCGAAAGTATTAAATATTATTGTGAAGAATGAACGAATTAATCCTAACATCATCACAATGGCATTATGGGCTGTGACCATCTTTATCAGCCTCGTCATTTTAGTCTTTATGTATGTATAAGCGAGGAGAGAAAGATGAAAGATACACCAAAACGTTCCAATGAACCTGTTGTATGGTTATTGTTCGGTGCAGGCACAACCGTCAGTGCGATGTTCTATCCTGTGCTTGTCTTAATTCTAGGCTTTTTACTACCATTTGGTTTAATTGATCCTAAAAATATCATTGAGCTTGTGGCATTCTTACACAGTCCATTGGGTAAATTACTGTTACTTGTATTATTAATTTTCCCAATGTGGGGAGCAATGCACCGTATCCATCATGGAATGCATGACTTCAAACTCCACATTCCAGCAAGCGGTGTCATTTTCTATGGGTTATCCGTACTTTATACGGTATTAGTCTGTTTTGCCGTATTTAGTTTATAAACCCGAATAGTCAATAGCACAAAAGGCGGATATCTTATCCGCCTTTCTTATGCTTAAAAACCCCACCCTCTTTGTCGAATTCTTTATAACCAAGCTATATAGTCCGCGCAACGTACCCTCACACAGAGCCTGAATAAAGACAACATTGTTCCACGCTTTCCACGCGAGATTTCGCTTAAACAAGCATGGCGATATTGAAGATAAGATCGGCAATTTGAATCAGAGGATGAACGGCATGGCATCAGGCGAGTATGGCATTATTGGAGAAGAATCTAACCGCTATAAAGTGCGGTCAGATTGCTATATTTTTTGACTAGGTACGTTTGCGGCTTAATAGCCACCAAGTAATCAATAAAAATAAAACGCTTGGCATTAACGCACCGGCTAATGGTGTCACATTGTAAACCAAACTGAGTGGACCGAAAATTTCATTGACCACATAGAACAGGAAGCCGAAACAAATTCCTGTCACAATGCGTGCTCCCGCGGTCACACTGCGCAAAGGGCCAAAAATAAAGGATAGCGCAAGCATCATCATCACACCAACAGAAAGTGGCTGAAATAATTTACGCCAATAGGTTAACTCAAACTTCTTGGACTCCTGACCCGTTTCGCGTAAAAAAGCAATATAACTCGATAAGCCGGAAATCGATAAAGAGGTTGGTCTGAGTGAAGCAATACCCAGTTTATCTGGCGTTAAATTCGTTTGCCATTCTGCATTTACGCGATTAACGGTTTTAACTTCATTTTCTGAAATATCCGATTCCGTCAGCTGATTCAAGATCCATTTCCCTTCTTGGTAAGTGGCTGAATTCGCATGCTTAACTTGTTGTAACTGGCGATTTTCCGCAAAACGATAAATATACACGTCGCTTAACGCAATATCATCAGTGATCCGCTTAATATAAATAAACTCGTTGCCATCTTTTGCCCAAATCCCATTTTTCACTGAGAGTAAAGAACCGCCTGAAATAGCTTTAGAACGCATATCACGAGCAAACTGTTCGGTTTGCGGAATCCCCCATTCACCAATTAGCATAGTAACAATCACTAGCGGTAAAGCTGTTTTCATCACCGCAAAACCGATCTTCAGACGGGAAAAACCTGAGGCTTGCATGACAACCAATTCACTGCGACTGGCTAAATTACCTAACGCAATTAACGCGCCTAATAGCGCTGCCATGGGAAAAAAGGTTTCAATATCTTTTGGAATCGTCAATACGGTATAAAGAATAGCTTGCCAAATATCGTAGGTCCCTTTACCCACGCTACGAAACTGTTCGACAAACTTAATAATGCCAGACAGCCCCACGAGCATAATTAAAGTAGCAAAAATTGCGCCTAAAATACTTTTACCTAAATAACGGTCTAAGGTGCTCATCATTTTCGCTTATCCTTTTATTGACAGATTTTTATTGACCCAATACCGTGCCTTATGCATCGAGGCACTCCCCCAGCTATTCAACAACATACCCAATAGGAAAAAAATACCATTGACTAATGGCATCAATAAACCTGCATCCAGTTTATCGGCTGCCCAAGCGGATTTTAGTGAGCTTTGTAATAAAAAATAAATTAAATACAGTAACAACGCGGGTAAAATTTTCGCAAAACGACCTTGACGCGGATTCACTCGGCTTAATGGTACGGCTATCAGTGCCATTAAAGGTACTGCCAAGATCAGACTTAAACGCCAATTTAACTCTGCTTTTGCTGCAGGCGTATGGGTGTTCATTAACTCAACAAATCCCATCTCTTCTGTTTCTTGCTCATTATTATTTTTATCTTGATAACCTAAATAAGCTTGATACGTTTCAAAATGCGTAATACGGAAATCAGGGAAGGCACTGCTGCCTTCAACGCGCTGACTATTTTCGAGTTTAAGAACTTGATCACCATTTGGTAAGGCGGTTAACTCGCCTTTTTCCGCAACCAATACTGATGGTTTTAAATTCCCTCGTTCACGGGTCTGAAAAACATAAACATCATGAATGGTATTGTCTTTAATACTGTCGATAAATAAAACAAACTCATTATTATTGGTATTAATAAATTGTCCGGATGCAAGCGCGCCCATGGTCGGATTGGCTTTTGCCCCCTCTAAAATTTCACTTTGTTTTTGGATCGCCCAAGGCGTCAACCAAAAGACATTATAAGCAGCAAGCGAAGCGGTAAATAAAGAAAGAATCAGTGCGACTCGCACTAAAATGCGTTGTCCTACCCCACAAGCACGCATCACCGTAATTTCACTTTCGGCATATAAACGGCCAAATGTTAATAAAATGGCAATAAATAAACACAGAGGTAACATTAATTGCGCCATGGTAGGCATACCCAGTCCTAATAAGGACATCACCAAATCTGCGGGCACTTTGCCACTGGCAGCCGAGCCGAGCACTCGTACTAATTGTTGACAGAAAAAAATCAGAAGTAAAATGAATAAAATTGCCAATTGGCTCTTCAACACTTCCTTTGTTAAATATCGAGTTAAAATCACATTATTGCCTATATTTTTCTTGCAATTTATATAGAATAGTTTAGTTTCAAAACTGCTTAATTTTCGTATGATAACGTATTTTTAAGGTGAAAACAGTAAAAATCTTTGTGAGGACAACATGGAATATCGCGTTAAATCAACCGCACTTTTAGACATAAAAAGTAATATTATTATTGGCTTATATGAAAAGGGTGACCTCTCACCCGCCGCACAAAAAATCGATGAGATTTCTCAAGGCTACCTAAGTCAGCTCATTCAATCAGGCGAAATTCAAGGCAAACTGGGGCAAGTTCTCGTCTTGCGTCATTTACCCCATTACAGTGCTGAACGTGTGTTCATCGTCGGGGCAGGTAAAAAAGGCGAAATGAACGAGAAACAATTTAAACAACTCATTCAAGACACGATCAAGGCAGTGAAAGCCACCAAAGCAAAAGAGGTCATCAGCTATTTATCCGATATTCAAATTAAAGATCGTGACCTCTATTGGAACATTCGTTTTAGCGTCGAAGCTATTGAAAGCAGTTTCTATCAATTCGAGCAATTTAAAAGTAAGAAAAACGAACAGGATATTGCCTTAACAGAGGTGATTTTTAGTGCGGATGAAGATAGTGCACGACAGGCTGTTGCACATGCGAAAGCAATCGCATTAGGTGTACGTTATGCCAAAGACGTCGCGAACTGCCCGCCAAATGTGTGTAATCCTGTTTATTTAGCGGAACAAGCAAAAGCCCTTGCCACACGTTCACCTCTCATCAAAACGACAGTACTTGGCGAAAAAGAGTTAGCAGAGTTAAAAATGAACGCTTATTTAGCCGTTTCGCAAGGCTCGGTGAATGAAGCACAGCTGTCTCTGATTGACTATCGCAATCATCCTAATCCAGATGCCAAACCAATTGTACTCGTCGGTAAAGGTCTGACTTTCGATGCAGGTGGTATCTCTTTGAAACCAGCTGAAGCCATGGATGAAATGAAATACGATATGGGCGGTGCGGCCTCTGTATATGGTGTGATGAATGCGATTGCTGAGTTAAAACTACCATTAAACGTGATTGGCGTGTTAGCGGGTTGTGAAAACTTACCAGACGGTAATGCCTATCGACCGGGTGATATTTTAACCACAATGAAAGGCTTAACGGTTGAAGTGCTCAATACCGATGCGGAAGGGCGCTTAGTGTTATGTGATACGCTCACTTATGTAGAACGCTTTGAACCTGAACTGGTGATTGATGTTGCCACCTTAACAGGTGCTTGTGTCGTCGCACTGGGCGCACATAACAGCGGGCTGATTTCGACCGATGATGAATTAGCTAAAGCCCTCGAACAAGCGGCTGCGCAAAGTACCGATAAAGCTTGGCGTTTACCATTAGGTGAAGAATATCAAGAACAACTGAAATCCAACTTTGCCGATCTTGCGAATATTGGTGGACGTTGGGGCGGGGCGATTACCGCAGGTGCATTTTTATCCAACTTTACGGACAAATATCGCTGGGCGCACTTAGACATTGCGGGAACCGCATGGTTACAAGGCGCCAACAAAGGCGCAACGGGTCGCCCCGTGCCATTATTAGTGCAATTCTTGATTAATCAAGCGAAAAACGCTTAAAAAAATAAAGCCACACTTGAACATCACAAGCTGTGGCTTTTTTATGGGGGTAATAGCTAAATAGGGACTACAAAGTGCGGGTTATCCTAAGTAAAAAATCTCTTCGTTAAACATCCGTAAAGATTACAGCATTTAGGTGCTAACATCTTGATTGCTCACGAGGAATACCGCGTTTCTGCCAGCGCCCTTGTGATAACATCAGGGCGCTTTTTAACAAATTATTTAGCAAGCAGATCCTCTTTCTCACCATAAACTGGCACTAACGTTTTTTCATAGGCCGCTTTTAATTTGCCATTGGTTTTAAACGCTGAGATTTCTTGGTTGATAAAGTCTAGCAAGGCTTTGTTGCCTTTTTGTACTGCGGGAGCAATGTTCTCTTGCGGTCCTAAATTACCAATACCTACCTCAAAATTTGGGTTCTCTTTTGCCCATGCCCATAACAACGCATTATCGTGTGCTAACGCTACACCACGACCATCTTTCAGCGCATCAAAGGTTTCGGTATTTTGGTCAAATTTCAACAAGTCGATCTCTGGGTGATGTTTGCTGAAATAGGCATCTGCCGTGGTACCTTTATTCACGAGTAAGGTTTGTCCTTTTAATTGGGCAATATCCGTAATAGGGGCATTTTTTGGCGAGACAACACCTAATGCTACCACCATATAAGGCGTAGCAAAATCCACCACTTCTTCACGGGCGGGGGTCTGTGTAAAGTTCGCCAAAATCAAATCAACCTTGTTAGATTTGAGATATTCCACACGGTTTGCCGCTTCGGTGAGTACAAATTCAACTTTATCAGGGCTACCCAATAAATCATTGGCGATCTCTTTTGCGATTTCTACATCAAAACCTTGATTTTTGCCGTTTGCATCCACGTAACCAAACGGTGGTTTATCACCAAATACCCCAATGCGAATTACCCCTTTTTCTTTCAGCTGTGCTACACTATCTTTTTCGCCTACCGGACTTGCCGCAGACGTATTAGCCTTATCGCATGCTGTTAAAGCAAAGGCGGCTACGGCAGTAGCCAAAAGCGTTTTAAATATTGTGTTGAGTTTCATAGATTTCTCCTGTAAGTCGTTTTAATAATTCATACCATAAAGAAATTGTTTAGCACGTTCTGTTTGTGGTTGGTGAAAAAATTGTTGTGGCGTCCCTTGTTCGATGATTTCGCCTTTATCCATAAACACAATCCGATCCGCTACTTTTTCGGCAAAGCCCATTTCGTGTGTCACAATCAACATCGACATCCCTTCATTAGCTAACTCCAACACCACATCAAGTACTTCACGTACCATTTCTGGATCAAGAGCGGCAGTAATTTCATCGAGCAATAGCACTTCAGGATTCATGCACAGCGCGCGTACAATCGCAATGCGCTGTTTTTGCCCACCAGATAATTCACGGGGAAACGCCGTTTTACGATCTAATAGCCCAACACGTTCGAGTAACTTATCCGCTTGAGCTTCGGCCTCCTCACGCTGACGATGTTGCACTTTTAATGGCCCAAGCAGAATATTCTCGATCACGTTTAAATGAGCAAATAATTCGTAGGATTGGAATACCATCCCCACTTTTTGGCGAGATTGCTCCCAACTTAAATCAACCCCAAACTCACCCACCCCCGTCATGCTAATTTTTCCGCCTTGCTTTTGCTCTAAGCTATTAATGCAGCGGAGTAACGTGCTTTTACCGCAACCTGATGGACCTAAAATCACCACCACTTCGCCTTTATGCAAAGTCAAATCAAGGCACGGAATGGCAACGGTGTCACCATAGGTTTTGTGTAATTGTTTAATTGAAAGTAGTTCCATAGTGCTTTCCAAAAGAAGTTATACTGATTTTGCCGAAACCCCTTGTAAAAAACAAAGGCTTAAATCTTATTGATTAGATAGTTTGGTTATATAAATCATCAGAAAAGGGTTAACTCTGCCAACGCTGTTCTAAGTAGCTTGCCCAGAGCGAAAGCGGATAACACATGAGAAAATAGAGAATAAAAATTAACCCATAAACAAAAAATGATGCCGTTGGGTTAGTCAGCAACGCATTTTCAATGATCTGCTGTCCCACTTTGACCACTTCAATCACACCTATTAATGCGGCTAAGGAGCTGGTTTTGATCATTCGAGTAAACAAGTTGATCACACCCGGTAATACCCGTCGTGTGCCTTGTGGTAACTCAATATACCAAAAAACTTGCCACGGCTTCAGTGCAAGGGCTTTGGCAGATTCAACTTGATGTTTTTCAATCGATCCCAATGCACCACGAACCAGATCGCCCATTTCTGCCGTTCCCCACAGTACAAATACCCAAATACACACCCAGAAACCGCTAATATGCCAACCGACCCATGTGGAAAGCCCAAAATAAAGCATAAACAACCAAACCAAAATCGGGACAATACGGATGGTTTCGAGATAAATCCGACATAATCCCTGCACAATTGGGCTTTTTACTCGCATTAGCAAACCAAATAATGTCCCTGCGATCAAAGACAAGCTCACCGAAATAAACGAAATTTGAGCGGTTAGCCAAAGACCTTGCAACAATCGGAGAGCATTTTGCCCTTCCCATAACCATTCAAACCCCATATTTCGCTCTCCGTACCCGATTTTCGGCATAACGCGCCACTAATGAAATCGGTAATAAAATGACTAAATAACTGATAAATAAAAGGAATAAGGCTTCATTGGTTTTGTAATCCATTCCAATAATATCCTTGGTCACAAACATCAACTCTGCCACCGCCACGGCACTGATTACCGAAGACTCTTTAATCAAAAATAATACATTGGCACTGACCGCCGGAATAGAAATCGCCCATGCTTGCGGAAAAACCACATAGCGAAACGTTTGCAATGGGGTTAGACCAATGGATTTAGCCGCTTCAACTTGCCCAATAGAAATGGCAAGTAACCCTGCACGAATGGCTTCTGCCATGTAGCTTGCCCCAAGAAAAACCAAGGCAATCACTCCACAAGTAAACCCGTCCCATTTAATCCCGATTTTCGGCAAACCATAATAAAGGAAAAACAGTTGTATCAATAAAGGGGTGTTACGAGAAAGCTCAATATAGGCTCTTGCTATCACATACAAAGGACGAATTTTATAAGCAGTGATGACAGCAATTAGCACGCCAAACAAGAGCGAAAACAGGACGCCCCAAAAGGAGAGCTGCAAGGTAATCCATGCGGCTTGTATAAACCGAGGAATCACATCAACAAGATAAGACCAATTCATTATTATTTATCAAAAAGCCAAAACTCATAAAAGTGTAGCGAGTTTTTAGGAAAATCGAAAGGCAAAAAGGTTATTTATTATTCTGCTCAGGAATAAATAGCAAGGGATGAGAGGCATTATGCTTCATCTCATCCCTTTTTATCCATTATTGCCCATAGCAGAACAAGCATCAAAGACGACATATCCCCTAAAAGAAGGGTTTAATACTTGATCTCGTCTAGCAAGCGGGAAATTTGAGTCTGCTTACATGAACCGTTTTAGAGATTGTTTTAGCGAGCTTATCACAGGTTAAATTTGACAAAATATTGACCGCACTTTTATCCGTTTTAACCTGATTACAACTGAGCTAACATCGCAAGCACCATATTTGATGATTGTTTTGCTGCAAGAGGTAAAAACGTTTCAAAAGACATACTTGCTTCGCCATCACCGCTATCAGAAATCGCACGCACGACCACAAAAGGCACATGAAACGCATGGCACACTTGTGCAATTGCTGTGGCCTCCATTTCGACCGCCAACACTTGTGGAAAATCAGCCTTAATTTGGGCTAATTTTTCGCCACCATGGATAAAACTATCACCCGAACAAATTAAACCACGTTTAACTTGATGTCCTTGTTGTTGTGCAATTTTCTCTGCTAAATCTGCTAATCTTTTATCAGATTGAAATGTCGCTGGACAAGCTGGTAATTGACCTTTGGCATAACCAAATGCCGTCACATCCGCATCGTGATAAAGGGTTTCAGTAGAAATCACGATATCACCAACTTTTAAACCTTGTGCGACACTACCGGCCGATCCGGTGTTAATCACCACATCAGGTTTTGTCATGTGTAATAAAATACTCGTTCCCATTGCGGCGGCGACTTTGCCAATACCTGATTGTAACAGTGCTACCGATTTCCCTTGAATATTGCCTTCATAAATCACGCAACTTGCCACTTGAGTGATGGTTTTGCCTTCCATTAAGTTTGCTAAAATATCGACTTCTTGTGCCATTGCACCGACAATACCAATTTTCATTCTTTCTGTTTTTCCTTTATTAATTTGTTTACTAAAAAATCTAATACAGCAAAACTGTAATCATCACTATATAGTGTGCTCGCAGTTAATACATAACGCCCACCAATCACCACATAAGGAAAGGTAAATACACCGTATTCTTCCGTCAATTTTTCTGCTTGTTCGACGGCTTTAGCGACGTTAACTGAATACAGCGCCTTGGTAAAATCATCCGTATTGACTCCTTGCCGATCTAACCATAGGCGTAGCTCATGAAAGCGAGAAAGCTGCCCATACCGATGTTTATCCGCCGTTTCAAATAACAACAAGGCGGATATATCCTCCGCTTGAATTGCTTTTAAGGCATAAAAAACCGACGCGGAATAATGCGCTTTCTCTGCCGCAATAGGTAATTCTGTTAACACCACTTTATCAAAATTAATTTGTGAATACAGTTCTAAAATATCAAGCGCAGAGGAACATACACGGCAGTCATAATCAAAAAAAAACTGAAGTAAAATCGGATCAGAAGGGTTCGCCTGATAAACAGGCTTTTGATAAGAAAAGTAATCACGCCCCTCAAGAAAAAGGGGGGATTTATGGGTTTGTGGCGAAACTGAAGTTGGTGTTGCCCATGCATACTGCATAGTCCCCCATACGCAAAGAAAGAAAAAACCGATCCGCCACATAGTCTAGTTAAGTCCCTATCGGTGCAATATAATCAACCAATAACTGCAGCTGTCGATTGCCCCTAAATTCATTAATGTCTAATTTATATGCCAATTTTGCCAATTTTATCGACAAATCAGGATAATAACGAGTATCGACGTTAAAGGCAATGGCATCAAGCAATGGTCCACCCTGTTTGGGCTCAACCATCATTTTAAGATGTCTTTCGCCGACTAAACGTTGCTGTAAAATTTTGAATTCACCATCAAAGACCGGTTCTGGAAAAGCTTGCCCCCATGGTCCTGCCTCTTTCAAGCATTCTGCCGTTGTTAAACTTAATTGAATACTATCAAGTTCGCCATCTGTCCACACAATACCTTGTCGCTGCCCTTCATCAAACCAGTCGCAAACAATTTGATTAAATACCTGCTGAAAATCAGTAAAACGGCTTTCTTGAATGGTTAAGCCCGCTGCCATGGCATGCCCACCAAACTTTAAAATCATATCCGGATACAAGCAATGAATACGCTCTAAGATATCGCGTAAGTGTAGTCCCTCTACCGAACGTGCTGAACCTTTTAAGATCCCCACTTGATCTTGGGCAAAGGCGACCACTGGACGATGAAAATGATCTTTGATACGCGAAGCCACAATGCCTAACACCCCTTGGTGCCAGTCTGCCTGATACAACGTGATGCCAAGCGGAAGCGTTTGCTGAAGTGCGGTCAATTGGCGACAAATTTCTAACGCCTCAAGTTTCATCCCCTGTTCAATTTCTTTGCGCGTTTGATTTAAGCCATCTAATTCAAGCGCGAGTGCTCGGGCTGTAGCCATATCCTCAGCCAATAATAGCTCGACGCCAATCGACATATTATCTAAACGACCAGCAGCATTTAAGCGTGGTGCGATAGAAAAACCGAGATCCGACGCGGCCAGCTGACGGATATCACGATTTGCCACTTCTGCTAACGCACGAATACCACAACGACAACGTGCAGCCCGAATACGCGCCAAACCTTGATGGGCTAAAATACGATTATTTTGATCTAAAGGGACAACATCCGCAATCGTGCCTAAGGCAACCAGATCCAATAGTTCAGTAAAATTCGGTTGAGTCTGTTGATCAACGATCCCCAATTCACGAAACTTCGCACGCAAAGCTAACATTAAATAAAAGGCTACCCCTACGCCAGCTAAGGCTTTTGATGGGAAACCGCAAGTGGATAAATTAGGGTTAACAATCGCATCGGCATCAGGCAATTGTGTAGGCGGTAAATGATGATCAGTAATTAAGACCTTGACCCCTTGTGCTTTTAAAAAAGCCACTCCTTCCACCGATGACACCCCATTATCCACCGTCATTAACAATTGCACTTGTTGTTCTAGTGCCTGTTCTGCCACAGCAAGACTTAACCCATAACCTTGTTCAAAGCGATTCGGAATTAAAAACGTCACTTGCGTAAAGCCTAATTGACGCAAGGCAAGAACAGCTAAAGCGGTACTGGTGGCACCATCTGCATCAAAATCCCCGACAATCACAATACGTTCTTGTTGCTTATAGGCTTGCACGAAAAGGGCGACTGCGGCGTCAATCCCTGCAAGTTGTTGGGGATGCAACAGTGCGGTTAAAGTGCGGTCTAACTGATCAGGATGCTGAATCTGTCGCGCACGATATAAACGATCAAGTAAAGGATCGGGAGACACCGGCTTGCCCATTGGGACTGTCCGGCGTTGAATTAATTTATTCACAACTATCTTCCTAAGACAAGAATAAATGAAGGACGCAGAAAGCGTCCTTATTTAATCCCCTGTTACTGGGATAATTCAGACAATAAATCAGCCGGTTTTAAATAACCACCAATCAATTCGCCTTTCTCGGTGACAATACTTGGGGTGCCATTGACCCCAAATTGTAAACCTAATTGATAATGTTTTTTGGTGATATCCGCATTTTTCAAGGTTTTCGGTGGGTTACCATTGATGGCTTCAGTTAACGCAAATTGCGGATCTTGTGCCGTAAAGATCGCTTCCATTTCACGTGCTGTTTTAGATTGCACACCACCACGAGGAAAAGCCAGATAACGTACCGTAATACCGAGATCATTATAGTCTTTAATTTGCTTATGCAGTACTTTGCAGTAATGGCAAGAGGTATCCATAAATACAGTAATAACGTGTTTCTCATTTTTTGCAGGATAAACCACCATCTCATTTTTATAAGTGGCTAATTTATCCAGTAATAAATTTGACGACACATCACGCAATCCTTTCTCTGACAAGGCGTATAACTTACCATCAAGTACATATTTTGCATCCTCAGTAATATAAAATATGCCATTATCAGTGATCGCTGTTTTAATGCCTTTTACGGGAGAATCACTCACTTCTACCCCAGATAACCCCATTTTTTGTAACTGTTCTACTAAAGGTTGTGAATTGGCGAATAGCGAACTTGACATCCCGACTAGCAAAAATACACTGAATACCTTTTTCATTTTTGTCCCATTTTTAACAATAAAAATACAAATAGCGAATTGAGCAATTATAAAGAGATCCATTATTTGTGCAAGTAGCGCCTAAAAAATTGCCTACCATAACCCGCCAAAATAGCTTATAATCAGCACTTATTTTTTCTCTTTTTAAAATCTGAACGTAGTTGAATTATGTTTGAAATTAATCCTATCAGAAATAAAATCTCAGACCTCGCTGAACGCACGCAAGTGTTGAGGGGGTATCTTTGACTTCGATGCGAAAGTTGAACGCTTAGAAGAAGTCAATGCAGAACTCGAACAACCTGATGTCTGGAATGAACCGGAAAAAGCACAAGCATTAGGTAAAGAACGTGTTGCATTAGAAGGGGTCGTCAATACTATTCATACACTTGATCGAGGCTTAGAAGATGTCGAAGGGTTACTCGAGCTTGCCATTGAAGCCGAAGATGAAAGCACTTTCCACGAAGCCGTTGCTGAACTCGATGAATTAGAACAACAACTAGCAAAATTAGAATTCCGCCGTATGTTCAGTGGACAACACGATGCCGCAGACTGCTATGTCGATTTACAAGCCGGCTCTGGGGGAACCGAAGCACAAGACTGGACAGAAATGCTCTTGCGTATGTATTTACGCTGGGCAGAAAGCAAAGGCTTTAAAACGGAATTAATGGAAGTGTCCGATGGGGATGTGGCAGGGATCAAATCCGCAACCATTAAGGTGTCTGGTGAATATGCATTCGGTTGGTTACGCACCGAAACAGGCATTCATCGTTTAGTACGTAAAAGTCCTTTTGATTCCAATAACCGCCGTCATACCTCATTCAGTGCAGCGTTCGTTTATCCCGAAATTGATGATGATATCGACATTGACATCAACCCTGCAGATTTACGTATTGATGTGTACCGTGCTTCGGGTGCGGGGGGGCAGCACGTCAACAAAACAGAAAGTGCGGTGCGTATTACCCATATTCCAAGCGGGATCGTGGTGCAATGCCAAAATGATCGCTCTCAACATAAAAACAAAGATCAATGTATGAAACAGTTGAAAGCGAAACTGTATGAAATGGAATTGCAAAAGAAAAATGCCGATAAACAAGCCATGGAAGACACAAAGTCCGATATTGGTTGGGGCAGTCAAATACGCTCCTATGTGTTAGACGATTCGCGCATTAAAGATTTACGTACTGGTGTGGAAAACCGCAATACTCAAGCGGTACTCGATGGCGATCTTGATCGTTTTATTGAAGCCAGTTTAAAAGCCGGATTGTAAATGATTATCTGGGCGCTTTGCCAAATAAAAATATGAGAAATTAGGTAATAAAAATGTCAGAACAAACTCAAGAACTTGATCTTAATGGTGAAATGTTAGTACGTCGTGAAAAATTAGCCGCGTTACGTGCAAAAGGGAACCCCTTCCCCAATACTTTCCGTCGTGATGTACTTGCACAAGATTTACACGCAAACTACGATGCACTTGACGGTGAGACATTAAAAGCACAAGAAATAGCAGTAAAAGTCGCAGGGCGTATTATGACACGTCGTGCTATGGGGAAAGCCACCTTTATCACCTTGCAAGATATGTCTGGTCGTATTCAACTTTATGTGGCTCGTGATAATTTGCCAGAAGGCGTTTATGCTGATGATGTAGGACACTGGGATTTAGGCGATATTGTGGGTGTCAAAGGCACATTATTTAAGACAAAAACTAACGAATTAACTGTCCGTTGTACTGAAGTGCAATTATTAACTAAAGCATTGCGCCCATTACCAGACAAATTCCATGGTTTAAGTGACCAAGAAACACGCTATCGTCAACGCTATTTAGATTTAATTGCGAACGAAGATTCACGCCGTACATTCATTATTCGTTCCAAAGTCATTGCAGGTATTCGCGAATACTTCCTTTCAAAAGGCTTTATGGAAGTCGAAACCCCAATGCTACAAATCATTCCTGGTGGCGCATCCGCACGTCCATTTGTCACACATCATAATGCCTTAGATGTGGATATGTATTTACGTATTGCGCCTGAACTTTACTTAAAACGTTTAGTGGTCGGTGGTTTTGAGCGTGTATTTGAATTAAACCGTAACTTCCGTAATGAAGGGGTGTCTGTGCGTCATAACCCTGAATTTACGATGCTTGAATACTACCAAGCCTATGCGGACTACCACGATTTAATGGATAACACGGAAGAACTATTACGTAAATTAGCATTGGATATTTTAGGCACCACCATCGTGCCTTACGGCGAATACGAATTTGATTTTGGCAAACCATTTGAACGTATCACCATGCATGAGGCGATTCTAAAATATGGTGCAGATAAAGGCATCGTGAAAGAGGATCTCTATGACTTTGATCGAGCGGTCGCGGTGGCGAAAAAATTAGGTATTGAGGTGCAAAAATCGTGGGGATTAGGTAGTCTTGTTAATGTGATCTTTGAAGAAGTCGCGGAACATCATTTGATTCAACCAACTTTCTTAATGGCACATCCTGCAGAAATTTCGCCATTAGCACGTCGTAATGATGAAAATCCTGAAGTCACCGATCGTTTTGAATTATTCATCGGTGGACGCGAAATTGGGAATGGTTTCTCTGAGTTAAACGATGCCGAAGATCAAAATGAGCGCTTTGACGCACAAGTCGCCGCGAAAGAGGCGGGTGATGACGAAGCTATGTTTAAAGATGATGACTTTGTGACCGCACTTGAACATGGTCTTCCACCAACCGCTGGCGAAGGATTAGGTATCGACCGCTTAGCCATGTTATTTGCAAACGCGGCTTCAATCCGAGATGTCATTCTCTTCCCTGCGATGAAGCAAAAATAATCACTCTCTTATCCCCAACATCATGTTGGGGATATCACTTTTACAAGGTGTTAAGATGAAAAGCTGTACATTACATTTAAAACTCTTTTTATTCGTTATTCTTTCATTATTCAGTGTAGTAAGTTGGTCAAAAGTAGTGACGATTTACCTCGACCCTGCTTCTTTACCCGCACTCAATCAACTGATGGACTTCACCCAAAAAAGTGAAGATAAAGAAACACCTAGAATTATGGGGTTATCACGATTTACATTGCCGAAAGAGCTCACTGAACAATACCCCAATATCCATTTTATAGAACTAAAAGATAACCATCCGACTGAAGAGCTGTTTACCGTTTTAGATCAATATTCTGAACATATTGAGTTAGATATTCACTTAAATATTGCCCATTCATTTAAACTTATGCGTCCTCTGTTAGCCTATCGTTTTGAACATTTAGATCGCATCTCAATTCAGCACCTAAATCTTTATGACGATGGCTCAATGGAATATGTTGATTTAGAAAAAGAAGAAAACCAAGACATTTCAGCAGAAATTAAACGCGCGGAAAAACAGTTTTCACGCTATTTGCTCTCAGGAAAAATAAAGTTTGATAACCCGACTATTGCCCGCTATGTTTGGCACACTGCGTTCCCCGTCAAATATCATTTTTTAAGTACAGAGTATTTTGAAAAGGCTGCATTTTTAGAGCCATTAAAGAACTACCTTGCAGGACATTACCAAAAAATGGATTGGTCGGCTTACCAGAAGCTAGCACCTGAAAAACAAGCCTTCTACTTAAAATTGGTCGGTTTTACTGATGAAATCAAAACGTCGTTAGAAATACCACAAGCAAAGTTTGTTTTTACTGGCACGACCACTTGGGAAGCAAATACAGATGTGCGAGAATACTATGCACAGCAACAGCTTAATTTACTCAACCACTTTATAAAACCTGAAGGGGATTTATTTATCGGGGATAATTATAAAATCTATTTTAAAGGGCATCCAAAAGGTGGTGAAATTAATGACTACATTCTGAATAACGCCCCAAATATCACCAATATTCCTGCTAATATTTCCTTTGAAGTATTAATGATGACGGGTCTATTACCTGATAAAGTAGGCGGTGTTGCAAGTTCATTGTATTTTTCCTTACCAAAAGACAAAATTAGCCATATTATTTTCACATCGGATAAACAGATAAAAAATAAACAAGACGCATTAAATAATCCGTATGTAAAGGTCATGCGTCGCTTAGGTATCATTGATGAATCACAAGTCATCTTTTGGGACAGTTTAAAACAGTTGTAATTCAAGATAGGAGCTCATTATGACCAATATTGCTATCATTCCAGCCCGTGCTGGCTCAAAAGGCATTCCTGACAAAAACCTGAAAAAGGTGGGAGGACATTCTCTGGTTGGTAGAGCGATTCTCGCTGCTCAAAATGCAGAGGTATTTGATCAAATTGTGGTGACTTCAGATGGAGATAATATTCTGGATGAAGCCAGAAAATATGGTGTGACAGCGATCAAAAGACCAAGTGAGCTTGCACAAGATAACTCTCGAACAATTGATGCCATTTTACATGCCCTCCATGAACTGAACATTGAATCTGGGACTTGTACACATCTACAACCGACTAGTCCATTACGTGATCATTTAGATATCAAAAATGCGATGGATATTTTTATGAGTGGTGGCGTGAGTTCTGTTGTTTCAGCCTGTGAATGTGAACATCACCCTTATAAAGCCTTTTCGTTAGGTGACGCTCATGAAGTCTTGCCAGTACGTGAAATTAAAGATTTCGAAGCGGCGCGCCAAACATTGCCTAAAATGTATCGCGCAAATGGGGCGATTTACATTAATGATGTGGCAAAATTGCTGAAAGAAAAATATTTCTTTATTCCCCCAATCAAATTCTACTTAATGCCAACTTATCGTTCTGTGGATATTGATGTGAAGCAGGATTTAGAACTCGCGGAAATTTTAGCCAATAAATAACCGCACTTTTGTCGTCAGTAGGTCTTGATTAAGTTAGTACGCAGTAAAACACTGCTTAAACAAACCTACTCTTTCTTTTTTCATAGTGGTTCGTAACCCTCCCACTTGAACAACCAACAATTGTTCGAAACAAAACTAGGAAAATACTATGCAGTTAACTAACCCAAACCGCGATCGTAAAGCGGTCGTGATCTTTTCCGGTGGACAAGATTCCACTACCTGTCTCTTTCAAGCAATACAAGATTATGGGATTGAAAATGTTGAAGTCGTGACTTTCCAATACGGTCAACGCCATGCGATTGAACTTGAAAAAGCAACCTGGATAGCCCAAAACCTTGGGGTCAAACAAACTTTAATTGATACCTCTGTCATTAAAGCGATTACCCAAAATGCCTTAATGGATGAGCAGGCAAGAATTGAGCAACATGGCAGTACACCGAATACTTTCGTTGACGGTCGCAATGCCCTGTTTTTACTTTATACCGCCATCTATGCCAAAGGTCAGGGTATTCAAGACATTATCACTGGCGTCTGTGAAACGGATTTTAGTGGCTATCCCGATTGTCGCGATGTGTTTATTAAATCCATGAATGTGACACTTAATCTGGCGATGGATTATCAATTTAATCTAAAAACCCCTTTAATGTATCTGACCAAAGCGCAAACTTGGCAATTAGCAGATGAACTGGGCGTATTAGAGTACATTCGCCAGCATACCCATACTTGCTATATGGGCGTGGAGCAAGGTTGTGGCGACTGTCCAAGTTGCCTCTTGCGTGAAAAGGGCTTAAATGACTATTTATCAACCAAAAGTACGGAGTGATTCATGTTTAAAATTACAAAAGAATTTCATTTTGATATGGCACATATGCTCGATGGACATGATGGGAAATGCAAAAATTTACATGGACACACCTACACCTTACAAGTTGAACTCTGTGGTGAGTTGCACCAAAGTGGACCGAAAAAAGGTATGGTGATTGACTTCACTGATTTAAAAGCGATTGTCAAACAGCGTATTCTCGATCCAATGGATCATGCGTTTATTTATGATTGCAGCAGTGAAAAAGAATCAAAAGTGGCGAAGTTATTACAGTCCTTAGACTCTAAAACCTTTTCCCTACCTACACGTACCACCGCGGAAGAAATGGCCCGTTTTATGTTTAATTGTTTGAAATATGAGGCAGATTTGCCCGTTTCTGCCATTCGCCTATGGGAAACGCCCACCTCATTTTGTGAATATAAGGAATAAGTGCGGTGCAAATTCGAGATATTTTTGAGCCTGAATATCATATAGTGGAAATTTTTGAAAGCTTACAAGGGGAAGGCTTTAATACCGGCATGCCAAGCATTTTTGTGCGTTTTGGTAAATGCAATCTAGCCTGTCCTTGGTGCGATACACCTTACAATCAATATACCACTTGGACACTCAGCCAAATTCTGCAAAAAGTGCGGTCATTTTCTGCCAAGAATATTATTATCACTGGCGGTGAACCGACTATTGTTCCCAAACTTGGCTTGTTACTTGATGCACTAAAAGCCGAAGGCTACTTTTTAGCGATTGAAACCAATGGACTGAAAGCTATCCCAAGCCAAATTGATTACATTGCCACCAGCCCCAAACGCCTGTATCAGCATAAATATCAGCAAAAATGTATTCCTTTTGCCCATGAAGTGCGTATTGTGGCAGATGAAAATGTCATGGCCTTTTGTGAGCAGATTGAACAACTGATCCGATCAGAACGTTACTACCTTTCACCTTGTGAGGTAAAGGGGGAAATGAATTTGCTAGAGACAATCAGTCAAATAGGCCTATTAAATCAACGTGTTAATAAACCCAAATGGCAACTGAGCATACAGACACACAAACTCATTGGCATTGAGTAAATACCGATTTTTTACTGTTACCTATTTTTAATGGTTGATCATTATATAATAAAGTATATAATGAACTTGTTTTTAATTTGAAGTAGTAAATACGCTTGGCTAATGCGATGTTTCCCCCACTATCTTGAAAAAGATATTCGCATTAGCCATTTTTTTCTTCTTATTCTCGTCTAAATCCTTTACCATGTTCCCCATTCATTTCCCCTTATTCACAACGAGAAAGCTGCATGAACGCCCTTGAACTTGAACACATTCTCAATCATAAACTCAATACCCAAGCCATCTCTGATTACGCACCGAATGGCTTACAGGTCGAAGGAAAAAAAGATATCCAAAAAATCATCACAGGTGTCACAGCAAGCCAAGCCTTAATTGAATATGCCGTGAGCCAACACGCTGATGCCATTTTAGTTCATCATGGTTATTTTTGGAAAAGTGAAAATCCTTGTATTCGCGGGATGAAAGGAAAACGTATCAAAACCTTATTAGTAAATGACATCAACTTATATGGTTATCACTTGCCTTTAGATGTTCACCCTGAATTAGGCAATAATGCACGTTTGGCTGCACTATTAGAGATTGAGAACTTACAACCCTTAGAACAAACTGCGGTCAGTATTCCCGTGTATGGCACTTTAGCTAGCCCACTAACCAGCGAAGCCTTCGCATTACGTATTGAACAAGTGCTAAAGCGCAAACCGTTAGTTTGTAGCGATAATGCACCGCACTTGATTCGTACAGTCGGGATTTGCACAGGTGGCGGGCAAGGTTATATCGATTTAGCCGCCAACCAAGGCATTGATGCCTTTATTACTGGTGAAGTATCTGAGCAAACAATTCATTCAGCACGCGAACAAGGCATTCATTTTTTTGCGGCGGGGCACCACGCGACCGAGCGCTATGGCATTCAAGCGTTAGGCGAATGGTTAAGCCAACAGTATGATCTGGAAGTTGAATTTAAAGACATTGATAATCCTGCTTAATCCAATTGTGCATAAGGTCAGCTTTGTATTTATTCAGATTTTCCCTTATACTAGCCAGAATTTTTAACATACGAAAAAGGTATTGATTATGGGTTTCTTAACAAACAAACGTATTTTAATTGCCGGTGTCGCAAGTAATCGTTCTATTGCTTACGGTATTGCGCAAGCAATGAAACGTGAAGGCGCTGAACTCGCTTTCACTTATCAAAATGATAAATTAAAAGGCCGCGTGGAAGAATTTGCGAAAGAATTAGGGTCGAATATTGTGATACCTTGTGATGTGGGCACCGATGAAAGCATCGAACAATGCTTTGCTGAATTAGCTAAACACTGGGAAAAATTTGATGGTTTTGTCCACTCCATTGCCTTTGCACCGGGTGATCAATTAGACGGTGACTATGTGAATGCGGTAAACCGTGAAGGTTTCCGTATTGCGCACGATGTCAGCTCATATAGCTTTGTTGCGATGGCAAAAGCGGCACGTAGTATGTTAAATCCAAATTCAGCGCTCCTAACCCTTTCTTATTTAGGGGCAGAACGCGCGATTCCTAACTATAACGTGATGGGTTTAGCCAAAGCGTCATTAGAAGCTAATACGCGTTTTATGGCAGCGGCCTTAGGTAAAGACGGTATCCGCGTAAATGCGATCTCTGCGGGTCCAATTCGTACACTCGCGGCGTCTGGTATCAAAAACTTCAAAAAAATGTTAGCAAACTTCGAACAAACCGCACCATTACGCCGAACGGTCACCATTGAAGATGTGGGTAACTCAGCAGCTTTCTTATGCTCAGATTTGAGTGCAGGCATCACGGGGGAAGTAGTCCATGTTGATGCAGGCTTCAGTATCGTTGCCATGGGCGAACTCGAATAAATTTTACGTGTTATATAAGAGCGGACATCTGTCCGCTCTCATTTTTTATGGATAGTCTAAATGTTCCAAAATAATCCCCTCCTTTCGCAATTAAAACAACAAATCCGAGACAGTAAGCAACAAGTCGAGGGTATCGTAAAAAGCTCAGATAAAGCCTTTGGTTTTCTTGAATGTGATAAAAAAAGTTACTTTATTCCGCCCGCTGCCATGAAAAAAGTCATGCATGGAGACAAAATCAAAGCCCTGATTGATGTGGTCGGTGAAAAGGAACAGGCAGAACCCGATGCCCTAATTGAGCCGATGCTCACACGTTTTATCGCGCGCGTGCGTTTCAATAAAGATAAAAAACTTCAGGTTCTCGTCGATCACCCACAAATTAACCAACCTATTGGTGCGGCACAAAACAAATCAGTACAAGAGACATTGCAAGAGGGGGATTGGGTGGTCGCCACCTTAAAAACGCACCCTCTACGTGATGACAGATTCTTTTTTGCTCAAATTCAGCAATTCATCTGCCGTGCAGAGGATGAATTTGCGCCTTGGTGGGTCACGCTCGCACGTCATCAACAATCACGTTTCCCCGTGCAAGGATTAAGTGCCTATCCTATGATAGATCAACATGAGCGTGAAATCTTAACCGATCTTTATTTTGTCACCATTGATGCGGCCACCACCAAAGATATGGACGATGCGCTTTATATCGAGCCAATTTATCAAGATAACCAGCAGATTGGTTGGCGTTTAGTGGTAGCCATTGCTGATCCAACCGCTTATATCCCCCTTGATTCCCCTATTGAGGCTGAAGCCAAACAGCGCTGTTTCACCAATTATCTACCGGGTTTCAACATTCCAATGCTCCCACCCGAACTGTCTGATGAGCGCTGTTCTTTAATGCAAGACGAAATCCGTCCTGCATTGGTTTGTTATATCGAAACGGATTTAGCCGGTACGACTAGCAAAACGCCACGTTTTGTGTCCGCTTATGTACAATCAAAAGCCAAATTAGTCTATGACCAAGTGTCCGACTATTTAGACAATGTTGCTGATGGGTGGCAACCTGAAAATGCGCAGATCGCACAACAAATTGAATGGTTACATCAATTTACCCAAACACGCATCGACTGGCGTAGGCAGCATTCTTTATTATTTAAAGAAAAACCAGATTATGCCTTTGTCTTGGCTGATAATGGCAAAGTCAACGCGATTCAAGCCAAATATCGTCGTATTGCCAATCAAATGGTGGAAGAGTGTATGATCCTTGCCAATATTTGTGCGGCACACTATCTCAATGAACAGGTAAAGTGCGGTATTTTTAATACTCATTCTGGTTTTGATAAAAAATTCCTCGACAGTGCCCATCAATTTTTATTAACCCAGCTAAGCGATGACAGTAATCAAGCCAATTTAGCTGAACGTTATTCCGTCGAAAATTTGGCAACATTAGATGGCTATTGCCAGATGCGTCACGATATTGAACCATTAGAGAGTGACTATCTTGAACTGCGTTTACGCCGTTTCTTAACCTTTGCTGAATTTAAAGCGGAAATGGCACCGCACTTTGGTTTAGGTTTATCTGGTTATGCGACATGGACCTCCCCAATTCGTAAATATTCCGATATGGTCAATCATCGCTTAATTAAAGCCGTATTGACACAACAACCCTGCGAAAAACCGCATGACGAGCTTTTAGTTCGCTTACAAGAAGCGCGTCGCCAAAACCGGTTAGTGGAACGTGATATTGCAGACTGGCTGTATTGTCGTTATCTGGCAACCCAAGTTGAAGAAAAACCGACATTCCAAGCAGAAATTCAAGATGTGATGCGCGGAGGATTACGTGTACAGTTGCTTGATAATGGCGCCCCAATGTTTATTCCCGCGTCATTATTACATGACAATAAGGACGAGATTCAAGTCAATAGCGATGCTCTTAGCTTATCAATTCAAGGCGAAGTGAAATACAAAATTGGCGATGTGATTTCTGTTCAACTCTTAGAAGTGAAAGAAGAAACGCGTAGTATTATTGGTACGGTTTGTTAAACATAAAAAAGGGAAATCATCGATTTCCCTTTTTTACTATGTGAATGTGTCACTTAACATTCTTCATTATCCGAAAAACGTTCGATACGCGCGCCTAATCCACGCAACTTCTCTTCGATTCGCTCATAACCACGATCAATATGATAAATACGATCAACAATGGTTTCACCTGTAGCGATACAACCCGCTAGCACTAAACTAATCGACGCCCGTAAATCGGTTGCCATGACTTCAGCACCACTTAAATGATCCACACCATGACAAATTGCTGTATTCCCTTCGATTTCGGCTTTACCGCCCATACGAATCAGCTCAGGAATGTGCATAAAGCGATTTTCGAAAATCGTTTCGGTAATGATACTCGTGCCAGAAGCCACCATATTCAATAACGTAAATTGTGCTTGCATATCCGTTGGGAAACCAGGATAAGGCGCGGTACGAATATTCACTGCTTTCGGACGGTTACCTAACATATCCAATGTAATGCTATTTTCAGTGATATCTACTTGTGCACCCGCTTCACGTAATTTATCAATGACCGCATCCAATGTTTCTGCTTTGGTATGATGACATTCAATACGTCCACCAGAAATAGCCGCGGCCACCAAGAAAGTCCCCGTTTCAATGCGATCAGGCACAATACGATGTTCACAACCGCCTAAGCGCTCAACGCCTTCTACCGTAATGGTATCCGTTCCGGCGCCCACAATTTTAGCCCCCATTTTATTCAAAAAGAGTGCCGTATCGCTAATTTCCGGCTCACGCGCAGCATTCTCAATCACGGTTTTCCCTTTGGCTCGTGTTGCCGCCATCATAATGGATAAGGTCGCGCCGACACTCACTTTTTCCATCACAATGCGCGTGCCAACTAAACAATGGTCAACATAGGCTTTAACGTAACCATCTTCTAACACGATACTTGCCCCTAGACGCTCTAAACCACTGATATGCAAATCCACTGGACGGGCGCCAATAGAACAGCCACCCGGTAAGGATACTTGACCGCGATGAAAACGTGCAACTAATGGTGCTAATGCCCAAATCGAGGCACGCATGGTTTTGACCAATTCATAAGGGGCAACAAAATGATCAATTTTTGATGCATCTAAATGGACAGTGCCTTCCGTATCACGCTCAACAAGCACACCAAGCTTACGTAAAATTTTTAAGGTCGTGTCAATGTCTTTTAAGTCAGGTACATTGGTTAATTTAACGGGTTCTTCCGCTAAAATAGCCGCAAATAAAATAGGCAATGCCGCATTTTTAGCACCTGAAATATTCACTGAGCCTCTTAAACGTGATTGACCATATACACGAAATTTTTGCATAAAAAATCCTATCTTTTCTTTCAGGACGGTTGATTGAGTAAGCGCTCACGCTTCCACTTTTCAACAGTATAGGTTTTGATTGTTAACGCATGAATAGCATTACTTGAAATATGTGCCATTAATGGGGCATAAATTAATTGTTGCTGTTTTACTCTTGATAAACCAGCAAACTCATCACTCACAGCAATCACACCATAATGGGCATTTTCGCCTTGTACATACACTTCATCTAAGTTTAAAGCATCTTTTAAAATTCGTTCGATTTCTTGCGTTTCCATTCATTATTTCCGTCGGATTGAATAAATGGGGCTATCCAGTCAGATAACCCAAATAAATCCGCCAATGTCAACAGTTGGCGTGGTGTATTATGTAGAATAATGCGCGTATCTTGCTTCATCACTTTCTGGCAATGACTGATAAAATCACATAATAAAGCAAATCCAGCTGAATCCACTCGCGTGACTTGCGTCAAATCCCAGTATATAGTTTGTTGCGCATTTTTTTCTTCAGGCAAAAAAGAAGCACGTTGCGACCATAATGGTAACAACGTGTCACGAGATAACTCCCCGACTAATCGGAGCGTTATATTATCATTATTTCGTTCGCTTGCCCAAGTTAAACTTTTATCCGTTTTCATTCGATTACTTATTTAAGGTGACAGGGGTTTTCGCAGCTTGTGCAACTTGTGCTGTCAGCGCATCTAGACCACTTTTTACAATCGTTGGCGACCATTCTTTTTCTTTGGTTTCCACCATACTCACGCCTTCTGCACTCATATCAAATACTTGCCATTTGCCTGTTTTACTGTTTTTGTACCAGTAGAAAGTTAAATTAACCGGTGGCTGATTACCTGTTTGAATCACTTTCACACGAATACTGGCGGTTTTCTCTGTGGCTTCTTTTTTCGGTTTCTCAATTTCTAATTTTTGATCTGAATACAGCGTAAGCACCTGAGCATAGGTTTGTTCAATATATTGTTCAAACGCAGCAAAAAACTTTTCTCTTTGCTCTGGTGTAGTCGTTTTGAAATTTTTCCCTAACACTTTAGAACCCGCATATTTCACATGCACGTAAGGCATCAATTCTGCGCGTACAATATGTTTTAAATAATTTGGATCTTGCTTAATTTTCGCTTGATTTGTGGTAATATTTTTAAATAATTTATCTGACACCTCGACAGTTAAATCATACGGAGTATCAGCAGCAAATGCTTGCAGAGAAACAAGTGCGGTTGCAATCACCACCATTTTTGCTAGCATTTTTTTCAACATAGTAAACATAACATTCTCCTACTCAATTAAATTCCCGAATATTTTATCATCAACCTATTGTCCCTTTGGTGCTTCCTCGTCCTGTGATGCTGTTTTATTACGATCACCATATAAGAACTGTCCCACTAAATCCTCAAGCACCAAAGCGGATTTGGTGTCAACGACTTTATCACCGTCTTTCCACATCGCCACTTCACCATCATCAAAACCAATACTTAACGCAATATATTGCTCCCCTAACAAACCGGAGGTTTTTATAGATAATGAACTGGTTTCAGGAATTTCATTATAACGTTCATCAATCGCGACCGTCACAATAGGTAAATAACTTTTTTCATCTAATGCAATCTCTGCCACTCGTCCAATGACAACACCGCCCACTTTTAAGGGCGCACGGACTTTTAGTCCACCAATATTGTCAAAAGTTGCATGAATTTTATAAGATTTTGTCTCGTTAAATCCTTGTATATTCGCTACCTTCAATCCTAAAAAGATGAGTGCAGCCATCCCCAATAATAAAAATAACCCTACCCAAAATTCATAAATTCTTGTTTGTCGCATAAACTTTCCTTTACCTCTCACGCTTTCTAGCGCTCACTTATACACTCGCACCAAACATCAGTGCTGTTAATACAAAATCTAATCCCAACACCACTAGCGAGGCGTGGACAACTGTTCTGGTGGTAGCTTTACTAATGCCTTCTGACGTCGGTATACAATCATAACCATTAAATAACGCAATCCATACGACAGCGATCGCAAAACAAAGGCTCTTAATAAAGCCATTGAGCAAATCTTTTTCCCAGGTCACTGCATTTTGCATAACCGACCAAAAACTGCCCGCATCTACACCTTTCCAATCTACCCCAACGAGTGAACCGCCCCAAATACCAATAGCCGTAAAAATAATGGCTAAAATCGGCATCGCAATGACCCCGGCCCAAAAGCGCGGGGCGATAACACGACGAAGTGGATCCACTGCCATCATTTCTAAACTCGATAACTGTTCTGTCGCTTTCATTAAGCCAATTTCAGCCGTCAGCGCAGAACCAGCGCGTCCGGCAAAAAGCAGTGCCGTCACAACAGGACCTAATTCACGTAATAAGGATAAAGCAACCAGTTGACCTAAACTAGTTTCAGCGGAAAAATCCACCAGTACGACATACCCTTGTAAGCCTAACACCATACCAATAAACAGGCCTGATAGCATAATAATCAATAAAGATTGCACACCCAGGACATGCAGTTGCTTAATCAATAATGGCGTATGTTTACGCCATTGTGGTTGACCAATTAAAGCCCCAAACAACATAAAGCCCGCCCGTCCAATAGCACGACATGCATTTATTGCCTGATGACCGAACTCTGAAATAAACGAGATCATTTAAACAGCGCCTCCACATAGTTCTCTGCTGGGAAATGAAAATGTACCGGCCCATCCGCTTCACCGTCTAAGAATTGACGTACTTGCGGATCCTGACTTTGTAATAACTGCGCAGATGTGCCTTCTGCAATCACGCGTTTATCGGCAATGATATACGCATAATCCGCAATACTCAGGACTTCTTGCACATCATGGGACACTACAATAGAGGTCAAATTGAGTGCTTCATTTAAGCGTTTAATTAAACTTAAAATCACGCCCATACTAATCGGATCTTGCCCAGCAAAAGGCTCATCAAACATGATTAACTCGGGATCAAGTGCAATCGCGCGCGCTAATGCCGCACGTCTTGCCATCCCGCCCGATAACTCAGAAGGCATCAACCCAGCCGCACCACGCAAGCCTACAGACTCCAGTTTCATTAATACAATTTTGCGGATAAGACTTTCAGGTAAATGGGTGTGCTCACGAATGGGGAACGCCACATTATCAAAGGTAGAAATATCAGTAAAAAGCGCTCCAGATTGAAAAAGCATCCCCATTTTCTGGCGAACTTGATACAATTCTGCATTCGATAATTGACAAATATCTTTGCCATCAAACCAGATTTCACCGCTTTCGGGTTGCAATTGTCCCCCGATGAGCTTTAACAAAGTGGTTTTACCAATACCAGAGGGACCCATAATGGCAGTGATTTTCCCTTTCTCAACCTGCAAATTCAGATTATCATAAATCGTTCGCTCGCCTCGCTTAAAAGTGAGATGTTTCACTTCAATTAAGGGATTATTCATACGCTGTCTTTCCTAAAGGTAGGCTTTCAAAAACAAAGTGCGATATTCCACCAATTCTAGCAGAATGTCAAATGTTGCCGAGAGAAAGTTGTGTCATTAAGCTCGAATAAAAACCATATGACCGTGGGATATTTTTCTGAAATCCTAGCGCACATTTATTGGTTTTATAAAAATTATGCTATGATTGCCATTTAATAATTCACTTTAATCTCTTGAAATAGATTGTATGAATATTCGTTGGAATATAATTTTATCAGTGCTTACGCTAGCTTTGCTCGCTTGGTTTTATTCGCTCAATCAAAGTGAACCGAGTCTGAATACTCTAATCAAAAAGCCTGACAGCCCCGAATATGTCGGACAAAACATGAAAACCACGGTCTTTTCACCCACTGGGCAAAAACACTATGTGGCGATATCAGATTCGGTTGAACATTTTGCTCTATCAGGTCAAACACACTTCCAAAAACCAGAGGTGTATTTATTTGAATTAGAAACGGCAGATCAACTGCCGAACAAAGAAAATTGGAAGGCCAGTGCGAATAAAGCCGTATTAACCAAAGACCATATGCTGTATTTAGAAGGGAATGTTGTCGTGGAAAGCCTGTTAATCCCTTCTCGTTTACAGCGCGTTGAAACAGAAAGTGCGGTCATCAATTTAACCACACAAGACATTAGCTCAGAAACCGCTGTGAAAATTTATGGTCAACATTTTCATTCTACGGGTCTGAAACTCACAGGTAATTTACAACAACAAATCGCGACACTAAAAGAGCAGGTAAATACATACTATGAAATCAATAAATAACATTGTCATTTTCACCACATTACTCACGGCTGCATTACCTGCTTTTGCACTGAAAAGTGATACAAAGCAACCCATTAATGTGGTTTCCAATAATCAATCGTTAGATCTAGACAATAGTGTAGTGACCTTTACGGATAATGTGGTCATCACTCAAGGCTCTATTCTGATTAAAGCCAGTAAAGTGATTATTACACGTCTACCAGAAAACTCAGGCAAAAAAGACACCATTGAAGCCTTTGGTAAACCCGTCACCTTTTATCAAAAACTTGATGATGGCAAACCTGTGGAAGGGCATGCCAATCAGGTGCATTACGATCTGACACAAGAATTTTTAACTTTAAAGGGTAATGCGGAATTAAAACAATTAGACAGCAAAATCAACAGTGATGTGATTACCTACGATGTCAATAAACAACAATTAAAAGCAAGCAGTACAAGTGGTTCTCGGGTAAAAACAGTGTTAATTCCCACTCAATTAAATGAAAACAAGAAATAAGGTTTGATATGTCGACTCTTTATGCTGAAAATTTAGCCAAAAGCTACAAAAATCGCCAAGTCGTGTCTGATGTCAGCCTCACTGTCAAATCGAATGAAATTGTGGGCTTGCTAGGTCCGAATGGTGCAGGGAAAACAACGACATTTTATATGGTTGTCGGTCTAGTCCAACACGATCAAGGTAAAATTCGCATTGATGACGAAGATATTAGTCTGTTACCTATGCATAATCGGGCAAAACGGGGGATCGGTTATTTACCGCAAGAGGCCTCTATCTTCCGGCGTTTAAGCGTCTATGACAATTTAATGGCAGTATTGGAGATACGTAAAGATTTAACCCCTGAACAACGTCGCGAAAGAGCCGATGAATTGATTAATGAATTCAATATTGATCATATTCGTCATAATTTGGGGCAATCGCTATCTGGTGGAGAGCGCCGCCGTGTTGAAATTGCACGTGCTTTGGCCGCAAATCCAAAATTCATTTTATTAGATGAACCTTTCGCAGGTGTTGATCCGATTTCAGTCATCGACATCAAAAAAATCATTATGGATTTACGCGACCGTGGTTTAGGTGTGTTAATTACCGATCATAATGTGCGAGAAACCTTAGATGTATGTGAGCGAGCTTATATTGTCAGTGCTGGACATATGATTGCCACTGGCACACCAGAACAAATTCTAAACAATGAACAAGTGAAACGTGTTTACTTAGGTGAAGAATTTAAACTCTAGTTATGATTAAATTTACAGAATTACTCAAACCTGAAAATATTCGCCAAGGGCTGATTTGCTCAAGTAAAAAGCGTCTATTTGAAATCATCACGCAAGTGATTGCGGATCAAATACAGCTAGAAAACGCCGAACAACTTTGTTTTGAATGTTTATTAAGTCGTGAAAAAATAGGTAACTCAGGGTTAGGAAACGGGATTGCGATGCCCAAAGCCCGCATTCCTGAAGGCAATCAACCTTTGGCGGTATTTATTCATTTGGATTCACCAGTAGACTATGAATCAGCTGATCACCGTGATGTGGATTTGATTCTCGCCATTCTGGTACCCGAAAAATTATGCGAAAGCTATATCAGTGCACTGCCTAAAATTGCCGAGAAATTTTCCGATAAAACCTTATGTAAACAATTACGCAATGCACAAAATGCGGATGAAATTTGGCAAATTTTTAAACACGCTGATCAGTTAAGTATGCAAGAAACTATCGGACAAGATTCAGAAGAAACAACCAACGAAACGGCCTAATCTGTTTCAGCCTAAGAGTGAGAATAAGCTTATGGAAATTATCATTATTAGTGGGCGTTCTGGCGCGGGCAAATCTGTCGCCCTTCGTGCATTAGAAGATATTGGCTACTATTGCGTTGATAACTTACCGCTAGATTTACTCCCCCAATTGGCAGACATTTTATCTGCCAATTACAAATCGGTGGCGATCAGTCTTGATATTCGTAATCTTCCCCCTTCTTCACAAAACCTTGATCAGCTTCTCAGTAAGCTCATGCAACAACACCAGCTAAAAATTATTTTCTTAGATTCTGAGCGTAGCACTTTAATCCGTCGCTATAGCGACTCTAGACGGTTACACCCTCTCTCCGCACAAGATCTTTCACTTGAGGCAGCAATTGATGCAGAAAAAAAATATTTAGAACCACTGACACAACATGCCGATTTAATTATTGATACCACGCGTCTTTCCACCCATGAATTGGCTGAACGATTACGTGACTTTTTATGTGAAAGATCAGATAAAGCGTTAAAAATCATTTTCCAATCTTTTGGCTTTAAATATGGTTTACCCTTGGACGCGGACTATGTTTTTGATGTGCGTTTCCTACCGAATCCTCATTGGGTTCCAGAATTACGCCCGTTGACTGGCTTAGATGTGCCCGTAGCAGAATTCTTAAATAAACAAAATGAAGTCAATCACTTTATTTATTTAACACGCAATTATATTGAAACCTGGTTACCGATGTTAGAGCAAAATAACCGTAGTTATCTCACCATTGCGATCGGCTGCACTGGTGGAAAACACCGGTCGGTCTATATCACCGAACAATTGGGCGAATACTTCAAAGCCAAAGGGAAAAATGTGCAAATTCAACATAAATCGTTAGCAAAACATAAAAAGTGAGTGCACAATAAGCAAACGGCCATTAAAACGCTTTCAACTCAGTCACTTGGCTCACAATCTCACCTTCCGCTAAGCGAGTAATTAAACGCTCGCCTATACTGACTTGCTTGATCTGTGTAATCGCCACGCCTTGCGCATTTTGCGCAATAGAATACCCTCTAGCCAACACGCTCAACGGACTCAAGTTATCTAATTGACTACACAAAGCCGCCAGTTGATGTTGTTTAAATGTCACACACTGTTTTAACGCGGTATTTAACCGAATCTCAAGTTGTGTAAAGTCTTGCTGTTGTTTTTGTAGTCGCAACGGTAAGGGATTCTTTTCCACTCTGCGACTGAGCCCACTCAGTTGCGTCTGTTTATGCTGTAATACTCGCTGCATTGACCAATGTAAACGCTGTGTAAGTTGCTGTATCAGCTGTTTCTGAATAGCGAGCTGCTTTTGTGGATGTTGATTATGTAGACGTAAGTTTAAACGCTGTAAGCTTTCATGCTTATACTTAAACACACGATCTAACGCCATATCTAAACGTTGACGTTGATACAAAAGCTGTTGTAATAACGCTTGCTGATCTCGGCTAACTAATTCTGCCGCGGCGGACGGTGTCGGGGCGCGCACATCTGCGACAAAATCTGCAATAGTCACATCAGTTTCATGCCCTACCGCACTGATGATCGGGAGCTGAGAATGGAAAATGGCTCTCGCTACCTTCTCTTCATTAAAACACCATAAGTCTTCTAACGAACCACCACCACGCCCGACAATCAAGACATCTACTTCTTGACGATGATTTGCCAACTCAATCATCTGCACAATTTCTGCACTTGCCTCTTTACCTTGCACGGCAGTGGGATAAATCACCACCTTTAAGCTCGGATCACGGCGGCGTAAAATCTGCAAAATGTCCTGCAATGCCGCCCCTGTTTGTGAAGTCACAATCCCGACGGTTTGACAAAAGTGTGGCAGACTTTTTTTCAGATGTTGTGCAAAGAGTCCCTCGGCAGCCAGTTTCATCTTCAATGCATCAAATTGTTGTTGCAACAAGCCTTCACCCGCTGGATGCATGCTTTCGATGAGCAGTTGATAATCCCCTCGCGGTTCATATAAACTGACACTGGCACGCACTAATACTTGCATGCCATTTTGGGGACGAAAACTTACTCGCATATTTTTCATGCGAAACATGGCACAACGCACCTGTGCATTTTCATCTTTTAAGGTTAAATACCAATGGCCCGAAACGGGTTGAGTAAAATTAGAAATCTCGCCCGTCAACCATACCTGCCCGAGCTGATTTTCTAGCATAAGCCGCACGGTTTGATTTAATTGCGATACAGAATAAATAGGATCAGACATGGTTATCACCTTTGGCGTTACGAATTGTGGGTAAGCTTATCCAAAGCGGACAAAATCACCTTAAATGAGATAGGAGCATTATTCCACCAATACCCAGCCATCATCGAGCCAGTTACATAAAGAATCGAGTAATAAATCCAATGCGGTATCCGGATCTTCATCTTGCGCACATAACTGAGTTAAAAATGCTAAATCAAGCTCTTTACCATCTGCGAGTGCTTTTAACACCTGTGCTTCAATCTCATTGAGTTCATCTAGCCATTCACCGTTAGCATAAACTCGCAATGGATTTTCCAAATAAAGTAATTTACAGTTATTATCCTGCATGATCGTGCCATTTTCTTCCAAAATAGACCGCACTTCGTCTAAATCACAATAGGCTTCTGTGTCGAGTAAATCATAACGTCTTGCGCTAACGGTGGTGGCAACTGCATGTTGGAATAAACGATCAAATTGCGCAGAGTTCACTAATTTGTCGAAAAACTGCTGTTTCATATTTTCCACCATCGCAGGATCCAGTTTCCCCGTTGCTTGCACGGAAGGACTTAAACGTAGTGGAATATTCAACGCCGTCAAGTCAATGTCTGGCAAGGATTGGCAAATGCCTTTATTGATATTGTCGAATAAATCAGCAATATTCGGATAACGCAAGCCAAACGAGAAGGTTAAGCAATCACCTTGTGCCACACCATAATGGGATAAGCGAGAAGGGACATATAAAATATCGCCCGGTGCCATTACCTCATCTAAAATGAGTTCACCCATATCATCAAAAATACGAATAGGCTGATTGGCTTTAAATTCGGTACTTGGATCACACCATTTGCCTAATTGCCAACGGCGATGCCCATAGCCTTGTACCAAAAACACATCATATTCATCATAATGTCGACCGACTGAACCGCCTGTTGGTGCATAAGACACCATAATGTCATCACGCTGCCATTGGGGAATAAACCCAAACGCTTGCCACAACTGCCCCAGTTCAGGTGACCATTGTTCTAAATTCTGCACAAGCACTGACCATTGTTCAGGTAAATTTTTAAAGTCTTTTGCGGTTAAGGGACTCCGTTTTAATTGCCAATTATCTTCAGAAAATTGCTTCACTAAACGAGAAGTCACTTCTTCCTGCTGGGCAAGCTCAATAATATCGGCGGGTTCAAACATCCCAACAATTTCAGGTAAGCCATTGCGGATCAATAACGGCTGTTTTTGCCAATAATCACGTAAAAAAATCTCGGGGGTAATGTGCTCAGGTAAACAAAATTTCATCATGCTCTCTTTCTGTTCGGTGTGATCTTTGCGGTAAAAACCCAAAGGATTGGTTTATTTTTTCTTGGCTTGCTGTTCTGCACGTTTGCGACGAATTTCTTTTGGATCCGCTAACAACGGACGATAAATTTCGATCCGATCCCCGTCTTTGAGTTGGTCGGTTAACTTCGCGGGACGACTAAAAATGCCCACTTTGTTTTCGCGCAAATCAATTTCAGTGAACTGTTGCAAAATCCCTGATTGCAAAATAGCCGTTTGAATCATTGTGCCTTCTTCCACCGTTAGTTGCTTTAAATAGTAACGTTCAGGATAGGCATACGCAATTTCAACCTTAATTTGTGTCATGATAGACCTCTTTTGCACGTTGTTTGAACGCTTCGATCATTTTACTGGTTAAATGGGTGAAAATTTTGCCAAATGCCATCGCAATCAAGGGATTAGAAAACTCAAATTCTAATTTCAAGGCAATCTTGCAACAACGCTCGTCTAATTCATCAAATTGCCATTCCCCTTGTAAAAAACGAAAGGGACCTTCCACCAATTGCATTTTGATCGAACGGTTTTCAACCATTTGATTTCGGGTGGTAAATTGCTGGCGAATACCCGCTTTTGAAATGACTAATTCTGCGGTTAGCTCACTACCATGTTGGGTCAGTGTACGTCCATTCACACAACCGGGGACAAATTCAGGATAACGTTCATAATCATTCACTAATTGATACATTTGTGCGGCACTGTAAGGCACTAACGCACTTTGATTAATTGTTGGCATGAGGTTCTAATCTTGATTGAAAAAAATTCTGCTTATTATAGCGGAAAAGTGCGGTCAAAATAAGGCAAGAATGGAGAAAAACTGCGTTTCAAAATTGAGAGTTGCCGCATTTTCCGCTACAATACCGCCCTATTTTGACGGTTGGAAGAGAATGAATGTCTGAAATAAAGTTAATTGTCGGTTTGGGCAATCCTGGTGATAAATATGCAGATACCCGCCACAATGCAGGAGAATGGTTGATTGATCGTTTAGCCCGCCAATTTAATTTTACTTTGACGCCTGAAAACAAATTTTCAGGTAAAACGGCACGCACGGTCATCAACGGCAAAGAAATGCGTTTTTTAGTGCCAACCACGTTTATGAATTTGAGTGGTAAAGCCATCAGTAGCTTAGCCAATTTCTATCGCATTAAACCAGAAGAAATTTTAGTCATTCATGATGAATTAGATTTACCGCCAGGTGTCGCGAAAATTAAACAAGGCGGTGGTCATGGTGGGCATAATGGTTTGCGTGATACTATCGCGCAATTAGGCAACAATAAAAATTTCTATCGCTTAAGAGTTGGCATTGGACATCCTGGTGATAAAAATTTGGTTTCAGCGTATGTGTTAAATAAACCGTCACCTACCGATTGGCAACTGATTGACAAAGCTTTAGATGAAGCCACAAGTTGTGTAGATATTCTGATTAAAGATGGCATTACTAAAGCCACCAACCGTTTAAATGCGTTTAAAGCATAAAGAAGATTATTTTTTAAGTAAGGAAAAACTATGGGATTTAAATGTGGCATCGTGGGTTTACCAAACGTAGGGAAATCCACCCTATTTAATGCATTAACCAAAGCGGGCATCGAAGCAGCAAACTACCCGTTTTGTACTATCGAACCGAATACGGGGGTTGTGCCTATGCCCGATCCACGTTTGGATGCCTTAGCCGAAATTGTGAAACCGGAACGCGTATTACCGACCACAATGGAGTTTGTGGATATCGCAGGTTTAGTGGCAGGGGCAAGTAAAGGCGAAGGCTTAGGTAATAAATTCTTAGCCAACATTCGTGAAACCGATGCAATTGGTCATGTAGTACGTTGTTTTGAAAACGATGATATCGTACACGTAGCAGGTCAAATCAACCCAGCTGAAGATATCGATACGATCAATACAGAGCTTGCCTTAGCGGACTTAGACAGCTGTGAACGTGCCATTCAGCGCTTACAAAAGCGTGCCAAAGGCGGGGATAAAGAGGCAAAATTTGAACTGTCGATTATGGAAAAAATCCTGCCTGTGCTAGAAAATGCGGGCATGATTCGTTCTGTTGATCTAGACAAAGATGAATTACAAGCGATCAAAGGTTATAACTTCTTAACCTTAAAACCGACCATGTACATCGCCAACGTCAATGAGGACGGCTTTGAAAACAATCCATATCTTGATCGTGTCCGCGAAATCGCAGAAAAAGAAGGCGCGGTCGTGGTGCCGGTCTGTGCCGCAATTGAATCCGAAATTGCGGAATTAGACGATGACGAAAAAGTGGAATTTTTACAAGATTTAGGCATTGAAGAGCCGGGCTTAAACCGTGTCATTCGTGCGGGTTATAAACTGTTGAATTTACAAACTTACTTTACGGCTGGGGTTAAGGAAGTGCGTGCGTGGACCATTCCCATTGGTGCCACCGCACCAAAATCAGCAGCAGTGATTCATACCGATTTTGAAAAAGGCTTTATCCGTGCCGAAGTGATCGCTTACGATGATTTCATCCAATATAAAGGCGAAGCAGGGGCGAAAGAAGCGGGCAAATGGCGTTTAGAAGGGAAAGACTACATTGTACAAGATGGCGATGTGATGCACTTCCGCTTTAATGTCTAAAATTTTATAAAAAAGCACCGCACTTATTTCCAACAAAAGTGCGGTGCTTTTTTGTTTAGTTTCATAATAAAAATAAGAGAAGACAATATGTCGAATAAAAAAATTGGTTTAATATCCCTGACCGCCTTAGTGCTAAGTTCCATGATTGGGTCAGGGATTTTTAGTTTGCCACAAAATATGGCCGAAGTCGCGGGTGCACAAGCGCTTGTCATCGGCTGGATCATTACTGGTATTGGAATCATCTTCTTAGGACTTTCTTTTTTCTTTATTTCACGTTTACGCCCTGATTTAGACGGCGGTATTTACACCTATGCGCGTGAAGGCTTTGGTGAATTAGTGGGTTTCCTGTCTGCTTGGGGCTATTGGTTATGTGCCACCATTGGTAGTGTGGGCTATTTAGTGGTTGCCTTTGAAGGTATCGGTTTATTTACCGATAGCAGCCATAACGTGGTTTTCGGTCAGGGCAATACCCTGTTCGCGTTTTTAGGGTCATCTTTAGTGGTTTGGCTGGTACATTGGTTGATTACTCGAGGCGTGAAAGAGGCCGCATTTTTAAATCTCTTAGCAACCTTTGTGAAAGCCTTCCCGTTAGTGCTGTTTATTGTACTCGCTGCTTGGTTTTTCTCACCCGATACATTTCGCCACGATATTCAAGCAACCAGCTTAAATTATGATATTACCGATCAAGTGAAAAACACCATGTTAATCACGCTCTGGGTTTTCGTTGGTGTTGAAGGCGCTGCAGTCTTGTCTGCACACGCCAAAAAACGCAGTGATGTGGGTTTAGCAACGGTGCTTGGTATTGTGATTGCCTTAATTTTATATGTGGCGATTACCGTCCTATCACTCGGAATTTTACCTCGTGAGGTGATCGCCAATATGCCCAATCCATCTATGGCGGGCTTATTGGAACATATGATTGGCGGTAGTGGTAAAATCATTATCACGGCTTGCTTAATTGTCTCAGTACTTGCCTCTTACATTAGTTGGACCATGTACTCCGCAGAAGTGCCTTATCGCGGTGCGAAAAATGGGGCATTTCCCAAAATCTTAAACAAGCTCAATGAAAATGACACCCCGATTCATTCGTTGTGGTTCACCAACCTAGTAGTACAATTTTGCTTAGTGTTAGTGTTAATGACGGGTAAAAGTTATAACGCACTGTTATTAATTTCCACCTCAATGATTTTAGTGCCCTATTTTCTGATTGGCGCCTACTTATTGAAATTGTCTATCCAACAAAACAGCCCTTGGTATATCAAGCTTACTGGCTTGCTTGCCTCAACTTACGGGTTGTGGATTTTATATGCGGCCGGGTTAGATCATTTGCTGTTATCGATCTTGCTTTATGTGCCAGGCATCGGTATTTATTTTTATTCACGCCACCAACATCAAGGCAAGCTACGCTTTAGCCCAAAAGAAAAAGTGCTCTTGTTATTTATTGCTATCGCGTTTATGTTAGCGATTTATAACAGCATCCTACATGTAGACTGGCGTTAATCCCACCATTTTTTCGTCTCATCAAGGTGCGGTCTTGTTGGCCAATTTTTTGTAAACTGACCGCACTTTCCCTTCTAACTCGCCAAGCACGCCCTTGTACTTATCGCTAAACTTTGCGACAATCTTACGCACGCCCTCCTCACATAAGGTATGCGATTATGACGTTATCTGACATTCTTCATCAGCGCCGAGCCGTGCGTTATTTTGATCCTGAAAAACCACTTGATAGCGAAAAAGTCAAACACTGTTTACAACTAGCCACACTTGCGCCAAGCAGTTCTAATATGCAACTGTATGAGTTTTACCATATCACTGACAAAGATCTTCTTGCCCAATTAGCCACTGCTTGTTTAGGCCAACAAACTGCCACCACAGCACAGCAAATGGTGGTGTTTGTGACACGCCAAGATTTGTATAAACAACGTGCTCAAGCCGTGTTAGCTTTTGAAAACGAAAATATTAAGCGCTATAGTCCACCGGACCGTTGGGAAAATCGCCTGAAAGGCAAAACAATCTATTATACAAAACTCATGCCATTTATTTATGCACGTTGCTTTGGTTTGCTGGGTTTATTTCGTAAAGTACTCATGCATAGCGTCCGTTTATTCCGCCCAATGAGTGCACAAGTCTCAGAAGCAGATGTACGCGTCGTGGTACACAAAAGCTGTGGTCTTGTTGCACAAACCTTTATGTTGTTAATGACAGAACAAGGTTATGATACCTGTCCAATGGAGGGATTAGATGAAGGGCGAGTGAAAAACATTCTCGCCCTCCCGAGTGGAGCAGAAATCAATATGATTGTGTCCTGTGGAATTCGTCAAGCGGGGCGAGGCATTTGGGGGGATCGATTCCGCGTGCCTTTCGATCAAATTTATCATCACAGATAAAGTAAAAAAATACGCGAGAAAAAGCTGAAAATTTTGTCAAAAATCACCGCTCTTTTCACTCTACTGCACTCCACCGCCCAAACCTCAGGAGGAGACTCCCTTTCTAGAATCCTTGTAAGACGTACCGCACTTTCTTGTGCGGTATCAATCTCTGCTTAACTCACTCTTTCTGCCTGTGTTAATACAACCTTTTGCAAGACCTTAATCCCAGCTTCAATGTCTTGCCATTCGGTAAACTCCAATGGATTATGACTAATCCCCAGATGTGAAGGCACAAAAATCATGCCAGTTGGGCACAGTTTCGCCATATGCATCGCATCATGCCCCGCCCCACTTGGCATCACTTCGTAACGATAGCCGAGAGTTTCAGCACTTTGCCTAATTTGCTCGACCATCTCTTGTGGTAATAATACTGGGTTATCTTTCGAAATCAGTTGTAGTTCAATTTGTAAGCCCCGTTTTTGCGCCACTTGTTCAATCTGTTGCTGTAGCGCGATAAAAACTGATTCTCTGGCATCGACATCAATACCACGAATATCGACCAACAATTCACAAGCTCCCGGCACCACATTCATCACGCCCGGTTTGGCCGTCAGATTACCTACCGTGGCGACCGTTGAATGCCCCGCATCAATCGCAGCTTGCTCAACAGCTAGCGCCAGTTCAGCTCCACCCAATAACGCATCATGACGATAATGCATCGCCGTGGCACCAGAATGATCCGCTTGACCTTGAATTTTCACGATGCAACGAATTGGTGCGGCAATACCAGTCACCACACCAATAGTTTTATTTTCATTTTCTAAACGAGGACCTTGCTCAATGTGCAATTCTACAAAACATTTAAATTCTTCGCTGGTACGTTTTGCGTGGTGAATTGTCGAGAAATCTAACCCGATATCCGCTAAGGCTGCGGCCAAATCCTTGCCTTGTTTATCACGTAAATGACTTAAACCCGCTTGCGCCACCGCCCCACACATCACCTTACTGCCTAACGTCGCGTAATTAAAACGACTCGATTCTTCACAGGTAAAAATAATCAGTTCTAAGGGATAACGGGTTTTAATGCCTTGCTCACAAAGTTGAAATAAAATTTCCAACCCAGCTACCGATCCCAATGGACCATCCAATTTCCCCGCATTGACCACAGTATCAATATGCGAGCCAAATGCAACGACTGGCAGATGATCTTCAATACCTGCTTTACGAATAAAAAGATTACCGATTTCATCACGCCGGATCGCAAGATCATAGGTTTGACATAAATCAACGATATATTTATGCGCTTTTTCATCTTCGTGACTAAAGGCTAAACGGGTTAACTCACCTTCAACAGAAGATATTGAGGCAAGTTTGTCAATAATAGATTGTACGCGTGCTAGATTGATCGACATAAATGCTCCTTAATGGATAATAAAAAAGCAGTGCTCAACACACTGCTTTTGCAGGATAACGCCACTTATCCTTGTACAACATTCATACTGACTTGACAACCTCTCACCATTCAGATTATTGAACTAGATCATATAATCTTGTGTAAAATCCACCATTTTGGTTTGAAGTAAAAATTGTTTAGTTCTTTCCTCTTTCGGTTGGGTAAAAAAGGCTTTTGCACTATTTTGCTCAATCACTTTACCACCATCCATAAACACCACGCTATCCGCCACCTCTCTGGCGAAGTTCATTTCATGCGTGACAATAATCATTGTCCAACCTTCTTTTGCTAACAATTTTAAAACCTGTAGTACTTCGCCCACCAATTCAGGATCTAATGCCGAGGTAGGCTCATCAAATAAAATTAGATCAGGCTGAACCGCCAAGGCGCGTGCAATCCCCACACGCTGTTGTTGTCCGCCAGAAAGTTGAGCAGGATAAAGTTGAACTTTTTCCGCTAAACCAACTTTTTTTAATAAGGTTAAGGCTTGTTCACGAGCTCGTTCCACCGATTGCTTTTGTACCACGACGGGCCCTTCCATCACATTTTCCAATGCAGTGCGGTGTGGAAACAAATTATATTGTTGAAACACCATAGAAGAGCGACGACGCAAGGCAAGCTCAGTTTGCTTACTGATTTTTTGAGAAAAATCCACTTCAAGGCTACCATCAGTAAAACGTAAGGTACCTTGATCGGGCTTTTCGAGTAAATTTAAACAACGTAAAAACGTGGTTTTCCCTGAACCAGATGGGCCAAGGATCGCAATCACTTCCCCTTTCTGAATGGTTAAATCAATTCCTTTTAAAACCTCATTGCCTTTAAAATGCTTGTGAATATTTTTTATTTCTAACATCCATCCTCCTACAAATGGCGAGAAAGGCGTGTTTCTAAACGTTGCTGTGCGATCGATAACACAAAACACACCATCCAATAAATCAACGCGGCTTCACTATACACCAAAATAAATTCATAAGACGAGGCGGCTACATTTTGTGCAACACGAAATAATTCGGTCACTAACACCAACGACGCCAACGAGGTGTCTTTTACGGTACTAATGAACGTATTGGCCAAAGGCGGGACAGAAACTCGCATGGCTTGTGGAATAATCGTGCGAACAAACGCCTGACGATAACTCATACCAATGGCGTAAGAGGCCTCCCATTGTCCTTTAGGTATAGACAAAATCGCGGCTCTGACCGTTTCGGATGCGTAAGCACCAATATTCAGAGAAAAGGCAATAATGGCCGTTGGGAAAGGTTCTAAGGTAATCCCCACTTCAGGTAACCCATAAAAAATAATAAAAATCTGTACCAACATTGGCGTGCCACGAATTAACGAGACATAAATTCTCGCCATAGCCACAAGTACACATTGAAAAGCGGACTGAGTAGGCATAGTGCGAATCACCGCCACACCAATCGCAATCACTAACCCGACAAAAAAAGAAATCAGTGCTAACGGAATAGTGCTCATGATGGTTGCCTCTAACATAGGCCAAAAAGAGCTGATCAACAGATCAGCTCGTTCTTCGCTTATAAATGGCAAATTGGCTAAAAAATTATTGAGTAATGTCATCACCAAACCATTTTATTGAAATTTGTTTTAACGTGCCATCAGCTCGAATCTCAGCTAATGCCTGATTTAATTTTGCCACTAACGGTTCTTCACCTTTGAGAAGCGCAAAACCAGAAGGGACTTTTGTTTCACTTTCTACGGCAATTTTTAAACCTGCATTGGGGATTTTTTGAAAATAATCTAATACCGCTAATTTATCATTGACGGTGGTTTCCGCACGTTTTTGGCGGATCAATTCTAGCGCTTGCGCTAATCCTTCTACCGTCACCAAATTCGCACCGTGCTGTTGCGCTATTTTGGTGTAATTACTGGTTAATGACTGACCAGACTTTTTCCCTTTTAGATCCGTAAATGCTTTCACAGAATCATCTTCGATACGTGTTACCACGACTGCATTTGAATAGTTATAAGGCTCACTATAAAGATATTTTTTCAACCTTTCTGGACTTGGATTAGTTTGGTTGGCAATCAAATCAAAGCGTTTGGCATTTAAGCCCGCGTACATGGCATCCCATTGCGTTTCTTTAAACTCAATTTTTAAACCAAGACGTTTCGCCACTTCTTTAATCACCTCCACATCAAAGCCGGTGAGTTTGCCTGACTCATCATGAAAAGTGAAAGGCGCATAGGTGCCTTCTGTTCCCACTAATAAGGTTTTTGTGCTTTCAACACGATCGCTAATTGGTCCTGCAATTGCTTGGCTAGCAGTCACCAAAAGTAAATTGGTTGCAAATAATGTTTTCAGAAATTTCATAGAATGTCCTTTGCTGGTTGTATTTGTTCAAAATAAGTGACGAAACATTATAAAAAATAAACAGGTTGCACTAAAAATAACAATAAGAAGTAGGATATGACTAAAAGATCTAAAAAGAAGAGGAGAATTGAGTAGTAAGTGAGAATACGTAATTAACGTAGAAGAATTGAGCTGTCAATTATAGATCATAAGGGTGAGCAAATAATGCCCACCCTATTTTTGATTGTCTCACAATAAAAGGGGTAGTTTGTTAAAAGGTTTTCTATTTCACTAATTCACCAATTAATCCAATCACTTCTTGCACTTGCGCAGTCGATAGCGCGCCTTCATGGACAAATTTGACTTTGCCCGCTTTATCTAACACGACAACCAAGCTTTCTTTTTCCTTTAACTGCCAAGCTGCTTTTACCGCACCGCGTTGATCTAACACCACTTGGCTATGGGCATTGGCTTTTTTGCCTTTTTCTGCACCACTTTTTACAAAACTGCCGGTGCCAAAGGTCGCATCATCCGCATTAATGATCGTGGTGGTTTGATATTTGGCACGATCAAATTGTGCCCCTTTAATCGCCTCAATTAATGCTTGATTGCGTTCTTTTACATCACGTCGTCCCGCAATGTGGTTCACGACACGGACTTTTCCCACTAATTGTGTCGAATGCCAAGCATGATACTGCACCGCCTCCCCCTTGACACTCAATTCTCCATCTTCAGCAACATTAACTGATGCTAAAGGTTGATTTAACTGGATATTATGGGCATGCGCTGAAAATGTGCAAAATGTGGCTAACCCTAAAACAAATGTCATTTTTTTCATTTTCTTTTCCTTGTTAACTCAAAGAAGATGCATTCTACAGAAAAACAAAAAATAAACAAATCAGAGCTGTTATTCACATAATTTTGGCAAAATTACGCTTTTTTGCTATAATTTCGCGTCATTTTTATTGAGAGGAGAAATTTATGGAAAAAATGCCAACTTGCCCAAAATGTCAAAGTGAATATGTCTACCATGATTCTATCCATTTTGTCTGCCCAGATTGCAGTTATGAATGGTCAGGTCAAGAGTCAGAGGAAAGCGATGAAAAAGTGGTAAAAGACAGTAATGGTAATATCTTACAAGACGGCGATGCTGTGATTTTAATTAAGGACTTAAAAGTTAAAGGTTCATCAATTGTGTTAAAAAAAGGCACGAAAGCCAAAAACATCCGTTTAGTTGATGCTGATCACGATGTCGATTGCAAAATTGATGGTCAAAGTTTTTCATTAAAATCAGAGTTTTTGAAAAAAGCTTAATTGCCCAATGTGCTGTGTTGCTAGAGCCATACACAGCACATGACTTATCGCCGCCGGCAGCGCGAGGCACCATACTGACTCCCCCCAGGCAAACATTCGCACGCTTCTCCATCCCGATCCCTATCTAAATGATGAGCCCCATATTTTTCCATATAGGCCTGAGCTTCCGCTTGCGTCAAAAAATGCTTGCAACTAATTCGCTTTGCGTTCACTGAACACGCTGTCATAACAATAATCAATGCGATCCCTATTCTTTTCATTTTGCCTCTTCCCTTTTATATGGCTCTACCGTTGACGCTATTTTAACCAGAGGTATCACATTCAAAAAGCGAAATTATTTGATCCAGTTCACAGATCAGATAAAAGCTTTTTGCACTTTTTTGATTTCCACTTAGACTAGTTATTAATTCATCGAAACGTTTCGATGAAAAATAAATTTGAGGTACGCTATGAAAAAAAACGCTGTATTAAACGCTCAATTATCCCAAGTGATCGCCACACTCGGTCATACTGATAGCCTCACTATTTGCGATGCGGGGTTACCAATACCTAAACAAATAGAACGTGTTGATTTGGCTTTAAGTGCTGGTATCCCAAGCTTTCTACAAACCTTTCATGCGGTAGTCACTGAGATGTTTGTCGAACGCGCCCTCATTGCCGAAGAAATAAAAGAAAAAAATCCTAACATCCTGACCGCACTTTTAAACAGTCTCGCTCAACTTGAGCAACAACAAGGCAACCAAATTGATGTGCAATATGTTAGCCATGAAGTGTTCAAAACCCACACACACGCGAGTAAAGCGATTGTGCGCAGTGGTGAATGTACACCTTATGCCAATATTATTCTGTATTCTGGCGTTCCATTTTAAAGGCGGCAACTATGCAACATGAAACCTTACTCCACATCCAAGGAATTGATAAATCCTTTCCGGGTGTCAAAGCGCTCAGTAACGCGTGCTTATCCGTATATGCGGGACGGGCAATGGCATTAATGGGGGAAAATGGTGCGGGGAAATCGACCTTAATGAAAGTCCTCACCGGCATTTACAGTAAAGATGCGGGCACAATTGAATATTTAGGCAAACAAGTTGCCTTCAACGGGCCAAAGGCCTCGCAAGAAGCTGGCATCAGTATTATTCACCAAGAATTGAACTTAGTTGGCAACTTAACGATCGCAGAAAATATTTTCTTAGGGCGTGAATTTGTGACACCTTGGGGAAGTATTGATTGGAAAAAAATGCACCAAGAAGCGGATAAATTACTTAAACGTTTAGGTGTTCGCCATAGTAGTCATCAATTGTGCTCCGAATTATCAATTGGTGAACAACAAATGGTCGAAATTGCCAAAGCACTCAGCTTTGAATCCAAAGTCATTATCATGGATGAACCCACCGATGCGTTAACTGATACAGAAACCGCTGCTTTATTTCAGGTAATTCGTGAACTCAAAGCTGAAAAACGTGGCATTGTGTATATCTCACATCGAATCAAAGAAATTTTTGAAATTTGTGATGATGTGACTGTTTTACGTGATGGCGAATTTATTGGCGAAAAAACCGTCGCAAGCTTAGATGAAGATCAGTTGATTGAAATGATGGTGGGACGCCGTTTAGATGAACAATATCCCCATTTAGATAAACCACGTGGCGACTTATTGCTTGAAGTAGAAGACCTCAGTGGTAGTGGTGTTCATCATGTCAGTTTCAACTTACACCGAGGGGAAATTCTAGGGATTTCTGGATTGATGGGCGCGGGACGCACGGAGTTAATGAAAGTACTCTATGGCGCTTTACCACGCTCAAGCGGTAAAGTGCGGTTAGCCCAGCAAGAAATTCATCCTACTTGTCCACAAGATGGTTTGAACCATGGGATTGTGTACATTTCCGAAGATCGTAAAGGTGATGGCTTGATCTTAGGCATGTCAGTGAAAGAAAATATGTCACTCACAGCGTTAGCCTATTTCTCTCAGTCCATTCAAATTGATCACAAAGCAGAACAATTAGCCGTCGGTGATTTCATCACCATGTTTAATATTAAAACTCCAAGTCAAGAACAGCCAATTGGCCTCCTCTCTGGGGGGAATCAGCAAAAGGTTGCGATTGCCAAAGGCTTAATGACACGGCCAAAAGTGTTGATCCTAGATGAACCCACAAGGGGGGTCGATGTGGGTGCGAAAAAAGAGATTTATCAACTCATCAATGAATTCAAAAAAGAGGGGCTAAGTATCATTTTAGTGTCCTCTGAAATGCCAGAAGTACTCGGTATGAGTGATCGTATTTTGGTCATGCATGAAGGGCAAATCAGTGCTGAATTCCAACGTGGTGAAGCCACCCAAGAAAAATTATTAGCCGCCGCTATTGGCAAAAGTGCGGTCTAAACCTGAAGGATTTATTATGACAACTCAAGCAAAACCATTCCAATTCGGTAAATTTTTAATTGAACAACGTTCCATCATCGCCTTACTGGTGCTGATTGCTATCGTCTCCATGATCAATCCTGACTTTTTCAGTGTGGATAACATTCTCAATATTTTGCGCCAAACCTCCGTCAATGCCATTATTGCCGTCGGGATGACCTTTGTGATTTTAATCGCGGGGATTGATCTTTCCGTGGGTTCGGTTCTCGCATTAACGGGGGCTATTGCCGCCTCGATGGTTAGCACTGAATTACCGATACTACTCGTTATTCCAGTCACACTCTTGATTGGGACATTACTCGGTGGCATCAGTGGCGTGATTGTTGCCAAAGGCAAAGTACAAGCCTTCATTGCTACTCTTGTAACCATGACTTTATTACGTGGTGTGACGATGGTTTATACCGATGGACGCCCAATTAGTACTGGGTTTTCTGAGGGAGCAGATACCTTTTCCTTGCTCGGTACCGGCTATCTATTTGGCATTCCTGTCCCAATTTGGATTATGGCCTTTGTCTTTGCCGCCTCTTGGTATGTGCTTAAACATATGCGTATTGGTCGCTATATTTATGCACTAGGGAGCAATGAAGCGGCGACCCAATTATCTGGCATTAACGTGAATAAAATTAAAATCTTCGTGTTTGCTGTCAGTGGTTTCTTATCTGCCCTTGCAGGTTTGATTGTGACCTCACGTCTTTCTTCCGCACAACCTACGGCTGGTGTGTCCTATGAACTTGATGCGATTGCAGCAGTTGTCGTGGGTGGCACGAGCTTAATGGGCGGGAAAGGACGTGTCATGGGCACCTTAATTGGTGCATTGATTATTGGTTTCTTAAACAATGCATTGAATTTACTAGATATTTCCTCTTACTATCAAATGATAGCAAAAGCATTAGTTATCTTAGTCGCGGTATTAGCAGATAACTATTTAGGTACAAAAAAAGTGTAACCCTCCCACTCTCTTAAGGAGAACGAAAATGAAAAAACTGCAAAAATTAACCACTCTGGCTTCGGCATTGATGTTAAGCTTGGCTGTTAGCGGTGCTGCGCTCGCTAAAGACACCATTGCTTTAGCCGTCTCAACGCTCGATAACCCTTTCTTTGTCACACTCAAAGATGGGGCACAGAAAAAAGCCGATGAACTGGGTTATAAACTGGTTGTCTTGGACTCACAAAACGATCCAGCAAAAGAATTAGCGAACGTAGAAGACTTAACGGTACGTGGTGTTAAAGTACTATTGATTAACCCGACAGATTCTGAAGCCGTAGTCAATGCGGTAAAAATGGCAAACCGCAATAAGATTCCCGTTATCACCTTAGACCGTGGGGCTGCGGCAGGTGAGGTTGTCAGCCATATCGCCTCTAATAACGTCGCTGGGGGTAAAATGGCCGGTGATTTTATTGCGGAAAAATTAGGCGCGGGCGCTAAAGTCATCCAACTGGAAGGTATTGCGGGTACTTCTGCAGCACGCGAACGGGGCGAAGGTTTTAAACAAGCTATTGATGCCCATAAATTTGACGTGCTTGCTAGCCAACCTGCCGATTTTGACCGTACCAAAGGGCTTAACGTCATGGAAAATTTGTTAGCCAGTAAAGGTGATGTCAAAGCGGTCTTTGCTCAAAATGATGAAATGGCATTGGGTGCTTTACGCGCAATCAACGCCGCCAATAAAAAAGTGTTAGTGGTGGGTTTTGATGGTACCGATGATGGTGTCAAAGCCGTACAAACAGGTAAAATGGCCGCGACCATTGCCCAACAGCCTGATTTAATTGGGGCATTAGGCGTGGTAACTGCAGATAAAGTCTTAAAAGGCGAAAAAGTGGACGCTAAAATTCCTGTTGATTTAAAAGTGATTAGCCAATAATCAAACTTTGATGAGCAGGCTCGCTTGCCTGCTCGTTTCCCCTTTCAACCACATCCTGATATAAGCGAAACAATATGAAAAAATTAACCGTACTTGGCAGTGTCAATGCCGATCATGTGATTTCCGTACCGCACTTTGTACAACCTGGCGAAACCTTAACAGGAAGTAACTACCATATTGCTTATGGCGGTAAAGGGGCGAACCAAGCCGTTGCTGCAGCACGCTTAGGCGCCAACATCGACTTTATTGCTTGTATCGGCAGTGATGATATTGGGAAAACCATGAAAACAGCATTCGCACAAGATGGCATAGATACACAAGCCGTCATTGAGGTACCTGAACAAATGACGGGTATTGCAATGATACAAGTAACAACCCAAGGAGAAAACAGTATTGTGATTTCTGCGGGTGCCAATGCTGACTTAACTGAAGACATCGTCAGAAAATTTGCTGATAAAATTACGCAATCTGATGCGTTATTAATGCAATTAGAAACGCCCTTAAGTGCGGTCATTTTAGCCGCAAAATTAGCGAAATCAGCCCACACTCAAGTGGTACTCAACCCCGCGCCGGCTCAAGCACTTCCCGATGAACTACTCACTTTGGTGGATATGATTACCCCAAATGAAACGGAAACCGAAATGCTCACTGGGGTGAAAGTAGTGGATGAACACAGCGCAGCACAAGCGGCTGCACTATTTCATCAAAAAGGGATTGAAACAGTACTCATTACCTTAGGATCAAAAGGGGTGTATGTTAGTCAACAAGGAAAACCGGGTAAAATCGTGGCGGGATTTCGTGTGCAAGCGAAAGATACCACCGCCGCGGGTGATACCTTTAACGGGGCATTAATGACAGCATTGTTGGAAGATAAATCCTTAGAGGAAGCAATTCGCTTTGCACATGCGGCGGCGGCAATTAGTGTGACAAGAGAAGGAGCACAACCATCCATCCCCACTAGACAAGAAACACTCAACTTCTTACAATCTCATTAACCCTTTATGGGAGCAAATATGCTCCCTCTTTTGCCTTAACCAAGATCAACGCCAAAAGAAGAGAAAGACAAATGGCAACCATGAAAGACATCGCAAGGATTGCGAACGTATCCACCTCAACCGTTTCCCATGTCATTAATAACTCTCGTTTTGTTAGCGATGAAATTCGCGATAAGGTGATGTCGGTTGTCAATGCACTCAATTATACCCCTTCCGCACTCGCACGAAGTCTGAAAGTAAAAGAAACCAAAACAATTGGTTTGTTAGTGACCGCCACCAATAACCCTTTTTTTACCGAAGTGGTCAGTGGCGTAGAACACTATTGTCACCAACATCACTATAATTTAATTCTCTCCAATACCGAAGGCGATACAGAACGCCTGCGCCATAATTTACAAACCCTGATTCAAAAGCAAGTCGATGGCTTATTGTTGATGTGTTCTGATACACGGATTCAAATTGGTAAAGATTTGAATATCAATTTGCCATTTGTCGTGATGGACTGGTGGCCAACAGAAGAAAAGGTCGATAAGATCTATGAAAATTCGAAGTATGGCGGATATTTAGCCACTAAACAACTGATTGAAAAAGGTCACCAACATATTGCCATTATTACGGGCAATTTAAAAAAATCACTCGCACAAAATCGATTAGAGGGTTATAAAAAAGCATTACAAGAAGCCACTATTCCGTTGCGTGACGATTACATTATTGAGAGCCATTTTGATTTTGAAGGGGGAAAACGTGGAATGGAAAAAGTCCTCGCATTACAACCACGTCCCACTGCCGTCTTTGCCTGTAGTGACAGTATTGCCTTTGGAGCATACCAAACCGTTTGGAGCCAAGGTTTACATATCCCACAAGATATTTCCATTATCGGCTACGATAACATTACCTTAGCAGAGTATATGTCGCCTCCTTTAACCACCATTAACCAACCTAAAGCCGAATTAGGAAAGTTAGCCGTCGAAACCTTATTGAAACGAATCAAAAATCCCACGGCAAAGCACCGCACCTTATTACTGGAACCTGAATTAGTTTGGCGGGAATCTGTCAGACCATTGACTCAAGAAAAACGTGGGTAAATCCCACGTTTGTGTTAAGCAGTGATTTCAACAGGCTTAATAATTTCACTTGGATAACAGCCCAATACTTTTAAATAATGACTATATTGTTTCAGCTCGTCTAAAGCTTGCTGTGTCTCCGGATTATGAATATTCGCTTCAATTTCAAGATAAAACATTTCTTCCCAGGGCTTACCATAAATGGGACGTGATTCCAGTTTGGTCATATTAATTTGATGCTTTTTAAACACAAATAAGGCATCAACCAATGCCCCCGCTTGTTGTGAGGTAGTCATCAACAATAGCGTTTTCGTATGAATCTGTGGTGATACTTCCAATGGCTTTTTTGCTACCACAATGAAACGAGTAATATTATTGGGTTGGTTGGCTATATCTGACTTCAGTACCGTTAAACCGTATAACGCCCCGCCATCCGCATTTCCTAACGCCGCAATATTCGGCTTATTTAAGCTTGCCACTAACTGCATCGCATGAGAGCTGCTTTCACAATATTCAATGTGAACACGTTCTAAGCCTTTAATAAATTGGCTACATTGTTGGATAACTTGAGGATGGCTATACAATGTTTCAATTTTATTCAAATCCTCTTGCCCATTAACCAACACACAATGACGGATCGGATACGCCAATTCACCCACTAAAGCAAGATCGGTATGTTGCAATAAATCATACACTTCATTAATGGCACCCGATGTGGTATTTTCCAGTGGTAACACACCGTAATCTGCCTCACCCGCGCTGACTTTCTCAAAAATCTCATCAAATGAACGACAGCTCAGTTCCACAAAGGTTTCTTGATAACGCGTTGCATAACTTCTCGCCGCCAAATGTGAATAAGAGCCACGTTTGCCTAAAAACGCAATATGGATATTCTGTTCACGTTGCGCATTCAGTTTTTTCTGCAAGTAAACTTGTTGTGTAGCAACGGAATCTTCAATAATACGCTGAAAAATATCGGTAATATATTGTGCTTCTAATTGGTAGTTTTGATTTTCAGCAAATTGAATGAGTTCTTGCAACAACTGTTGTTCACGCTCAAGATCACGAAGGGGTTTCTGCGTGATTTCTTTACTGCGCGCCACATCAAAGGCTAAGCGATGACGCTCTGACAATAATTTCAATAAATTTCGATCAAGTTGTGTGATCTGTTGACGAATCTCACTTAAATCCAAAGACATATCCTTTCCTGTAGGCTGAAAATTTAGCAAAAACGGACCGCACTTTACTGCCTTTAAAGTGCGGCATATAGAATTTCGTTAACGGCTTGGCGATCTAAATGTTGATGTTCGCCTAAGTTATACGCCTGATGTTCGGCTAATTTGTCTAAAATAACAGAAAATTGGCTATCATCAATAGCATAATCAGAAAAACGTGTTTTTACCCCCATTTGTTCAAAAAATTGGCGTGTCCTTTCAATAGCAATCTCCATTGCTTGTGTTCCATCACCTTGGAAACCCCAAACTCGCTGAGCAAATTGAATGAGTTTAGCGCGTTTATTTTCTTTTTGATGTTGCATTAATGCGGGCACGATAATCGCGAGCGTTTGTGCATGATCCAAACCATAAAGTGCGGTCAGCTCGTGCCCAATTGCGTGCGATGCCCAATCTTGTACTACACCGACCCCTAAAATATCATTCAATGCCATCGTCGCTGCCCACATAATATTTGCTCTCGCATCATAATCTGTTGGGTTGGCTAACACTTTCGGTCCTTCTTCAATCAAAGTTTGGAAAACACCTTCCGCAAAGCGATCTTGAATTTTTGCTTGTTGAGGATAGGTCATATACTGCTCAAACGTATGTACAAAGGCATCGATTACCCCATTGGCAGTTTGTTTTTCGGGTAGCGAATAGGTCGTTGTCGGATCTAATACCGCAAAGACAGGTCGGACTAAAGGAGAAGCAAAGGACAATTTATCCCCGGTTTGTTGGCGACTGATCACTGCATAACCATTCATTTCCGATCCTGTTGCAGGCAATGTCATAATACACCCTAGCGGTAAAGCACGCTGTACAGGATGTTTTTTACTTAAAATATTCCAGGGTTCACCGACAAAATTCACCGCACTGGCAATAAATTTACTGCCATCAAGCACCGAACCACCGCCAACGGCTAAAATAAAATCTAAATGTTCTTGTTTTACCAGATCAACGGCCTTCATTAAGGTTTCATAACGTGGGTTGGGTTCAATCCCCGAAAATTCGCGCCAATAAAATCCCACAAGGGCTTGTTCAACTTGAGCAAACACACCATTTTTCTTTACACTGCCGCCGCCTGTTGTCACTAAAATCCGTGCATTGTGAGGAATATGCTCACGAATCGCCTGAATTTGTCCTTCGCCAAAAAGTGCTAAGGTTGGTAATTGAAATGCAAAGTTAAGCATAATTGTTCTCCTCTGTTCTCTCATTGCGTTCTCGCTTAAACACGCAATGAGATAAAATAACACGGATATTGAGCATAGCAATCTCCACAATATCAAAAACAAAAAAGCTATACTTCGTCAGAAATATAGCTTTTTAATACGAAATGAATAACGTTAAATCAGCACTTGAGTGGGTGCTTCATAGCCATGTGGAATTTCTTGTTTATCATCAAATGTCACAAATTCCCAAGCATCTTGATTCGCTAAAACCGCACGCAATAGTTTGTTATTAAGACCATGACCAGATTTATAGGCTTTAAAATCACCAATAATGTTATAACCCGCCATGTATAAATCACCAATCGCATCTAACATTTTATGGCGCACAAGCTCATCTTTAAAACGTAAACCATCTTCGTTCAAAATACGATAATCGTCTAACACAATCGCATTATCTAAACTACCACCTAGCGCTAAGCCTTGCGATTGAAGATATTCAATATCTTTCATAAAGCCAAAGGTTCTTGCACGGCTAATTTGTTGCACAAAGGCTTGTGCGGAGAAATCCATCACATAATTACGCACATCTTTCCCAATCGCAGGGTGCTCAAAATCAATGGTAAAGTCTAAGCGGAATCCATTATATGGCGTGAACTCTGCCCATTTATCGCCATCTTCAACACGGACTTTTTGTTTGATGCGAATAAATTTCTTCGCTGCATTTTGTTCTTCAATGCCTGCATCAAGTAAAAGGTAAATAAACGGACTGGCGCTGCCATCCATAATTGGAATTTCTGGCGCATCCACTTCAATAATCACGTTATCAATGCCTAATCCGGCTAACGCAGCATTCAAGTGTTCCACCGTTGAAATACGCACGCCTTCTTCATTCACTAAACAAGTACAAAGCATCGTATCACGTACCGCATTGGCATTTGCCGGGAACGTCACTGGCGGATTTAAATCCGTACGACAGTAGACGACACCTGTATTTGCCATAGCAGGACGTAACGTTAAGGTTACTTTATTACCACTATGTAAGCCAACACCGGTGACTTTAATGCTTTGTTTTAATGTTCTTTGTTTAATCATATCGTTCTCTTAACTTATTGTGATAACAACAAGGTTAATTTCAATTTATTTATCGGTATTGCGGATGAAATTCTGCACATTAAACAAATTTTCATCTTTTTGCAAGTTATTTGCTGTACGCGCTGTAATTGGCGTATCCAAAATACTGGTTTTGGTTAAGTCAGTTGGACGTGGTGGCACTTGTCCTGGTTGTGCACCGTATCCCGTATTGCTACTCGGATTGCCACTTAAATTCGCTGGCTGTAATGGTCTTGACTCACCGACAGTATGCTGAATTGGCTGTTGTTGACGGTGTGGCATTGGCATTTCTGGCGCTTCAATGTCCCCGATACCTGTTGCCACAATAGTCACTCGAATTTCATCGACCATTTCTGGTACTAAGGTTGTACCAATCACCACAGTGGCTTCTTCTGAAGCAAATTCAGCAACAGTTTTACCGACAACATTAAACTCATCAAGACCGAGATCCATACCTGAAGTAATATTCACTAAAACCCCTTTGGCACCTGATAAATCCACGCGTTCTAATAAATCGCTTTTCACTGCAATACGTGTCGCTTCTTCAGCACGACCTTCGCCTGCGGTACCTTTACTCGACCCAAAACCAATCATCGCTTGGCCCATTTCTGACATCACCGTACGCACGTCAGCAAAGTCCACGTTGATTAAACCTGGCGAGGTAATCATATCTGAAATACCTGTCACAGAATTACGTAACACATCATTAGCCGCAGAGAAAGCTTGGAGCAACGTTGCATTTTTAGGTAAGGCTTTAGCCAGTTGCTCATTTGGAATAATAATCAGAGAATCGACGTGTTTAGAAAGTTCTTTAATCCCCATTTCAGCAAATAACATCCGTTTTTTACCTTCAAAGGAGAATGGTTTTGTCACTACCGCAACCGTTAAAATACCCAATTCTTTTGCAATTTGTGCAACAATTGGTGCGGCACCAGTTCCAGTACCTCCCCCCATTCCGGCAGCGATAAAGACCATGTCCGCCCCTTCGAGCATCGCACGAATCGCTTCTTGATCGTCTTCTGCCGCTTTACGTCCAACATTAGGGTTGGCGCCAGCACCTAACCCCTTTGTTGTTGAACCACCAATTTGGACGGTTTGTTGAACTTGGCTTTTACGTAAAGCTTGGGCATCTGTGTTCACAGCATAAAAAATAATTTTGCCATGTTCATCTGAATTCATCACAGCTTCATCTAAAAGTGTTCCACCAATATCATTTTTAATCATATTGGCTACCATGTGGTTGACCGCGTTACCGCCTCCCCCACCGACGCCCACAACTTTAATGAGAGCTCCGTCCATTTCACCAAGATCATAATCTACTGGTTCAAACATATTCAATCTCCGTCAATGCTAATTCTCTGCTAGCACATTATTAAAACCTAAATATTTCTTATTGTAGATGAAAAATAGGAATTCTCAAAACTCTGAACCCACTTTCTTTGCAATTTTTTTCATTCCAGACCAAAGGGAACCCAAAAAACCACCTTCATGACTATAAGCATCATTAATTGGGCTTTCATCATTGCTGCTATATTCATACTGTAACAAACCAAGTACAGTAGAATATTGCGGTTTTTTCTCTACAAGATGGGTAACACCAGTAATATTTAATGGGTTACCAATACGTACATGCAAGCCAAATACATCCGTTGCACATTCTTTCAAATCTTTAATTTGTGCCCCACCACCAGTAATCACAATCCCTGCGATTAACTCAAATTTCATTTGTTTACTTTCTAAATCATGCTTAAGTTGGATGAGCTCTCCTTTGACTAATTCAAGCAATTCACGATAGCGACCAGCTGTCACATTAGATAAGCGTGTTTTTGAACAACGCTCAATCACGCTACCATCAATACTCATCACATCAAATTGTTCTTCTGGATTTTGTCTTGGCGGTGTCAACGCACTACCGTATTTAACTTTAATATTCTCTGCTTCAACACGAGAAGTCGTTAAATCATAGGCAATATCATCTGTCACGCGATTACCCGCATAAGGAATGACCTTACTAAAACGCAACGAACCGTTGGTATAAACCATCACTTCCATCGTGCCTGCACCGAAATCAATCAAGCACACCCCTAAGTCTTTTTCATCTTCAGTTAACACGGAATGACTGGTTGCAATCCCGGAGAAAATGACTTTATCAATTTTCAATTTACAGCGTTCAACGGCCTGACGTAAGTTATTTAACCAATCTTGATGACACGCAATTAAATGCACATTTGAGGTTAAACGCCCGCCCTGAAAGCCAAGTGGATTCTTAATATTTTTTTGTTGGTCAACCGCATATTCTTGAGGCAAACGATGAAGTACCACTAACCCTTCTGGCATTTTGATTGAGCTTGCCGTATGCAAAGCTGCATCAATATCCTCTTGCGTCACTTCCGTATCTGCAATCGGGGCCGCGCCACTGTCATTCCAGCTTTGAATATGCTGTCCCGTTATCGCGAGTGTGACACTAATAATTTCACAATCGGCCACCGATTCTGCCAATTCAATCGCGCGTTGTACGGAGGTGACCACCGCATTCAAATCAGTAATATTTCCTTTATCAATGCCTTTCGCAGGGCAACTGCCCACGCCCAAGATATTCACTACCCCATCAGGTAAAAGTTCACCCACTAAAGCGACAACTTTAGATGTCCCGACCTCTAATCCAACAATAATTTTTGATTCCACAATTTTTGCCATTTTTATCACTTTACATCGTCTAAAACTAATTTATGTCAGCCTCTGAAAATCCTACTGCGGCACCAACACTATATCGCAAATCTACATAAGATAATTTTTTATTTTCAGGCACCTCTATTTGTGGGTAAATGGTCACAAAACGATCTAATTTCGCTTTCCATTCCCCTCTGCCTAATTTTAATACAAGATCATTATCAAGTACAATTTGCCATGCCCCTCTGTCATCAATCGCGATCGCCTTCAACGTTAAACCTTTTTCTTTTAAGTTGAGATACACTTGGTTCCACGCTTGTAGCACTTTCGCACTTTGATAATCCGGACCTGATAAGTGCGGTAAATTTTTATTTTTTAATTTGTCAAACGGTAATTGAAAAATCACCCCATCACTTGATAGAAACTCAGCGTCATTCCAAATCGCGATTGGCGTATGCTCCGCTAACGCAATACTGAGTTTATCCGGCCATATTTTGCGTACAACAGCTCCTTTTATCCAAGGCATGGTTTCAATTTGTTCCCGTACCGCATCAATATCCTGACCAAAAAAACCTTTTAAATCACCCATTTTCAACACTGCATCACGAATATCATCGTAAGTGGTAAACATCGGCGTCCCCGTTAGAATAAATGCACTAATGGGTTTAGCATCTAATTTCTCCATAAGTTGCTGCCAGTTTGCATAGGCATAAAAAAACACGGCAATACAACATAACAAAAAGGCCAATTTAAGGTTCTTTATCACACTCACCTTGGTTTCATTGGTCTTTTTAACGCCTTGTGTAGTTTTACGTTTTAAGCCTTTCATTCAGCACTCAACTCCAAAATCTTCACAACCAGTTGCTCAAATGAATAGCCGACGGTAGCAGCGGATTTAGGAAATAAACTGTGACTTGTCATCCCTGGATTCGTGTTCACTTCCACTAAACGAAACGCACCATTCCCATCTAACATGACATCAATACGGCTCCAACCACGGCACCCCACCACATCATAGGCTTGTTTGACTAATTGTTTTAATTCATTTTCACGCTCAACGCTTAAGCCTGATGGACAAAAATATTGCGTATTATCTGAAATGTATTTTGCATCATAATCATAAAACTCGCCTTCTGGCACGATACGAATAGAAGGCAACACTTCATTATCTAAAACCGGCACCGTAAACTCCGCGCCCGATAACCACTCTTCAATTAAAACCGTGTCATCATGTTTTAAGGCAAAATCGACCGCACTTTTAAGTTCATCGACTTGTTTTACTTTGGTTAATCCCACACTAGACCCTTCCAATGAGGGTTTCACCATTAACGGCAAGCCTAATTTTTCGACAACAGCACTAGGATTAAGTTCGCCCACATTGGCTTTTGTCACAATTTCCATCTCTGCAACGGGTAAACCAAAGGCTTTCCACAGCATTTTTGTTCGCATCTTATCCATAGTCAGCGCTGAAGTCATCACGCCACAGCCTGTATACGGTATACCGATCTGCTCTAATAACCCTTGCATGGTGCCATCTTCCCCCCCACGACCATGTAAAATATTAAACACACGGTCAAAACCCTGTTCCTTTAATGTGGCAACAGGAAAGGTTTTCGGATCGATAGGGTGTGCATCAAAGCCAGCACTCAGTAAGGCGTTGAGTACCGCTTGACCAGAATTCAAAGAGACTTCACGCTCTGCTGAAGTGCCCCCTAATAACACGGCAATTTTTTCTTGTTTTAATGTTTTTTTCATTGCGCCTCCCTATTCTTTGGTCCAACTTTCTGCTAATTGACGTGCGATTTTACTCACATTTCCCGCCCCTTGTGCCAAAATTAAATCCCCATCTTGTAATACTTGGTCTAAAATATCACCTAACTGCTGGTGATCTGACACAAAAATCGGATCAACTTTCCCTAAATTACGAATAGAACGGCATAATGCACGGCTATCAGCACCTGCGATCGGCGTTTCGCCTGCGGCATACACATCTAGCATAATTAAGACATCCACTTGCGAAAGGACTTGCACAAAGTCATCGAACAAATCGCGTGTTCTTGAATAGCGATGTGGTTGGAAAATCATCGCAATACGCTTATTTTCCCACCCCTGACGTGCGGCTTGAATCGTCACGCCCACTTCAGTCGGATGGTGACCGTAATCATCGACTAACATCACCTTGCCATTTGGACGAATAAATTGACCAAGTTGATCAAATCGACGGCCCGCCCCTTGGAAATCGGCTAAGGCTGCAAGAATCGCTTCATTACCAATACCTTCTTCTTTCGCTACCACTAGCGCCGCCGTGGCATTCAATGCATTATGCCGACCTGGTACATTTAATAACACCTCAATTCGCTCACCACTTGGCGTAATCACAGTATAATGACCTTGGAATCCTGTTTGCTGATAATCTTCAATACGGTAATCTGCGTTTTCACTGAATCCATAAGTAATCACTTGTCGCCCTACTTTTGGGGTCAGCTCAGTTAAGACATCATCATCTGCACATAACACCGCTAGCCCATAAAATGGCAAATTATGTAAAAAATTCACATAGGTGTGCTTCATCTCTTCAAAACTGCCGTGATAGGTTTCCATATGATCGGGTTCAATATTTGTCACGACAGACACCATTGGCTGTAAATGTAAAAATGAAGCATCACTTTCATCTGCTTCAGCAATTAAGTAGCGACTGCAACCTAAATGCGCATTGGTTCCCGCAGACTTCACTAATCCACCATTGACAAAAGTAGGATCCAAACCGGCTTCAGCATAAATCATTGAAATCATCGCAGTTGTTGTGGTTTTGCCATGAGTTCCAGCCACCGCAATACCATGACGGAAACGCATAATTTCAGCTAACATTTGCGCACGTTGAATAACCGGAATACGTTTTGCTTGCGCAGCAATAACTTCCACGTTATCGGATTTTATCGCACTTGACACCACGACTACGCTCGCTCCATCGATATTCTCCGCTGCATGTGAGAAGGCAATTTTTGCGCCTAACGACGTTAAGCGAGCCGTGACTGCACTTTCCATAATATCCGAGCCTGTCACAAAATAGCCTTCATTTAATAAGACTTCCGCAATCCCCCCCATACCAGCACCACCAATACCGACAAAATGAATTTGTCGCACCCGACGCATTTCTGGGATCATATCTCTCACTCGTTGTTGAAAAGCTTTGCCACATGTTGAATTCATCATTTATCTGTTCCTACTCTTCATTCGCTTCTTCGATGATCACTTCTGCCACACGTTGTGCCGAAAATGGTGTTGCCATGGCTTTTGCTTTGATAGCCATCTGTAGCAAGCTTTCTCGATCGAATTGCGTTAATACACTCACTAATTTTTCAGTTGTTAACTCTGCTTGTTGAATAATTTCTGCCGCGCCCACATCCGCTAAGTATTTAGCGTTAAAATATTGTTGTTGATCTTGATGCTGAAATGGGACAAAAATAGCCGGTACCCCTACCGCGGCAAGTTCACACACGGTCAATGCGCCCGAACGACAAATCACGATGTCTGCCCAAGCATAGGCTTCTGCCATATCATCAATAAATTCGGTAATGCTAACGGAGACATCGGCTGGGTACAATGTCTTAACTTGCTCTACCGCGCCCTGCCCGACTTGATGACGCACATCTAGCTTATCAAACAGTTGTGCCACGACTTTTGGCAAGGTTTGATTAAGGACTCTTGCACCTTGACTACCGCCCACGACCAGTACACGTAATTTCCCTTCTCGCCCAGCAAAGCGTTGCTCTGGGGTGGGGAGGGAAAACAAGGCTTGTCGCACAGGATTCCCAACCACTTCCGCATCAGGGAACGCCGTTGGGAAGGCTTGTAAAACACGTCGAGCGATTCTTGCCAACCAGCTATTAGTCAAGCCCGCCACCGCATTTTGCTCATGCAAAATTACCGGTACGCCACACAGCTTGGCCGCAATGCCACCTGGTCCAGACACATAACCGCCCATTCCGAGCACTGCATGGGGTTGATAGGCTTTAATAATCTTACGCGCCTGTAATACCGCTCTGCAAATACGAAAAGGCGCACTCAGTAAAGCTTTTATCCCTTTACCTCGTAAGCCCGAAATTTGAATAAACTGGATAGGGATATGATGTTTTGGCACTAATTGTGCCTCCATACGATCGGCCGTGCCTAGCCAACAGATTTCCCACCCCTGTTGTTGTAAATATTGTGCCACTGCAATAGCTGGAAAGACATGTCCTCCCGTTCCCCCTGCCATGACTAATAATCTTTTCTTTTGTACGCTCACATCCCGTCCCTTTGCTTCATGCACTTACAAACATTAGGTTATTTTTGCCTTCAAAGTGCGGTCATTTTTTGTCAATCTTAATCATCCCGTAAACGCGCTTGCCCAATTCGCATTAATCGATTTTCATGATCAATACGTAATAATAAGCCAATAGTCATGGACATAATAATTAAACTTGAGCCACCATAACTGATAAGTGGAAAGGTTAAGCCTTTGGTCGGTAATAAGCCGAGCGACATCCCTAAATTGACAAAACCTTGGAAGAAAATCCAAAAGCTGATACCAAAGGCAAAAAAGCCTTTAAAACGTTGTTCTAATAATAAGGATTCACGTCCAATTTTCATGGCGCGGAAAATTAATAACCCAAGCAAGATAACAATCACTAAAATGCCTAAAAAACCGAACTCCTCGCCCACTACCGCCATCACGAAGTCAGTATGCGCCTCAGGTAAATATTCTAATTTTTGAATGGAATTCCCTAATCCTTCGCCCACCCATTCACCGCGGCCAAATGCCATTAAGGAGTTCGAAAGTTGGAAACCTGTGCCATAGGGATCTTTAAAAGGATCAAGAAAACCCGTAAAACGTTTTAAACGATAAGCAGAAGATAACACTAACCACACAAACAACAGGCCTCCAGATGCGGCTAACGCAACAAACTGCCAAAAGTTAGCGCCCACAATAAATAACAGACCAAAAGTAATCACAAATAACACTACGGTACTGCCTAGATCTGGCTGTGACAATAAAAAGAGTCCCATCAAACCCATCAAAGCAAAGGGCTTAACGGCACTGAGCTTACGACTTCTCACTTCATCATATTTACGCGTAAAATAGCTCGCTAAAAAACAGGTCAATGCCAATTTTGCAAATTCGGCTGGCTGAAAGTTAAATAATCCCATCGGAATCCAGCGTCGTGCCCCATTGACGGATAAACCAATGCCAGGGATGAGTACCAAAATCAACAAAAGAAGGGCAATCACAAATAACCGAACGTGCCATTGTTCCCATTTTTCCATGGAGAATTGCACACATAAATAACAGGTCATACAAGATAGAAACACATAAACTGCATCACGTTTAGCAAAGTAAAACGGATCTTTAAATAAGCGCGTACCGACTGGAATAGAAGCGGAAGAGACCGCCAATAAGCCAATTAAAAGCAAAACAAAAAAGAGCAACAACAAGGCACGATCATAAAGCAAATTACTTGGCGTAATACGTGTCCAATCCTCATAGTGTTGTTTAACTTTATCTAAAAATGGCATACGACTTAACCTAACTTAATTTTGCTAAACGGGTAAACTCATCACCACGTTGTTCGAAACAGGTAAATTGATCTAAACTGGCACAAGCGGGAGAAAGTAACACCATATCACCGGTTGATAACGTTGGACGTAAGGCGTTAATTGCCTCTTCCATTGTGCTAAAACGTTGGCTATTTGACGATAATGCGGCAAGTTGATCGCCGTCTTGTCCAAAACAATAACAAACAATATGAGGTTGATTAATTAAGCTCGCGAGTTCAGAAAAGTCAGCGCCTTTACCATCGCCCCCTAGTAATAAGTGTAATGTGCCCTCTAACTGTAATCCAGTTAGTGCTGCAACAGTACTGCCTACATTAGTAGCTTTCGAATCATTCACCCAACGCACACCATTTGCAAAATGTGCTAATTGAAAACGGTGATCTAATCCTTTAAATTCACGTAATGCACGACGAATCCCTTCTAATGAGATATTTGCTGCCTGTGCTAAGGCAATGGCTGCCAAAGCATTCATATAGTTATGACGTCCCACTAATTTCATCTCGTCACAAGATAAAACAACCTCGTCTTTTGCCATTAAATACGACTGACCATTTTCTCTTTTTAGCCAATAATCTGCATTGTTTTCGCCAAAACTGACCACGTTTTCCAATCCTTCCATTGTGGTAAGCGCATCTTCAGCATTAATCACGGCGGTTTGGCTATGATGATAGATTTTTAATTTTGCTTGGCGATAGTCTTCTAAATCCACATAGCGATTCATATGATCTTCACTAATATTTAACACCGTTGCAGAAGTGGCTTTTAAGCTGTATGTCGTTTCTAGTTGGAAACTGGATAATTCCAAGACATAAATATCATGATCCTGATTTAATAAAGACAAGGCAGGAATACCAATATTGCCCCCCATCCCCACTTTCAAGCCGGCAGCCTTTGCCATTTCAGCTACTAATGAGGTTACGGTACTTTTGCCGTTCGAACCTGTAATCACAATAATCGGTTGCGTCGCTTCACGACAAAACAACTCAATATCACCAATCACCTCAATCCCTGCGGCAAGTGCGGTCTGAATTTCGGGTGTTTTGACGGCTAATCCTGGACTAATAATAATCAGATCACTCTCGAGCAACCATTGTTGGTTCAAACTGCCTGTGTGCAAAGGCACATTTTTTGCTAACTGTTCTGCCCCTGCTGGCTGCGTTCTTGTATCAATCACACGCACCTCCGCTTGTTTTGCAAGGAGGAAATCTACAGAAGACAGCCCTGTTTTACCCAAACCAATCACGGTTACTTTTTTATTTTTATATGAAGTTTGCATAAGATATTGTTTTGTTTTTTTAACGGAGTTTTAAGGTGACGAGTCCGATAAGTACTAACATTAAAGAAATGATCCAAAAACGGACGATCACACGTGGTTCTGGCCAACCTTTTAACTCAAAATGATGATGAATGGGTGCCATGCGGAAAATACGTTGTTTACGTAATTTATAAGACCCCACTTGTAAAATAACGGAAAGTGTCTCGACCACAAACACGCCGCCCATAATCACTAATAAGAATTCCTGACGGACTAACACTGCGATCACGCCCAAGGCACCGCCTAAGGCTAATGAACCAACATCGCCCATAAACACTTGTGCAGGATAAGTGTTAAACCAGAGGAACCCCAGTCCCGCCCCGACAATCGCCGTACAAAATACCACCAATTCCGCACTAAATTTGATATAAGGAATGTGTAAATACTCGGCAAAATTCACGTTACCCGTTGCCCAAGCAATCAAAGCAAAAGCACCCGCAACCAACACTGTCGGCATAATGGCCAAGCCATCTAAGCCATCAGTCAAGTTCACTGCGTTACTGGTGCCGACAATCACAAAGTAGGTCAACACAATATAGAATAGGCCTAATTGTGGCATCACTTCTTTAAAGAAAGGGACAACTAAACGGGTCGCGTCGGTATCCTGCCCAATCGCATATAAACCAAAAGCCGTGATCAACGCCACGACCGATAACCAAAAATATTTCCAACGCGCAATTAAACCATCGGTATTTTTACGCGTGATTTTACGGTAATCATCCACAAAACCAATCGCACCATAGCCTAATAACACAAACAAACTAAACCATACATAAGGATTCGCCAAATTCGCCCACAATAATGTGCTGACGGTAATGGCAAAGAGAATCATCACGCCCCCCATGGTTGGCGTACCACGTTTACTAAAATGACTCTCAGGTCCATCATTACGGACCTCTTGTCCAAATTTTAACACTTGTAAACGACGAATGACTTTCGGTCCAATCCACAACGATAATAAAAGTGCGGTTAATAAACCTAAAATTGCACGTACCGTAATATAAGATATGACATTAAATCCACTGTAATATTGTTGTAAAAACTCACCGAGCCAAACTAACATACAAAGTTTTCCCTTAACGTATTAATCACATCCTCCATTTTCATTCGGCGTGATCCTTTTGCTAATAACACAATTTTCTGATTTTCTTTTAATTTTTCAGTCAACAGCTGCGTTAACGCATGACAAAGTAGGGTTTTATCGCTGAAATGTTTACCTAAACACGCTTGAGAAATGACCGCACTTTCGTGACCAAACGAGAACACGCTATCCAACTGTGCCGCTTTGGCATAGTCTGCCACCTGCTGATGACAAATTTGGCTATTTTCGCCTAATTCTGCCATATCTCCAACAACTAAAATTCGAAATGCCGCATATTTTTGCAGAACACCAATCGCTGATTGTAAGGAATCTACGTTAGCATTGTATGTATCATCGAGTAAAAGGAGATTTTCACAAGGTTGAACAGGATATAAACGCCCTTTCACTTGTGTGCGGACTTCCAAACCTTGCTTGATTTGATTTAAATTCACACCAACATTCATCGCTAATGCTGTCGCAGCTAAAGCATTTTTGACATTATGTTCACCTAAATAAGGCAACGCGATATGTACTTTCTCTTGGGGGGTACATAAATCAAAAGTCGATCCCGCATCATGAAATTGTACGTTATCCGCATAAAAATCTGCTGTGTTATCTTGATAAGCAAAATATTGTACCGCGTGAGTACCAATCTCCTGCGCCCACTTACTGCGATAATCATGCTCTTTGTTGATAATTGCCACACCGCCCGGCTGTAAACCACGATAGATTTCCCCTTTGGCCGTTGCCACACCTTCAAGACTGCCAAAACCTTCTAAATGCGCAGCCGCCACATTATTTACTAATGCCACATTGGGTTGGACTAGACTTGTCGTATAGGCAATTTCGCCTTGATGATTAGCCCCCAATTCAATCACGGCAAATTGATGTTGTTCCGTTAAACGTAATAAGGTTAAAGGCACACCAATATCATTATTAAAATTACCTTGTGTAAATAAAACCCGCTCAACACCGACCGCACTTTGTAGAATGCTAGCGGTCATTTCTTTTACTGTAGTTTTGCCTGATGAGCCTGTCATTGCCACGGTGCGGGGATTTACTTGCTGTTTTACCCATTTCGCCAGCTCACCCAATGCAATGCGTGTATTCTTCACCACCAACTGTGGTACCGAAATCCGCGCGTCCGAACGCTCCACAACAAGCACCACTGCCCCCTGTACGACGGCTTTATCTAAATACTCATGTGCATCAAAATGTTCGCCTTTTAAGGCAAAAAAAAGTGCGTTAGCCATGTTCTGGCGCGTATCGGTACTGATCGTTTCTACAACAACATTTTCCTCACCCACCAAATCGGCTTGTAAAATCGTTGCCAGTTGTTTTGTTGTTAATTTAAGCATGGTGATGGTTTACCTTGAAATACTGTTGTACGGTTTCTTGATCTGAAAAATGTTGTTTTTGGGTACCGATAATTTGGTAGTCTTCATGCCCTTTACCAGCAATCAGTACCACATCATCCGTCTGCGCTTGTTGTAATGCCTGAATAATCGCTTGATCTCGCGCATGGCAAACGTCAACCTGTTGCGGATGTTCAAATCCAGCAAGGATATCCTGCACAATTTGCGTCGCAGATTCAGTACGTGGATTATCATCTGTCACAATCACCTTATCAGCAAATTGCTCTGCAACTTTCGCCATAAGAGGACGTTTACCCCGATCCCGATCACCGCCACAACCAAACACACACCACAATTTCCCCTGACAATGTAATCTTGCCGCTTGCAAGGCTTTCTCTAACGCATCTGGGGTATGGGCATAATCCACGATCGCAGTTGGCTGCTGTGGTGCAGTTAAGCTTTCCATCCGACCACACACCCCCGTTAATTGTGGTACTGTCTCCACGAGTGCATCGAGGTCATAGCCCAATGAAAGCAAGGTGGCAAATACTAACAACAGATTACTGACATTAAATTGACCTATCAACGCGCTATGTAATGCACCGGTTCCCCAGCTTGACGCAAATTGAATAACCGCACCTTGATTGCTAAATTGAATGTCTGTCGCCTTCAGCCAATGCGCTTGACACGCCTGAAAATCTGCCCGACAGCTGACAGCTACTGCATGAGGGAGCGCCTTCAACCACTGTTGTCCAACCGCATCGTCTGCATTAATAATGTGGTGTTGAGAATCCAATTCAGTAAACAAGCGTTTTTTGGCCAACGCATAATTTTCCATACTTTGATGATAATCCAAATGATCACGGCTGAGGTTGGTAAAAATAGCCACATCAAACGCGAGCGCCTCGACACGATGCTGTACCAATCCATGTGATGACACTTCAATGGCGGCAAAATCTGCCCCTTGTTCAACAAAGTCTGCCAAAGAGGCTTGAATCTCAAGCGCTGATCCCGTGGTATTGGTGGCTTCTTTGACTTGCCCCAATAACCCATTGCCGATCGTCCCCATTACAGCACTTCGATGCCCTAGTCGAGCCGTCCATTGTGCTAACAATTGCGAAATGGTGGTTTTACCATTCGTACCCGTCACCCCAACTAACGTCAGTTTATGTGAAGGATTATCATAAAAAAGCCCGGCTAACGCAGAAAGGTGATAGCCTAATTGATAAAAGGAAATGATCGGCACCCCTTGTTCCATTTTCGTGCTCAAATGTTGCTCTGCATACTCCGTCTCAGCCAATACCACACTCGCCCCATTGGCGATCGCTTGCGGAATATACTGACGACCATCCACTTGATGACCCGGTAATGCAACAAAAAGACAGCCTTGCTTTACAGCCCGACTGTCTAGAATCATGTCCGTCAATTCAATGTTTGGGGCAAGTTCAACTTGCCCCAAAAGTGCGGTTAATCTTCGCATAGTGTCTTCTTAGTTTGTCGTCGTTCCATTATCATTATTCAAACGCACAACGCGTCTTGCCATTTTATCTTGTGGCATCGCATCTGGTGGAATATTATTCACACGCAACGCATACCCCATAATACTGGAGAATACTGGTGCTGAAATGGCGCCCCCATAATATTGCCCCGCTTTTGGATCATTAATTAAAACAATTAATGCATAACGCGGATCAGAAATCGGTGCCACACCCGCAGTATAAGCAATATATTTGTCCACATAGCGGCCATTTTCTAATTTTTTCGCCGTCCCCGTTTTAATGCCGACACGGTAACCTTCCACCATGGCTTTCTTATTTTTAATCGCCACTTTTTCCATCATATTGACTACTTCACGGGTAATTTTTTCTGGGTATACCCGCTGACCAATCACTGGCGGATCCACTTTGGTAATCGAAAGTGGGCGATAAATACCAAAACTGCCTAATGTCACATAAGCACGCGCAATTTGTAATGGCGTAGCATTGATCCCATAACCATAAGCCACGTTCGCCCGTTCAATATCAGACCAACGTTTGCGGTTCGCATTGAGTAAGCCAGATTGTTCACCGATTAACCCCAGATCCGTCGGCTTACCAAGTCCAGCGTTCATATAGGTTTCCATTAAGGCGTTAGGGGACATACGCAATGCCAAACGGCTGACGCCACGGTTACTGGAATGTTCTAGAATACCATCTAATGTTAATTGATCACGGGGTGCCACATCGCGAATTTCATGCCCATTTAACACTAAAGGTCCTGTATTAATCACCTCGTTACGCTTTGCTGCACCACGTTGAAGAGCAGCGAGCACCACAAACGGTTTGACCGTCGAACCTGGCTCGAAGGTATCGGTAATCGCCCGGTTACGCATGAAATCAGCCTTGACCCCGACTCGATTATTTGGGTTATAAGATGGCGCATTCGCCATCGCTAACACTTCACCTGTTCGGACGTCCACTAATACAGCCGTACCTGATTCGGCTTTATTTTCTGCTACCGCTTTCTTAATTTCGCGATAAACCATAGACTGGAGTTTTTCATCAATACTTAACGTCACATCTTGCGCATCGTATTTTTTCACATCTGCGATATTTTCAACAATATTGCCAAATTTATCTTTACGATAGGTACGTGAACCTGATTTACCAATCAACATGGAATTAAAACTTTTTTCAATCCCTTCAATTCCATCACCATCAATATTGGTATAACCAATCAAATGTGCGACTTCTTCGACACGTGGATAAAAGCGACGTGCTTCATTTTTTAGCACGACACCTTTTAATTTCAATTCTCTGACATAATCAGCAACCGTCGGGGAAACTTGACGTGATAAATAAACGAAACGTGATTTTGGATTCTTTTCAATTCGTTTAATCATGTCGTGGTATGAAATACCTAATACCTCTGCTAAAGCTTTCCAACGCTCTTTATCCAGAAAAGAATTTTTGTCGAAAATATCTTTCGGATCCGCCACAATGGAATACATAGGTACACTGACAGAAAGTAACTGCCCATGACGATCGAGAATAGAACCTCGTACTGATTGAATTTCTTGAATACGTAAAGAACGCTTATCAGCTTCATCTGTTAAGGTATCTGATTGGATGAGTTGCACGCTTGCTGCTTTTCCAATTAACATCACCAAACAAAACATAATCACCAGTAAAGAACCAAAATAACGCCATTTTAAAAAGCTATTTTCATAAACCATTTTCGGTTTATTAAGCTTAATTGCGTCATTTTTAGGTAATCTGACTTTTTTGATTTTCTTCGTCGTATTAAATTTAACCATCTTGTTATCCCCAATGTTACTCTAGGATCAACACTTCTTGTTCTGGCTCAACGCGCTTCATCCCTAATTGGCGTGCAATGGCTTCAATACGGGTATTATCACTTTGCGTTGCTTCTTCTAATTTCAAATTTAAATATTCATTTTCCAATGCTTGATGTTCAAGCACGAGCTGACCATTTTCAGCAACTAAAATACGTGTTTGATGTGTAATCCAAATCGTGCCTAAGGCAGTCATCACAATGAAAAACAATAATGCGATGATGGTTTTATTGGCACTAAACAAATCATCTAAAATAATATTCTGTAATGGATAACGATCCTGACTTTCTAACATCACAATTTCTCCGCAACACGTAATACCGCACTTCTTGAGCGTGGATTTTGTTGTTGTTCTTGCGCTGTTGGCATAATTGCTTTACCGATGACTTTTAAGGTTTGTGTACGTTTAATTTGATCATCGCGTAAAGGTAAACCTTTAGGGATAGCCTCGCCTTTACTTTGCTTACGCATAAAATGTTTCACCATGCGATCTTCTAACGAATGAAAACTGATAATCGCTAATCGACCTTGTGGTGCCAGTACCTGTACTGCCGATTGCAACACGCTTTCCAGTTCATCTAATTCCGCATTAATAAAAATCCGAATAGCTTGAAAACTACGTGTTGCCGGATGTTTATGTTTATCTTTAAAAGGGACAGCATTGGCAATCAGTTCAGCTAACTGTAAGGTGCTATTCAATGGCTCAGTCCCATTTTGTAATGCTTGTTTGTTATAAGTTACAATGGACTGAGCAATACGTTTAGCAAAACGCTCTTCACCAAAGGTTTTTAACACCCAAGCTAAATCTTGTTCTGAAACCTGTTGCAACCACTCACTTGCCGATACACCTTGTGTAGTATCCATACGCATATCAAGTGGGCCATCTTTCATAAAACTGAAACCGCGCTCAGCCTCATCAAGTTGAGGCGAAGATACCCCGAGATCCAATAAAATCCCATCAACTTTACCGACTAAATCTAATTTTTCACAAATACGAGGGATCGCAGAAAAGCTGTTATGCTCAATATGAAAACGAGGATCTTGAAGGGTATTCGCTTCCGCAATTGCACGTGGGTCACGATCAATTGCAATTAAACGTCCATTTTCAGCTAAACGGGAAAGGATTAAACGAGAATGACCACCTCGTCCAAATGTACCATCGATATAGATACCTCTTTCTTTCAAGGCCAAACCCGCGACCGCCTCATGAAGTAAGACAGTGATATGTGCTGGTGATGAAACATGATCTTTATCGTTCATAAACAGTTACCAATGGTACAAATAAAAAGGAAATTCAATAATCAAGAGAAGATAAGGCGGTGCTGAGCACCGCTTATCTTTTGCTAGTGCTGCTGTTCTATTTTGTGAAAGCAAGCTTTCTTTATAATGACAGCATTTTTAATTCTTCAGACAGTGCAAATTGACCACTTACGCCCAACGCCATATCTTGTTCAATTTGTGCATGCCATTCCGCATCGCTCCAAATTTCAAATTTATTTAATTGCCCAACAAGCATGAGGCTTTTTTCTAATTTTGCGTGAAGGCGTAAGGGTCCGCTAATTAATATCCGTCCAGCACTATCCAGTTCACATTCAGTGGCATAACCAAGCATAACGCGTTGAAGGCTACGTTGGACGGGATCAAAATTTGAGAGTGCTAAAAGTTTTTGTTCAACTAATTCCCATTCGTTTAACGGATAAAGTAACAAACAAGGTTGGCGAATATCGACGGTACAGACCATTTGTCCTGCATTTTGTTCAATAATTTCAGCACGATAACGCGTCGGGATCGCAATGCGTCCCTTTGAATCCAAGTTAATTGCTGATGCGCCACGAAACATAAATTGTTGACCTTTCTGTGTTTGCGACAAATAAATTTTGGGAAATTTTACAACTTTTTACCACAAAACTCCACTTATTACCACTTTTGCCCAAGTTTATTATTAGTTTGATTAACTTGCAAGCAATTTAATGTATTCTTATGCAAAGTTGTGTTGATTATTCAAAAGACAAAACGAAAACCGCGTTTTTTTAAAGAAGGGTATCACCAAGCTAGACATAAAAAATGCCCTATTAATCCTTTGATTAATAGGGCATAAGCCAAAAAACGGGATTATTGTTTGACTAAATCATCCACCAAGGCATCAGGATCCCCTTTAGCTATTGGTTTTAATAAGGTAAAGAACAAGATAGAACAGAACATGGTTAAACCGATACCAATATAAACAGAAAGTTGATAGTCTAAATTGAAACCGATCTTGTTATACGCTAAGTAAGTGAAACACACGGTACTGATGAACATTGCTGGAAGCGTACAAACCCAGTGGAATTTACCGTAACGGAATAAATACGCTGCGGCAGTCCATAACATCACCATTGCTGTCGTTTGGTTTGCCCAGCTGAAATAACGCCACAATACGCTGAAGTCAATTTTCGATACAATGAAACCTAATACGAATAGTGGCACCGCAATCACTAAACGTTTAACTAACGTTTTTTGTTCAAATTTAAAGAACTCCGCAATGATTAAACGAGCGGCACGGAATGCCGTATCACCAGAGGTAATTGGGAGAACCACTACACCAAGAATCGCAAACACACCACCCACAGCACCGAGGAAGTAGATTGAAGAGTCATACACGACTTTCGATGGTGAACCCGCTGCAATCGCGGCTTGTAATTCAGTTGGATCTTGATAGAAACTTAAACCTACCGCGCACCAAACTAACGCAATCACCCCTTCTGCAATCATGGCACCGTAGAAAATGAAACGACCTTCTTTTTCATTTTGTGCACAACGTGCCATTAATGGCGATTGCGTCGCATGGAAACCAGATAATGCACCACAAGAGATAGTTAAGAATAATAATGGCCAAATTGGTAAATCACCTTTTGGTTGTAAATTCTCAAAGAATTTACCCACTTCTAATCCACCTACTGTACGGAAAAACTCGATTGGCTCATTGCTATTTAAATGACTGCTGACTAAGCCAAACATCATACCGAATGTCATGAACAGTAATAAAGCACCGAATAGCGGATAGATACGACCAATAATTTTATCAATTGGTAATAAAGTGGCGATGATATAGTAAACAAAAATAATGGTTGTCCAAATCACCAACACGGTTGCCGCATCATAACCAAATACGGTAGCCGCTGCGCCAGCACTCTCTACAACACCAAAATTATCCATAGTAATGGTACTTAATAGTTTTGCCGGACTGGCCACGAAGACCACACCAACAAGCAGTAATAACACCACTGCAAGCACATTAATAAAGGCTTTGACAGGCGCGCCTAAATATCGACCCGCTAATGTTGGCATCGAAGCGCCCCCATTACGCACACTTAACATCCCACAGAAGTAATCATGCACTGCACCAGCAAAAATACAACCGATCACAATCCATAGCATGGCGACTGGTCCATATAACGCACCAAGAATTGGTCCAAAAATTGGCCCTGTTCCTGCAATGTTTAATAACTGAATCAACCAAATCTTTTTGGTTGACATTGGCATATAATCAACACCATCGTTCATTGTATAAGCGGGTGTTGCTTTTTTTGGATTGATCACAAAGATCTTCTCAATCAATTTGCCGTATACAAAATAGCCCAAAACTAATATTGCAACACAAAAAAAGAACCATAACATAATAGAGTACCTATCCTAGTAGATTAAATATTTCGACAACTTTTTCATGCAAAAGCCGTGCGTATTTTATTTCAGTTGTAATTATTAAGTAAACAAGCAAGCTTGTTGACATTGCAAAATAGTTACAACTTTGTGATAAATATCACGCTTTCAGCCTACTTTCCTCATACTCAGGATCATTTTACTCTGCAGGCCTACATACTTGTCATACCAGATATAAATAAAAATAATAATTACTTTCATTTAGGCATGAAGGTATAATTAGCCGAATTTTACTTCTCCCCCAATAAGGAAAGCCAACATGAAAACTGTCTTAAAGTCCACGCTTGCCATCACATTATTTATGGCAAGCCAATTCGTTTCTGCTGTGACCATTAAAGATCAAAAAGGGACGTTTACCTTAGAAACCGTACCTCAACGTGTTATTGCCTTAGAATATTCCTATGTTGATGCGCTTGCGCAAATTGGTGTCAGCCCTGTTGGCGTTGCGGATGATAATGATAAAGCACGTATTTTGCAGCAAGTCCGTGACAAAGTACAGCCATGGGAATCGGTTGGTACCCGCTCTCAACCCAGTCTAGAGGCCATCTCAGCGCTCAAGCCAGACTTAATCATCGCAGATGATAATCGTCATTCTGCTGTCTATGCAGAACTCAAGAAAATCGCGCCGACAGTCGTCTTTAATTCTCGCCATGAAAACTATCAAGAAAACCTTGAAACTGCGCAGAAAATTGGTGATTTATTAGGTAAGTCAAAAGAAATGCAAGCCCGTATTGCAAAACATAAACAAGATATTGCAGACATTGCCAACACGTTACCAAAAGGAAAAAAAGCTATTATCGGTGTATCACGTGAGACCCAATTCAATTTATATAACAATGAATCTTATGCTGGTGGCTTAGTTGAAGTATTAGGTTATCAAATGCCCAAAGCCAGTGCAGAAAATAAACCCAATGCCTCAGTCGGTTTAGAACAAGTGGTCGCCGAGAAACCGGATCTGATGATCTTAATCCATTATCGTGATGAAAGTATTGCGAGAAAATGGGAAAACGAGGCGTTATGGAAAATGATCCCAGCGGTAAAAAATGGTCAAGTGATTTTAGCCAATGATAACTTATGGGCAAGAGCACGTGGCATTGAGGCCGCAGAAATGATGGCAAAAGAAGTCCAACATTTTGTGACCAAGTCTCACAAATAATGAAAACGCTTCTACGTTGGAGCTTCCCTACTGTGCTCCTACTTGGACTGCTGTGGGGAAGCTTATTTTTATACTATCCCACCCCGATTTCTGGCTGGGAAACCCTTCAGGCCTTTATCGGGATAGATGATGAATTAGTCCAAATCACCATCCTCGATCTGCGTTTACCCCGCTCTTTAGTGGCAATTGCGCTGGGCGCCAATTTGGCGGTCGCGGGTGCCTTACTACAAACCATCACTCGCAATCCTTTAGCCTCGCCTTCGTTATTAAGTGTCAATGCCGGAGCAAGCCTCGCAATGGTTACCGCTACTGCGGTGATGCCCAGTTTTTTTTCAGGTTATAGTATAGCCTTTATTTCCAGCATTGGTGGCGGATTGAGTTGGTTATTAGTCATGCTGATTAGTGGTGGATGGCACGCACGTGCAGAACGGAACCGGGTGATTCTCGCGGGTATTGCGGTGTCTTTATTTTGTGCCGCATTAACCAAATTAGTGATTATTATTGCCGAAGATCACGCTGCGAATATTATGAATTGGTTAGCGGGAGGAATTGCCCACGCTCGTTGGGTAGAATGGTGGATTGTCTTACCCTTTTTCCTATTAAGTGTGCTGTTTTGTGCTTTCTTTGCGAGCCAACTGAATTTGCTCAACCTAAGCGATGAATCGGCACAATCACTCGGTGTCAATCTGTTTAAATTGCGTTGGATGGCAAATATTGTGGCATTACTGATTATTGGTTCAAGTGTCAGTGTGGCCGGCCCCGTCGCCTTTATTGGTTTATTAGTTCCGCACTTAGCCCGTTATTGGATCAGTTATGATTTACGCAAAATGCTCCCGATGTCGATGTTACTTGGTGGAAGTCTGATGCTGATTGCGGATGTCTTAGCACGTGCAGTCACCTTTCCAAATGAAATCCCCGCAGGTGCGATCCTTGCCTTAGTCGGTGCCCCTGTTTTTGTGTTATTTGCGCGAGGAAAACGATAATGACCACAAAAACATCCTCGTCCCTACGGTTTCATCGTTATTTTTATCCGACCGCACTGTTACTGCTGCTCATCCTGTTCGGATTAAGTTTGCAATTAGGTACCTATCATCTTTCTCTGAGTGAGATTTGGCAGATTTTACATCATCCTGAGGATGCGAATTACTTTACCCTAATGGAATACCGTTTACCACGCGCACTTCTCGCAGTCTTAATGGGAAGCGCCTTAGCGGTTTCTGGGGTGTTAGTACAAAGTGTGGTCAGAAATCCACTTGCCTCGCCTGATATTCTGGGGATTAACAATGCAGCAGGGCTTGTTGCGGTGATTAGCCTGATTTATTTTCCAGGACTTGCTTTTTATTGGTTACCTATTTTTGCCTTTATTGGTGGTATCTTGTCCTTTCTGTTACTTTGGCTTATCTGTGGTTTAAATTTTCGTCCACTGAAAATGGCAATCATTGGTGTTGCGCTCTCTGCGTTATGGGCGGCGGCAAGCCACTATCTCATGCTATCCAATCCAGTCGATATTAACGCCGCGATGTTATGGTTAACTGGTAGCTTGTGGGGCAGAAGTTGGTCATATTTACTAGTCGTACTGCCTTGGTTGCTTGTATTACTTCCATTAGCATTCCTGTTTTGTCGTGACTTAGACACCTTGGCATTAGGCGAAAATAAAGCCGCCACTTTAGGCGTCTCGATCCACAAAATGCAGATCATTGTGTTATTACTGTCTGTGGCGCTTGCTACCACAGCGGTGGCAATTTGTGGTCCGATTGCGTTTCTAGGTTTAGTGGCACCGCACTTTGCGCGCCATTTAGTGGGTGGTCGCCATCGCACCTTGCTCCCCGCCGCCTTACTGTTAGGGGCAATTTTACTTTTGGTTTCAGATATTTTAGCCCGCATTATCGCCCCGCCGGTGGAAATCCCAGCAGGTGTACTCACCGCGATATTAGGCGCCCCATACTTTTTCTATTTACTCATGAGAACGAAATAATGACCTTAACCGTAGAACACTTACAATTAGCTTATCAAGATAAAACCATTGTATCGAATCTCAACTTGCGTTTACCAAGTAACAAAGTCATTGCGTTAATTGGTCCCAATGGCTGTGGTAAATCCACCTTATTAAAAGCGCTTGCACGTTTACTCAAACCCAAGTCAGGTCAAGTGAAACATCAAGATCAAGATATTTGGCAGCTCACAGCCAAGTCTTATGCCAAAACCTTAGCGTTTTTACCGCAACAGCATTTGGTGCCAGAAGGTATTAAAGTGCGTGAATTAGTGGCTTACGGTCGTTCGCCTTATTTGAATCTTTGGGGGAAACTCAGTGAAAATGATGAAAAAATTGTAGCACAAGCGATGCAAATCACCCAAACACAAGAATTTGCGGAACGACTTGCCACCGATTTATCTGGTGGACAACAACAACGTGTCTTTTTAGCCATGACGCTGGCACAGGATGCCAATATTGTGTTATTAGATGAACCCACCACCTATCTTGATTTAAATCATCAGGCTGAACTGATGTCAATGATGCGCCGCTTGCAGCAACAAGGCAAAACCGTCATTACCGTCTTACATGATCTGAACCAAGCATGTCGCTATTGTGATTATTTAGTCGTCCTTAAGCAGGGGGAATTGATCGCACAAGGCACACCACACGAGGTGATGACTGCGCATTTATTAAAGCAGGTGTTTGATCTCGATGTTGAGATTCATCAAGATCCAATTAGTTTCACGCCAATGTTCATTTTGAAAGCGCATTAAAATAAAACAAAAAAGCCTAAAAAACTGACCGCACTTTTTAGATTATGTTAATATCGCCTGGTCACAATAACGACATGAATGAGGAGAACATGGCATTACAGCGTTGCCCCGAATGTCGGCATAAAGTGAGTGAAAGTGCGCTCAGTTGCCCTCATTGTGGGTTTTCATTTAAAGAAGAGGATCTGGCGGTATATCGTCAAAAATTAGAAGAAAGACGATTGCATAATCAAGAAATTAATAAACAAAGTGCGAAGTTACATCTCGTTTGGTTTGTTATCTTTGCCTTGGTGATTGGGATAGCAAGCTGGATCGTCAATTAAACAAAAAGCGAATTTTTACACAAAAATTCGCTTTTTTCTTACCGCACTTTTTCGCTCATCATGCTTTTTCTACTTCAAGGCGCTCAAAAGAGAGGACTTTACTTTCCAACTTACGTAACAACAACGTCGCAATACCTGTAATGATTAAATAAATCATCCCCGCAATACTGTAAATGGTTAACGCATCATATTCTGTCCCATACAATTGTCTTGCATAGCCCATAATATCCATAATAGTAATGGTAGACGCTAATGCCGTACCTTTAAATACGAGAATGATTTCATTGCTATAAGAAGGTAAGGCTCTTTTTAACGCATAAGGAATCAAGATTTTTAATGTTTCCAGTTTAGTTAAGCCTAATGCAGCACAACTTTCCCATTGTCCCTTGCTAATCGCTTTTACCGCACCGTGAAACAGTTGGGTCGAATAGGCTGCACTATTTAACGCTAAGGTTAACATCGCACAAAACCACGCATTAGATAACAGTGGCCACAATGCACTATTTACTAACCATTCAAACTGACCGGGGCCTGCATAGATCAAGAAAAATTGGACTAATAAAGGCGTACCTGTAAACAGGGTTAAATAGGTTTGAATCGTACATTTGACCGCTTTATTCCCTAAAGACAAACCAAATGTGAGTAATAAGGCTAAAAAGAATGCCACAACCAGTGAAACAAAGGTTAATAAGAGACTAGTCGGAATACCTTGTGCAATCACCATAAAATATTCTTGAAACATTATTCCACACCTCTTTCAAAACGCGTAAAACGTAACTCTAACTTGCGAATCATAAATTGGCTGATTAAGGTGATTGCCAAATACAATAAGGCGGCAATGCCGTACCAAGTAAAAGGTTGGTGGGTGACGGTATTGACTAATTCCGCTTGACGCATTAAATCTTCCACACCAATTAAGGACACCAATGCTGTATCTTTTAATAACACTAACCATTGGTTACTTAAACCGGGCAAAGCATGACGCCATACTTGTGGCATAATAATATGCACAAAAGTATAACCACGGGTTAAACCTAATGCGGCACCCGATTCCCATTGCCCCAACGGAATAGCTTGAATCGCACCACGTAAAGACTGTGACGCATAAGCCGCAAAAATAATCGATAACGCAAATACTCCGCAGCTAAACGCACTAAATTGAATGAATTCACCGGTAAGTATTTCCACCACTTCGGTTGATCCAAAGTAAATGAGTAAAACCACTAAAATTTCCGGTAAACCTCGTAGCAGTGTCACAAACACCGACGTTGGCTTACGAATCCATTGCCATTTGCTAGTTTCCAAAACCACAAACACAATAGATAAAACTAAACCAACAATTAACGAACAAACCGCTAACCCTAAGGTCATTAGGGTTGCGGTGTACATTAAAGAAAGATAATCAAAAAACATAATCGATTATTTCGTCATCCATTTATCATAAATTTTTTGGTATTCACCATTTGCTTTAATCGTGGCTAACCCTTTATTTAAGTCATTGAGTAAGTCTTTACTTGCTTTGTTGACCGCGATACCAAAACCATTACCAAAGTATTTCTTATTTGTCACCTTATCCCCCACAAACGCTAAGCCTTCCTCTTTTTGTAACATATCGACTAATACCGCGGTATCACCAAAAATCACATCAATACGACCATTTTTGAGGTCAAGAATCGCATTTTGTAAACTTGCATAAGGTACAGGTTGGTATTGTTTTGCTTCTGCGACGATATATTGTTGGTAGGTTGTACCATTTTGTACCCCTACTTTTTTCGCTTGAGCTAAATCGTCTACTTTCCCTTTCACTGAAATAAAGCTAGAAGAGCTATCGTAGTAAGGATCACTAAAACTCACTTGTTTGGCTCGCGCTTCGGTAATATCAATCGCGGAAATTGCCGCATCAAAATGTTTAGAACGTAAACCAGTAATTAAACTATCAAAGGCTTGTCCTTTAAAGTGACAAGTAGCTTGAATCTCTTTACAAATGGCATTTGCGATATCCACATCAAAACCAATAATTTCCCCTTTTTCATTGGTCAATTCGAAAGGTGGATAACTTGGTTCCATCGCAAAGGTAATCTCTTTTGCTGTGCTTGCCAATGCGGTGCTGGCTAAAAGTGCGGTTAATAATAATTTTTTCATGTTGTGTCCTTATTTTTAGTGTGATAAATATTGTTTAAATTGTTCTGTTTTTGGGTTGATAAAGCAGGTCGCATCGCCCATTTCGATAATATGACCTTGTTCCATATAAACCACCTTGGTGGCCACCTTTTTCGCCACACCCACTTCGTGGGTCACAATCACCTGAGTAATGCCAGTTTGTTGTAATTCTTTAATAATATCTACCACTTGCGCGGTGATTTCTGGGTCTAACGCTGCGGTAGGTTCATCAAATAACAACACTTGTGGTTTCATCATTAAAGCACGTGCGATAGCCACACGTTGTTGCTGACCACCGGATAAGTGAAGTGGAAAACGATCGGCAAATTGTGCTAGACGTAACCGTGTCAATAATTCCAACGCCTCCGCTCTGGCTTGTTCATCACTTAACTTCAACACTTTTTTAGGCGCTTCAATTAAATTCTCAATGACGGTTAAATGCGGCCAAAGATGATATTGTTGAAAAACCATACCCACATCTTGACGTAAACGACAAATTTGTTTTGGATTGGTTTTGGTTTCAGATAAATCAAATTGGCTGTTGGCGATAATCAGTTCACCCGATGTCGGGACTTCAAGTAAGTTGAGAGTACGAATCAGGGTACTTTTCCCCGCACCACTGGGACCTAATAAGACAACAGTATCGCCTTCCTCGGCAGTCAAATTGATGTCAAACAACGCTTGAGAAGAACCATAAAAAAAATTTAAATTTTTAACACGAATTGCCATGGCTAGAAAAATCTCTTTTTTGCAAAAAAACTGAAATAATATTAGTATTTATTGCATAATTATGCAAATGGATTTTAATAAAAATAACCACATGAAAAAAGTCCTTCACCATCACTGATCAAGGACTTTATAAAAAAGAAAAAGCTGACCGCACTTGTGTGCGAATCAATGCATTTTATGCCTCTTTCGCCATTTCAAATTCAATTAACATCATCAAAATATGAATCACTTTAATATGAATTTCTTGGATACGATCCGCATAACCAAAATGAGGCACGCGAATTTCAACATCCGCAAGCCCTGCCATTTGTCCACCGTCTTTTCCTGTCATGGCAATCACTTTCATGCCTTTTTCTTTTGCCGCTTGAATGGCATTTAAAATATTTTTTGAATTCCCCGAAGTAGACAAACCAAATAACACGTCACCTTTTTGACCTACCGCCTCGACATAACGAGAAAAAACGTATTCATAGCCAAAATCATTACTGACACAACTGACATGACTGACATCAGAAATCGCAATCGCAGGATAGCCTGGTCGATTTTCACGATAACGTCCTGTTAATTCTTCAGCAAAATGCATCGCATCACAATGCGATCCGCCATTACCACAAGAAAGGACTTTGCCACCTTGTTTAAAGCTGTCGGAAATTAATAGTGCGGCTTGCTGAATTAACGTCATATTCTTTTCGTCGCGAATAAACTTATTTAATACCGTTGCAGCTTCATTTAACTCTGCTTTAATCTGTTCTAGATACATTTGTGCTCCTTTTAAATCTCAAGTGTATCGACTATTCTTCTAATACCACATGGCCAATATACCCTAAATTGCGATAACGTTGTGCATAATCAATGCCATAACCCACCACAAATTCATCAGGGATACTAAATCCGACCCACTCTACGGGGACCTCCACTTCTCTGCGTGACGGTTTATCTAATAAGGTACAAATACTGAGAGAAGCAGGATCACGCAATTTTAAAATTTCACGTACTTTTTGTAAGGTATAACCCGTATCAATAATATCTTCCACAATCAGCACATGCTCACCTTTAATGTCACCATCCAGATCTTTACTGATTTTCACATCGTGATTGGTCGTCATGCCGGAACCATAGCTAGAAGTGGTCATAAATTCGATTTCGACCGGCAAATTTAACTCACGTACTAAATCTGCCATAAACATAAAGGAGCCACGTAAAAGCCCAACTACAATGACTTTCTCAACTGAATTTTGTTGGTAATATTGCGTAATCTCACGACCAAGGGTTTGAATACGAGCGCGTACCTCTTGTTCTGAGATTAAAATACCAACATGATGTTTTTTCATTCTAATTTACCTTTTATATCGGGTTATAAAAGCGTATTCTACAAAAAAAAGGCTGAAGTTTAAACCTTCAGCCTATAAATACCCTAACGAATTTACTTTCTACTCTACCTGTTTGGAGTATGACTCAGACTGAAAACGATCTACTCTATCATTCCCACCTTTATCTCTAACAGATGTGGCTATCTTAGCAAATTATTTTTTCTTGTCAATAGGAATTATTATCATTTGCAAAAATTAATTTCCCGAGATTTTTAAACTCTCTAATAAAATGGAACCCGTTTGAATATTCGAACGATGCTCAACATCATCCGCCACCGCGACAATATTGCGTAGCATCTCTTTTAGTTGCCCAGCAATAGTAATTTCTGCCACTGGATATTGAATTTCGCCATTCTCAACCCAAAAGCCCGCTGCACCACGCGAGTAATCTCCGGTGACTAAATTGACGCCCTGTCCCATTAAATCGGTCACCAGTAATCCTGTTCCCATTTGACGTAAAAGGGCAGCCAGCCCACCACTCTGGCTCGGTTTGACTAACCAATTGTGAATACCGCCCGCATGTCCTGTACTTTGCATACCTAATTTTTTCCCGCTATAACTGGTTAATAAATAAGTTTGCAACATCCCCTTTTCAATAATTTCACGGTCTTGTGTGCGCACACCTTCACTATCAAAAGGCGAGGAGGCAAGCTGACCAATGAGATGAGGCCGCTCACTAATTTGACACCAATCTGGTAGTACCTGTTTACCCAGATGATCGAGTAAAAAACTTGATTTACGATATAAACTGCCACCGCTAATTGCCGCCGTCAAATGACTGATTAGCCCTGTCGCCACATCATTTAAGAAAATCACTGGCACTTGTTGTGTTGCGATTTTTTTTGGTTGTAACCGAGAAAGGGTCTTCTTAGCGCAATGCTCGCCAACCCAAGTTGCGCTTTCTAACTGATTTAAATCACGAGAAATCGTATATTCATAATCACGTTCTAGCTGATCCTCAATGCCCGCAATGACGGAACAAGATAACGAATAGCGACTGGATAAATAACTTTGTAACATCCCGTGTGTATTAGCATACACACGCACCCCAGTATGCGAATTAAAGGCGGCACCTTCACTGTTCACAATACGTTTATCATAACTTAACGCTGCTTTTTCCGTTTCTAATGCCAGTGCAGTTGCACCTTCAACATCTATTTCTGCTGCATGATAAAGGGATAAATCTGGTGCCTCAAATGCCATCAAATCATAATCAGCCAGTCCCGCACACTCATCGGCAGAGGTATATTTGGCAATAGCGATGGCCGCTTCCACAGTATGTTTGATCGCTTCAGGGCTTAAATCCGACGTCGAAGCATTACCTTTTTGGTTACCTAAATAGACTGAAATGCCTAATGCACCATCATTGGTAAATTCCACATTTTCAATCTCTTGTAAACGGGTAGACACAGATAGCCCGCTGACTTTTGTGACGGCCACTTCCGCCGTTGCACCTGCTTTTTTTGCCATATCAACCGCATAACTCACCGCATCGCGTAATGTTTGCTCTTGTTGCTTTAACAGCGCGGTGGATTTTTCTGTATTTTGCATAGTCATTCCTTCAAACAAATTTGGGGCATTTTATCCTATTTTAGATTTTCATGCTAAAATGTTCGCTTGTTTTTATGAGATGAAAGGAAAGAGCATGGCAAAACGCGGCAAAAATAAAATTGAATGGGACAATACTGACTGGGAACAAGAAGAAGAGGAAATCATTTGGGTCAGTAAAAGTGAAATTAAGCGCGATGCCGAAGCATTAAAAAAACTCGGTGAGAAACTGGTTGACCTCACTAAAACAAAATTAGAAAAGATTCCGCTTGAAGAGAAGTTACTTGAGGCAATCGAACTCGCCCAGCGTTTACAAAAAGAAGCAAGACGTCGCCAATTACAATATATCGGCAAATTACTCCGTAATATCGATGTTGAGCCGATCCAAGATGCCTTAGAAAAACTGGAAAATAAACATCAACAGCAACAAGCGATGTTACATAAGCTCGAAATGTTACGTGATACATTGATTGACCACCCAGAGGCAATCACGCAATTTCTTGAACAACATCCCGATGCGGATCGCCAACATTTACGCAATTTAGTCCGTGCTGCACAAAAAGAAAAAGCACAAAATAAACCGCCTAAAGCTTACCGTGAAATTTTCCAATACTTAAAAGATTTCATGCTTGAAGACTAATCTCCTCCACATGAAAAAAGGCGTGAGTTTCAACTCACGCCTTTTTCTTTGCTCACTTATTTCGTCGGTGCTTGCATGAAACGGAAGAAATCGCTATCCGGTTTTAAAATCATCATATTGTCTGAATTCGCGAAACTGCTTTCATAGGCTTTTAAACTTCTCAAGAAACTATAGAGCTGAGGTTCTTGTGAAAACGCATCAGAAAACACTTTGGCGGCTGTCGCGTCACCCGAACCACGCAATTCTTGTGCAGCACGATTAGCATTCGCCAGAATAAGCGTCACTTTACGATCTACATCGGCTTGAATAAACGCGGCTTTTTCACGCCCTTGTGAACGATGTTCACGCGCGACCGCATCACGTTCTGCACGCATACGCTGATAAATAGACGAAGATACTTCATCTGGTAGGTTGATCTGTTTGACACGCACATCCACCACTTCAATCCCCAATTCCGCCGTACTATCCGCCCCCGTATTTAACGCTTTACGCGCACCTTCCATCAATTCACCACGGGTCCCCGAAACAATATCTTTAATGGTTCTTGAACCAATTTCAGAACGTAAACGGTCATTGACTTTACGACGTAATAAATTCGATGCTTGCGCATAATCGCCACCACCCGTTGCGGTATAAAAACGACCGAAATCACTAATGCGCCATTTTACATAAGAATCCACCAGTAAATCTTTCTTTTCTACTGTGACGAAACGATCCGCTTGACCATCTAAGGTACGAATACGCGCATCTAAAATTTTGATCGAATCAATAAATGGAATTTTGAAGTGTAATCCCGGGTTATACACCACCACTTTATTATCGGCATCACGATGGACTTTACTAAAGCGTAACATAATGCCACGGGTTCCTTCTGAGACAATCACAATGCTAGAATATAAAATCATAGCAATCACAATGATGACAGGGGTTAAAAATTTACGCATTAGTTAAATCTCCCTTGGCGAGTAGTCTCTTGTCGTGTTGACGGCGTTGCTGTCTGTACTGGCATATTTGGCGTCTCGACGCGGAGCGTTGGTCGTGTTTCTTCTGCGCCAGTATTCGTGGTTTTTCCTTTTGTTTGTTGTCCCTTTAAAATTTGCTCTAATGGTAACACGGTTAAGTTGTTTCCATTATTGCCATCCAACATCACTTTCGGTGTATTCGCCATCACTTTTTCCATGGTTTGAATATACAAACGTTCACGTAATAACTCCGGCGCTGCTTTAAACTCTGGCAGTAGACGTTCGAAACGCTCCACTTCCCCTTTCGCATCTAAAACAACACGCTCTTTATAGGCAGTGGCTTCTTCTAAAATACGCTGTGCATCACCGCGCGCAATTGGCTCACGTTCACGCGCATAAGCTTCCGCTTCACGAATATAACGTTGTTCATCTTCTTGCGCTTTAATCGCATCATCAAACGCATCTTTCACTTCTTCCGGTGGGCGCGCAGATTGGAAGTTCACATCCACGACTTCTAACCCCATATTGTAAGGCTCAATAATCGTGTTTAAGGTTTTCCACGTATTTTCACGCACCACGGAACGCCCTGTGGTTAAAATATCATCCATTGACATATGACCAATCACATAACGTAATGCACTGTCTGTGGCTTGATTTAAGCTATCATCTGCGTTGGTCACGCTAAACAGATACTTAGCAGGATCATGAACGCGGTATTGCACGGTCATTTCTACTTTCACCATGTTTTCATCTTGCGTCAACATAGCGCCTTGTGTTCTTAGCTCTTTCACTTGCTCAACGTTGACAGGAATCACACGATCGATAAAAGTCGGTTTCCAGTTTAAGCCTGGTTGAACAATAGAATGCAATTCACCGAAACGCATCACGACTCCACGTTCCGCTTCTTTGATAGTATAAAAACCAGTGACACCCCAAACAATCGCACCAATCACCGCTGCAACAGGCAATAATTTACCTAGATTAAGTGCCCCATCAGATGATGAGTTATTGCGTTTACCGCCATGCCCACTTCCCCCTAATTTTTTCAGCAAATTATTAAAAATCGCTTCAATATCAGGCGGTGATTGCTCTTGATTATTTTGTTTGCGCCCGGGTTGGCTATCATTCCAATTCGGCTGCTCACCGCCATTATCAGGGCGCTGGCTCTCAGGCTTTTTCTGTCCGGGTTTGCCCCAAGGATCTTGATCTGAACCGTTCAATGACATTACATTCTCCATTTGTCAAAAAATTGTTACTTGTTTAAACAAATTCCAACAGTCTAAACAAAATATTGGTTTAAGTCTAACGAAACTGGTTACTAGATGGGGATATTTTTTATGATTTAAAGTCCCGCTCAGAAAAACTGGTAACCACAGTGTTTTGACCGTCCACGACCTGACTTTCATGCGATGAAGTTGGTCATTTCTATGTTTTCATTCACCTTATAGTAAGTGACATCTTGTAAGGTCGTTTCACATAGTGTTTGCCCCTGCCAAACAAAGTACTGCACATTGAAGTGCTGCGTTTGATTAATAAAATAAGCCAAATAAAACGGTAACCCGTGACTAAAAACTAATTGACCCGCGGGACAATGTGGCGATTGAATTTGACGCAATAAAGGATCATGTTGGACAGCAGACAGCTTAACAATCCCCACCCCTTGTGATTTCAATACGGCCTCTCGTAAGCACCAAGATAAATAAAAACTGCCTTTCTTATCTTGCTGTTTGGCAAACCAATCTTGCTCCGAAGGCGAGGCAAAATAAGCCAATAACGCAGGATAATTGCGTGTTTTCTGTGGTGATTCAATATCAATGCCGACAACACTGTCGCCTTGTGCATTCACACGTAAAATAACGGCAACCCAATCGCCTGAGTGGCTAATATTAAAATCAACATCACGCACAGGTAACTGAGGGCGACCGCTTTCTGTGTAATCAATATGCTTTAATAGTGCGGTCGGTTTTTGTGAAATTTTAAGCAGTTGCCACAATAAAAAATGTGCCACCCAACGACAACGATGACGTTTTTGCACGCGTTGATTGGTTGATTGTGGTTGCTGTAATTTCTCAATCAGCAATTCGCGTGGAATTGTGTCGAGAGGATAGGGGGCATTGATATTGCCATAAGCAATAAGCGTCCTTGTCATGGCAAGCGTTTCCTTGTTCGGCATAGCGAACTTGTATTGGAATAAATTAAAGGATAAATCATTGGATTTTGAAGGTGTTCAGCCCTCCCTAAGCTAGAGAGGGTGATAGGATTTAAGCTAATAAATAGGCACGTAACTTAGCAAAATCATTCTCCATGACATCAGAAAGTAATGGCAACACAGCATGTTTGGCTAATGCCTCTGGTAACGGTAATTCAAGTGCTAAAATACGTTCAACGCTTTCTTTAAATTTCGCTGGATGTGCGGTACAAAGGAATAATCCCGTTTCACCTGGCTGTAAATCCTGTTTTAACACACGATAAGCCACTGCACCATGTGGTTCACACAAGTACCCTTTGGCATACATTTCTGTTAAAGTTTGCTCTGTTTCATCGTCATTGACGGCATCTGAATGCAAATCTGATAACGCCCAACCATTGCGTTTAAATAACTCTTCAACGCGTGGCCAGTTATTTGGACGACTCACATCCATTGCATTAGATAACGTCGCCACCGTGTCATTCGGCTGCCAATTTCCACTACGTAAATAACGCGGTACGGTATCATTGACATTCGTTGATGCGACAAAACGTTTAATCGGCAAGCCCAAGGATTTCGCAATTAAGCCCGCGGTCAGGTTACCAAAGTTACCACTGGGTACCGATACCACAAGATTGTCACGTGCCGCTTTTGGTAATTGCGCAACCGCCTCAAAATAATAACAAACCTGCGCTAATAAACGGCTAATATTAATTGAGTTGGCTGAATTCAAACCGATAGCTTGGCGTAATTCTGCATCATCAAACGCTTGTTTCACTAATGCTTGGCAATCATCAAAATCGCCTTTGATTGCAAGCGTACGAATATTGCCACCGAGTGTACAGAATAACTTTTCTTGTAGCGGACTGATTTTGCCTTGTGGATATAAAATCACCACATCAATATTGTCTAAACCATAAAAGGCGTGTGCCACTGCCGCCCCTGTATCACCAGAGGTCGCCGTGAGAATAGTAATTTTTCCCTCACCGCGTACCGTGGCTAAGGCTTGCGCCATAAAACGCCCACCAAAATCTTTAAAGGCTAAGGTCGGCCCGTGGAATAGTTCGAGTGCATAAACGCCCTCTTCCACTTTTGTCACTGGGGCTGGGAAGGTAAACGCATTTTCCACCATTTTCGCTAACTGCGCTGGTGCAATTTCTTCGCCAATTAACGCCGATAAAATCGTCTGACTACGTTCTACTAATGGTAAGGCTAACAGTGCATCAATATCATCAAAGTGCGGTAAGGTTTCTGGAAAAAATAATCCTTGGTTTTTGCCTAATCCTTGACGGACCGCTTGCGCAAAATTGACTTGTTCTTCTGGATGTTTAATGTTGTATAAATTCATATTATTTCCCGTTATTCAATTAATCGAGCGCTCTCGCACCTTGGTTATCCACTTTACAAATATGCACAAACCCTTCGTTATTTTGTAAATAGTGATGTTCTAAATACGTAGAGAGTTTCATCGCGGTGCCTAAATCCGGCGCAATCGCAAATATCGTCGGTCCTGAACCCGAAATCCCCGTTGCCAACGCGCCTAAATCGCGCGTAGCTTGTTTCACATCAGCAAAATTAGGTAACAAGGCTTCACGATAAGGTTCCGCAATCACATCCTTCATCATTAAAGCGGCAAGTTGGGCTTGTCGAGTATGGCACGCATGCACAAAACTCCCTAAATGACGCGCTTGTGAAATCATATCTTGACGGGTATAACTTTTCGGTAAAATTGCTCGCGCCTCTGCGGTAGACACTTCAATGCCAGGATACGCCAACACCCAATACCACTCATCAAAGAAAGGTAATTGTTGACAAATGTTACCTAAGGATTGCACCATCAATTGTACCCCACCTAAATAGCAAGGCGCCACATTATCATAGTGAATTGAGCCTGAAATACGTCCCTCTAGCTCCCCCATCATTTCTAACAATTCCATTTTAGAAAAAGGCTCGCCATGAAACTGGTTGAGCGCTACCAATGCGGCCACGATAGAACAGGCACTTGATCCTAATCCGGAACCAATCGGCATATTTTTTTCTAAGGTTAATCGGAGCGGACGCACCTGCACATTACGTAACTTTAAACGTTCACTAAAAAGGACATATGCCTGATACACAATATTTTTCTGTGGCTCTTTAGGTAATTTACGCACAAAATAACCCGCACTGTCTAACTCAAAGCCAGTGGGAATTGGCTCAATTTGCACGACATCCCCTAACAAAGAACCATCAATCGGGGACACGGCGGTCCCCAAGGTATCAAATCCCACACTTAAATTTGCACTCGATGCTGGCGCATAAATTCTGAGCATATTATTTTCCATGTTATGTCCACTTAATTTTGTAGCGTTCTCAAAATATCCGCAAAGATCCCTGCTGCCGTCACGGAATTGCCCGCCCCGTAACCACGTAAAAGCAATGGGATCGGTTGATAATAGCGCGTATAGAACGCTAACGCGTTTTCGCCGTTTTTCACTTTATATAAAGGATCATCCGCATCCACTTCTAACACCGCGACTTTGCATTTGCTGTTTTCAATTTGCCCCACGTAGCGTAATACTTTCCCCGCCGCTTTCGCTTCGGCTACACGTTGACTAAATTGGGCATCCAATTGTGGTAACATCGCCATAAACTCTTGTGTGGTTTTGCCTTCAGCAAAGCCGGTAGGTAACACACTTTCTACCTCAACATCCGCTAATTCCAATTGTGCACCAGTTTCACGGGCTAAAATCAACAATTTCCTGGCAACATCCTGTCCAGAAAGATCGTCTCTCGGATCCGGTTCAGTAAAGCCTTTTTCACGGGCAAGTGTCGTAGCTTCAGATAAAGACAACCCATTTTCTAACTCACCGAAAATAAAGGATAAGGAACCCGACAATACGCCACTAAACTTAACGACTTCATCGCCTGCGGCCAATAAATTTTGCAAGTTTTCAATGACAGGTAAACCTGCCCCCACATTTGTGTCATACAGGAACTTGCGTTGGTTCTTACGAGCACTTTCACGTAATGCGTTATAATACGCCAGTTCACGCGTATTGGCTTTTTTATTTGGCGTAACTACATGGAAACCTTCATTTAATGCACGCTCATATAATCCTGCCACCGAGTCCGCTGAGGTACAATCCACAAACACAGGATTCACCACATGATGCAATTTAATAAATGACAATAACACATCAAAATCAGAAGGTTGCGTCGCCTGTTCTAAATCCGCTTTCCAATTTTCTAAATTCAACCCATCTGCTTTTAATAACATTTTATTTGAATTGGCAATTGCACATACACGAATTTCAATATCTTTCTTCGCTAAATAACTTTTCTGATGTTTAATTTGATCAATCAGTTCACCACCGACACCGCCGACGCCAACTAAAAACACATCCACGACTTTTTTATTATTAAAAAGGGCTTGGTGCGTCGCTTTCACCGCTTCAATCGCTTTATTCAGTGAAACAACCGCAGAAATAGAACGTTCGGACGAACCCTGTGCAATGGCAACAATACTAATGTTGGCTTGTGCAAGCGCTGAGAAGAAACGGGCCGCAATGCCTTTGGCTTGTTTCATTCCATCACCCACCACCGAAATAATAGACAAATCACGAATCACATCGATAGGCTCAAGCGCATTCACTTTTAATTCTTGCTCAAATTCTTTCTCTAACGCCTGTTTCGCCATGTCAACAGATTTGGCTGGCACACAAAAACTGATACTGTACTCAGAAGAAGATTGCGTAATTAAAATGACCGACACACCGGCATTTGACATGGCAGAGAAAACACGTGACGCCATACCCACCATGCCTTGCATACCTGGGCCAGATACGTTAAACATTGCCACATTATCAAGATTGGTAATCCCTTTTACTTGTAGTTGTTCAGATTGCACATTGCCATCAATAATCGAACCCGGTGCAGAAGGATTAGCGGTATTTTTAATTAAACAAGGAATTTTGGTTTGTACTAGTGGCCCAATGGTACGTGGATGGATCACTTTGGCACCAAAATAAGAGAGTTCCATCGCTTCACGATAGGATAAACTTGGTAATAAACGTGCATCCGGCACCAAACGCGGATCACAGGTAAATACGCCATCCACATCCGTCCAAATTTCACAAGCACTGGCGCCCAAACACGCGGCTAAACAGGCTGCGGAATAATCTGACCCATTACGCCCGAGTAAAACAAGTTCACCTTTTTCATTCCCTGCCGTAAAGCCTGCCATTAAGACCACATTTTTAGTCGGAATCGATTTGGCATCAACGCGTTTTGTGGACTCTTCAATATCGACTGAAGACTCTAAATAGCTCCCCTGTGCTAATAATTTTTCGACTGGATCAATGACTGTCACATCATAACCACGGGCTTCAAACCAAGCCTTCATCATCGCAATAGACAGTTTCTCACCACGACAATCAATCGTGGCTTTTACCGCATCAGACACAAAACCTTGCTGACGAATTTCTTCCAATAACTGGCTGATTTGTGCAAACTCGGCATCAATTAAGGCTTTTGTGCCCTCAAGATCAAAACGATTATTTTCTGCGTGTAGGCCGTTAATAATGTTATAAAAAATCTCAACAGCTTCGTTGAAATTGGCATCGGTAGGTTGATTTAAACTGGCTTTTTCAGAAAGGGCAACAAGATGATTGGTAATTTTGGCGGGAGCAGATAACACGCCGGCAGCTTGTTCTTCAAAATGGGCTTTTTCGATAAGCTGTGCTGCCTGCGAAAAACGTTCTGGATTGGCTAAAGACGTCCCCCCGAATTTTAATACACGCATGATAAAATCTCCTCGATGTTGTGAATTTTAAAAATTGAATAAAAATTTCATAAAAAAACCCGCACTTTTTATTGAGTACGGGTTTTGTGGAATTCGATCTTTTTGTTACGCACTAACCCGCACTATTGATAATAATAGTGGTGGTCGTAATCATGGTGATAAAAGTGCGTTTACTCATCTTTTCAAATCAAAAGTAAAAAATAGTGTGTAAGAAATACCGAAATTTATTTAGGTTGTCAAACAGAAAATGAAAAAACAGGATAAATTTTTAAAAAGCCTTTACATCTTGTAATATATTGGCAAAAAAATTTTATTTTTCCCCACTTTTCCTGATCAGGATGTAGGATGCGCCCAATGACAATCGCACAAAATTTAGTACAAATTCACCAACACATTCAGCACGCCACACAGCAAGCAAAACGCCCAGCAAGTGCGGTCAAATTACTCGCCGTTTCAAAAACCAAACCCGTCGAAGACATTTACCAAGCTTACCAAGCCGGACAAACCGCGTTTGGCGAAAACTATGTGCAAGAGGGTGTGGAAAAAATTCAGTATTTTGAACAAAAAAATATCCCTCTTGAATGGCACTTTATCGGTCCACTTCAATCGAATAAAACCAAACTCGTAGCAGAACATTTTGACTGGATGCAAACGCTCGACCGCAAAAAAATCGCTGACCGTCTCAATGAACAACGTCCGCATGACAAAAAGCCACTGAATGTGTTAATCCAAATTAACATCAGCGACGAAGACAGCAAATCTGGCATTCAACCCAACGAAATGCTTGATCTGGCAAAACAGATCCAAAACCTACCGCACTTATGCCTCCGCGGCTTAATGGCTATCCCCGCCCCCACAGACGATCTTGCCACACAAACACAAGCATTCAGCCAAATGCAAACCTTATTTGAACAACTCAAACAAGCCTTACCCAATGCACAAATTGATACGCTTTCAATGGGCATGACCGATGATATGGCCAGTGCAATTCAATGTGGTTCAACAATGGTAAGAATTGGGACAGCGATTTTTGGGGCGAGGGATTATTCTAAGTAAATAGAAAATAAGCCTCACATTAATAAAAAACTGATAAAAATATCTAAAAATGAACACCGAATTAAAACAAGATATTTCCGAGCTTTTACGCCTATCATTAGTCGATGATGAATTTATCGATCAATATATTGACGATATTACAGCCCTTTTTGAAGAGCAGGGGGAATGGGCTGATGGGTATGTGTATTGGCAAGAAAAAGGGATTTTGCCAGAAGATCCTGAGCACCAATATTATGATGAGTATTTCGATTGGGATGAAAATGCATTTGTTGTGGATGGAAAACGTTATCCAAGCCTGAGTTTGGCAGATATTCTCGAACAGCAAGCCCTTTCTAAATTGACTGATTGGAAATTCGATGCGGAAGAATTGGAATATGCGGTCAATAGTATGCTGACCAATAAAATCAAGATCCAATGCCCCGAAGAAACCTATAATGATGCACTCTACCCTTACGTTCAACAAGCACTTGCCCCACAAAATTATACCCTTTGTAATTATTGGAACGGCAATGACAATTGTTTATTTATGATTTTCTCTTTTGAAGAATATGATCGTATTCAAGAAATTGCTGGCAAGTGGAATATTTCGATTTGTGCGGTTGATGAGGGATAGTGAAGTTTGACGTGACTTCCATAGAACAAAAATATCCTATGCTGATCGCCTTCAACGAGCAATTTATATAGAGCATCTTAGCACTTGTTTAAGTGGAGTAGTATTTAAATGAGAGTACAGTTTCATCAAACTCAGGATGAGGATTATTCAAAGCAGCTAAAAATAAACTTGTTAAGTGGCAAGAAGTAGTGAAATAATAAATCGGCCATTTACTACAAATCCTGTTAACTCAATAAATCACATAGAGATCACTATATGTCTAACTTAGTTAAGCATCTGAAAAATAACGGAATTGATACAAATATTGGAAAGTTTTCCTTCGATAAGCAGTTAGGTGAAGGAGGGAATTCTTATGTATATTTATTTATAAAGAACAATAAGAAATTCGCTGTAAAATTTTTAAAACTAGATGTTAATAGTAAGAAAATTAAAAGATTTCAAGATGAATATTTCGCCTTAGCTCAATTACCTAAAAACCATGGAATAATAGAACAATATCATTTTGACAAAATAAAAATAAAAGACGAAAATTACTATATAATAATATCAAAATACTACAATAAAAACCTAGCAAAATTCAAGGAAGAAACACTTAATTCATTGCCAAAAAAAGAAAAGAAAAATTTACAAGAATCAATATTCCACCAACTGCTAAATGCATTAAAATATATACATGACAATAAAATAATACATAGAGATATAAAACCAGAAAATATATTCATCGATTATGATGATGAAAATATTAATGACATCAAAATTGTAATAGGAGATTTTGGAATAGCACATTTTGATGATGAGCTTTATTCAAAAGAATCTTCTACCAATTATGATGAAAGACTAGGAAACAGAGACTTTAGTGCACCAGAGCAATCTAATAAAGGAGAAGATGTATCATATTATTCTGATATTTTCTCATTTGGACAAGTAATGCATTGGTTAAGAAAAAATAAAACTCTTAAGGGAATAGATGAATTTCACAATGAAGATCTCATTGATGAGATAATAAAAATTTGTCTAAAAGGAGATCCAAAAGAACGATTTAAGGATATAAATAGCATATATGATTATATAAAAAAGATTGAGGACAAAAAATACTGTTTAGAGGATTTTTTATTTGAATTCGATAATATCATAAG
>JBLUWJ010000001.1:0-183309 GCA_049888895.1 Bisgaard Taxon 45 | reverse complement strand
CGTTCTCACCCGCACGACCTTCGTCTAATAATTTACGGAACATCTCAACACCCGTTACAGTGGTTTTCGTTGTTGGTTTGATACCAACGATTTCAACTTCTTCACCAGTACGGATGATACCACGCTCAACACGACCTGTTACTACAGTACCACGACCAGAAATTGAGAACACGTCTTCAATTGGAAGTAAGAATGGTTGGTCGATTGCACGTTGTGGTTCTGGAATATAAGTATCTAAGTGGTTGGCTAACTCAAGAATTTTTTCTTCCCACTCTGCAACGCCGTTTAACGCTTGTAACGCTGAACCACGTACGATTGGTGTATCATCACCAGGGAAATCGTATTGTGAAAGTAATTCACGAACTTCCATTTCCACTAATTCTAATAATTCTTCATCATCCACCATATCGCATTTGTTTAAGAATACGATGATGTATGGTACACCTACTTGGCGACCTAAAAGGATGTGTTCACGAGTTTGTGGCATAGGACCATCTGTTGCCGCTACAACTAAGATAGCGCCGTCCATTTGTGCTGCACCGGTAATCATGTTTTTCACATAGTCCGCGTGTCCTGGACAGTCAACGTGTGCGTAGTGACGAGTTGGTGTGTCGTATTCTACGTGTGACGTGTTGATGGTGATACCACGCGCTTTTTCTTCTGGCGCGTTATCGATTTGGTCGAATGCACGCGCTGCACCACCGTAGTGTTTTGCTAATACGGTTGTGATTGCTGCGGTTAAAGTTGTTTTACCATGGTCAACGTGGCCGATTGTACCCACGTTTACGTGCGGTTTTGTACGTTCAAATTTTTCTTTAGACACGATTAAGTTTCCTCAGTAGAGACCACAAGCCATGACAGCTTGTGGTTTGTTAAACAAAATTATTTTTTGCGAGCTTCAATGATTGCATCAGCAACGTTTTTCGGTGCTTCTGCGTACTTCAATGGTTCCATTGAGTATGAAGCACGACCTTGAGTTTGTGAACGAAGGTCAGTTGCATAACCAAACATCTCTGAAAGTGGTACTTCTGCATTGATCTTCACAACAAATTCATTTGCTTCTTGGCCGTTAACCATCGCACGACGACGGCTTAAGTCACCAATTACATCACCTACGTAGTCTGGTGGTGTTTCAACTTCTACTTTCATGATTGGCTCAAGAAGCACTGGGTTTGCTTTATTAAATGCAGCTTTAAAGGCTAAAGATGCAGCTAATTTAAACGCAAGCTCAGATGAGTCAACATCATGGTATGAACCGAAGTGTAAACGTACACCTAAATCCACTACTGGATAACCCGCTAATGGACCAGATTTAAGTTGTTCTTGAATACCTTTATCTACTGCAGGGATGTATTCACCAGGGATTACACCACCTTTGATTTCGTTCACGAACTCATAACCCGGACCTTCTGGATCTAACGGATATAAGTCGATAACAACGTGACCATACTGACCGCGACCACCAGATTGTTTTGCGTGTTTACCTTCCACATCATTAACGCGAGTACGGATAGTTTCACGGTAAGATACTTGTGGTTTACCGATGTTCGCTTCAACTTTGAATTCACGACGCATACGGTCAACGATAATATCTAAGTGTAACTCACCCATACCAGAGATAATAGTTTCGCCAGACTCTTCATCGGTATGTACACGGAATGAAGGGTCTTCTTGTGCTAAACGACCTAATGCAAGACCCATTTTTTCTTGGTCTGCTTTCGTTTTTGGCTCTACAGCAACAGAAATTACTGGCTCTGGGAATTCCATACGCTCAAGGATGATTGGCGCATCCTGTGCACATAATGTATCACCAGTACCCACATCTTTCAAACCAATTGCTGCTGCGATATCGCCCGCACGGACTTCTTTAATTTCTTCACGTTTGTTTGCGTGCATCTGTACGATACGACCGAAACGTTCACGTTTATCTTTTACAGAGTTTAATACTGTATCACCCGAATTAATGACACCAGAATAAACACGGAAGAAAGTTAAGTTACCTACAAATGGGTCAGTTGCGATTTTAAACGCAAGTGCAGAGAACGGCTCATCATCACTTGCATGACGCTCACCTTCAGTTTCATCTGGATTGATACCTTTAATTGCAGGGATATCCGTTGGTGCTGGTAAATAATCGATTACCGCATCAAGCATCGCTTGAACACCTTTATTTTTGAATGCAGAACCACAGCATACTGGAATGATTTCACCCGCTAATACGCGTTGACGTAAACCAGTTTTGATTTCTTCTTCTGTTAATTCTTCACCACCAAGGTATTTTTCCATTAATTCTTCTGATGCTTCTGCAGCAGATTCAACTAAATTTTGACGCCATTCTTCACAAGCATCTAACATTTCAGCTGGAATCTCTTCATAGGTAAAGGTCATACCTTGATCCGCTTCGTTCCAGTTGATCGCTTTCATTTTGATAAGATCAACAACACCTTTGAAATTATCTTCTGAACCGATTGGTAATTGTAAAGGAACAGAATTACCACCTAAGCGAGTTTTGATTTGTTCAACAACACGTAAGAAGTTAGCACCAGTACGGTCCATTTTGTTAACGAATGCGACACGAGGAACTTGGTATTTGTTCGCTTGACGCCATACGGTTTCTGATTGTGGTTGCACACCACCCACCGCACAGTAAACCATCACCGCACCGTCAAGAACACGCATTGAACGTTCTACTTCGATTGTGAAGTCCACGTGTCCTGGGGTATCAATCACGTTGATACGGTGTTGTGGATATTGTTTAGACATACCAGACCAGAATGCCGTTGTGGCTGCTGAGGTGATTGTGATACCACGCTCTTGCTCTTGTTCCATCCAGTCCATGGTAGCTGCACCATCGTGCACCTCACCAAGTTTGTGACTCACACCAGTATAGAACAGGATACGCTCAGAAGTGGTTGTTTTACCTGCGTCAATGTGAGCACTGATACCAATGTTACGGTATCTTTCAATAGGGGTTGTACGTGCCATTATTATTTCCTTGCTGGAATTAAATATGAAATTTTAAATATGTATAAGGCTTCACCACATAATTAAATGAGATGAAGCCTGAAAACGTAGTTGCTAAAAACTTACCAACGGTAATGTGCAAACGCTTTGTTAGCTTCAGCCATACGGTGAACATCTTCACGTTTTTTCACTGCTGCACCTTTGTTTTCTGATGCATCAGATAATTCGTTTGCTAAACGTAAAGCCATTGACTTATCACCACGTTTACGTGCTGCGTCAACAATCCAACGCATACCTAATGCGTTACGACGTACTGGACGAACTTCTACAGGAACTTGATAAGTAGATCCACCCACACGACGAGATTTTACCTCAACGGTTGGACGAACATTATCAAGTGCAGCTTCGAAAGCTTCTAACGCTTCTTTACCAGTACGTTGTGCTAATGTGTCTAATGCACTATAAACGATTTTTTCTGCGATAGATTTTTTACCATCTACCATTAAAACATTAATAAATTTAGCAAGTAATTCTGATCCGAATTTTGGATCTGGAAGAATCTTGCGTGGTTCAATACTACGACGACGTGGCATTGCGAATTTCTCCGTAATTAATCTTCAGGATTTCCCAAAACTCTACATTTTGCGATAAATATCGCCTTTTGACTGGAGTTTATGGTTTAAATAGTTTTACTAATTTAGACGTTTGGCCTTACTCAACGGAGAACCATTAAGATTTAGGACGTTTTACGCCGTATTTAGAACGACCTTGTTTACGATCTTTTACGCCAGCACAGTCTAATGCACCGCGTACAGTGTGATAACGCACACCTGGTAAGTCTTTAACACGACCGCCACGGATAAGCACAACACTGTGCTCTTGAAGGTTGTGACCTTCACCGCCGATGTAAGAGGTTACTTCGTAACCGTTAGTTAAACGAATACGGCATACTTTACGTAATGCTGAGTTCGGTTTTTTAGGTGTAGTTGTGTATACACGTGTGCACACACCACGTTTCTGCGGGCAAGCCTCTAATGCAGGAACGTTACTTTTTACAACCTTTTTCACACGCGGTTTGCGTACTAGCTGGTTGATAGTTGCCATTAAAAAAGCTCCAGTTTTAACAATTATTCATAAAAGAATGTTTTATACGAATTCTATTTCACACAGAAATAGACGCGCTATTATAATGAAGACAGCCAAATAATGTCAAGAATTAGACAAATCTAATTTCAGCACAGCCATTGGGGTGAATCGCTCAAAAGGAGTACAACTGATGAACAGATTGTCGACAAATCCACTCCCCTCAATGTGATTAAAGGGCAAATTGAGGAAAATATTCTTCGCTCAGCTCAACCAATTGCGCGACAGAAATGGGCTTAATGGTCTCATTCACGTTAATCAAAGACTGCATATTGCGTGCAATCATATCAATCTCTAACGCATAGCAAGGCGCTTCAAGTGATAGAAAAAGATCAGGATATTTTAGACAAAGATAAACGCCATCCTGCCACAACACAATGGCATCTTGTGGTGTGGCGCGTTGAAGGTATTCAACGAGCAATTGTTCAGGATAAGAGGCTTCTGCAAACGTATATAACATAATCCCTTCCTAAAATGTGAGTACTCGTTCTGCTTTACCTAATAAGGTCAGTAAATCAGCACGTTGCATTTGTTGGCAAGTAATCATGCAGTCTGACTCGCTCATGTTGGCTGTCGCAAGGGATTCTGCACAAATATAGCGTTGCTCGATCTCATATAAATCCAGTAATTTGAACATACTGACCACATCTTTTTGCAAAATTTGGGCTGGATGCTGCTGGGTGAGCAATGAAAAAACCCCATCATCGAGAAAAAAGACCGCAATGTCTTGTTCATCACAAAAAGCGGTTGCCGCCAATAAAGCATCGAGCCCTTCACGCGTACTCGCGCTACCAAAAGGGGTTGAACGAAAAACAAAGGCTAATCTCATCAGAAGCATACCACCCTATCTGCCTCAAGACTGGCCTTAATGAATTCGCCTAATCCTGCCAATACGAAACAAGGGGCAAGATTATCTTGTTGCATGGTTGAGGACGTCAACGGCGCCACCACACCACGACGCTGTGCGGCTGCCACACATAAATGAAGAGGCACTTGTTCGTCTTGTGCCAACACTTGCCAAGCATGTTGTAAGTTAAACTCATCAGTCGCAGGATAAAGGAATGCATTACCATGCGTGACGCCATCTTGGAAAAAGAACACTTGTGTAATCTGGTGCCCTTTTGTCAACAGGGCTTTTGCAAACTGATAAGCTAAAAATGCCCCTTGTTTACCATAGACAGGTTGTTTTACACACAGTACGTAACGCATTATTTTCCTTCGTCCGAATCTTGTTTTAACTGCCGAATGTATAAATACACTGTATGACGAGAAATATCTAACCGTTCTGCCACCAAATTGATCGCGTCTTTAATATCAAAAATCCCTTTTTCATACAATGAGATCACAATTTGCCGATTTTTATTATTATTTGCCACTAAACGATCGGCCGTCACTTCCTCAATCGTTTTTTCGACAGTTTGTGCTACTAACTCTTCGACGGAGCTGGCGAAATTGACATGTGAGGCTTCTGATTGTGTGGGTGTCGGTAAAAAGGCTTGCATAAATTCAGCTACGGGGACATCCAAATTAATATTAATGCATAACAAACCAATAATGCGCTGGTGTTTATTTCGGATAGCAATCGTCACCGATTTCATTAATCCTTGATTTTTAGCGCGTGTAAAATAAGGTTTTGATACACTGTCTGTCTGCATATTATGTAAGGACTTCAGTGCAAGATCAGTGAGTGGCGAGCCAATTTTTCGATTGGTATTATGTCCATTTGCAATACAGATCGTGGAACGTTCTAAATCTTCTAAAGAGTGCAATACAATTTCACAATGACGTCCAATTAACGCGCTCACCCCATCTACTACTGCTTGATAAGAGTGTAAAATGGTGTGGTCTTCCTCTGTGAAAGGGTGTTTATCCGTTAACATTGCCTTATTCTCATTTCTTTAAAAAGCAATGACCGCACTTGATGATGACTGAAAAGTGCGGTCGATTTTGAATTATTTTTGCGTATCCGCTTTCACGTCCACTACCTCAACATTAAAATGCAATGTGGCATTTGGTGGAATGCGTCCAGCACCCTGTTCTCCATAAGCTAATTCAGGTGGGATAACTAATTCAATTTTGCCCCCTTTTTTGACCAACTGTAAACCTTCTGTCCAGCCTGGCACGACCTGATTTAACTTGAAGGACACCGGTTTACCACGCGAGCTATCAAACACCTCACCATTTGGGAGTTTGCCAGTATAATGAACGGTGACCATATCAGTTGGGCGAATAACTTCTCCTGTCCCTACCTGTTCAATGCGATATAACAAACCTGATTGGGTTTTCTTCGCCCCTGATTCTTTCTCAAATGCTTGGCGATATTTATCGCCTTCTTCTTTCGCTTTCTTTGCCATCTCAGCTAAGAACTCAGTTTGCGCTTGTTGCATTTTTTCTTGTACACGTTGTAAGGTTTGTGTAATGTGTTTATTCGAATCAAGATCGACCTTACCATTTAATACATCTTGCACACCCGCCAATAAACGCGTATTGTCGTATTCAATTATGCCTTTTTGCGATTCTACAATTTGTTTCGCATTTGATCCTAATAACACCCCCACTGCATAAGATGCGTCATCATTAAATTTAGCCTCCGTATTAGCCAATACATTGCCAGAAATAAGCGTACTTAGCATTAAGCTCATCGCGGAAAACTTTTGAATTTTAAACATAAGACTGAATCCTTTATAATACAAAAACGAATTGTGATAGGTTAAAACGGAATAGGTAATTTCACAACATTTATTTTTAGGAGTAAATCATGCCGAATGAGCATACACTTGAGCAGCGGATCGCTGAATTAGAAATGAAAACAACGTTTCAAGAGAAACTCCTCGATGAGTTAAATCAAGTGATCATTGAACAACAATTTGCGATAGACAAAATCCAGATACAGCTACGCTATCTCGTTAATAAATTCAAAGATATGCAACCTTCCAACATTGCTAGCCAAGCGGAAGAAACACCCCCACCCCATTATTAAAAACATGAAAAAAGTGCGGTAATATCACCGCACTTATTCTGATGAAGGTGAATTTAGGCAAAATATTTTTCCAACTCTTCACTCCCACCAATGTATTTTCCACCAATAAAGACCTGAGGTACACTGGTTTTGCCCGTAATAGCACGCACAGAAATTGTACTCGCATCACGTCCTAACACAATTTCTTCAAAAGTGTAGTCCTTCGCTTTTAATAACGCTTTCGCTTTAGCACAGTATGGACAACCAGGTTTAGTGATCACCGCAACAGAAGGTTTCGCTTGCCAGTCTGGTTTCAGGTATTTGATCATGGTGTCAGCATCAGAAACCTTAAATGGATCGCCGGGTTCTTGTGGTTCAACAAACATTTTCTCCACAACACCATTGCGTACAAGCATTGAATAACGCCAAGAACGTTTACCAAACCCTAAATCTTCTTTTCCGACAAGCATACCCATGCCTTCAGTAAATTCACCATTACCATCGGGAATCACAATCACGTTTTCGCACTCTTGATCAGCTTTCCACGCATTCATCACAAAGGTATCATTGACTGACATACAAATGATACTATCCACGCCTAATGCTTTGAATTCACAAGCTAATTCATTGTAGCGTGGTAAATGGGTGGAAGAGCACGTTGGTGTGAAGGCACCCGGTAATGAGAAAAGCACGACGGTTTTATTATCAAATAATTCCGCACTGGTCACATCGACCCATTGATCACCTTGGCGAGTGTGGAACGTCACTTGAGGAACTTTTTTTCCTTCCATTAATGTCATAAAACATCTCCTTTAGACTAATTAATAAACAATACGATCTATCTTACTCCTTTATGAATTCTAGTCAAATTTATGATATAGTTCTAAACAATTGATTTAAAAATTTTAATTGTTTCTATCAATAACGAGGTCAGAATGAACATCCGCGACTTAGAATATCTCGTGGCACTTGCGGAGCACAAACATTTTCGCCGTGCTGCAGATGCCTGTCATGTCAGCCAGCCAACGTTAAGCGGTCAAATCCGTAAATTAGAAGATGAATTAGGTATTATTTTATTAGAACGCACTAGCCGTAAAGTCCTTTTTACCCAATCAGGCTTACTCCTTGTCACTCAAGCCAAAAATGTCTTAAAAGAAGTCAAACTACTCAAAGAAATGGCCAGTAATCAAGGTAAAGATATGACTGGACCAATACATATTGGTATCATTCCTACCGTGGGACCTTACCTACTGCCTTATATTATGCCAGTCTTACAAGACAGCTTTCCTGATTTAGAGCTGTTTCTGTATGAAGCCCAAACTAATCAATTATTAGAACAATTAGAAACAGGCCACCTTGATTGCGCGATTGTGGCTTCTGTACGGGAAAGCGAAATGTTTATTGAAGTGCCTATCTTTAATGAAGCCATGTTTTTAGCGGTCAGTGAAACCCATCCTTGGGCGAATGAAAGCACTATTGCGATGAACAAATTAAATGGTTGTGAAATGTTAATGCTTGATGATGGACACTGCTTACGCGATCAAACGATTGGTTACTGCTTCAGTGCGGGGGCAAAAGAAAATGCACATTTCCAAGCCACCAGTTTAGAAACATTACGCAACATGGTGGCCTCCAATACTGGCATCACGCTCATGCCTCAATTAGCGGTGATCAATGAAGGAAATCGAACTGGCGTCAAATACATTCCTTGTCACTCCCCCGTGCCTTCTCGTGCCATTACGTTAGTGTACCGACCAGGTTCACCGTTACGAAATCGCTATGAGAAAATTGCTCAGACCATTAGCCATTCAGTACAAGATGTATTGGCCTAATTACAGAGTTAAGGAAAATCAACATGGGTGTGAGAGCATTACAAAAAGAAAAAACTCGTCGTGCATTAATTGATGCCGCGTTTAATCAGCTAACCGCGGATAAAAGCTTTTCCAATTTAAGTTTGCGTGAAGTGGCGCGCGAAGCGGGTATCGCAGCCACCTCATTTTATCGGCATTTTAGAGATATGGATGAACTCGGCTTAACCATGGTTGATGAGGCTGGCTTAGTGTTACGTCAGTTAATGCGTCAAGCACGTAAACGCTTAGAAAAAGGCGGGAGTGTGATCGTGATCTCCGTCGAAACTTTTTTTGAGTTTATCGCCAATAATCCCAATATGTTTCGTCTATTACTGCGCGAAAGTTCTGGTACCTCACAAGCTTTTCGCACCGCCACGGCGCGAGAAATCAAACATTTTGTTGATGAATTAAGCGAATATATTGCACAACGCAATCGCCATTCACAATATGTGGCACAAGTTCAAGCAGAAGGGATGGTCACCATTGTGTTTACCGCGGGCGCGAATGCCCTAGATATGGAAAAAACAGAACGTGAGCAGCTTAAACAAAGAGTGATCTTACAATTACGTATGCTCGCCAAAGGTGCAGAATATACCCATCATAAAGCGAGCGAGTAAGTTTCACATCGGAATAACACGAAATATTACCGAGTTAATGTATGACACATGAATTTAGGTAGCTTATCGAGAAAGAGACTGGGTGCGGGTTGATCACAAATCACCATATCAAAGGCAGAAAGCTCGGCAATATAGGCTTGTTCAACTTGATTAAATTTACTGTGATCCACCAACAAAAAGGCTTGTTGTGTTTTCGCCATCGCCTTTTGTTTCGCTTTGGCCTCATCAAAATTAAAACAGGTGACGCCTTGCTTAATATCGACACCCGCTGCGGAGATAAAAGCTTTGTTCGTGCAGATCATCTCTAATTCACTATGACGTTGAATGTTATTTAAAAACGCATTATGACGAGAATAGTGACCGCCACACAAAATCAACTCACAATTTGGCTTGTCCTGTAACGCTAAAAAGGCATTAATTGAGCAACACAGCGCAGTAAATTTCAATCCATCATCAATGTGTGTCGCAATAAAAGGAATCGTTGAACCACAATCAAAAAAAACCACGTCACCTTCTTCAATCAGGGACGCGGCTAATTTACCTAAATACATTTTTTCAGCGGTGTGTTTTTCTTGTTGCTCAAAGATCCGATAACCTTTATGCCCATGCATTTTGGGATCTTTAACAATATAACCGCCTAATAAAATCACTGAGCTTGCACAAGAAACCAGATCACGTCGAATGGTCATTTCAGAGACATTCAACATCTCTGCTGCATCTCGCAGATGAAGTTTATCCATTTGCTTAAGTAGAAGTTCCAATTTCTGAATGCGAGAAGTCATTTTTTCCATAGCAAGCTCAGGGATTTATTAATAGGTACTACTTACATCCTGTAAACCATGAATAATCGCAATCCCTGCACTTGCGCCAATACGAGTAGCACCTGCATTAATCATTGCAATGGCTGTTTCCGTATCACGCACCCCGCCAGACGCTTTGACTCCAATATCGCCTACGGTTTGTTTCATCAGAGCAACATCTTCCGTTGTTGCACCACCACGATTGAAACCTGTTGAGGTTTTGACAAACGCCACATTAAGCGCTTTACAAATTTCACATGCTTTGACAATTTCTTCTTTTGTTAATAAGCATGTTTCTAAAATCACTTTTAACGGTTTGCCTGCACAAGCCGTTAACACGGTTGCAATATCTTTTTCCACTGCATCCCATTTATTTGATTTGATCCAACCTACGTTAATGACCATATCAATTTCATCCGCTCCCGCCTTGATCGCCTCTGTCGTTTCAAAGGCTTTCACCGCACTTAAATTCGCACCTAATGGAAATCCCACCACGGTACAGATTTTTACTGGCGTACCCGCTAACTGTTGTTTCGCTAACGGAATATAGGCTGAATTAATGCAGACGGACCAAAATTGATGTGTGATCGCCTCGTCGCATAATTGAATAATATCTTGTTCCGTTTTTTCTGCTGTTAACGCAGTATGATCGATAAACTGTGCAATTTTCTTTGCTTCCATACGTCTTTCCTTATTGACAATTTAGTCATACCTAAATGATATGCGCATATTATACACGAAAATAAAACAGAAAATGTGACAAAGTTAACAAAAAATTATTTTTTTGTGATTAAAATAACAATAAAACTGGATTCTTCTCTTGTTACCTCAAATACGATCTCAACCCCCTCTAGCACAACGCGTTGTTCTGTCTAAGAATAAGCGGCAAAAAGGCTGAAACATGGGGCATTTATCTTTCAAGGACAGTAAAAATACGCTGTACATTTCGAATAAAGTCAAAAATACTTAAACACAACTCGATGAAAATCCATTACAATACGGTCAGTATTAACCAACAGAGGACAAGCTTTATGATTATCGTAACTGGCGGTGCAGGTTTTATTGGAAGTAACATTGTGAAGGCCTTAAACGAGTTAGGGCGGACAGATATTTTAGTTGTAGATAATTTAAAAGATGGTACAAAATTCGCCAATTTAGTGGATTTGGATATTGCTGATTATTGTGATAAAGAAGATTTTATTGCCTCGATCATTGCTGGCGATGACTTAGGTGATATCGAAGTCATTTTCCATGAAGGTGCCTGTTCAGCCACCACCGAGTGGGATGGCAAATATATGATGCAAAACAACTATGAATATTCAAAAGAGTTACTGCATTATTGTTTAGATCGTGAGATTCCATTTTTCTATGCCTCATCTGCGGCAACCTATGGCGATAAAACGGAATTTCGTGAAGAACGTGAATTTGAAGCGCCATTAAATGTGTACGGTTATTCCAAATTCTTATTTGATCAATATGTGCGTGCTATTTTGCCAGAAGCGAACTCACCGGTTTGTGGCTTCCGTTATTTCAATGTGTATGGACCGCGTGAAAACCATAAAGGATCAATGGCAAGCGTAGCATTCCATTTAAATAACCAAATTTTAAAAGGAGAAAATCCAAAATTATTCGCGGGCAGTGAGCACTTCCGCCGTGATTTTGTGTATGTGGGCGATGTGGCTGCGGTGAATATTTGGTGTTGGCAAAACAAGGTTTCGGGCATTTATAACTTGGGTACAGGCAATGCAGAATCGTTCCTTGAAGTCGCCAAAGCGGTGGTGACATTCCATGGCAAAACGGAAGCGGATATCGAGACCATTCCATTCCCAGAGCATTTAAAAAGCCGTTATCAAGAATACACGCAAGCCAATTTAGACAAATTGCGTACCGCTGGTTATGACAAGCCGTTTAAAACCGTCGCACAAGGTGTGGCAGAATATATGGCGTGGTTAAACCGCAAGTGATCGTATTCGCTTTCCCGTCTGTGGCGTCCCAAATGGGGCGCTCTTTTTTGTCATGAAAAATCGTTAAAACACACCGCACTTTTGTGATCTATCTCACAAAAAAGTCCTTCCCCTGTTAAAATTAGGAATTATTCCTAATGCAGGTAAAGTATCTTCTCACGCCAGCTCGCGCTGATTTTCTTATAGTGATGCCAATATTTTTCATTTAATGAGAGGCAAAACATGCTTAGCTTTTTACAAGAAATCAGAAAACCCACGCTGGATCTGCCCGTCGAAGAACGTCGTAAAATGTGGTTTAAACCCTTTATGCAGTCTTATTTGGTGGTCTTTATTGGTTATATGGCGATGTATTTAATTCGCAAAAATTTCAATATTGCACAAAATGATTTAATCGAAACCTATGGTTTAACCAAAACTCAACTCGGCATGATCGGCTTAGGCTTTTCCATTACTTATGGGATAGGCAAAACGATCGTGTCTTATTATGCTGATGGCAAAAATACCAAACAATTCGTGCCTTTTATGCTGATTTTATCCGCTATTTGTATGCTCGGTTTTAGTGCCAGTATGGGTTCAGGCAGTGTGAGTTTATTTTTAATGATCGCCTTTTACGCACTAAGTGGTTTCTTTCAAAGTACAGGTGGCCCTTCAAGCTATTCCACCATCACCAAATGGACACCACGTAATAAACGGGGAACCTACTTAGGTTTTTGGAATCTTTCTCACAACGTCGGTGGGGCAGCGGCGGCCGCGGTTGCCTTGTTTGGCGCGAATGTGTTCTTTGATGGTCATGTCATAGGCATGTTTATTTTTCCTTCAATCATTGCCTTAATTATTGGTTTTTTTGGCTTACGCTATGGCAGTGACTCCCCCGAATCCTATGGTTTAGGTAAAGCCGAAGAGTTATTTGGTGAACCGTTAAGTGAAGAAGATTTAGCCACTGAGCAAAACCAATTAACCAAATGGCAAACCTTTGTACAATATATTTTGAAAAACAAGGTGATTTGGTTGTTATGTTTTGCCAATATTTTCTTGTACATCGTGCGTATTGGTATCGATCAATGGTCACCAGTCTATGCCTACCAAGAATTAGGCTTTTCCAAAGATGCGGCCATTTCAGGCTTTGCCTTATTTGAAGTAGGGGCATTAGTCGGCACATTCTTATGGGGCTATTTATCGGATTTAGCCAATGGTCGCCGTGGATTAACCGCTTGCGTGGCATTGATTCTGATTGTCTTTACTTTGGAATTCTATCAATTCGCCACCAATGAAGTGATGTATCTGTGTGCATTGTTTGTGTTAGGCTTCTTGGTCTTTGGTCCACAATTACTCATCGGAGTTGCTGCTGTGGGCTTTGTCCCGAAAAAAGCGATTAGTGTGGCAGATGGCGTAAAAGGTACCTTTGCTTACTTAATTGGTGATAGCTTTGCTAAACTAGGCCTAGGTATGATTGCAGATGGTACGCCTATTTTCGGTTTAACGGGCTGGGCAGGCACCTTTGCCGCACTCAATATTTCTGCAATCGTTTGCATGGTACTACTTGCCTTTGTTGCCATTGCAGAAGAGAAGAAAATCCGTAAAATAAAAGCGCAATCCAAATAACGCGAACTCGTATCACATAAAAGTGCGGTTAATTTGACCGCACTTTTTCATGTTGAGGAGAAGAGAAATGATTAAGGTGGCTTTAATTGATGATCACATCATTGTACGCTCAGGCTTTGCCCAATTACTCGCCTTAGAAACGGATATTCAAGTGGTAGGCGAATTTGGTTCGGCCAAAGAAGCTCGTCAACAATTGCCTTGTGTACGCCCAGATGTATGCATTATTGATATTTCGATGCCCGATGAAACGGGTTTAGAATTACTGAAAGCTATCCCCTCTGGTATTCACTGTATTATGCTCAGTGTCAATGACTCCGATATTATGGTGCGTAAAGCGTTAGAATTGGGTGCAAAGGGTTATTTAAGTAAACGTTGTCACCCAGATGAACTGATTCAGGCAGTACATGCCGTGTTTGCTGGCGGACTGTATTTAATGCCCGAACTCACGTCAAAGCTCGTCAATCCTGTCTCACCTTGCACCCAACAGCTTACCAAACGAGAACTCGAAGTCTGTGAACTGTTAACCGCGGGTTTTAATGCGAAAGAAATTGCCGAAAAATTAAATCTGAGTTTCAAAACCGTCCATGTCCATCGCGCCAATGCAATGAGTAAACTCAATGTGAAAAACAATGTGGAACTCGCCAATTTTTTTCACAATGCTGAACGCTTATGAATAATCTGTTTACGCTAATTTATAGCTGGTTTCTGATTACTTGCACCTATTTCTGCTTATGGGGTGTGGCAGATTATCTGTTACACGATGCTCGCTTAGCCTTTTTGTTTTTGCCTTTTGCCTTACGGCTAGGGCTTTGTTTACACCTTCGTCCTTCACTCTGGCTCGCACCATTATTAGCCGAAATAAGCGTACTCCTGTTTGTCTCCTTGGCAGAGCAAACCCATGATTATTTGCCTTTGCTGTTATTAAGTGCGGTCAGTTTTCCAGTCGTGTTATTACTCCAACCTTATTATCAAGGCAAACAAGGATTTAAGTTACTCTTACAAGGCATATTAGCGCTGAGTTTGAGCCTACTCAATGCATTAGTGCTGTTCTGTTTAGATGCCCCTTTTGCTTACAGTATGCTAGTAAGTTTTACCGGTGCATTATTGCTGTTACCGATGTGCTATTTACTGCAAGATTTTTTATTTGCACGGCAATGGATCCCGCTCACGGCTAGCTTTATTCACCACCCGATCGCCTTACGTAGCAAACATATTGTGGTCTATACTCTATTATTAATTTTAAATATTCTGATCCAAACCTATTTACCTCATCAATTTAACCGTTTTAGCCTGTTCTTTTTAGCGATTCCCATTATTTTATTAGCCTATTATTACGGCTGGCAGGGCGCATTACTCGGCTCATTAATCAATAGTGTGGCATTAATGGCCTCCACACAGCATTTTTCCTATTTAGCATTGTCGGATTTACTCCTCTCCCTTTGTGCACAAACCATTACGGGGATCTTTCTTGGGCTCGCCATTCAGCATCAACGGGAACTCAATCAACATTTAGGCATGGAGCTCACGCGTAACCGTGCATTAACCCATCAACTCATCAGTAGTGAAGAAACTATTCGCAAAGAATTAGCCCGCGAATTACACGATCAGATTGGACAAAACATCACAGCCATTCGCACACAAGCGAGTATTTTGAAACGGCTCAATCCAACCGCACAAGAACAACAAAGTGCGAATATGATCGAACAATTATCATTGAATATTTATGATAGTGTCAGAGGCTTACTCAATCGCTTGCGTCCTCGCGTCTTGGACGATTTACCACTCCAACAGGTGCTACAAAATGTGTTAGATGAGTTAGGCTTAGCCCAACAGCAGATTCACTGCCAGTTTGAGTGGCATAATCCGCAACAACTTGCCCTCGATCCGCTATTAGAGATCACGCTTTATCGTCTCTATCAAGAAGCATTAAATAATATCATCAAACACGCCCAAGCCACTGAAATTCATATTAGCATCCAGATTGGTCAACAGATAATCCTCTCCATTCAAGATAACGGTAAAGGCTTTGACATCAATCAACCAGTCGCTGGCTTAGGCTTACGTGGTATGCAAGAGCGCGTGGCACTCATTGGCGGAACATTTCATCTTCACTCCCAAGTGGCGCAAACACCGACAGATTCTGTTTCATCCTCACCACAAGGCACGTCCCTTGTGATCACTCTACCGCGATTTTAATTATGGCAATACAACAGGTTTCTCAAATTGACCGCACTTATCGCTATTGGCGACTTCATCTGATGATAGCGATGTACGTCGGCTATGCGGGTTTTTATCTCACCCGGAAAAGTCTGCATTATGCCATGCCAGCCTTAATGGACGATTTAGGCATTGATAAAAATGCGATTGGACTGATGGCAACCTTATTTTATCTCACCTATGGCTTATCCAAATTTGTCTCTGGGCTTTTTTCCGATCAGGCCAATCCACGTTACATTATGGCAATCGGCTTGATGATGACCGGGATCACCAATATTTTATTCGGCTTATCCAGTTCCGTATTGATGCTGATGTCGCTTTGGATCATCAATGCTTGGTTTCAGGGTTGGGGTTGGCCAGCTTGTTCTAAATTCCTGACCACTTGGTATTCCCGTAGTGAGCGTGGCTTATGGTGGTCAATTTGGAACACCGCACATCATGTAGGCGGTGCATTAATTCCGTTAATTGTGGGCTATCTCACCTTACATTATAGCTGGCGACATGGATTTATTGTGGCTGGTGGATTAGTCATTCTGATCGCCGTCTTTTTACTGTGGCGTTTACCGAGTACCCCGCGTGCATTGGGTTTACCGAGCATTGGACAATGGCGTAATGATCCCTTAGAATTGGCGCAAGAAGCTGAAGGACGCGATTTAACCTGGCGCCAAATCTTGCGGGACTATGTGTTCTACAATAAATATATTTGGTTGCTGGCGATGAGTTATGCCTTAGTGTATTTGGTCCGTACAGCTATTAATGACTGGGGCAATATCTATCTCAGTGAACGCTATCACTATGACTTAGTTACCGCGAACAGTGCACTCTCTTTATTCGAAATTGGCGGTTTTGTGGGTTCACTCGCCGCTGGCTGGGGTTCAGACAAACTGTTTTCTAGTAATCGAGGACCGATGGCATTGATCTTCGCTATTGGTATTTTCTTCTCTATTACCGCACTCTGGCTGATGCCAAAAGAAAACGTGCTACTCCAATCCGGCTTATTTTTCTGCGTTGGCTTTTTTGTGTTTGGTCCACAAATGTTAATCGGCATGGCGGCGGCGGAATGTTCACATAAACAAACCGCGGGCACGGCCACAGGGTTTGTTGGACTCTTTGCCTATCTCGGTGCAGCTCTCGCTGGCTATCCACTTGCACTGATTACACAAACGTTTCATTGGACAGGCTTTTTCATTGTCATTTCCTGCTGCGCGTTTGCCATTGCGTTACTGCTCTTACCGTTTTTGACTGTGCAGCACAATGCTAAGCAAAGAAAATAAAGGCGTTGCAATAAGGAGTAATCACAATTTTACATTGACTTTGTGTTTGTTGTCGTTAGAATATTGCCCAATTTTTTACCGATAACTGTGGCACAGTGTAAGTCCCCCATGATAAGATCTTTTCTCACCTTTATTATCCTACTCATGTTGAGTGCGTGCCAATCAAAAGCACCGCTATCAACGGGGTATTTCGTGGATAAACATACACAAATTGCCTTGCCATCGTTAGCTCAAGCTCCGACCTTATATCAACAACAATTGCTTCGCATTCATTATCCAGAACAAAAAAACCATGCGCCCGTTTTAGTCGTATTACAAAGTTCACCGCAACACATTGCCCTCACGGTACTTTCCACCTTGGGCATTAAATTGGCACAAGCCCAATATAACGGTAGCGAAATCAAAGTAGAAAATCAGCCTCTTCTCGCCAAAATGCCACCTGCGAATCAAGTGTTAGGGGACATTTTATTCACCTTATTACCCCTACAAAGTTGGCAACTCCCCGAAGGTTGGCACATGACAGAACAACATAACCAGCGGTTTCTTTATGATTCCGAACATCGCCTTGTGATGCGGGTCACTTATAAAAGCACACAACCTATTCAACCCGTGTTACTGGAAAATGTTCCGTTTAATTACCAAATTCACATTAAAACACTTCCTACGGCAAACTAAAAAATGGCAGCATACTCCGATAGTTATATCCAAGATTATGCCTTTTGTAATGTATTAGGCACGTCTAAAGAAGAAATTTGGGAAAACCTTTCTCAAAATCGTTTTTTATTGCAAAAAGATACCGCACTTTTAGCCAATGGCAGTACCTATTTGGGCCATATTCGGGCTGCACTGCCAACACTTCCTGAGCATTTAAAACAATACCATTGTCGTAATAATCAGGTGCTCGCCTTGTGTTTACAGCAACTCAAAAACCCGATTGATAGGCTTATTCAACGTTATGGCAGTATGCGAATAGGGGTGGTGATGGGCACCAGCACCGCTGGTATTGATTTAGGTGAGCAAGCCATTCAACAGGCTCAACAAACGCAAACCCCACACCCAGACTATCATTATCGTTGCCAAGAATTAGGTTCAGCTTCTGGATTTGTCGCCAAATATTTAGGGATCAATGGTCCGCATTTGAGTATTTCTACCGCCTGCTCTTCTAGTGGGCGAGTATTTCTCACCGCTCAAAGACTGTTAAATGCGGATGTTGTCGATGCCGTGATCGTGGGGGGAGCAGATACCTTATGCCACTTAACCGTAAACGGATTTCATGCGTTAGCTTCACTCTCTGCCGAACCCAATACCCCTTTTGCCGCAAAACGCAAAGGCATCAATATTGGTGAAGCGGGGGCAGTGTTTCTTTTAAGCAAAGAAAAAAGTACGCTGATGCTCGCAGGTGTGGGCGAAAGTAGCGATGCCTATCATATTTCCGCACCCGAGCCACAAGGTTTGGGGGCAGAACAAGCCATGCGTGGGGCACTAGCTGCTGCCAATTTAACACCTGAAGAAGTGGGGTATTTAAACTTACACGGCACCGCAACCCCGTTAAATGACCAAATGGAAAGCTTAGCCGTGGCTCGTGTTTTCGGCAAAATCCCTTGTAGTAGCACAAAATCGCTAACAGGTCATACACTTGGTGCAGCGGGTGCTACTGAAGCAGCCATTTCTTGTCTATTACTGGAAAAGTGCGGTGGAAATTCAACACATTTTCTTCCGCCTCAAACCCACGATGTGTCAACGCTGGATAATCGTTTACCGCAAATAGGTTTAATTACCGATTCTCACCAAGTCTTACGCTCACCTGTGATTATGAGCAACTCTTTTGCATTTGGGGGAAATAATGTCAGTGTTATTTTCAGGCGAGTAAATCATGTATAATCTATCATCACATTACGCTGGCGATTATTTGTTGCATCAATCACCGATGTTGTTGGTGGATGAGATTCAACAGGTGTCGGAAAATCATATTGAAGTGGCGATCAAATTGGGCGAAAAGCAGCGACTGTTTGTCGATAAAAATCAACAGATTCCCGTTTGGATCAGTGTGGAATTAATGGCTCAAACCATTGGTACTTGGGCAGGAATACAAGGAAAAATGCAACATAATGCCGAGGCAAAAATCGGCTTTTTATTAGGTGTGAGACTGTGTAAACATTTTGTTACACACTATCTCATTGATGACGTTTTGCGTGTTGAGGCACATTTATTAATGCAAGATCAACGAATGGCAAGCTTTGATGTGAAAATTGTTAATGCACAAAATCAAATCACCGCAGAAGGTCGATTAACCACTTATCAACCTGATGAACAAGAATTAACACAATTATTAAAGAAAAAAGAGTAGATAATGTCAAGAACAGTTTTAGTCACAGGGGCAAGTAAAGGGATTGGTAAAGCGATTGCCATTGAATTAGGCAAACAACACTTTGATGTGGTGGTTCACTATCTATCCGATAAACAGGGAGCGGAAGATACGCTGCAACAAGTTTGTGCAGCAGGAGGAACAGGACGCTTAATCAATTTTGATGTATCTGATCGCCAAGCTTGTCGTACCGCCCTTGAACAAGATATCGAGACCCATGGCAGTTATTATGGTGTGGTGTTAAATGCAGGCATTATTCGTGATGGTGCCTTTCCTGCCTTATCAGAGGATGATTGGGATTCTGTGATTCATACCAATTTAGATGCCTTTTACCATGTGATTCACCCTGTCATTATGCCGATGATCGCTACCCGACAAGGGGGAAGAATTCTCACCATTTCCAGTGTATCAGGTCAAGTGGGCAATCGTGGTCAAGTCAATTACAGTGCCTCAAAAGCGGGGCTAATTGGTGCCACCAAAGCCTTAGCATTAGAACTGGCTAAACGAAAAATTACCGTTAACTGTATTGCCCCTGGGTTAATTGATACAGGTATCTTTGATGAACATGTCATCAAACATGCTTTGCCTTTAATTCCAATGCAACGCATGGGGCAAGCACAAGAAGTTGCCGATTTGGCCGCATTTTTAATGAGTGACAAAGCTGCCTACATTACTCGCCAAGTCATTGGCATTAATGGTGGAATGGTCTAACAAATAAAGGAATAAATCATGACAAAACGTGTTGTTGTCACGGGAATGTCTGGTGTAACGGCATTAGGGCAAACATGGACAAAGATCAAACAAAATATGCTCACCTATCAAAATGCCGTGTGCTATATGCCTGAATGGGAAGTTTTTGATGGGCTACAAAGCCGTTTAGCCGCACCGATTGTAAACTTTAAACTTCCCGCTCATATTACGAAAAAACAAAGTCGCAGTATGGGTCGGGTGTCACAACTTGCGGTAGTCGCCACAGAACAAGCCCTTGAGCAAGCGGGGCTTTTAGGCAATCCGATTTTAAAAACAGGCGATGTGGGGGTAGCGTATGGATCTTGTACAGGCAGTACCGATCCAGTTCGAGCCTTTGCCACCATGCTCACAGAGCATCACACACATGATATTACGGCACAAACCTATATTCAGATGATGCCACATACTACTGCGGCTAATATCAGCCTGTATTTTGGTTTGCAAGGCCGTGTTATCCCTTCATCAACGGCTTGTACTTCAGGTAGCCAAGCGATTGGCTATGCTTACGAAGCCATTAAACATGGTTACCAAACGATCATGGTGGCAGGCGGTGCAGAAGAGCTGTGCCCAAGTGAAGTGGCGGTTTTTGATACCTTATTTGCCACCAGCCAACGTAACGATGAACCGCAGTTGACCCCTCGCCCATTTGATAAAAATCGCGATGGGTTAGTCCTCGGTGAAGGGGCGGGCACATTAATCTTAGAAGAATATGAGCATGCCAAAGCCCGTGGAGCGACTATCTATGCGGAATTAATTGGATTTGCCACAAACTGTGATGCGGCTCACGTGACTCAGCCACAACAAAGCACTATGCAAATTTGCTTAGAACAAGCCATTAAACAAGCCAAAATTGATGCTGAGGAGATTGGCTATGTGTGTTTACATGGTACCGCCACAGAACGAGGGGATATTGCCGAAAGCAATGCGACCTATCAGATCTTTGGTCACAACCCTGTCGTGTCCTCACTGAAAAGCTATTTCGGTCATACTTTAGGAGCCTGTGGGGCGTTAGAAGCTTGGTTTAGCATTGAAATGATGAATGAAGGCTTATTTCTGCCAACCATTAACCTAGAAGACATTGATGAACGCTGTGGCCCGCTAAACTATATTCAAAAAAGTGCGGTAGAAAAACAAACAAATTATGTGATGAGCAATAACTTTGCCTTTGGTGGCATTAATACCTCACTGATTTTCCAAAAATACAATCCATCTAAATAAGGAGATTTTTTTATGAACTTTTCAATCAAAAAACTGCTGACGATCTCAGCTATCGTAGCGTTAACCGCCTGTTCAGCACGTAATGATGCGTATTTTTTACCGATTTCCGAGGTGGTCAGTTCCGCTGAAGCCAGACAGCACCTCAATCCAAAATTTCAAATGGCATTTGGCAAAACACTTAGCGGTCAAGTGGTGGCTCATGGGTTAAAAACCAGTAAATCGGCTAATGCGTTTGGTAAAGATGATATGGCAGCATGTCGCCGTGCGATGTTATCTGCGTTGATTCAATTACAGCACAAAGCCGCAGAATTAGGGGTAACCAAAATTTCCAATATCCAAAGTAACTACAAAAATAATCCATTCAGTAGTGAAAAGAAATATGAATGCCATGTTGGTCACTTCCCAGCGAATGTGGCATTGAAAGCCGATTTCGTGAAATAACAGAAAAGTAATTTGGTAGGCTATGCTGACATTTAATATCGCAAAATTAAAAGCATACAGTGCAACCTTAACGGATGAAGCACAATGGCACACATGGGCAAATCAACCGTTCCAGCCCCTTGAAGCAGGGGCGAAATTTGCCACGCCACTGATTCCGATGATGCAAGCTCGCCGTATGGGGCTTGCCGATAAAATGGCCATTCAGCTTGCTTTGGAACTCAATCAAGATGCAGAGATTGATTTTGTGGTATTTGCCAGTCGACATGGTCAGCTTAGCCGCACCTACAAACTTCTCGATCATTTTTTTCGACATGGTGATATGTCGCCAACCGATTTTGCCACCGCCGTTCATAATGCACCAGCAGGGCAATTTAGTATTTTAGCTAAACAAACCGCCCCCATTAGCTCCATTGCGGCAGAAGAAAACACCTTTTGCTCCGCCATGTTAGAAGCCTTGCTCGCATTAAAAAACGGTAAAAAAGCCGTGTTATTGGTGTTCTTTGACGATCAGGTGCCGGATTTTTACAAGCATGATTTACCCCAACATGAGCAATCCGCAGCCTATGCGGTAGGCATGATACTAACCGCTGGTGAAAGCTGGAAATTATCATTCACCACAGGACATACCTCCAACCTTGCCTACCCACAAGGGCTTGCTTTTTTACAGGCTTATTTCCGACAAGAACCCCATTTTTCCTTACATTACGAGCAACAACAATGGCAATTTTTACGCAATTAAACAAATATTGGCGTATTGTCGGAACAGGCTTGGCGTTCGCCATGTTTGGGCTAGGCGGTTTGATTTTAGGCAATATCTGGTTTAGCTTAATTCGCCTTTACTACAAAGATGAGAGCAAACGCCGTCAAGTGAGCCAACGCAGTATTAGCTTTTGTTTTCGTGTTTTTGTCAAAAGCCTCAAATGCTTGCGTATTATTGACTATAAAATTGAAGGGGCGGAGATTTTACAACAAGATCGGGGTTGTTTAATTATTGCCAATCACCCGACCATTTTAGATTATGTACTCATTGGTTCAGTCGTGCCTGAAATGGATTGTGTGGTGAAAGAAGCCTTATTTCATAACCCATTTTGTAAAACGGTGGTGCGTTGTGCAGGTTATATCCCGAACTCTGCTGACCCCGAAAAATTATTAACCGCTTGCAAAGAACGCTTAGCCAATGGTGGAAAATTTTTAATTTTCCCAGAAGGTACACGCACACCTATGCAGGCAACTGAATTAAAATTACAGCGTGGTGCCGCAAATTTAGCAATTCGTTGTGCCGTGCCTCTGCGTGTCGTACATATTTGTTGTGAACCGATTAGTTTAAATCGCAGTATGCCTTGGTATAAAGTCCCTGAACGAAAATCGTTTTTTTATATTAAAGTACAACAACTCGAACCTATCACCCCTTATCTTGTCGAAGGTTTGCCACCTTCTAAAGCGGTGAGAAAATTAAATCATGAGTTAACCCATATTTTACAACCCTCTATTGACATGATGGAAACCACAAGGAGCTTATCGTGCAAGCGTTAGAAAATGAGATTAAACAATTAATCATTCATTCGCTCAATTTAGAAGAACTGAGTATTGATGAAATTGACACGGACATGCCATTGTTTAATGAAGGATTAGGACTAGATTCTATTGATGCATTAGAACTTGGCTTAGCCATTAAAAATAAATTCAAAGTACAATTAAATGCTGAAAATGAAGCCATTCACCAACACTTCTATTCAGTGAAAACATTAGCGGATTTTATTCGTTCACAAACTGAGGTATAAGATGGATAAAAATGAAATTTTTAAACAAATCAAAGTCTATTTAGAAGAACTTTTTGATATTGACCCCAACACCGTAACCCTCGATTCACACATTGTTGATGATCTTGAATTAGACAGCATTGATGCGGTTGATCTCATTGTTCATTTGCAAAATAAAATCAAAAAACGGGTTAGCCCTGAAAACTTTAAAAATGTCAGAACCATTGGCGATATTGTCGATGTGATTGCTCAGCTTTGGAATAACGAATAAGACTGTGTATAAACTTGCCAACGTCTTTTTATCTTTATTACTGGTTGCTTATCCATTTTTCATTTTTTTGAGTTTAGATAGCTTACCTTTTCGCACACTTACAATCTGTTTATTTATTTTGTTTGTGTTGCGTTTCATCTTGGTATTTCGGCAACCTCAATACCCCAATCGCTATCTAAAATTGTTTGCGTTATGTTCAACCATACTGGGTGGCGTGCTTGCATCATTGGCGTTTATGTTTCAACATGAAAACAGTTTATTACTTTATCCTGTCTTAATGAACTTACTGGCTTTTTGTGTTTTTGCTGCAAGCCTGATTTATCCCCCAAGTATTATTGAGATGTTCGCACGCATAATGGATAAAAACTTGCCTGAGCATGCCATCAACTATACTCGTAACGTGACGATTGCATGGTGCATTTTTTTTATCATCAATGGAAGCGTTGCTTTCCTGACCGTTGTTGCCAACAATATGACGTTATGGACATGGTATAACGGCTTAATCAGCTATCTTTTAATGGGACTGTTCTTTATTATTGAATTTGGTATCCGCCAATATGTTAAACGAAAACACAAAAACTAACCTCAATATACACTTAACCACACAATTTGTTACGGATTCAAATCAGCTTGTCCCCATTAAGCAAATGCTTTACCAAGCTCGCCAAGCTGATGAAATTATTTGCATCGGTGATAACCGACAATATCACTGGCAAGATCTGCAAATGCAAACAGCATATTTAATTGAACAACTCAATCAATATCCCAACGATCGGGCGGTTGCCTTAGTCTTTAAAAGCGGATTTTTAATGTTATGTAGCCTGTTAGCGGCGTTGCATTGTCAGCGTAAAATTGTGTTACCTGCTTTGCAAACGGCTGCACATTTAACTGATATTGATGAGCATTTTTCCTTGCTTTGTACAGATGATGAGACGTTAAGTGCCGCCGTCAATAAATCCGTTTGCTTATTTCAACATCAACACAAAACTGCTTTCACCACCCTGGAAGTACCCCTAAGTGCGGTGCAAAATGAAGCAGAAATTCACTTGTTTACCTCGGGTAGCACAGGCAAACCGAAAGTGATTGAAAAGTCGGTGCATTTATTCGATCGTCAAATTAAAGTAGAACATCAACTATTAAAAGACCTATTACAAGGCTCGGTCATGTATTCCACCGTAAACCATAATCATCTACTGGGATTGATGTACCGTTTATTACAGCCTTTTGTCTTTCATATGCCATTTTTTGAATATAGCTTGGTGATCCCAGAGCAACTGCAAAAAATTAACACCGATTACACGCTCATCAGTAGCCCAGCTTTTTTACGCTTTTTGGATCCGCATTTAACCTATCCCAAAGCGAGGGTGCTTTTCTCCTCGGGTGGGAAATTGCCTCGCCAAAGTGGGGAAAATGCACAGCGGTTATTGCAATGTGAGGTGATGGAATTTTACGGTTCAAGCGAAACCAGTGCCATTGCTTACCGCACATTTCCACATCAACAATGGCAATTACTTGAAGGGATTCAAATGCGACAAAATCCTGAAGATGAGTGTTTGATGATCACGTCACCATTTTTAAATACCGCAGAATGGTATAAATTAGAAGACAAAGTGCGGTTAAATATGAATGGATTTGAACTCTTGGGGCGCATTGATCGTATTGCCAAAATTGGGGATAAACGTGTCTCACTGACCCAAATTGAATGCTTTTGTTTAGAATTAAACGAAATTGAAGAAATCAAAAGCATCGTGGTAAAAGAACCCCATCGTGAAAGTATTGGTCTTGTTGTGGTATTACATCACGCCTATCAGCATTTAGGCCCAAAAGCCACCTTAAACCTTTTACGCCAGCATTTACATCAACGAGTGGAACTCATCGCCCTACCCCGTAAAATTCGCCTTGTGCCATTTATGCCGATGAACGAACAAGGAAAACTGAACTTACAACAATTAGAGAGCTTATTTGCATGATTTTACCAGACTATCATGTCATCAAATGCACCGAAACAGAACTTGAAGTGCAATGTATTTTTCACGCAGACTACCCTTATTTTGCGGGGCATTTTCCTCATTGCCCGATTTTAGCGGGTGTGGTACAACTTGGTTTAGTGTATGAATTCATTCAACAATACTGGCAACAAGATTTACGCCTTAATCCCGTTAAGCAAGTGAAATACCAAAAATTAATTTTCCCTGAAAGTCAGCTATGCCTTCAGGTCAAAAAAGAGGTGGAAAAAAAACGCCTGACCTTTGAATACCGAGATTCACATAGCACCATCAGTTCCGGAATATTCAGCTTATGACCACTTATCGCCCTTGTCTTTTCATTCCTTGCTATAACCATGCCAAATTTATGCCGCAGGTTTTAGCCAAGTTAGCCGAATTTAAGTTGCCCATTTTTGTCGTGGATGACTGTTCCGATCCCCAAAATCAGCAACAGTTACAGCAATTACAACAACAATATGCCTTTACCCTTTATACTCATCCACAAAACTTAGGCAAAGGGGCGGCAACCAAAACCGCATTGTATTGGGCGGCATTTCAAGGCTATACCCATATTTTACAAGTGGATGCTGACGGGCAACATCATCTCGCCGATATTCCTGTGTTGCTCAAAGAAAGCCAACAACAGCCCGACACGTTAATTTCAGGGAAACCCATATATGATGAGTCAGTACCCGCATTACGTTATTACGGGCGTTATTTAACCCATTTTTGGGTTTGGTTAGAAACCTTATCTTTTGATATTCAAGACAGTTTATGCGGTTTTCGTGTTTATCCTGTACAACCCACTCTTGCGATTATCCAACAAGTTTATACAGGTAACCGCATGCAATTTGATATTGAAATTATTGTGCAATACTATTGGCGAATGCAGAAAAAAGTGGCCTTTGTGCCAACGAAAGTGATTTACCCTGAAGAGGGAGTGTCGCATTTTGATCACCTTTGGGACAATATCCGTTTAACGCAAATGCACTGTCGTTTATTTCCACAATTCTTATGCCAGATTCCATCACTGTTGAGAAAAAAGACACATGAGTAACACAACACATTGGTCGAAAATGTCGGAAACAGGCACCAAACTCGGCATTCAAATTTTACTTTTTATCTATCAAGTTTGTGGCAAAACAGGCTTCCGCTTGTTGCTACGCCCTGTGATTTTTTATTATTGGCTATTTTCCCGAAAACATCGAAACGCCTCGCAGCAATATTTAACAAAACTGAAAGCTTATTACCCCGAATTAAAAGGCGATCGCCAGCTCAATAGCATCAATCACTTAACTTACTTTGCCGAAAGTATCTTACATAAAATCATGGCATGGAAAGGGAATATCCAGCTTGATGATCTGTATTTCCATTTACCCGAATCCATTGCCGAAAAAGGGGATTTACGCAGTGTGATGCTGTTAGGTTCACACCTTGGCGATCTTGAGCTTTGTCGGGCATTAAGCACTAAAATTCCTAATATCAAAGTGACGGCATTGGTCTTTACCAAGCATGCTGTACGCTTTAACGCGCTACTCAAACAATACCAAACCACCACACAAGGGGAATTTGATTTATTGCAAGTGGATGAAATCTCACCTGCCACGCTCATCTTATTACAACAACGTATTGAGCAAGGACATATCATTGTTATTGTCGGCGATCGCACCAGTATTCAAGATCCAAATCAGAATAACCGTGTACGTGCCTCTTTCCTGGGTGAAGAGGCCGATTTTCCACAAGGTCCTTATATTTTGGCACATTTATTAAAAGTGCCTGTTTATTTAATTTTTGCATTACGCCATCCAACACAAACAGGCAAATTTGATTTGTATCTTGAGCATTTTGCCGATCAAATCCATCTGCCAAGACGAGCAAGGCAAAATCATGGCGTGCAACCTTATGTGGAAAAATATGTCCAACGCTTAGCACATTATTGTCGACAATCGCCCCTTGAGTGGTTTAATTTTTATGATTTTTGGCGTAAATAAATGAAGAAAAAAGTTCCTAGCTTACTCACCCATCGGGTGGATCTGAAACCCGCTTTTCAAGATCTGGATATCATGAATGTGGTATGGCATGGCCGTTATTGGCAATTTATTGAAACGGCACGCAACGCCCTTTTCCAAAAAATCGGTTATGGCTATCCTGAAATGATCGCCACGGGCTACCAATATCCCATCGTACAAGCGGATATCAAATATATTCGCCCCATCACCCTTGAACAAGATTTTTACATTTTGGCTGATCTCTTAGAATTTGAGAATCGGATTAAAATCCAATTCCGCTTTTATGACAGCCGAACAGATCAGCTCCTTTGTCAAGCGTCTAGCACGCAAGTTGCCATGATCACAGGTGATCAACACTTACAATTTATGACCCCCGCTTGTTGGCAAGACAAAGTGCGGTCAATGTTAGAAGAGAATGCCCATGAAATTTAAGCAAATACTGATTTATCTCGCCATCACGTTATTGCCACTTTCCGCATATAGCGATTTGGCTCACATTCAACAACAAGTAAATATTGCCCCCTTGTTTCAATGTGATTTTGAACAAACTCGTCAATTAAAAGACGTACAACTTACTTTACAATCAAGCGGTGAGCTAGTTTTAGCCCAACAAAAAGGGCTGATTTGGCAACAAACCGCCCCTTTCCCACAAACCATGGTGATGACAGAAAAACAAATTTATCAATCCGTATTGGGTAATGTACAAATTATTTCTGCCACGGAACAACCTCAACTTTTCCATTTTACCCAATTAATACGCGATGTCTTACAAGGTCAATGGCAACGCTTAAACCACTATTTTCAGATAGAAGAAATCACAACGAAAACCTCGCAATGGCAAGTGATCTTCCGTCCAACCCAAGCCCCTTTCCAATCGATTTTTAAACACATTCTCTTAACGGGTGATAGCGCTATTCAGTCGGTGCAAATTCAAGATCAACAGGGAGACCGCACAGAGTTACACTTCAAAAACTGTAAAGCCTTAAAGAGCCTGACGCATGAACAAGAAACGCTTTTTGCCCAATAACACTTTAAGGGCGTCGTTATGGTTAGCGGTCATTATGATCGCGAGCCTTTGGCTCATTGTGCTGCTGCCAAAACTGAAAATTGAAAATAATTTGACCGCACTTTTGCAAGGACAAAGTGAGGTTCCGACCCATATAGAACGCCAACTGGCTCATCAACTTAACCGTTCTATTCTGTGGTTAGTGGGCAGTGAAACCTTAGAAAAAGCAATGCAAGGTGCCGCACAATTACAGCAGCACCTCCAGCAAATTCCTCAGCTTGAGGCCATTGAAGGTCAAAAGCGAGATCAACAACAGGCTTGGCAACACTATTTTTTCACACACCGTAGCCAACTGCTTTCCGCTAAGTTACAACAGCAACTGCAACAACCTGAACAGTATTTTCAATCCATACTGGCACAGCTCTATTCGCCCATGAGTGGCATTAGCACGAAAGAATTACAGCACGATCCCCTGCTATTGACCCGAAACACCCTTCTCCAAACCAAGCGTACCCCCCTACAATGGCAAGAGGGGTGGCTTTATGTGCAATCGGCGGGCAAATATTATGTGCTTTTGCAAGCCAAGCTAAAACCTGAGCATGATAATCTGAAGGAAAAAAGCGAGATTATTTCCACCATCAAACAAGCTGAACAACAGGTAAAACAGCACTATCCCACCCTTGAAGTGGAGAGTCGAAGTGCACTTTATTTTAGTGATTATGCGGCGAAAAGTGTGGAACAAGATATTAAAATCATTGGAATAGGATCAGCATTCGGCATCTTATTATTGATGTTTCTCGTCTTTCGTAGCCTCATGCCGTTGCTTTTGCTCCTTTGCTCATTGGCGACAGGCATAGTATGGGGTACATTGGCGATTTGGGGCATTTTTGGTGAAATCCATTTACTCACCATCGCACTCAGTGCCAGTTTAGTGGGGGTGTCTGCAGATTATAGTTTGCATTTTCTCAGCGAACGCTACTTCCATCAACCACCCGAAAAAAGTGAACACACATTAACAAAATTACGTCCAACCTTATTATTTGCTTTTATCACCACCGCCTTAGCTTATAGTGTGTTAGGCTTTGCACCCTTAATCATTCTCAAACAAATGGCGGTCTATGCGGTATTTGGTTTAGCGGGGGCATTATTCACCATTTTTACCCTATACCCGTTTTTCACACAAAAAAATTCATCACTCCGTTTTCCGTACGGGCAACATATCCACCGCTATTTACAGGCTTGGCAACATCAATCATGGCTCACATGGCTCATTGCCTCGTTGGTGTTGATAAGCTTATGTCTATTACCGCAATTAAAAATCAATGATGATGTTCGGTTATTACAAGCACAGCCAACACATTTACAACAAATTGAACAAAAATTTGATCGTATTTTGCAACAACATAGTCAATTGCAATATTTTATTGTGCAAAGTGATGAAGAAGAACAGTTGCTGACACGCTTAGGCCAATTATTTACGGCACTGCGAAAAACCGATGCGATAAAACCAATTATCCCGTTCAGCGATTACTTGCCAAGTGAACACACTCAAGCGAAAAACCATCAATTAGTTCAAGCTGCCTTACAAAAACTGAGTAAGCAATTTGAGTCACTGGGGATAAACGTCAATGCGTACGCTTATAAGCCGATTTCGCTCACACAGTTTCTTACTAGTCCAGTAGGAAGCAGCATGAATCCATTTTTCTTCCAACACATGGAACAGCATTACAGCTTAGTTCCCCTCACAAAATCTCAAGATAGCCTCGCACAAACCATTGCACAGGAACTCGAGGGCATAAGCTACCATAATACGACGCAAGATTGGTCAACCTTGTTTACCCAAAGTCGTGATCACATTCTGATCATCTTAGTGATCAGTATTCTGGTCGTCACAGGTTTACTAACCTATCACTTCAGCCTAAACGCCGCATTGCGTATGATGACGGTGATTACAACGGCAATGCTCTTGGCACTAACAACCCTTGCCCTAACTGGGCAATATTTTAATTTATTTAGTTCGCTCGCCTTAATTTTGATTTTGGGAATGGGATTAGACTACGGCATTTTCTTATTGAAAAATCGCCATTTTCTTTCTTCGTCCTTTATTGCCGTCATTTTATCCGCCCTCACTACGCAACTGTCTTTTGGTTTATTAATGCTCAGTCAAACCACCGCATTAGTGAGTTTTGCAACGGTACTTTGTGTTGGCATTTCCACTGCATTTCTGCTTTCCCCTTGGGTGCTGAGGGCAACCGCCTCCGATAAATAAAAAAGGCGGTGAAACTTTTTTAAAAAGCACCGCACTTTTCCTGATAATCTGGATCGCCAATCCAGTTATTTGATTTGGGAATCGATAACCCCGCCCCCTAAACACACTTCACCTTGATAGAATACCGCAGATTGCCCAGGCGTCACGGCAATTTGAGGCTCATCAAATACCACACGAAGGGTTTCATCGTCAATCGGTTGAATTTCACAAGGAATATCCTCTTGACGATAACGAGTTTTAACTGTACAACGAACGGGCTGACGAATCGGCTGACGATCCACCCAATGTAATTGGCTAGCGATTAAGCCTGAAGATAATAAGGCAGAATTATCATGCCCTTGTGCCACCACTAACACATTATTGACCAGATCTTTTTCTACCACATAGAACGGATCTTCATTCATGCCTTTTACACCACCAATGCCGAGTCCTTTACGCTGTCCAAGGGTATGATACATCAAACCATCATGGCGACCGACTACTTTACCGTCAACGGTTTTAATGTCCCCCGGCTGTGCGGGTAAATAGCGCGCCAAGAAATCTTTAAATTTACGTTCACCAATAAAACAAATGCCCGTAGAATCTTTTTTCTTCGCGGTGGCTAAACCTAAATCTTCCGCAATGGCTCGCACAATGGGCTTTTCAATTTCGCCCACTGGGAACAGGCTTTGTGCCACTTGATCTTGGCTTAAAGTGTATAAGAAATAGCTTTGATCTTTGTTTTGATCTAAACCACGCAATAACTGGCATTGTCCATTTTTCTCACCACGGCGAACATAATGCCCAGTGGCAATATAATCTGCCCCGAGATCTTCTGCGGCGTATTCTAAAAAGGCTTTGAATTTAATTTCTTTGTTACACAAAATATCAGGATTTGGCGTTCGTCCTGCCTGATATTCTTTTAAAAAATGTTCAAAGACATTATCCCAATATTCAGTAGCAAAATTAATCTTATGTAGTTTGATGCCAAGTTTATCGCAAACCGCTTGTGCATCGGCCAGATCGGCCGCCGCCGTACAATAGTCGGTGTCATCGTCTTCCTCCCAGTTCTTCATAAACAAGCCTTCCACTTGATAGCCTTGTTGTTGAAGAATAAATGCAGACACGGAGGAATCGACCCCACCAGACATGCCACAGATAACTTTTTTCTTGCTATTTTCCGCCAATTGTTCTGCACTGAGTGGCGGGAAACAGGTCTCATAAGTATTTGATTTCATATTACTTTAATTCAGGTTGTATGCGTGATATAACACGACATTGAGGAACTAAGGGCTTTGTATCTGCGTTCTGATACAAAGCCCCCAATACGACTTGTTTCAGGCTTGAAAGTATTATTTTACTTCATAAAAGTGCGGTGCTTTTTTGGCAAATTTCTGCTCATATTCCGCTTGTGCTGATTCATCGCCCGCATCAAGCTTTGCTTGCAGATTATCACAAGGCTCTTCACAGTCACAGACTTTTTTCAAGCCTAAGGCTGAAATGCCACCACAACTTCCTGCAATGGTTTTGCGTTGGATAATATAGCCAATTGCCATTCCTGCAATAATCAATAAAAAGATGCCAAACGTGATTAAAAAAAGTTGCATGGATTTATCCTAATGTTGTTCATTTAATAATTTCTCAAAGGCAGAAGACATTTTGGCCTCAAAGCCTTTTTCGGTCTTGCTAATGAGATACACATATAAATTGTATTTTTCCGCCACTTCTAACGCTTTTTCTTCCCCTAGCACATAAAGTCCAGTAGAGAGTCCATCGGCAGTCATGGTGGAATCCGCTAATACGGTAATCGAGGCCAAACGGTGTTCAATCGGGTAACCCGTTTTGGGGTCAATTTCATGCGAGAAACGGCGGCCATTTTCTTCAAAATAGTTACGATAATTGCCGGAGGTTGCCATCGAAAAATCTTTTAAACCAATAATCTGTGACACTGCACGGCTACCGTCAAAGTTAGGTTTTTCAATCGCGATTTGCCAATCTTTACCTTCAATGTTTTTCCCTTTTGCGCTAATCTCACCACCAATTTCTACTAAATAATTCGCGATGCCTTGTTGGGCTAAATGACCTGCCACCTTATCTACACCGAAACCTTTGGCAATCGAAGAAAGGTCAATATATAACTGGGGGACGGTTTTAGCCAAATAGAATTTACCCTCTTGCTCGGTTAATTTCATTTTTTCAATCCCGACCCAAGCGCGACGCTTTTCAACTTGTTCATCTAAGGTTTCATTGGTTTGGCGTTTTTCTGGTCCAAAGCCCCATAAATTGACAATCGGTCCAATCGTCACATCTAACGCCCCTTCTGTCATGCTATGCAAACGAATTGCCTCTTTTAGCACTAAAGCCAAATCAGCCGAAATTTCAATTGGTGTATCTGTTTGGGTCGTTTGATTAAACTGACTTAACTCTGAGGTCGAAATATAGGTGGACATTTTATCATTCACATCTCTCAATATCTCTTCAATTTGTGTATGCATATCAATCGGTTTAATTTTGAGCTGACCATCATCAATATATTTTACACTATAGGTCGTCCCCATGGTTTTGCCTGTAATCGTCACTACTTCAGGAGATTGATGACAAGCGAAGAGGAAAAGTGAACAAAAGCCAATGATGAGACCGCTAAGAATGTGTTTTATTTTCACTGTAAATCCTTTCTAGTTTAAAAAGTTTGCAAGTTTGGATTCTCCAATATGGATTGCAAGATAAAAAACCAAATTTTCAAATTTTCTGAAACGGCAGTGCGGTCAACCTTTACCAAACCTCGTAAAATCCGACCGCACTTTAATTATGTTAAGATCAAGGTAGCTTAACCACCAAAATCATCTAATAAGATGTTCTCATCTTCCACACCAAGATCTTTTAACATCTTAATCACGGAAGCATTCATGATCGGTGGTCCACACATATAGTATTCACAATCTTCTGGTGCCTCATGATCTTTGAGATAGTTTTCATACAGTACATTATGAATAAAGCCTGTATAGCCGTCCCAATTATCCCCCGGCTGAGGATCGGAAAGTGCTACATGCCAAACGAAGTTATCATTTTCGGCTTGTAAGGTGTCAAAATCTTCCACGTAGAACATTTCGCGTTTAGAACGTGCACCATACCAGAACGACATTTTACGTTTAGATTTCAAACGTTTTAATTGGTCAAAAATGTGTGAACGCATTGGCGCCATACCCGCACCACCGCCGACGAACACCATCTCGGCATCGGTTTCTTTCGCAAAGAATTCACCGAATGGTCCCGAAATAGTCACCTTATCACCGGCCTTTAATGACCAAATGTAAGAAGACATTTGACCAGGAGGCGCGTCTGGGTTATTTGGTGGCGGCGTTGCAATACGCACGTTAAGCATAATGATGCCTTTTTCTTCTGGATAAGAAGCCATGGAGTAAGCACGGATAATATGCTCATCCACTTTAGACACATAACGCCATAAGTTATATTTATCCCAATCTTCATGATATTCTTCTGGGATATCAAAGTCTTTATAGGCTACCGTGTGCGGCTCTGCTTCAATCTGAATATAGCCGCCTGCACGGAATGGGACTTCTTCCCCTTCAGGAATCGCCAATTTCAGTTCTTTGATGAAGGTTGCTTTGTTATCATTCGAAATAACCGTACATTCCCATTTTTTCACACCAAATACTTCTTCTGGCAATTCAATCTTCATGCTGTTTTTCACATTCACTTGGCAAGAAAGGCGGTAACCTTCTTTTGCTTCACGTTTTGAAATATGTGAAAGTTCAGTAGGAAGAATATCCCCGCCACCTTCGGTGACTTTAACGATACACTGACCACAAGAACCACCGCCACCACAGGCGGAAGAAACGAAGATGCCTTGACTCGCTAGCGCACCTAATAATTTTCCCCCCGCAGGCAAATGGATTGCTTTGCTTGGATCGTCATTAATTTCAATTGTAATGTCACCCGAATTCACCAATTTAGATTTAGCAAACAAAATAATGACTGCTAAAGCCAAAACGATAACGGTGAACATTGCAATACCAAGAGTAATTTCCATTCTGTATCCCCTTTCTTACAACTGAATACCGGAAAATGACATAAAACCAAGTGCCATCAGACCGACCGTGATAAAGGTAATGCCTAAACCACGTAACCCTGCTGGTACATCAGAATATTTCATTTTTTCAGTGATGCCAGCAAGCGCCACAATCGCCAACATCCACCCCGTCCCTGCACCAATACCATAAACCACCGACTCTGCGAAGGTATAATCACGTTGTACCATGAAAGATACGCCACCGAAGATCGCACAGTTTACCGTAATTAAAGGTAAGAAAATCCCCAATGCGTTATAAAGTGCCGGGAAATACTTATCCAGTACCATCTCAAGGATTTGAACCAAGGCCGCGATCACACCGATAAAGGTAATGAAGTTTAAGAAACTGAGATCAATACCTTGAACTAATGCACTGTCTTTTAAGATAAAGCTATACACTAATTGGTTTACTGGCACCGCAATGCCTAATACCACGATAACCGCAATCCCCAAACCAAATGCAGTAGACACTTTTTTCGATACAGCAAGGAAAGTACACATCCCTAAGAAGAAAGAAAGTGCCATGTTTTCGATAAAAACGGATTTAACGAAAAGGCTAATATAATGTTCCATAAACTACTTCTCCACCTGATTTGGTTTTAAGGTACGAATACCCCAAATAATAAAACCAATAATAAAGAACGCGCTTGGGGCAAGGAGGAATAAACCATTGGTTTGATACCAACCACCATCTTGGATAGTTTGGAATACCGTCATACCAAATAATTTCCCTGAACCAATTAATTCACGGATAAAGGCAACTGAAATCAAAATGGCACCATACCCTAAACCGTTACCAATCCCATCAACCAAGCTTTCAAGTGGTTGTGATTTCATCGCAAAGGCTTCTGCACGTCCCATCACGATACAGTTAGTAATAATCAAGCCCACAAAAACCGAAAGTTGTTTTGATAAACCGTACGCATAAGCACGTAAGATCTGGTCAACTAAGATAACCAATGAGGCAATGATCGCCATTTGCACGATAATACGTACGCTATTTGGAATATAGTGACGAATCAACGAAATAAATAAGTTCGAAAATGCCGTTACGAAGGTTACTGCTAACGTCATCACGATTGCTGTTTCTAATTTTGTGGTGACCGCTAAGGCAGAACAAATCCCTAAAATTTGTAACGCAATCGGGTTGTTGTCTAGCACTGGCGATAGCAACAAGCCTTTTAACTTTTTAGTATCAGCCATTGTTCAACACTCCTGCTTTAAGTTTTGCTAAGAAAGGACCAAAACCTTTTTGTCCTAACCAGAATTTAAATGAATTGTTGACACCATTACTGGTTAATGTCGAACCTGAAATCGCATCAATCCCGTGTTCAGCGTTTGCTGATGCCCCTTTACCCACATACAAACCAATTTGGTTGTCTGCGGTATACAGTTTTTTACCAGGGAACTGTGCTTGCCATTTCGGGTTTTCGATTTCACCACCCAATCCTGGCGTTTCACCTTGATCGTAGTAAGTGATACCATTCACCGTGTTGCCATCTGGCTGAACAGACATAAAACCATACATCATGGACCACAAGCCTTTACCGTAGAACGGTAAAACCACTTGCGTGACTTCACCAGCATCATTTTTTACCAAATACACTTCAGCAAAATTTGCGCGCACACGGATACCGGCAACATCGTCCTCTGCCGCAAGTGCGGTGCTTTGTGCCGGATTTTTCACGGCTTTCGCGGCATCAAAGCCCGGTTGTGCTGGGGCAAAATCACCCGTGTTTAAATCCACTAAACGGGCTTCAATATTTTTTGCATAAATCGTTTTGATTTCGCTATTTTTGGTTGTTGGCTGTAATAAACCGGCAACACTTAAAATATTTTTCTGCTTATCCAGTTCTTTTTGTTCGATTTGTGTTGGTTTCAGCAAAACAGCTGAACCCGCCACAATAATAGAACAAGCTAAGCTTAATAGGATAATGACGAGAAGTGTTCCGCCAACGCTATCTTTATTCTTAAACATTGCGAGCTCTCCGACGTTTGATATTTGCTTGTACCACTAAATAATCAAATACTGGCGCAAACAAGTTAGCAAATAAAATAGCTAGCATCATACCTTCTGGATACGCTGGGTTCACCACACGGATTAACACCGCCATCGCACCAATTAAGATACCGTACCACCATTTCCCTTTGTTAGTGAATGCGGCAGAAACAGGGTCTGTCGCCATAAAGAACATCCCTAATGCGAAACCACCTAACACAAAGTGCCAATACCAAGGCATGGCAAATAATGGATTTGTGCTTGAGCCAATGAAATTAAATAACGCAGAAGTGGCAATCATGCCGATCATCACACCTGCAATGATGCGCCAAGAAGCGATACGGGCAAACACAATAATCGCCGCACCAATAATCAATGCAAGCGTAGACACTTCACCGATAGAGCCTGGAATATTACCAATAAAGGCATCCATCCAGGTGATTGGTTGACCAGTTACCACGTGTTTTAAACCAGCTTCGCCACCTACAGCCCACTGTGAAAGTGCGGTTGCACCGGAGAAACCATCTGCAGCCACCCATACCGTATCACCTGAAATTTGTGCTGGATAAGCAAAAAATAAAAAGGCACGTGCCGCTAATGCGGGGTTCATGAAGTTTTTACCCACACCACCAAAAATTTCTTTTGCCACAACCACACCAAAGGTCGTCGCTAAGGCTGCTTGCCACAATGGCAAGGTTGGTGGCACGATCAATGCTAAAAGGATAGAGGTCACAAAGAAACCTTCGTTAATCTCATGCTTACGCACCATCGCAAATAACACTTCCCAGAAACCACCCACTAAGAAAATAGTCAAGTAAATCGGTAAGAAGTAAGTTGCGCCTAACAACATCTTACTCCCCCAACCGGCTGACAGGGTCAAATCTGCACCTAACGCATGACTTAACGCATATTGCCAATGGGCTGAAATAGCATGTTGTAATGTACCTAATGCATCCGTTGCTAGAATCGCTTGGGCACCGACGTTATACATCCCGTAGAACATCGCAGGGAATAAAGATAACCACACCAACACCATCATACGTTTAGAATCTAACGCATCGCGCACATGAGAAGCTTTATGCGTTACCGTACCTGGGGTATATAAGAATGTCGCGGTTGCTTCAAATAACGCATACCACTTCTCATACTTACCACCCGGTAAAAACGCAGGTTCAATTTTTTCAATAAAATGTTTTAAACCCATTTTTAACCTTCCTTCTCGATCTTATCTAAGGCTTGACGTAAGAGCGGACCATATTCATTTTTACCTGGGCATACAAAGGTACAAAGGGCTAAATCTTCTTCATCTAGCTCTAAACAACCTAATGCCTGTGCAGAATCGGTATCACCTGCCGCCAAATCACGCAGTAATAACGTTGGAATAATATCCAATGGCATCACACGTTCATAAGCACCGATTGGTACCATCGCACGCTCGCCACCATTAAGTGCGGTGGTAAAATTAAATAATTTTCTAGAGAAATGTCCTAGTACGGTACGAGAAAGTGAATATTTATTCGCACCCGGCATAATCCAACCTAAAAACTCTTTCTCACGCCCTTCTTCTAAAACAGAGACTTGCAATGCATAACGGCCTAAATAATCTACTGGACCGCTTGCTGTCGCACCGCTTAAGACAGAACCTGAAATCACACGGTTTTCACCTTCTTTCAACTCATTCGCGGTTAATTGAGAAAGGTTTGCACCGACAACGGTACGCACCAGTCTTGGATTGTTCACTTGTGGACCGGCTAGCGACACGACGCGAGAAACATCCAATTCGCCTGTGGTAAATAATTTACCCACCGCTATCACATCTTGGTAATTGATATACCACACAAATTTAGTTGCACTCACTGGATCAATAAAGTGAATATGGGTACCACTTAACCCCGCAGGGTGTGGACCGGCAAATTCTTTCACTTCAAGATTCGCAAGACTTGGGCTTGGAATGCTCGCATTCGCTGCTTTACACAGGTACACTTTGCCGTCGAGTAAACGACTTAATACAGTGAGACCGGCTTCAAAATCTTGTGCTGATTGTTTTAAGATTACTTGCGGATCCGCTGCCAATGGATTGGTATCCATCGCATTCACGAAAAGTGACACAGGGATAGCATCTACAGCAGGTATTTTACTGAAAGGACGCGTACGAAGTGCGGTCCATAATCCAGACGTTTGTAAATTTCGACGAACTTGCTCTGAAGTAAGTTGTTTTAATTGTTCTGTTGCATATTTTTCAAAGGTCACTTGCTCATTGCCTTCGACCTGAATCACTACAGATTGTAAAACTCGCTTAGCACCACGGTTAATCGCAGTTACAGTACCACTTGCAGGGGCGGTGAAAACCACGCCAGGATTCTTCTTGTCTTCAAAAAGAACTTGACCTTTTTTCACCACATCACCCTCGCGCACCTTCATTGAAGGGCGCATTCCCACATACTCTTCACCAAGCAAAGCAACTTCAGTGATAGCATTGCCATCACGGATTACCTGCTCTGGGCTTCCAGAAATCGGAAGATTCAAGCCTTTTTTAATCGTAATCATATTGTTTGCACTACTTTTAGTCAGATTAAAAATATAGTTACAGTGCCTATCACTGTAACCTCGTCTTGAGTAATGATTTCAGCAAGCTCATGCAAATGCCATCAAAGCAACTCCAATCACCCGCTTAATCTCACATAAATTAAAACTCAAATTCTGTATGTCGTCCCTATTTTGAACTGGGTTAATCAGAGAAAATTGTTCAAAATACAGACGTTAAAATTTTGATAAAATAAAACGCCTTATTTTAACTAAATAATAACCTTGGTGCCACTTTCGCACCCGATTTTTCTGAATTTTTAGTAAAAAAAATCTTTTTTTTTGAAGAAGGTCAAATTTTACTCATAATGAGTACGAGTAATTTACTTATAAAGGGTTAGATAAGAAAAAAGAGTGTTCAGATTCATTTTGTTATCTCAGTGAACATTTTAACAAAAGACATGCTCTTTCTTTAGATGGATGGATGGATGAAAGATAAAATGCAAATTACACTCACTCAGCTTCAAAAACAAGTTACCGTTGCCATCAAAAGAATCCTGAAAAAACAGGAACTGCCTGATTTTTATTATGTTGATCCTGTAGTAGTAGATAAACAGAAAGCTCAAGAATATTAATGTGTTGTTCTACAATACACACCGCACTTTCACTACAAATGAGCGTGCGGTTTTTAGTCTCTTAAATTAATGCCCTACACCCACACAATTCGTGGATTTTGGCGTAGTTTCGTCTCGTTGAAGCCATTCCTCTTTGGTATAAAGGTGTAATGCCAATGCATGAATACCTTGTGCCAAATCCTCTGCCAAAAATTGATAAAGCTTACGGTGGCGGGCTACCTTGCTTAACCCATCGAAATGCTCACTGACTAACACAATCTTAAAATGCGAATTGGCACCACGTCCTGAACTATGCATATGACTTTCATTTTCCACAACTAAAAAATGTGGTTTAAATGCGGCAGTTAAGCGTGCGATCAGTTCTTGCTGTTTTGACATATTGTGTTTCCTCACCCTTTCAATAAATTTAAGGCGTAAAGGCTATACATTCCTCATTAACTTTGCAAGAATAATATCTCCCCATTTTTCTTCTTTGCTGCCATAAAAGGTCAGCGACCATTTATTTTATGAGGACATTATGAAACGACGTCACACGCTTTCGCTCCTTGCCGTTATCGCAGGAAGCCTGCTATTCGCAGGTTGTCAAACCCAGCCTTCCACCTTAACATTTACACCACCAGCACCCGTTGCCTCTATGGCTGTCAATCAAAATGCAGTCGTATTTGTCTCGGTACGCGATAAGCGTCCACAAAGTGAAGTATCGAGTTATGTGGCTGATGGTCGATTAGTCAAACTCGCTGCACAACCGAGCGTAACTGAATTATTTCAACAAGTTCAACAGCAAGATTTAGTGAGTAAAGGCTTCCGTATTGGTCATGCACAACATGCGAATGTGTCTGTCACTGTGGATGTGAACCAGTTTTACGCCAATGTCGAACAAGGTAACTTACGTTATAACCTAGACAGCAAAGTACAAGTAACGGTGCATGCTCAAAGCGCAAAAGGGCATTTTAGTAAAAATATTAATGCGAGTCGCACTTATTCGGGTGCCTTTTCCGCGAAAAATCCTGAAATACAGAAAGTGCTAGGGGAAACTTTTAACGAAGTGGTGAGATCGATCTATAATGATCGTGAAGTGGCAAATGCCATTACTGACCTCGCCACCCCATAAGTTTTTCTTATTTTATTAAAATCGATTCTGGTCACTAATGACCAGAATCGATTTTTTCATACTGAATCTCACCTCTCGTTTTACTCAACGCATTGAATAATAGTCCACCTTCCGTTATGATATTTCATTTGAGAATAATTATCATTAAATAAAGGATGGTATTATGTCTGACAAAATCTCCCCTGATAAAATATCAGGGCTTTCCTCCACATTATTAATTACGCTTTGGGCAAAAGCAGTAGAATACGATAAACCTAATCCCTTGCTGAAAGATCCAGAAGCCGCAAGGCTGAAAAAACAGATTGATTATGATTTTCAAAAGCTTAACTCTGCCCGGTTATCACAAGTGGGATGTTGTGGACGGGCAAAATTATTTGATCAACAAATCCTAAAATTTCTTTCACAACATCCAGATGCAGTTATTGTCCAACTGGGTGCCGGCTTAGATGCACGCTTTGAGCGCTTAAGCAAACCGAAAGTCACTGCTTGGTATGACTTGGACTTACCCGAAGTCATCGCTATACGTCGTCAACTTTTGCCGGAAACGGGCAACCAGTATTTGGCCGATTCACTTTTCAATACAGATTGGATGAACACTGTCCGTCAGCACAACAAACCCGTTTTATTAGTTCTTGAAGGGGTATTGATGTTTTTTCCTAAAGATGAGGTCAAACAGTTTATTGCGACAGTGGCAGAAAACTTACCCAACAGTACGATGATTTTCGACATTGTGCCACCGATGGCAGTCGGTCGTGGTCAATACCACGACGCACTCAAGAAAATCGACAACCAAGCCCGTCCAGAATTTACTTGGACTGTGCAGAATATCCAAGAATTTGCAACCTGGCATCCCTCTGTGAAATTAGACTCAGTTCATTATTTAAGTGACACTTGTCAATCGCATTATCCTTGGTGGATCAGGTTACTCTACGCAACACGTTGGGGAAAACGTAATTTAGATATGCGTATCGTCACAATAAGCTTTGTCGCCTAACAAGCAAAAGGCATTCATTCGCCCACTGAGTACGCCATCTAACAAAAAATGGAGGGATGCGACATACTATGATTCTATCAATCGGAAACAGTCACCGCTTTTCAGTGACAACACAGTAACAAGTTAAAAGTGAGTATATAAATGCAGAAATGAAAAAACCCGCTGAATTAATTAGCGGGTTTTAAGAATTTGGCTCCTCCTGCTGGACTTGAACCAGCGACATACGGATTAACAGTCCGCCGTTCTACCGACTGAACTAAGGAGGAATCGTGGTGCCTCGAGGCGGAATCGAACCACCGACACGGGGATTTTCAATCCCCTGCTCTACCGACTGAGCTATCGAGGCAACTCATCAGTGGTGCGTATTAAACGTTTTTTTCCGGTTTAAGTCAACACCTAAATTGAAAAAAACGTATTTTTTTTATTTAGTTGGATATTTAACAAACGAAAAGCGTAAAAATAACACAACCCACCCTGTTTTTTATGTTTTTTTATTAAAAATAAATAACAAAATGCTCGCGATGTTTTCTCATCAGCGAGCATTTTTGATTAACAGATCGAATAAGTCATTATCTTCTTACTCGATAACTTTTTTGTGCTTGATCCACTTTCAGTAAATAATTTCTAGCTTGTGCCGAAGGATGCTGAGTAGTCAAAATTCGATAGACTTGCTCAGGATACAAGCTATTGATCTTGGCAATGGCCGCATCACGATCTTGGTCAAAGACACGTAAAACTGCCCCCGCACCACTATTATAAGCGGAGATCATCGCAAAACGTTTAGAGGTTGGATTGGTAATGCCATCTAAATATTTATTTTGCAATAACCACAAGTAAGATGTGCCCGCATCGATATTTTTTTCAGGATCAAATAAATAGGATTTTGACGGTTGTCCGCCCTGCCCTTTCATTTTGAAAATATCACGTCCAGCCGTTGTCGGCACAACTTGCATTAAACCAATCGCATTTGCGTAGCTAATCGCATAAGGGTTGAAGCTCGATTCAGTTTGCATAATGCCTAAAATCAAGCTCTCATCCATATTGTAACGGCGTGCCATTTTGCGTACCAATGGTAAATATTTTTGTGCACGCACAGCAACGTGGTTGGCAATCATCGGGATCACCACATACTGTACAGTATGTCCATTACTTAAACGACGGCTTTGTAATTTATTTTGTAATAAATAATTGGCGAAATTACCTGCAATTGTGGTGTTCGTAATGGAACCGCCTAAATGATCAATAACTTGTCCTACTAAGAAAGGACGTGAACTGATCGGCACATCGCCAGAAGCAAACAAATCAATACCATTCGCATCTGAGCCCATTAACAAAATATGTACAATGGCATTATGCAAATGACGTAAATCACTTTGTGTTTCTACCGTGATCGTCCCTTCATCAAAACTGACGTGACTACGGGTATAAAAACGATCAGTGTATTTTACATAGTCTTTACGGCTAGCAACTAATAACTCATTCACACCCCAGATACGGTCAATATTATGGGAAAATTGCCCTGTTAAAATATCTAATCCACGGGTATCTTTCGCGAATGCTTCATCAAATTGGGAGCTGCGGTGCGTTTTCGTCCCACCACAAGCAAATAAAAAAGGGATGAGTGCGTAAATTATATACTTCTTCATTTTCACTTATTCCGTTGGGGGAACATAACCTTCGATATGTACATCTTTACCTTCGAACAAGAAGTTGATCATTTCTTGCTCGAGTAATTTTCGATGATCCGCATTCATCATGTTTAATTTTTTCTCATTCACTAGCATGGTTTGTTTTTTCATCCATTCACCCCATGCTTGTTTACTGATTGAATCAAAAATACGCTTCCCCAATTCGCCTGGATACAACTGAAAGTCCAAGCCTTCAGACTCTTGTTTAAGGTATTCACAGAATACGGTTCTCGCCATAATAATTCCTTATAAATTGTGTTAATAAATTTTTGACGGGCGTGGCCAGTCCAATTTGTTCTGGATTTTGCGGATCATACCAATATTTGACCGCACTGAATACAGTTGATTCACTCTGTTCTGTCTTTTCGGTCACTTTTTTCCAACCTGTGCGATTGGAGACTTGCTGTGGCGTGTCTAACTGTGCATAAATGGGGTAAATATCTAAATGGAAATGACTAAAGGTATGACGAAACGTGTTCCACTCCTGATAATAGCCAATCCCTTGTGTCGCTAAAAATGCCAACAAGGCTGATTTGCTTTCAAACTGTGGAAAACAATATAAGCCGCCCCAAATTCCGTTGTTCTCACGTTGCTCCAATGCAATTTTGCCTTGGGCATTTAAAATTAAAAAATAACTTTCGCGTTCCGGTAATGTTTTTTTCGGTTTTTTGCCCGGATAATCTTGCCAGTTTTGCTGTAAATTGGCTTGGCAGTCTCGTTGTAAAGGACAAAGTGTACACTTAGGTTTCGTTCGTGTGCAGACCATGGCCCCGAGATCCATCATCGCTTGATTAAAATTGGCCACCTGTTCAGTCGGCGTGACTTGGGCACTATATTGCCACAACTGTGATTCCACTTTTTTCTCGCCCGGCCACCCCGACACAGCAAAATAACGAGCTAACACGCGTTTCACATTACCATCTAAAATTGGATAGGGGTCATCTAAACAAGAAGAGAGAATCGCCCCCGCGGTACTTTGTCCCACCCCAGTCAACGCCCAGACCGGTTCAAACTCTGTAGGAAATTTACCACCGTGCTGATCACGAATTGTCTGCGCGGCTTTATGTAAATTTCGCGCTCGTGCATAGTAACCGAGTCCCGTCCACAAATGTAGGACTTCATCTAAGGGTGCATTCGCCAATGCAGTGATGGTTGGAAAGGTGTTGATAAAGCGTTCAAAATAAGGAATCACCGTGGCAACTTGGGTTTGTTGCAACATCACTTCAGACAACCAAACACCGTAAAGGGTTTTATTCTGTTGCCAAGGTAAATGTTTGCGTCCAAATTTGTCATACCACGCCAAAACAGCACGGGCAAAAGGTGCATCAGGGGAAGATTGAGCAAGTATCATCAATAAAAAATCCGAAAATAGGTGTGATCAAAATGACCAAAACATTAAAAAAAATGACCGCACTTTAAAAAATCAAAAGACACCTTAATGGGGCGACATACTTTTTAATACATTATCTTTTAGTACAAGATGGTGAAATAGGGCAGCTAACGCGTGTAAACCAGATAGTGCAATAAAGGCATTAGCGAATATTTCATGCGCCTTACCCAAAGAAAAGTCAAGACTAAAATAAGGCAACGTGATCCCAAATAAGCGAAAATCATCGACATCCGCTGTCAGGGTCAAATAACCGATAATGGGCGTTAGCAACATAGCTAAATAAAGCAACATTTGCACCGAATGTGCCACAATATGTTGCCAGCGAGTGAGTAGGTGTTTCGGTAATTGCTCACGATAATACATCCGCAAACCGATGCGTAATAACAACAAAAAGACAAGACAGATCCCACTTGCCACATGAATTTCGCCCACTATTCCATCTGCAGGAGGGTAATCCCCAGTAAAATAAGCCGTTAAAACGAGTAATAAGGTCAGCCAATGAAGAAAAATCATTGGTTTAGGGTATTTTTGCGCCATCACTGCTTCCCTTCTAATCCAATATAAAAAACAAATAAACACGCACGCCTGATCGACAAGCTTGGTGTTTTCCCACAAAAAACGTATAATTCGCGCCAAATTAGGCTCATTATAAACAAAAATATGTCATTTAATAATCAAGAATCAGAGAATTTACCTAGCTTTGCCGATCAAAAGCGTAAAACCGTGGAAGTGGCCGAATTTACCGCAGAGGGGCGCTATAAACGCAAAGTGCGGAGCTTTGTATTACGTACAGGGCGTTTAAGTGAATTTCAAAAAAATGCCATGAATCAACATTGGGGATTCTATGGTTTAGAACATCAAAACCAACCTTTTGATTTCCCTGCTATTTATGGCAACGATAATCCTGTTGTGCTCGAAATTGGCTTTGGAATGGGTCACTCTTTAGTTGAGATGGCACAACAAAATCCTGATCACAATTATTTAGGCATTGAAGTCCATACGCCTGGCGTCGGGGCTTGTATCGCCTATGCGGTAGAAAAAGGGGTAAAAAATTTACGCATCATTTGTCATGATGCCACCGAAATTTTACGCGACTGCATTGCTAATGAGAGCTTAGGCGGCTTGCAACTCTTTTTTCCTGACCCTTGGCATAAGGCAAAACATCACAAACGTCGTATTGTTCAACCACAATTTGTCGCTACCATTACACAAAAACTCGTCAAGGGTGGTTTTATCCACATGGCAACCGACTGGGAAAATTATGCTGAACATATGTTAGCGGTGCTACAACAAGCGGAAGGTTTACAAAATACTTCTGCAACCCATGATTACATTCCACGCCCTGCTTTTCGTCCATTGACAAAATTTGAACAGCGTGGGCATCGTTTAGGTCATGGGGTGTGGGATCTTTACTACACGAAAAAATAAAAAACAGAGCGCACTTTTGTTAGAAAAGTCTGGCATAATGTGAAACGAATTTTATCAGCCAACAGAGAGGAGAATCGAACATGGCGATTAAACGTAACAGAAGACAACGTAAAAAAATGCATCTTGCTGAATTCCAAGAATTAGGTTTCTTAGTGAATTGGCAATTTGCAGAAGGTACGGCCATCGAGAAAATTGATGAAGTGGTTGATCGCTTTATTCGTGAAGTCATCCAGCCAAATGGGCTTGCTTATGAAGGCAGTGGTTACTTACATTGGGAAGGTTTAGTTTGCTTAGAAGCCTTAGGTAAATGTGATGAAAGTCATCGTACTTTAGTCAAAGAATGGTTAGAACAAAACGGCTTACAACAAATTGAAATCAGTCAATTATTTGATATCTGGTGGGAATACCCTACCAAAGAAGTATAATCTCTTTATACGAGGCGAACATTGTGGTTCGCCTTTTTCATTTTATAATGAGCAATAATTCCACATTAGTGTGCATAAAATCTTGACGAAGCTAGCTTTCAAGCGTAACATTCGCCCCGATTTAGTAATATGAGGACACACACTTTGGACAGTCACAGTCGATACCGAATTGAGTTTTTACTGTAACTTTCGCCATTTCCTTAACATCGGCGAGGGTTCGCTGAGAGATCTTTTCTTCCACTGCTTTATTCGGCATCTTTTTTCGGTTATTGAAATATCAATCACCACTAGTCAAACGAATGAAAAATTAACCGCACTTTTACCGCTGAATTCTTTTCTCCAAGATTTCGTTTGATTCCTTTTGTTCATAGCGTTGTTCATAATCCAATTAAGGAGTATGACAAAATGATTAATGCTTTCGCTCTCGAAGATGCGCGCCTTGTCCGCATTGATGAAAATACCAATGCAGAATTAAATTCCGCCATTTGGCTCGATCTGATTGAACCAAGTAGTGAAGAACGCGAAATTTTACAAGAAGGCTTAGGTCAGAGCCTTGCTACGTTCCTTGAATTAGAAGATATCGAGGCATCGGCACGTTTCTTCGAAGATGAAGATGGTTTACATCTCCACTCGTTCTTTTATTGCGAAGATGAAGAAGATTACGCAGACCTCGCAAGCGTCGCCTTTACTATCCGTGATGGTCGTCTTTTCACCTTACGTGATCGTGAATTACCGGCTTTCCGTTTATATCGTATGCGTTCACGTAGTCAACGTTTGATTGAGTGTAACGCGTATGAAGTGCTACTCGATTTATTTGAAACCAAAATCGAACAATTAGCCGACGTGATTGAAACCGTGTATTCGGATTTAGAAAAATTAAGCCGTGTCATTTTAGATGGCACACAAGGTGAAGCTTTTGACCAAGCACTTTCCACCTTAACGGAACAAGAAGACACCAGTTCCAAAGTGCGTTTATGCTTAATGGATACCCAACGTGCGCTCAGTTTTCTGGTGCGTAAAACACGCTTACCAACTAATCAGTTAGAACAAGCACGTGAAATTTTACGCGATATTGAATCACTGCAACCTCACAACGAATCGTTATTCCAACGTGTCAACTTTTTGATGCAGGCGGCAATGGGTTTCATCAGTATCGAACAAAACCGTATTATCAAGATCTTCTCGGTTGTGTCGGTGATTTTCCTCCCACCAACACTGGTTGCCTCTAACTATGGTATGAACTTTGAGATTATGCCAGAATTAGGCTTTAAATTTGGTTATCCTATGGCGCTAGGCTTAATGGCACTGGCAGCATTTGCGCCTTATTGGTACTTCAAACGCAAAGGCTGGTTATAAATCTACAGGACGTTAATATGAATACATTACAATTATTAGTTTTTATCTTAATTGATCTTTATGGTCTTATTTTAGTATTACGTGCTTGGTTCCAATTCAGTCGCGTGGATTTTTACAATCCGATTTCACAAAGTATTGTCAAAATTACTCAACCCGCACTAGGCCCGCTCGCCACCTTTATTCCGACTATTAAAAATATCAACCTCGCGGCGTTGGTACTCGCTTTCTTACTTTTTAGCATCAAATTTCCACTGGCACATGTGGTAGGGAACTTATTTATCGCTAATGCCGATGTCTTAGATTACGCCATTGTAGGAGCCCTCACCTTAATACGTACTATCGGCAAAGCGATCTTTTACGTTTTATTAATTGGTGCGGTGATGAGTTGGTTTAACCGTGGTGCCACCCCACTTCAATTTGTCTTAGCCCAATTAAGTGAACCGTTACTTCGCCCCATTCAGCGTATCTTACCTAATACAGGCATGATCGATTTTTCACCAATGGTCTTAGCCATCGCACTTTTCCTAGTCAATAGCCTATTAGGCGATCTGTTTGGCGTGTATTGGGCATTAGCCAGTTACTAAAAGTGCGGTTAATTTTTAGGAAATTTACGTTGTGACCTCATTGCCAGCAGTCGAAAAACAAGAAAACAGCCTACGGTTGCGGATTTTTCTGCAACCGAAAGCCAGCAAAGATCAGATCGTGGGCTTACACGATAACGAACTCAAAATCACGATCACCGCCCCGCCGATTGACGGACAAGCTAACGCTCACTTACTCAAATTTTTAAGCAAAACCTTTAAAGTGCCGAAAAGCAGTATTGTCTTGGAAAAAGGCGAGCTAAATAGACATAAACAGATTATGATTCCCAATCCGAAAATCATTCCTGAAGAAATTATTGCGTTATTAAAATAACTCGTTAAAACTTACCGCACTTGTCATCCAACAAACAATACGACATCGTTCAAAGCAACCGACTTGCCAATTTATAAACTTGTTGAATGGCTTTGTTATCCAATTGCCACGTGGCTAATTCTTGCTTAATCAAATCAGGCTGTTTTTTGCTGATATCCCGCAACGCATTTCCCACTGATTTCCGCACATAGTCACTCTCATCCTGTTTTAATGTGGCTAAGCGGGAAATCGCAGCGGTGGGATTTTGTTTGAAATAATCCCGCCCAGTCCAAATCCGTAAACCTTCTGTTACTGCGCGTCTTACATTGGGATGGGATGCGTTTAACCATTCATCAATCGTCGGCAAGGCGTTTTCATAGCCTTGTCTGCGACAATATTCATCAAAGGCTTTCGCTAACACTTCTTGAACTCGCCAATTGTCATCTTGTGCAACCGTTTTTTTTAGAAAGGTTAGCACCCCTTCTTGTTGAGAGAGATACCCCAACAGAAACACGGCATACATCCGCGTTTGATAACATTGAGATTGATAAGCGAAGAATGCCAGTGGGAGAAGATAGGATGGTTCGATCCGTTGTGCATCGGATTTTGCTTGTTGTTCAACCGGCTTGTAGCCATGTAGGATGTGCTGAAATTGTGAATCAAGCTGTTGAATATAGGATTGCATTTCTTCACTCGTTATCTCAATCAATTTAACGACTCACTTTTTTTCGCTTTTTTCTTTGGCTCGGGCAACGCGTCATACATCGTTGTAATCAATTTAGTTAAAAAAGCTTTGTTATCCACGTCCTCAACTAAAAGCATTCGCTTGCCACCCTCATAAGGTAAAGCATAAATAGGCTGAGATATCATAGCAAGTGCAGGTTCTACGGGTTTAATCAAAAAACGGTTGTCATAAATGCCACCAATCACTTTTTGGCGATAGTAAATAATAAACTCGCCCATCATCGCCCGATATTGAATATCTTCTAAGTCAGCCAGCTGATCTAAAATAAACTGAAGATACGTCTTGCTTGAAGACATCTTTCCTCCTTTTGCGAAAGCGATAAGTTGAAAAGGTTATAAATTCAGCTCAAAAATACTTTTCTTTGGATTTATTTTAAAGCCTTCTGCTTCAAGCATTGCCTGTTGCAGCTGGGCTTGTTCTATTACTAAACGGGTCGATTGCGTATAACGCACAAATTCTTTGGCTTTCGCAATTAACGCTGTATAGATCTCGGTTTTATAAGGGCAATCTTGCACAAAAATATCAGTGAGTTGCCAATAACGCTGTAATTGAAGGGAGGACAAACGTGGGTAGAGTTGAATAAAACCTAACGCTTGCTGCGTTTCATCGATAGCAATGAAGAAAATACTTTCACTAAAACGAATACGATTCGTCAAAAAAGCTAACGTGCGGTCCGGATTTTCCGACATGCCATGGGAAAGACGATATTGCTCAAAGAGCGGTAATAGACTCTCTAAATTCCATTGTTCAGCTTTAAATATTTTCATTCTTTTCACAAGCGCGCATTTTTTGTCTAATCCATACAGTGGATTGTAGCTTTTTAAAACAAAATAATCATCTTTTCACAAAAATTTTTTTTAAATTTGCCTAAAATCAACAGAACGGACGAAAAAATTTGCTATAGTAGAACGGTTATTTTTTATTACTTTAATACGGAGAAAATTATGGCTCGTCGTCCTTTAGTTATGGGTAACTGGAAATTAAATGGTAGCAAAGCATTTACCAACACATTAATCCAAGACTTAAAAACAGAATTAGCAGGCGTTGAAGGCTGTGATGTAGCAATTGCCCCACCTGTGATGTATTTAGCCGAAGCTGAAGCCGCACTTGTAGGCAGTGAGATTGCATTAGGTGCACAAAACGTGGATGTGAATGTTCAAGGTGCCTTTACTGGTGATATTTCAACAGAAATGTTAAAAGACTTTGGTGCAAAATATATCATTATCGGTCACTCTGAGCGTCGTACTTATCACAAAGAAAGTGATGAATTTATCGCGAAAAAATTTGCCGCATTAAAACAAACAGGTTTAGTGCCTGTATTATGTATCGGTGAAAGTGAAGCTGAAAACGAAGCCGGTAAAACAGAAGAAGTCTGTGCTCGTCAAATTGATGCCGTGTTAAATACATTAGGTGCGGAAGCCTTTAATGGTGCAGTTATCGCTTACGAACCAATTTGGGCAATCGGTACCGGTAAATCAGCAACCCCTGCGCAAGCACAAGCTGTTCATGCCTTTATCCGTGGTCACATTGCGAAAAAAGACAAAGCCGTTGCTGAACAAGTGATCATCCAATACGGTGGTTCAGTCAATGATGCGAATGCCGCAGAATTATTTACTCAACCGGACATCGACGGTGCATTAGTCGGTGGTGCATCATTAAAAGCGCCAGCCTTTGCCGTGATCGTTAAAGCCGCAGCAAAAGCAAAAAACTAATTGATTAATCAATGTAAAAAAGCAGATCATTTGATCTGCTTTTTTTATCATTAAAGTGCGGTGCGTTTTTCAGGCATTAATGAAAGTCTACACGCACATTTGCATAGAAATAACGTCCTGGCGATGGATATTCGGCATTATAACGCGCATAATTTTTATTAAAGATATTCTCCACGCCCACATTAAATGTCACCGTTTGCCAAGCAATTGGCGTATAGGATACTTTCATATTATATACCGCATAACCACTGTTTTTCTCATTACTCGATAAGTTAGCATAGCTACTACTACGTGCCTCCATCGATGGAGTAATGCTCAATCCCATTGGGAACTTGATATTGGTATAAAGATGACCAAAATGGGTCGGCGTATTAATAACATTCAAATCGACATCTTTATTTTTCGCTTTCAAATATGTATAAGCACCGCCTACCGTGACAATTTCATTAATATCATATTGTGCATTTAACTCAATGCCTTTGCGTTCAATGGTGCCAGGAATATTGATATTTTGACGGACGGCGTAGCCGGGGAAGCTGTTGTAATCGTAATCAGTGCGCTCTATGGCATTTTTAGCTCGGTTCAAAAAGAGATTTACCCCCACATCCAAGCCTGACACGACATTTCCCTGATAACCAATTTCATAATGAATTGCTTTTTCTGGTGCAAGTCCTGGATTTTGCACGGTAATCGCTGGGATCTCCTCTTTATTTTTACAGCCAGTCTGCCCTTTTGGACATTTTACGCTATTGCCAGCACTATAATTGGAATACGCTTCTTTAAAACTTGGAAAACGCGTGCGTTTCGCAATACTGGCATGAAAGCGGTGTGATTCAGTTGGTTTATAAAATAATGCTGTTTGTAGATCCCACGCATGCATGGTTGGCGCAAGCATCGAATCCACTTGCGGATATTTATCAATCAGCGCTTTCATTCGCTCATCAATACCGCTTTTTTCAGCGGTTCGGCGAGTATAAAGCCCACCAAGTTGCCATTCTAGTTTTTCGCCTATCTTGATAGTGTCTTCTAAAGCGATAGATAAAAATTTTTGAGTAGCTTCGGTTTCTGATTTTGGTAAATATGCCTTCGTTATGCGATCTTTGTCGTAGCTACGATGTGTTTCCTCTTTATGGCTTATCATACCTTTAATCAGATGGTTTTCTAATGCTCTCGTCCCAATTTCAAGCGAGGCACCAAACGCACTATCATCATAATAACTATCATCTAAAAAGCCTCTTCGTGTGCGCATATCCACCAAGGTATTTTTGAATTTATCGTAATAAACGCGTGGTTTCACATAGAGTGTCCCACCTAAAAACTCGGTATGTGAAACAAAAGAAAGCGTTTCGCGGTTCCATTCAGTCCATTTTGATGTGGTGGCAATAAATCCACCTTTGACGCCTCGAGGATATTTTTCTGCCATCTGTTTTGAATAACTGAATACATACTCATCGGTATCATTTGGCATATAACCCAACTTCGCACTCACGCGGCGATCTTGCGTAAAATAAGCATGTTTCTCGGATTTGATTTTTTCATTATGGATATCAGTCCCTTCACCCGCTAATTTAACGTAATCGCGGTCTAAATGAGAGGCACCCAATTGCACATACCAATTTTTTTGCAGACTTCCGATATTTGCACTCAATTCTCTGGTATTCCCTGAACCATAACCCATCGTGCCGGTTAAATCGAATTCAGAACGAGGTTTCAATGTTGTGATATTAATCACACCGCCCATCGCATTATGCCCATATAACACAGAACTATAACCTTTAGCTACTTGGATCTCAGAAAGATCTGCCGTAGTGAAACGGGCTAAATCAGAATAACCATCATAGGGGATATAGACTGGAATGTTATCCACATAAATAGGGACATAACGCATACCAAAGCCCCGCACGGTCACACCACTTTCTTGACGATGCACAGGACCTTGTAAGCGATGATATAACACACCTGGTACACGCGAGACTGCACTTGCCATATCTTTATTTTCAAATAAATCGACCTCTTTTCGACTCACTTTAGACTCAAGTTTTTCTGCTTCTGTGCTGAAACTATCTCCCGCAACATAGATAGTACCTAAAGTAAAAACATCGCGCTTTTCCGCATAACTGCTAACGGCAAAACAAACACAAAGTGCGGCAATACTCATTGTAAAACCATAACTTTTCATTTTTGTCTCCTTTTAATTAGCTCATTTTTTCCAACTCACAAACGCCCAAGTTTTCATATCACCGCGGGCAGAAGTCAAATTGGGATGGGTGGCATAGTATTCTTTCAATTGATTAATTTCTGTATCGCTTAATTGACCGATTGACCACTGAACAGATTGAATAAAACTGGTTTCTGTCATTTTCTCCGGCTCCACTAAACCACAGGCTGATGTAATAAAATCGACAGTTGCGTGATAGCCTTTTTGGTGCAGTAAATTCAGGGCATACATATAATTTGGGAATCCCACCGAATCCCGTCCGATATACTGCAGAATGTCACGTGCGATAAAATCTTTTTCTACAATCATCGTCATATAGACTGCTTTCTTGGCTTTGGCATTGAGTTTATCGATAGCATCATCTAAATCTGCCACCATAGAAGAACGAGAAGACACACAAATGTCACACACTGGCACATCCTCCCAGTCATCATCCCACGATTTTCGTACCGGCTGAACCTGTTCAAAACCTAATTTGGTCGCCCGTTGTTGTAAAACAGATAACATTCCTTCGCTGTAATCTAAGCCATAAACCTGTTTAAAGTGCGGTGCAATCGCAAGACAAATTGCGCCACCACCACACCCTACATCCAATAAACTTTCTACGTTGTTCAAATCCATTCGACTGACAAAGGCCTGTACATATTGATTATTTAAATCAAAGGCGGAATGTTGCATTTTTTCTGCTTTACGATCCCAATCTTTTGCGGTTTTCGGCTCTCTTGAAGCAAGCTGATAATGGTTACGATAAAGCTGTGCAAAATCCACATCGCGTAAGGTTTGTTGCTTATTCATAAGATATCCTTAAATTTTTGCGTAATACGTTTTCGTCTAATTGATAAATCGTCGCTAAATTCTGTGTAGTCAGTGTTTGTTTTGGTGTCCCGCTTGCAATAATCCGACCTTGGTGAAATAGAATGGCTCGATCCGCCACTTGGAAGCTATGTTCGGGTTGATGTGTGGTCATTAGAATCGACAACCCCATTTGTTTTAATTCCGTGACTTTTTCTAACACGCGAATTTGATTACCAAAATCCAAATTCGACGTCGGTTCATCCATAATCAAAAAAGCAGGCTGTTGTGCTAAAGCACGCGCAATCAGGACAAGTTGCCGTTCGCCACCACTGATTTGGTGATAAAAACGCTGACTCAAATGCGCGATGCCCAAGGTCGAGAGACACTGCTCTGCAATCTCAATATCCTTTTTTTTAGGCGTGCTATACCAAGCAAGATGTGCGGTTCTGCCCATCAGTACCACTTCTTGGACGGTAAATTGAAACAAATGGTGCACTTGGGGGACATAACCGATAAATTGCGCTAATGCTTTCTGTGTCCAAGTAAAGTGCGGTCTGTTTTGTAACAAGATTTCCCCAGAAAGTGCAGGCAACAGTCCCAATAAGGTCTTGAGTAACGTGGTTTTTCCACAACCGTTCGCACCAAGTAAACAGACCACCTGATTCGGCTCAATCTGCAAATTCAGATCCGAAGCTAACACGCGTTTTTTGTAACCGATACTCAGCTGTTTCAAAGTGACTAAACTCATCGCTTCCCGCCTTGAATAAGTAAACTCAAAAAGAAAGGCGCACCGACCAATGAAGTAATAATGCCTAAAGGAACTTCTATGGAGAAAATTGAACGGGCAATGGTATCAGTGAGCAATAAAAAGGTCGCACCGATAAATAAACTCGTCGGTAATAAACGCCGGAAATCCGCACCAATCCATAAACGCGCAATATGGGGAATGATCAGCCCAACCCAACCAATAATCCCGGTGATGGAAACCGCGGCGGAGGTCATCAGTGTGGCAGATAAGATAAAAATAAGCCGGGTACGTTTTGTATTAATGCCTAATGTTTCGGCTTCTTCATCATCTAAACTGAGTAAATTCATTCGCCAACGCAATAAAATTAAGGGAATTAAACTGGCACAAATTAAAGGCACCACTAAGGCAAGATCATTTAAGGTCGCCATATTTAATCCGCCCATTAACCAAAAAGTAATCGTGGTGAGTTGACTGTAAGGATCCGATAAGATTTTTAATAACGAAATGCCCGCACTTAATAATGACGCAATGGCAATGCCTGCTAACACTAAGGCTAAGGTCGGCGAGTGATGGGGAGCGGTACGTGAAATTAAATAGACTAAAAAGACGGCTAACAATCCACCTAAAAACGCGACAATTTGAATCGTGAATAACGACCCGCCAAAGTAAATCGCCGTCACCGCACCAAGCCCCGCCCCTGCCGTTACGCCTAGAATATCTGGCGAAACCAAGGGATTTTTAAACATCCCTTGGTAAGTTGCCCCCGCAACAGATAACGCGGCACCGACAATAATCGCGGTAAAAATACGCGGCAAACGAATATTCCATAAGACCGTTTCGGCATCAGTACGAGGATTATCCACAGCAATATGTAACACCGCCTGCCACACATCGTGGAAGGCGATGTGATATTGCCCAATCAAACAAGCTGATATGGCGACCAACACTAATAATATCGGTGGTAGCCATAAACGAGCGGTGACATTCATAATGCGTTATTTAATGCCGAATTTTGCCTGTGTTTTTTGATCTAATTGATGACCATAGAACAACGCAAAATAGTCATTAATTAACATCCCATACTGTTTCGCATCCACCTTCTCTGCGGCAAAATGATGGGCTAACCAAACCGCACCTAATAAACGATTCACACTTGGTGGCTGATCTAACCAACCGAACGGCTCTGCCGGCACCAAATAAAATTGCTTATTTTTGACCGCACTTAATTGTTGCCACACATCTGCGGTTTTCAATAACTCATAGAAATTTTTATCGTGTGTCAAAATGACATTCGGTTGCCACTGTAAAAGTTGCTCCATCGACACCCGTGCAATTTTCTTCTCACCTGCCACATCGGCAACATTTTTTAATCCCACCCAGTCTAATACTTCACCGTGGATAGACCCAGCTAAACCGGTTTCTAACCCATCCGCGCCACGAGCAAAGTAAACGCTAACAGGCTGTTTCTCATTGCGTACACTATTTTCAGTCAGGGCGAGCACTTTCTCCGCATAGGTAGCGAGTTTTTCACCTTTTTCCTCACTACCAATTAATTTCGCCACTTCACGAATTTGCTGCGCAGTTTGTGGGAATTTACCATCCACTAACACAAAAGGCAGTTGGGTTTGTTGATTCACTCGTTCTGCTGTCGCGAGATAGCTTTTGCTCACACTACCCACATCAACGATAATATCAGGTTTCAATGCCACTAATTTTTCTAATGGTGCCGTCGATCCACGTCCTGCCAAACGTCCAGTTACCTCTAATTTCTGTACAGGTTCGGATAAATAAGCGATCCCTTTTTTTGGTAACTCACTGGATACACCTAGTAATTTTTCAGGGGCTAATGCAATTAACAACACATCTGCCACTTTGCCAGCACTTAACACTTTTTGGACGTTTTGCCCGTCCACCTCACCATATTTCCCGGCCACTAATGAGGATTCGCTTTGTGCACTGACGACACCCGCAAATAAAGAAAGCACTAAAAGCGCGGTCGATTTTTGAATAAGTTTAGCTAACATAGCCACTCCTTTTGGGTTAAGAATTCGCTATATACTATTATTTACACCGAAAGAAATAAATAACTTCACGTCAAACCAAGGAATTAAAAGTATTTTTTGTGAGAAATGTCGCATAAAAAAGCACAAGGAAAATCCTTGTGCTGCTCTTTGAATTTAATTACTTTTTCGTTTGTGTTCTCACCCATAAGTCCGCATATTTGACAAAGGTCGAATGGGCGGAGAGGATAGCAAGCAGTAAACCTTGTTTCCCATCGAGGAAACCCGCATTGAAAATATACATCTTAGCAAAACAGCCAATCGCATGAGTGAACGCAGCCAAAAGACTGCCTTTTTTACCCGCTTTTTCCCGTTTTTCTGCCCACGCTTTCGCATAACCCGCGGATTTCACTAAATAGTGATGCATATCTTTATAAGTGTAATGCTCTAAATCACCCGCTAATTTTTCCACTTTCGCCTGGCTCGGCACCATGACCTTTTCATGCACCGGTTCATCATTATATTGTGTTAGTGCCGTTGGATATAGGCGCAAGACAAAATCTGGGTACCAGTTAGAGTGGCGAATTTTACGCCCAAAGACTTCACTTAAACGTGAAATTTTATACACCACATTTTTTTCATTTTTTGCGACCGCGCGTTGAATAGACTCACGCAATTCTGGCGTAACGCGTTCGTCGGCATCTAGCCATAAAACATAATCGGTGGTCACATAGTGTTGGGCGATTTGGCGCTGACGACCAAAGCCTGGCCATTCAGTGTTTTCATAAAATTTTGCACCATAGCTTAGGGCAATCTCTTTTGTGTTATCCGTACTGCCAGAATCTAAAATCACAATGTCATCCACCCAATTTTTCACCGTATCTAAACATTGGGCTAAATGCTCGGCTTCATTTTTAACAATCATCGCAACGCTAAGTGTTGGCATACTTTAATCCTTTATGTCTTGAGTGCAAAAGTTTATACTAAGAATAATGACTTCATTTTAACATAACCCAATATTTATGCTATGTTACGTTTTTTCTATACCGTCTTAATGTATTTGATTCAGCCTTTGGTTGTTTTATTTATGTTAGGACGTAGCCTAAAAGCCCCCAACTACCGTAAGCGCCTGAATGAACGTTATGGGTTTTATTGTGGTGCGGTGAGACCTAAGGCCGATGGTGTGGTGATCCATGCGGCTTCTGTAGGTGAAGTGATTGCGGCGACCCCTTTGGTTAAGCGCATTCAAGCCCTTTATCCAAATTTACCTATCACCGTCACTACCGTCACGCCAACCGGTTCGGATCGTGTAAACGCGGCCTTTGGCGACAGTGTTACCCACTTTTACTTGCCATACGATTTACCCGATGCGGTCAACCGTTTTATTGCCTTTGTCCAGCCTAAAGTCTGTATTGTCATTGAAACCGAAATTTGGCCAAATTTAATTGTTCAGCTAAAAAAACAACGCATTCCTTTTATTATCGCCAATGCACGTTTATCCGCGCGTTCAACACGGCGTTATCAAAAATTGAAAGGGGCGTTACATCACATTTTTGATGATATCAGTTTAATCGCACCACAAGATGAAGTCAGCGCCCAACGTTATTTATCACTTGGTTACGACGAACAACGTTTAAAATTAACCGGCAATATCAAATATGATCTCGTCCTCAACGATGCACTCATGCAACAAGTTACCTCACTCAAACAAGCTTGGGTTGAACAACGTCCTGTTTGGATCGCAGCGAGTACGCACGAAGGCGAGGAAGATCTGATTTTAGAATCTCACCGTCTCTTACTGCATAAATACCCTGACTTATTGTTAATACTCGTTCCACGTCATCCCGAACGCTTTAATCTGGTCGCAGACTTAATTAAAAAACACAAATTAACCTACATTCGTCGTAGCGACAAGATTGTACCCAATGCATCAACTCAAGTCGTACTCGGTGATACCATGGGTGAGTTGCTGTTGATGTATGGCATTTCAGATATTGCGTTTGTAGGAGGCAGTTTAGTGAAACACGGGGGGCACAACCCGCTAGAACCCCTTGCGTTTAAATTACCTGTTATCAGTGGTAAATACACCTTTAATTTCCCTGAGGTATTTACCAAACTAACGCAAGTACAAGGTGCATTAGAAATCAACGGGAACACTAAAGCCCTTACAAGTGCGATAGAAAAATTTTTAGATTCGCCAGAATTACGTGAACGTTATGGGAATGCAGGTCATGAAGTCCTCATTGAAAATCGTGGCGCCTTACAACGTTTGTTAGATTTATTAGATCCTTATTTAAGTAAAACAGTATGATTACGGTTATTTACCCTGGAACCTTTGATCCCATCACCAATGGACATCTGGATATTATTCAACGTACCGCACATTTATTCCCCAATGTGTTAGTCGCCGTCGCATCCAATCCCAATAAAAAACCCCTATTTGATTTGGCGACGCGCGTAGAACTCGTCAAACAATCCGTTGCACACTTACCTAACGTGTCCGTGGTCGGTTTTTTAGATTTGTTGGCTGATGTGGTAAAAGAACGGAATATTACCGCCATTATTCGTGGTGTGCGTAGCGCCAGTGATTTTGATTATGAGTTACAGCTCGCCCACTTAAATCGTTTACTAACTGATGGGGTAGAAAGTTTATTCTTCCCACCTTCTGAACGTTGGTCTTATGTCTCTTCTACCATGATCCGTGAAATCCATTTACACCATGGTGATGTCAGTAAATTGGTCCCTGAAGTGGTCTTTCACGCCTTACAAAACTTAAAAAAATAGGTTGCTACAATTAAAAAGGGGAAATATGTTTTCCCCTTATGCTTGATAGCCACCTAACAAGGCTTGCCAATCGGATTGCCTAAATTGGATATTCATGCGCGCCACTTCTTTCATAAAAGAGCGGTGTAGTCGGTTTAAATTTTCACGCTTCCAACGCTCACCGAGTTGATATGCGCATTTGTCAAAATCAATTAACCAGAATTTACGCTCATTGTGGCGTTGTTGCACTAAAATATTATGCGCATTTAAATCTGTATGACAGACTTGCATGCTGTGTAATTGACGAATAAGTTGTCCTACCCTGTGCCAATCTTGCTCAGTCAGCATCCCTTGTTGTAAATAGACCGTCAGATCTTGCGCCTGTTCAATTTTTTCTGTTAGCAAATCAGCACGATAAAAACCAAACGCCACTTTTTCGACATAAGCACCAAGCGGTTTCGGCACAGCTAGCCCCGCTTCATGCAGTTGTTTTAACAACGAAAATTCGGCAAAACTACGTGTAGTCGACAGGGTCGAAAAACGATAACAATCGCGATTTATTTTTCCCCACACCCCCCCTCGATAATAATGTTTTAATGTGGCATTTACACCAAACATGTCTTCTGTTTGTAAAAACCATGTCACACCTCTTCCTCTGGCCGATCCGAGAATACGCGCTTGTTTTTTCCAAAAAGTAGATTGAAAAAAACACACCTGTTGTGCTTTAGGTTGTTTAAAATTAAACAAGAAAAACGTATTTTTGTGTTTAAATTCAAGCATATTTTTATCAAGTTAAATCAGAGATAGCGAATGGGCACATTCTACTTTAAAATAATCGGAATTCACACAAAATTTATTGGATGAAAAAATTATGTCGCTTTTTAACACGCCACCCGACTCGCTTTGTATTCTGCGTTTATCTGCCATTGGTGATGTTTGTCATGCCTTGGCTGCTGTACAGCAGATTCAACGTCACTGGCCAAGCACCAAGATCACTTGGATCGTGGGCAAAACAGAAGCACAGTTACTGGCGGGTATCCCTGATGTCGAGTTAATCAGTTACGATAAAAAAACCGGTTGGAAAGGGATTTTCTCACTTTGGAAAAACCTAAAAGGACGTCATTTTGATGCTTTGTTGAATATGCAAACTGCCTTGCGAGCCTCAATGATTTCGCTCGGTATCAAGGCAACGTATAAAGTCGGCTTTGGCCAAAAGCGGGCAAGAGAAGGACAATGGCTGTTTACCAATCGGAAAATCCATGAGCCCCAAAGTCCACATGTACTAGATGGGTTTATGGCATTTGTAGCCTACCTCGGTGTACCGATCACGGCACCGCAATGGCAACTTCATATTAGCGATACTGACCGTAAAGATGTGGCTAAATATGTCGATCATACGCGAAAAAATTTACTGATTTCGCCTTGCTCAAGTAAATCCGAAAAAGATTGGTTAGTAGAACGTTATGCAGAAGTGACCAATATTGCACATCAGCATAACATTCATGTTATTTTCTGTGCTTCACCGGCAAAACGTGAAATGGAAATGATACAGAAAATCCTTGCCCGATGTGAATGCACACCCACCGATCTATCTGGCAAAACCAATCTCAAACAACTTACCGCACTGATTAGCATGGTTGACGTGGTCTTATCACCAGACTCAGGGCCAGCTCACCTCGCCACCACACAAGGAACCGATGTCATTGGCTTGTATGCTTATCACAATCCATTGCGGACAGGCCCTTACAACAATCTAGCCAATGTCGTGTCGGTCTATGAACAAAATGTACAAAAAGAATTCGGTAAGCCGTCTAACCAATTACCTTGGGCGACCAAATTAAAAGGGAAAAATCTGATGGCTGGCATTGAGGTGGCGGATGTTATTGCCCAAATGAGAGCCCTCAAGCTGTTTTAAAGTGCGGTCAATATTCAACAAGTTTTTGACGATTAATGATGATGGTTACAATCTGATAAAGGAATACTTATGTTAGATAAGATTTTTGCATGGTTTGAAAATCGGGTTAATCCTTATCCACCTGAAGCCCCAAAAACGGCACCGAAAACACTGATCCGCTTTATTTGGACGAACCTGGAGGGGATGCGCGGTTGGATCTTTTTACTGGCATTCCTCATTGTTGGTATCGGTATTGTTGAAGGGCTACTCTTTCGTTTTATGGGGATGTTGGTGGATTGGTTAACCCAATACTCCCCACTCACACTTTGGCAAGAAAAAGGACCACAACTCTTGGCGATGGCAAGCTTACTGCTGTTTAGTATTGTATGGGCATTTGTTGCATCAGCAGTACGCTTACAAACCCTGCAAGGGGTCTTTCCAATGCGCTTACGTTGGAATTTCCATCGCCTGATGCTCGGTCAAAGTTTATCTTTTTATCAAGATGAGTTTGCTGGCAGAGTATCCGCTAAAGTGATGCAAACTGCTCTGGCTGTACGTGATACGGTATTAACCCTTGCCGATATGATGGTGTATGTATCGGTGTATTTTATTACCTCTGGAGTGGTATTAGTCAGCCTAGATGGTTGGTTACTGCTACCATTTTTACTTTGGTTAATCACTTTCGGCACGATTTTACGTATCTTGATCCCGAAACTGGCTAAAACAGCAGAACGTCAAGCGGATGCACGTTCCCTGATGACGGGACGTATCACTGATGCTTACGCTAACATTACTACTGTCAAACTTTTCTCTCATGGTACGCGAGAAGCCGCCTACGCCAAACGCTCCATGGAGGAATTTATGCTCACCGTACACGCACAAATGCGTTTAGGTACAAGTTTAGACAGTCTGACTTATGCTGCCAATACAGCCTTAATCTTAGGGAGTGCAATACTCGGGATTATCTTATGGCAACAAGGCAGTATTGGGGTCGGTGCCATTGCTACTGCTGTGGCGTTAGCACTCCGCGTCAATGGATTATCACATTGGATTATGTGGGAAGCTGCACGTCTATTTGAAAACATTGGAACGGTCAATGATGGGATGCAAACCCTCACCAAACCACATACGATTGTGGATAAACCTGATGCCAAACCGATTCAAATTAGTCAAGGTGAAATTCGCTTTCACAACGTGCATTTTGCCTATTCACCGGACAAACCGCTACTCACCAACTTTAATTTAACCATTAAACCAGGTGAGAAAGTCGGTCTCATTGGGCGTTCTGGCGCAGGTAAATCCACTATTGTTAATTTATTACTGCGTTTTTATGAACCACAACAAGGTGAAATTACCATTGATGGACAAAATGTCTGTCACGTTTTGCAAGAAAGTTTACGTAGCCAAATTGGTCTGGTCACGCAAGATACCTCGCTCCTTCATCGTTCTGTGCGTGATAATATTGTGTATGGTCGCCCTCATGCCACAGAAGAAGAAATGTACAATGCGGCACAACGTGCTGAAGCCGCTCATTTCATTCCTCAACTCAGTGATGCCAAAGGTCGCACTGGCTATGATGCTCATGTGGGTGAACGTGGGGTAAAACTCTCTGGTGGACAACGCCAACGTATTGCGATTGCACGTGTCATGTTAAAAGATGCCCCCATTTTATTACTGGATGAAGCCACTAGTGCCCTTGATTCTGAGGTTGAAGCCGCGATTCAAGAAAGTTTAGACAAAATGATGGAAAATAAAACGGTAATTGCTATTGCCCACCGTTTATCCACTATTGCCGCCATGGATCGCTTAGTGGTGTTAGATAAAGGCCAAATTGTCGAACAAGGCACACATCATGAACTGCTTGCCCAAAATGGTTTATATGCCAAACTGTGGATGCACCAAAGTGGGGGGTTCTTAACGGATACAGATGGCTAAGTTTTCTGCCTCGCCATGAATCGTTAAGTGCGGTCAAAATTTGAAGAAAATTGACCGCACTTTAAAAACGGATATCGCTATATTTATTTTTATATAATGATACTCTATAATCTGCGTTAAATTTATCCACATGACTGATAAACCTAATGCAAAAATTGAGTGTTATTTATAAATTTAGTTTGATCACCCTGATGCTGTTAAGCTTTCTAGCCATGATTTTCTCTGGGCTGTTTCTCTACCTTGGCATCCATTTTGCCCTCGCACTTGAGTTTCATCTGCTTTTTGCCCTCCTTCTTATGTGTAGCATCGCGTTGCATGTGATTAATCGACGGCGTAAATTAAAGAAAATCAATACCCAATTTTTTGATTGGCTTTATCACAGCAAATACCCCAGTTATTGCACGTTAGAACGCTTAATTCAAACCGTTGAGCACCTGACAGTACAACAGCTTATTGAGGCCCTCCAATTATCTGAAGCGAATTTTTTAGACGCATTACGCCAAGCACGGATTCAAGTACTCAGTACCCGTCAAACCTTACGCCAAGCGTGCCATAACAATGACGAAAAAATCTTTTTATCTATTGATATTGCTATGCGGCTTAAATTTCCCCCTAATACCTAAATACGTACTTACCTTAAAAAGGTTGGTCAAGGTCTATCAGGTAACACATCTTGGGAAACCAGTGTTGGACTCAACTTGTCGTTCTAAATACGATATTATCAAAACAAAATAGCTGTGTAATACACAGCTATTTTTTTATCTATTTCAGGGATAAATCAGTAATGCGTAGCATCACTATGCAGCCAATAAATGCTGAAGCAATGCCGTATAAATATTCACACCCGTTAATAACTGTGTTTCATCAAAATCAAACTCAGCTTGATGATGTCCGGCAGTACGATCTGCACCAAGGATAAAATAAATGGCTTTACCTCCTTGCTCTTGTACACGACGTCCTAAAATCGTCGCATCTTCACTGGCATTAAAGGCATAATCTGCATTAATTTGTTTAATCTCTGCTTGCTGTAATGCAATTTTTTCGACCAGTTGAACAAGTTCTTCGTCATTCACCATGTCGACAGCTTCACCCATGATTTCCGTTTCATAGTTAACCTCAAAACCAATCGCTATCCCTTTCGCAATTTGCATGACTTGCGCAACCATATATTCATTAATGGCTTTATTTTCGCCCCGAACCTCTAGTTGTAGTTGTGCCGTTGATGGGATAACGTTACGCCCTTCACCGGCGTTGAGCACCCCAACATTAATGCGAGTCATCCCTTCACCATGGCGTGCAATACCATGTAGCTGAGTGACGGTATGCGCTGCGGCAAGTAGCGCATTACGTCCTAAATGTGGCGCAGCACCTGCATGAGCCGGTTTACCTTGATAGCGAATGTCAATTTTGGTCGTCGATAAGAAATTTCTAGGACTTGAGATGACCGTCCCCGTATCTGCACAAAAACTAATATGTGAGCTAGCGAAATAATCCGCATCATCAATGACACCACTCGCGGCAATCGCGGCAGCCCCTCTCACCCCTTCTTCCGCCGGCTGAAAAACAATTTTAATTTTACCGCGCAGTTTATCTTTATTTTCGGCTAGCCATTTAGCCGTGCCTAATCCAATGGTAATATGTGCGTCATGTCCACAAGCATGCATAAAACCATCATTCAACGAAGCAAAATCATACTGATTGGGAATATGCTCAGGATGGGTGGTTTCGCTGACATTAACACAGTCAATATCGAAACGTAATGCGACCGTTTTTCCTGGTTTGCCCGTATCTAACACTGCCACACAACCAGTATAACCCTTCATTTGCTCAAGCCATTTTGTTTTTGCGCCATAGGCTATTGCCTTAGCTAATCCTGCTTCGACAATTGCTTGCTGGCGACCTCGTACAAATTCAGGATTAATAATTTTATCACCCAGTAAAATGTCAAATCCCATTTCCTCAAGATAATCTGCAATACGACTGGTTGTCCAAAACTCAGCCCAACCAATCTCAGGAAAACGATGAAATTCACGACGCCATTGGATAAGTTGTTCAAGTGCTATACTCATTAAATCGCTCCTCTTTATGATTACAACATAAACAATGCTAAAAATAAGATCGCGAGAATCATGCCTGGTGCAGTGCGTTTGACCATTTCAACTGGACTCACCATGGCTAACCCCGCACAGACAATCGTCACGCCAGCAATCGGCGACGCGGTACGTCCAATTGCCCCCGCAATCGCGGCAGCCATACCTAAATTAACATGGGTATAACCTAATTCGACTGCATGAGGCGTCACCGCGGTATTGAAAGCAATAGCAGCCGCATCACCCGATCCCGTCACAATGCCCATTAAGAATGGTCCAATTGTCGCTCCCCAGCGGACAAATTCATTGGAATGTTTCAAGAATTCAATCGCGCTATCAATGGCTCCTGTTGATTTTAAACCCGCAACAAAGACGCTTGCCGCAATGATGATACCTAACACATTGGCATAAGAATTACCCATGCCATTAAAGAACTCATTGGTAATTTTCACTGGTGAGATGCGTGTTACTGCAACAGCATATAATGAACCAATCAACATCGCTTGTGGCACGCCCATCTTCGTCCATTCTAAACCCGGCACTTTTTGTAAAGCGGTTCCCCCAATGACTAAAATCACCAAAGGCACCAATGGCGCTAATGCATAAAAGAGATTCACTTTCATGTTTTCTGCATTTTGCTCACTCTCTTTATTTTCCACTAAATAAGCTTGACGATGTTCCTCACCATAATCTTTAAACGCAATCGCTAAGATCGTTAACATCACCGCGCCAATTGCACCAGCAATCATCGTATAAGGTGCATGAGATAAGTTAACTTGTGTCACGGTTAAACCTGACATTTCACTTAACATGGCAGAATGAGACGATCCCGGACTCATCATGGATCCGAATGTCCCGGCTAAAATTGCCGCGCCTGCTGTCGCGGGGCGTACACCTGAACTTTTTAATACAGGAATTAAGGTGGCGCCTACCGCTGCGGCACATCCCGCCGCAGAAGGGATCGCAATGTTAATAAAGAAGGTAATGATTGTTGCGATAGGAATTAAAAAAAACTTTAATCCACTTAATGGCTTGGTTAATAAGTGGACTAAATGTGTGTCGCACTGAGTATATTTCATCACATAAGCAAACCCCATACTCGAACAAATCGCCATAATCAGTCCTGCCGATGTCATGCTTTTCGCAAACGCATCCAGTGCCCCCATTGGGTTAAGTGTCGCAATCGACATTAACAACCCCACACCAATTAATACTGTGCGCGTTTCATATTTTTTTATTAATAAATAGACTGCTACAATAATGCCAATAAGCGCAATAATTGCTTTCAGTGCCACCATAATTTGCTCCTCAACGTTTGATAATTCAACCACTCCCCACAACAAGATATTTTTAATAAACATAATGCGTTATTATCAAAAAATCTTGCCCTCAGTATGCGTGGTTAAAATTGATTTAGGAATGTAAAAATCATATTTTATTGATAGGGATCACGAAATAAAATGAGAAAAGGATCTTAAGCAAAGGAAAGTAAACACAAAGAACGTGGAATGAAGGGATAAGCAAGGTTTAGTGCAAATCGCCACAGCCTATAGCAAGACATTAAGGCAATAGCGCTGGACAATAAAATTTTATGAAAATAAACCGCACTTTTATGTGTAGGTGGTAAGAAAAAGGCTTGGATAACCAAGCCTTTCTTTTGGGAATTAATCGCCCAAACGCTCTTTAATACGAGCAGATTTACCTGAACGCTCACGTAAGTAGTAAAGTTTAGCTTGACGTACCGCACCTTTACGTTTCACGGTAATGCTATCAACGATTGGTGAATGAGTTTGGAACACACGCTCAACACCAACACCGTTAGACACTTTACGTAGTGTGAATGCTGAATGCAAGCCACGGTTACGAATTGCAATAACCACGCCTTCGAATGCTTGCAAACGACGTTTGCTTCCTTCTACTACCCATACTTTCACTTCTAACGTGTCACCAGGGCGGAAACTTGGTAAGTTTTGTTTTAACTGTTCTTGTTCAAGTTGTTTAATGATGTTACTCATAATAATTAACCTTTCTAATCCTAGATTGAACTGATATTAACTGTATTCTGCTTTAATTTGCGTCAACAGTTTACGTTGTTCGTCAGTCAGAGCTAGGCCTTCTAATAGCTCAGGGCGTCTTAACCATGTACGCGCAAGGGATTGTTTTAATCGCCATTTACGAATTTCTTCATGATTACCTGACATCAGCACAGGTGGCACGGTCAAGCCATCTAAATTTTCAGGACGGGTATAATGTGGGCAATCAAGTAATCCATCCGCGAAAGAATCTTCCTCTGCAGAAGCTTGCTTGCCAAGTACGCCTGGGATAAATCGTGCCACAGCATCAATTAATGTCATAGCGGGCAATTCACCTCCAGTCAGTACATAATCACCAACTGACCATTCTTCATCGACTTCCGTTTCAATCAGTCGCTCGTCAATGCCTTCATAACGCCCACATAACAAAATCAATTTTTGATTCTGAGCAAGCGCTTTAACACCAGCTTGATCGAGTTTTCGTCCTTGTGGCGAAAGATAAATCACCTTCGCCTCCTCTCCTACTTCGGCTTTGGCCGCTAAAATAGCATCCCGTAAAGGTTGCACCATCATCAGCATACCCGGACCACCACCATAAGGTCTATCGTCCACCGTTTTGTGCTTATCGTGCGTAAAATCACGCGGATTCCAGCACCGCACTTGTAAGAGATCCTGTTTGACGGCTCTTCCTGTGACCCCAAATTCCGTAATTGCTTTGAACATTTCAGGGAACAAACTAATAATCCCAACTAACATAAGTGACCCTTATATCGCAAAATGCTACAACCAAAGCGAAACGACATACCTGAGGTTAGAAACCAGCGTCCCAATCCACGACAATTGTCTTCGTGTTGAGATCCACTCTTTTAACTACTTGTTCATACAAAAACGGAATTAACCGTTCTTGTTTTCCAAAAGCATCTTTGCTTTTTGCACGCACAACCAACACGTCATTAGATCCTGTTTCCATCATTTCGGTCACAGTGCCCATCGCATAGTTTTCAAGGTTAACGACATTACAGCCGATTAAATCATGCCAGTAATAATCCCCTTCTGCTAACTCAGGGAAAACCGCCAAATCAACACCAATTTCAATATTGGCTAAGGTTTGTGCAGTTTCTCGGTCATCCACATTTTTCAATTTAACAATCAAATCGTTATTGTGGTAACGCCAACTCTCTAATTCTGTAGGCTGCCATTGCCCTTTAATTTTTAAAAACCAAGGTTGGTAATCAAAAATACTTTCAGCATATTCTGTCGATGAATAAATACGTAACCAACCGCGAATACCATAAGTTGAACCTAATTTGCCAACTACTTCAATTCTTTGTTGTTCCATATTTACCACCTATTTCATTTGACTACTGCTAATAAAAATTAGCGCAAATTACGCCGCTTTTTGTGCTTCTTTCACTAAAGTAGAAACACGATCTGATAAAGATGCTCCTTTTTCGACCCAAGCATTAACACGGTCTAAGTCTAAACGTAAACGCTCTGCCTTACCTGTTGCTAATGGGTTGAAAAAACCGACACGCTCAATAAAGCGACCGTCACGTGGTGAACGGCTATCTGCGACAACGATTTGGTAAAATGGGCGTTTTTTAGCTCCGCCACGAGATAAACGAATGGTTACCATAACCTTCCTCTAAATGTTTGATTACAAAAAGAAAACCCTCAATTATCGAAGAAATCTTGAGAGTTAAACTTACTTTTTTCTCTGTATATATAGACAAAAAGCCTGTGGATCATACTCTTTTTTGATAAAAAAGCAAGAAATAAGCGGATTTCTGCCTAAAATATCGATGGGTTGTCAACCGCAAATACAACCTAGATTTTTAAATTAAACTTTATACAGAAAAAGAGTAAAATAGCGCAAAATTATCCTATCAGTTGAGAATAAAAAAATGCAAAAATTGTTAGTGGTTCGCAACGATAAATTAGGCGATTTTATGTTAGCCTGGCCCGCATTTGCGATGCTTAAGCAATCAAATCCAGCCTTAAAACTGACTGCACTTGTGCCAAACTATACCGCCGATCTGGCTCGCCTTTGTCCTTATTTAGATGATGTGATTATTGATGCGGGTAAGAAGGCAGATAAAGCCGCCCAACTCGCAACCTTACAAACCATTAAAGCCACGCAATTTGATGCATCGATTAACTTTTTTTCAGATAAATACAATGCGTTGTTAGTCTGGAAAGCAGGGATTCCTTTCCGTTTAGCGCCAGCCACCAAATTGGTTCAATTTTTATACAATCATCGCGTCACGCAACGTCGTTCCAAATCGTTAAAGCCTGAATTCGAATATAATTTGGATCTTGCTCGTGCATTTTTACAAAAAACGCACTGCCCAATCGTGGAACCAACACCGCCGTATTTAACCTTTGAGCAAAGTGCAGTACAAGATCAACGTGAAATACTCAGTCAAACGCTTGGTCTAGCGTTAGAAAAAAAATGGATTTTTGTTCATAGTGGATCAGGCGGTTCAGCAACGAATTTATCGTTAGATCAATATGCACAACTGATTTCAGGATTATTACATCAATTTGATTGCCAAATCGTGCTCACAGCAGGCCCTAATGAAAGTGAAAAAGCACACGAACTCGCTTCATTAGTCAATCATAACAATGTGGTAATCTATGATAAAAATGCGGGACTGGTGGATTTTGCTCACTCGTTAGCTTGCGCCGATCTGTTTATTGCCGGTTCCACAGGTCCATTACACTTGAGTGCGGCCTTAAATATCCCCACCATTGGATTTTATCCAAGCCGCCGTTCGGCGACCCCGTTACGTTGGCAACCAATTAATGACCCAAATAAACATCTCGCCTTTTCTCCACAAACACTAGATAGAGAGAAACAAATGGATCTGAGTCTGATTGCTATTGATAAAGTATTAGTACAGGCGATTCCCTTTGTGCAAAGAATGTGGCCAATTGAGCAGTAACAATAACGTACCTTGTACTACCCAACCAATCGATATCGCAAAAAGCAAGGTGCCAATCCCCAGTTTGCCACCTAGTAGAAAACCCAATACACAGACGCTGACTTCCATCGTCGTACGGACCATGCCAACTTTCAGCCGGAAACGTTGGCACAATCCTACCATTAATCCATCTCTTGGGCCTGCACCTTGATGACAGGTCAAATAAAACGCCGAGCCAATACCGAATAATAAAATCCCGACAATCAAATACAAATAACGACTCAAAAGTGCGGTCGGTTTTGGCATAAATGCGGCTGTTAAGCCTAAAAAGAGTGCGATTACCAGTATATTTAATATCGTGCCTAGCCCTACACGTAATTTCAACGGTAGCCACAATAACATGACTAGACAGCTAATCATAAAAGACGCCCAACCGACACTAAAACCACCTTGAATGGAGACACCTTGTGAAAGCACCGTCCACGGGGCAGATCCTAAATCAGACAATAAAATCAGCCCTTCTCCTATACCCAGGATAGCAAGTGAAATAACAAGTACCCCAAATGGTTTGCTTTCTAGTGCCCAAATGGATGACGCGCTCCAAGAAGTTTTCGGTAAAACATTAAATTTTTTTTGCATAAAAAGAAAACAATTCTGTGTATCACATTACTTATCATAATAAAAAAATACATTTACCCCAACAATATCGGGCAATGTGCTATTTTTTAGACAAATTGAGAGCCATATCACATTTTAGCCAAAATTTAATACAATTTGCTTATTTATGCTCCAATAAAACAAGATTTTTGCGCTAAAACACAGTAGAATCAACAGACATCATTTCATTTTAACTTATGTAAAGGACTTTACAATTATGAGTACACTCATCAGTATTCTTGGTATTGTCGTATTGTTAGCGATTGCTTTCTTATTATCCAACAATCACAAAGCCATTAACTTCCGCACTGTTTTAGGTGCACTTGCTATTCAAATTGGTATTGGTGCGTTAATTTTATATGTACCTGTTGGTCGTGATGCCTTACTTTGGCTGTCTGAGGGAATCAGTAAAGTTATCGCTTACGGCAATGAGGGGATTAGCTTCTTATTCGGTGGTTTAGTCAGCGATAAAATGTTTGAAGTATTTGGTGGCGGTGGCTTTGTTTTTGCTTTACGCGTGTTACCAATCATTGTTTTCTTCTCTGCTTTAATTTCCGTTTTATACTACATAGGTATCATGCAGTGGATCATCAAAATTATCGGTGGAGGCTTACAAAAATTATTAGGGACATCAAAAGCAGAATCAATGTCAGCTGCTGCGAATATTTTTGTGGGTCAAACTGAAGCACCACTCATCGTTAAACCTTACATCAGTAAAATGACGGAATCTGAACTTTTCGCGATTATGTGTGGTGGTTTAGCCTCAATTGCAGGTTCGGTTATGGCTGGCTATGCAGGTATGGGCGTACCATTACCCTACTTAATCGCGGCTTCGTTTATGGCAGCGCCAGCGGGATTATTATTTGCAAAAATCCTTTATCCACAAACTGAAAAATTCAATGATAATTTAGAAAAAGTAGATTTAGAAAAACCCGCTAATATCCTAGATGCCGCTGCAGGAGGTGCATCATCAGGTATGAACCTAGCGCTTAATGTAGGGGCAATGTTAATCGCTTTTGTTGCATTAATCGCATTAATCAACGGTATCTTGGGTGGAATCGGTGGTTGGTTTGATATGCCAGAATTATCACTGGGCTTAATTTTAGGTTGGATTTTCAAACCACTTGCTTGGGTAATTGGTGTAGATTGGAATGAAGCTGAAATCGCTGGTCGTATGATTGGTACTAAACTGGCCGTAAATGAATTCGTTGGTTACTTGGACTTCACCGCTTACTTAAAAGCGGCAGCGGCTGATGCCAATATGGTTCAATTAACTGATAAAACCCAAGCGATCATTACCTTCGCACTCTGCGGCTTTGCTAACTTCAGCTCAATCGCAATCTTAATAGGTGGCTTAGGTGCATTAGCACCAAATCGTCGCGGGGATATTGCTCGCTTAGGTATTAAAGCGGTTATCGCAGGCTCATTGGCCAACTTAATGAGTGCAACCATTGCAGGCTTATTTATTGGTCTAGGTGGTGTCGCACTATAATTTTTTAATTCATTTCCCTAAATCATCTCTAAAAAACACCACGAATGAATATCGTGGTGTTTTTTTTTCTAAAGTTACCGCAAACGTTTACATATTAATTTTCTGAATAAAAAAAACAAATTACACTATTTCCTTATGACAAATCATTCAATATTAAGGCATAATGTAGACATATTTAATTGAGTAAACTCTTTGTATAAAACGTCTATTGCACTTAATCAATTAACTTTTCATATAAAGGCTATTTATGTTTATCTCTCCACTTACTACGACAAAAGAGGAATTCACTATGACTCCACATATTAACGCACCAGCCGGTGCATTTGCCGATGTTGTTTTAATGCCGGGTGACCCACTACGCGCTAAATACATCGCAGAAACCTTCTTACAAGATGTGAAAGAAGTCACGAATGTCCGTAATATGCTTGGGTTTACGGGCACTTATAAAGGCCGCAAAATTTCCGTTATGGGACACGGTATGGGTATCCCATCTTGTTCGATTTATACAAAAGAATTAATTACCGAATACGGTGTAAAGAAAATTATCCGTGTAGGTTCTTGTGGTGCGGTTCGTATGGATGTCAAATTACGTGATGTAGTCATTGGCGTTGGTGCCTGTACCGATTCAAAAGTTAACCGTATCCGTTTTAAAAATCATGACTTTGCAGCGATTGCAGACTTTGATATGACGATGGCGGCGGTACAAGCAGCAAAAGCAAAAGGCTTGAATGTCCATGTGGGTAACTTATTCTCAGCCGACTTATTCTACACACCGGATGTGGAAATGTTTGATGTAATGGAAAAATACGGCATTTTAGGTGTCGAAATGGAAGCCGCAGGGATCTATGGTGTAGCGGCAGAATTTGGTGCAAAAGCCTTAACAATTTGTACTGTATCTGATCATATTCGTACACACGAACAAACCTCACCGGAAGAACGTCAATTAACATTCAATGATATGATTGAACTTGCGTTAGAATCTGTGTTAATTGGTGATCAAGCCTGATTTTCACTCTCAACCACATAACAAGGCGCGGTCAGAATATTGATTATTCTCACCGCGCCTTGTTATATTTTTAACTTAATATTCCCACTTTTCTGGATCAATACCCAATTCACGCATCACTTGTTTTGCATGCTCAGGAATTTCATCATGGCGTTCTTTCAATAAATCTTCATCGGTTGGCAATGGCTGCCCCGTAAAAGCATGCAAAAACGCTTCACACAGCAATTCACTGTTCGTTGCATGACGTAAATTACGGATTTGTCTGCGTGTCCGTTCATTAGTTAAAATTTCCAATACTTTAATCGGAATCGATACCGTAATTTTCTTGACTTGCTCACTCTTCTTACCATGTTCTGCGTAAGGGCTAATATATTTACCATCCCAATTTGCCATTTTGTTATCCTGTTAATAAATAGACATAATAATGATAAGGCATTTTAATGAAAAATCAGTGGAATGACAATCTAGACGTTAAGATTGCTAGATATCCATCACAATTTATAAACAAAAAAAAGCATCACGACGGTGATGCCTTTTCAAATAAATAGAATGATTAAAAACCTTTGACCAGTTGTTGCAAATACGCTTTGAATTGTGGACCTAATTTATCGTGTTGCAATCCATACTCCACAAACGCTTGCATATACCCAATTTTATCACCACAATCGAAAGATTTTCCTGTCATATGGAACGCTTCAACTGTTTCTTTTTCAATCAGCATATCAATCGCATCGGTTAATTGAATTTCATCACCTACACCAATCGGGGTTTTTTCTAACAAATCCCAAATTGCTGCTGAGAAAATATAACGTCCAACAACTGCCAAATTCGAAGGTGCTTTGTCTAAGCTCGGTTTCTCAACAATACTATGAATCTTTGTACTCTCGCCACCTTTTAAATCAGCTCCGCCACAATCTACGATCCCATAGCTACTGACTTCTTTTTTAGCAACAGGCGCAACCATAATCTGGCTCGTTTGTGTTTCTTTAAAACGTTTGACCATTGCGGCCAAATTCTCACGTTTTTGATCGGCTGAAAAGTCAGCTAGTAATACATCAGGTAAAATCACCGCAAACGGCTCATTACCCACTAATGGTCTACCACATAAAACGGCATGCCCTAAACCTTTTGCATTACCTTGACGGACATGCATAATTGTCACATTTTTTGGACAAATTGAGCGAACCTCATCTAAAAGTTGACGTTTAACACGTTTTTCTAGCATTGTTTCCAATTCAAATGAGGTATCAAAATGGTTTTCAATGGCATTTTTCGAAGAGTGTGTCACCAAGACAATTTCCTTCATACCAGCGGCCACGCATTCATTCACAACATATTGAATCAATGGCTTATCCACCAGCGTTAACATCTCTTTCGGAATCGCCTTTGTCGCAGGTAACATACGCGTACCTAAACCAGCGACGGGGATAATTGCTTTCATTTTTTTTCCTTCTTTAGTCTAGCCAACAAATACATTTTCTATTCATTAGAAAATGCGCTCAAGACTATTCTGTCTTTCATCGGTTTTGAATTATATCAATTCATATAGAACAACATAGAATAATCAGTTTAAAACGGTAATCCCACATGGTGCATTTAATTATTGTCAATAAGTTTTGACAATAACCTCATATCTATAGGGTATTCTTTTCCGCTAACGGCTCACCTAAATACGAATAACGACGAATCATCTTTCAACATATTAGCTAAACATTCACTCATTCACCCACATGAGGCGCTTCTAAAGCTTGTTTAATACGTTGATAAATTTCCTCTCTATGTACAGAAACGTCTTTAGGGGCCTTGATTCCAATTTTTACCTGATTTCCACGTATATTTAGAATCGTGATAGAAATATCATCACCGATGAGTAAGCTTTCGCCAACTTTACGGGTTAAGATTAGCATATGAACTCCTCACCTTTTTTATTGTTTATGCAGAACGTCCCTATTCCCCTACAACATCCCTATCTCAAATTTAAAATTATTCACTTCACACTATCGCACTCCAGACAATAGCGTGACGCCATGAATACATGAATATGTGATATTACAAGTTTTCTTTTAACCACCCCGTGGCAAAAGATAAAGCATGATCAACATTCTCAATTTGTGTACCGCCAGCCATTGCCATGTCTGGACGACCACCACCTTTACCACCAACTTGTTGTGCTAACAAATTGACTAACTCACCTGCTTTCACTTTGTTCGTTAAATCACTTGTTACACCCACAATTAAATTAACTTTTTCCTCTACCACAGAGGCAAATACAATCACCGCAGAACTCAGTTGATTTTTTAAATCATCGACAACAACACGCAGTGATTTTGTATCAACACTATCGAGTTTTTGCACAATGACAGAAACATCATTGATTTTCACCGCGCTTTTCGCCAAATCCGAGCCAGTTTGCATCGCGCTTTTTTCCTTCAAGGCCTGCAACGCTTTCTCAGCTTTTTTCGCTTTATCTTGTAACAGTTGAATCTTCTCAACGAGCGAATTCACATCAGATTTCAATAAATCAGCACTTTGCGCTAAAAGTGCTTGTTGCTGATGCAACCAAGTAATCGCATTTTCACCCGTGATCGCTTCAATACGACGAATGCCTGCAGCAATCGCCGTTTCCGTTGTAATTTTACACAGCCCAATATCACCAGTACGTTTGGCATGAATACCGCCACACAATTCAATCGAGAAATCCCCCATCGTTAATACACGAACTTGGTCTGCATATTTCTCGCCAAATAATGCCATTGCGCCTTTCGCTTTCGCTGCGTCTAGTTCCATTAATTCAGTTTGAATAGGGTAATTCGCACGGATTTGTTGATTCACAAGACGTTCAATTTCAACTAATTGTTCTTTCGTGATCGCTTCATGGTGAGCAAAATCAAAACGTAATGCCACATCTGAAACCAAAGAACCTTTTTGTACAACATGCGTCCCTAATACTTGACGAAGTGCTGCATGCAATAAATGGGTTGCAGAATGGTTCAATGACGTCTGATGACGACGTTCAGCATCCACCACCGCATTCACTGATTGACCTACGGTCAAGCTACCACTGACCAATTCGCCAATATGCCCAAAGACTTGACCATATTTCTGCGTATCTTTGACATCAAAGACAAAACCTGCTCCATTTAAATAGCCACTATCACCGATTTGACCACCTGATTCCGCATAAAATGGCGTATTGTCTAAAATCACTACCGCACTTTGACCGGCTTCAATGCGTTCAACTGGTTTGCCATCGGCAAAAAGTGCGGTCACTTTTGCAAGTGATTCTGATGCCGTATAACCCTCGAAAGTCGTGCAACCCTCAACACGAATCACATTATTGTAATCCATGCCGAATTGGCTCGCCGACTGAGCACGTAAACGTTGTGCCTCCATTTCACGATCAAAGCCCACTTCATCGATCGTAATATCGCGTTCGCGACACACATCTGCGGTTAAATCCAATGGAAAACCATAAGTATCGTAAAGTTTAAACGCCACTTCACCCGATAATTCACCGTTTTTCACATTGGCTAATGCTTCATCTAATAAGGCTAAACCACGTTCCAAGGTACGTGCGAATTGCTCTTCTTCTAAACGTAAAAGTTTCTCAACAGTCGCTTGTTTTTCTTTCACTTCAAGACCTGCGTCCGCCATTACGTCAATAAGTGTCGGGACTAACTTATAGAAAAAGGCTTCTTTGGCACCTAATAAGTTGCCATGACGTACTGCTCGGCGGATAATTCGGCGTAAAACATAACCACGTCCTTCGTTAGAGGGAATGACACCATCTGCAATCAGATAAGCACATGAACGAATGTGGTCTGCAATCACGCGTAATGATTTATTGCTGAGATCTTTCTCGCCTGTTAACTCTGCGACTTTTGCAATTAATTTCTGAAAAATATCAATTTCATAGTTAGAGTTCACATGCTGCAGTACCGCGCTGATACGCTCTAACCCCATCCCCGTATCAACTGACGGTTTTGGCAATGGCACCATAGTGCCATCAGCGTGACGATTAAATTGCATGAAAACGATATTCCAGATCTCAATATAACGATCGCCATCTTCTTCAGGTGAACCCGGCGGTCCACCCCAAATATGCTCACCATGATCATAGAAAATTTCAGTACAAGGACCACAAGGACCAGTATCGCCCATCGCCCAGAAATTATCAGAGGCATAAGGCGCCCCCTTATTATCACCGATACGAATAATTCGCTCTGCTGGTACACCAACTTCTTTGTTCCAAATATCGTAAGCTTCATCATCGGTTTCATACACGGTGACCCATAGTTTTTCTGCCGGTAACCCTAACCATCTTGGCGAGGTTAAATATTCCCAACCAAAATGAATGGCGTCTTTCTTGAAATAATCACCAAAACTGAAATTACCTAACATTTCAAAAAAAGTATGATGACGCGCGGTATAACCGACATTTTCTAAGTCATTATGTTTTCCCCCGGCACGCACACAACGCTGTGCCGTCGTTGCTCGGGAGTAAGGGCGTTTATCCATACCTAAAAAAACGTCTTTAAATTGGTTCATCCCTGCGTTAGTAAATAATAAAGTCGGGTCATTCTCAGGAACTAAACCACTACTTGCGACAATTTGGTGTCCCTTAGTATGGAAAAAATCAAGAAAAGATTGTCTAATTTCTGCTGTTGTTTTCATTTATATAAGCCTTGCTTTCATCTTTTTAGTGCACTAATAATACGATTAAAAGTTAGTCTACTTATTTTTGCATATTTTCAATATTTATAAAAAAGCTTTTTCTATTTCATAGCCAAGATTTTCGCTTGCTTCACTTAAAGCGTACAAAAAAACCAACCGCACTTCAATGGGATAATCAAAGTGCGGTTCAAGCTTTACAAACCTTTTACAAAAGTTTAATTATCAATAACAAGCCACTTATTCATCGCGTAATGGCACGACCAACATATCAACGGCGATGTTATTCATGACTTGACGAGTCGATGACATTAGTTTACTCCAAAAATCTTGATGATGACCAGTCACAAGCAAATCAACATCGTATTTTTCGATTGCATCGGCTAATACTTGACCTAAATCACCGCTACCACTTAATTTTTCAGTCACTGGATAGCTTGAATTCTCGGCTAATTGCACCAACGATTGTTGTGTTTCTGTGGAAATACGATCTTGCATTGACGCCATATTCACATCAATTAACCCTGTATATAGATCAGAGAAGTTTACATCAACGTGAATAATTGACAACTTCGCTTCATTCCGTCTCGCTACGCCAGCTGCTTTTTCCAACAAAAATTGGCTTTCATCAGAAAGATCTACCGCTACTAATACGTGTTTATACATAATAAACTCCTTATCCGATCAGGGGGGTTGATAATACGTTGAATTTATCATAGCACCACTCCATAAAAAAAAATATGCCTTAGATCACGTTTTAAAAAAGTTTTCCGTACACAAACACATTTCCCTTGAGAAACAGAAAATTATGCTATGATAAATCTCACTATTTTTTCTGTAGGAAACATCAATATGGCGTATTCAATCGACGATTTTATTCATCTTATTGCTCAGTTACGCAATCCAAATGGAGGATGTCCTTGGGATCTCAAACAAACCTATCACAGCATGATCCCCTGTTTAACCGAAGAAACCTACGAAGTGATTGAAGCCATTCAACAACAAAATATCCCTAATCTGAAAGAAGAATTAGGCGATCTGTTATTACAAGTCATTTTCTTCAGCCAATTAGCCAGCGAGGATCAGCATTTTACTTTTAACGATGTGGTCAACGCGGTTGCGGAAAAAATTATCCGCCGACACCCTCATGTTTTTGGTAAAAAGATCGCGAATAACGAACAAGAAGCGTTACAAAATTGGAATGAAATCAAGGCACAAGAACATAAAGAGAAAGGGGAAGGATCTATTTTGGATAATGTACCACAGGCTTTTCCCGCTTTGATGCGTGCAGAAAAATTGCAAAAACGTTGTGCTAAGGTGGGGTTTGATTGGGATGATACGAACCAAGTCATCGACAAAATCAAAGAAGAGTTAACCGAAGTGCAACAAGAAATGGCAAAAACGACCAAACAACAAGCGAAAATTGAAGAAGAAGTCGGTGACTTATTGTTTGCCGTAGTCAATCTGTGTCGCCATTTAAACTGCCAACCCGAAGAAAGTTTACGTAAAGCTAACCATAAATTTGAACAACGATTCCGCGCGGTCGAGAACAAACTAAAAGCACAACATAAAACCGTTGAACAAAGTTCATTGATAGAAATGGACGTATTATGGGATGAAGTCAAACGAGAAGAAAAAAAATAAGGTGCCCAAAGCACCTTATTTTGACGGAGGCTTTTGCATTAATTGGAAGAGATGCGCTTCATATCGGTCATATAGCCACGTAATTCTTGTCCAATCAATTCAATTGGATGATTGCGAATCGCATCGTTCACATCACGTAGCGTAATATTGTCAATTTCCACTGTTGGCGTTGGTTCACCTAAATCCCCTTTCTGCAAGGTTGGAATAATTTCTTTTGCTAAAATTGGGGTCGCCACATTCGCGAATAAGTAGTTACCGTATTCTGCCGTATCGGAAATCACCACATTCATTTCATATAAACGCTTACGTGCAATCGTATTCGCAATTAATGGTAATTCATGCAATGACTCATAGTAGGCAGACTCTTCATAAATCCCGCTCGCGACCATGGTATCAAAGGCTAACTCAACGCCAGCTTTCACCATTGCTACCATTAACACACCGTGATCAAAATACTCTTGCTCACTGATTTTACCTTCATATTTTGGTGCATTTTCAAACGCCGTCTTGCCCGTTTCTTCACGCCATTTGAGAAGATTTGCATCACCATTGGCCCAATCCGCCATCATGGTGGCAGAAAACTCACCACTGATGATATCATCCATATGTTTTTCAAATAAGAAGGCTAATTTTTCTTTGATTTGCTCAGAAAGTTCAAAAGCACGTAATTTCGCTGAATTAGATAAACGATCCATCATCAACGTAATCCCGCCTTGTTTCAGCGCTTCAGTAATGGTTTCCCAACCGTACTGGATTAATTTACCGGCATAGGCAGGATCTTTGCCATCCGCCACAAGCTTATCATAACAAACGATAGAACCCGCTTGTAACATACCACATAGAATAGTCTGTTCACCCATTAAATCCGATTTCACTTCTGCCACAAAAGACGACTCAAGCACGCCCGCACGATGACCACCCGTTGCAGCCGCCCACGCTTTAGCAATTTCTAAACCATCACCATTTGGATCATTTTCTGGATGCACCGCGATCAAGGTCGGTACGCCAAAGCCACGCTTGTATTCTTCACGCACTTCCGTTCCCGGACATTTCGGCGCTACCATCACCACGGTAATATCTTTACGGATTTGTTCACCCACTTCCACGATATTTAAACCGTGTGAATAACCGAGTGCTGAACCCTGTTTCATTAAAGGCATCACATCAGCCACTACTTTCGAGTGCTGTTTGTCTGGGGTTAAGTTCACCACTAAATCTGCACTTGGAATCAGCTCATCATACGTCCCCACTTTAAAGCCATTTTCCGTCGCACGTTGGAAAGAAGCACGTTTCTCCGCAATCGCTTCTGGACGCAATGCATAGCTAATATCCAACCCAGAATCACGCATATTCAAACCTTGATTAAGCCCTTGCGCACCGCAACCCACGATGACGACTTTTTTACCTTTTAAATAATCCGCTTCATTCGCAAATTCATTACGATCCATAAAACGACAACGCCCTAATTGATCTAATTGTTGGCGTAAATTTAATGTATTGAAATAGTTAGCCATGACTGTGTCCTTAATATTCCTATTGTGTATTGAAATGAGATTGTGTTTGCACATTATTTGTACTTTGTTCTGATTATAACCCTTTTTATTATTGCGTAAATTGATATTATTGGCATTTTATATTGCAATTAATGCAATAATACTTTCAATCTTAAGCTACTTAAAAAAGTAAAATTTTCTAAAAATCGACCGCACTTCGATTGGAAATAAAGCAAGTCAAAAATCGACAAAGAGGAAAATCACCTTGAACTTTACCGATCTCAAACTCTTTCTCCACTTATGTGAAACGAAAAACTTCGCCAAAACGGCTACACAAAATCATATGTCGCCTTCGACCCTCTCTCGCCAAATTCAACGTATGGAAGAGGATGTCGGACTGCCCCTGTTTCTCCGTAATAATCGCCAAGTGACCTTAACGGATGCGGGGGAAAAATTCCTACCTTTCGCCCAACAAAGCTGGACACAATGGCAACAACTGAAACAAATGCTGCGTGATAATCCGCAACAAGCATTAAGTGGCGAATTACGATTATTCTGCTCAGTGACCGCGGCTTACAGCCATTTACCTGCGATTTTAGAACGTTTTCGTAGTCGTTATCCGAAAGTGGAAATTCAACTCACTACAGGAGATCCCGCACTCGCCTTACAACAAGTGGCTAGCCAACAAGTCGATCTTGCGCTAGCAGGGCGACCAAAAAACTTACCAAACAGCATTGCCTTTCATTATATTGATAACATCAGTCTGTCTTTAATTGCACCCCGTATTGCCTGCCCTGCCACACAATTACTGCAACAAGCGCCCATAGACTGGCAACAAATCCCTTTTATTTTGCCGGTAGAAGGCCCCGCTCGCCAACGTATTGACCATTGGTTTAAACAACAAAAAATTAAACATCCTAGAATTTACGCCACTGTTGCGGGACATGAAGCCATTATGCCGATGGTGGCGCTCGGTTGCGGCGTCGCGATGTTGCCCGATGTGGTCATCAGAAACAGCCCTATGCAGAGTCAAGTTTCCCTCTTGCATTTAAACACGCCGATTACACCATTTGAGCTCGGAATTTGTGTACAGAAAAAAAGCTTAACGCAACCATTAGTGCGTGCATTTTGGCAAGCCTTGGAGTAAAGTTGTTAACACAAGGTTAATTGTTTATATGCCATCAGGATAAGTCTATGTTAAAAGGGATAATTTTATCGTTATCAGCCTCCGTGTTATTCGGTTATTTATATTATTTTTCTACCCTTTTACAACCACTTGGTGGTGAAGACATCTTCGGCTTCCGCATTATCTTTACCCTACCTTTTGTGATTGCTGCGGTTTTTCTGTTCAAGCAAAAACATGCCGTGATGCAATATTTTGTACGCATTAAACAACAACCCTTATTGTTCTTCGGTTTCTTGTTTAACTCTGCCATGATGGGCATTCAAATTTGGCTATTTTTATGGGCACCGAATAATGGCAGTGCATTAAGCGTGTCGTTTGGTTATTTGTTACTCCCTTTAACCATGGTACTTGTCGGGCGTCTGGTCTTTAAAGAACACATTTCTAGAGTGAAATTTTTTGCTGTGGTTATTGCCGCGATAGGGGTTTTTTCCAATATTCTGTTAAAAGGGGGGCTGTCTTGGGAAGCGCTGTTAGTCAGTTTCGGTTACAGCACCTATTTCGCCACAAGAAAAATATTGAAAATTAATGATTTAGCCGGCTTTTGTTTGGAAATGTCATTATTATTGCCGGTCTGTATTTACTTCGCGTGGCAAGTGGATCTTCAGGCGGTACAACAAGCCAATGAAAATATTTTACTGTTATTGGTGTTATTAGGCTTAATTAGTGGCGTGGCGTTGAATACCTATATCGTGGCAAGTAGCCTATTACCGATCAATGTCCTCGGCTTACTCGGCTATGCAGAACCGATTATGATGTTGTTTGTGTCTTTTCTGATTGGCGAACAACTCGACAGCGAAACCATTCCACTGTTTATTTGCTTAATGATTTCAATGCTTCTATTTATGAGTGAAGGATTAGTGCGTCTAAAACGGCGGTATAAATAATCTGCACCTAAGAGAAAAATAGGTGCAGAAACAAATGAAAAAATATCAATTAACGACACAAGAGGGCTTGCCATTCAGATAATGTAGAATCTAGATCTGCTTGGTTAAACAATGCACTACCCGATACTACCCAATCAATCCCCAATGGATAGAGTTCGCTTGCGAGTGTTAAATTCATTGAGCCATCAACTGAAATGAATTTTTGATCGCGATTTTCTATCATACTATTTAATAGCACAATACGTTTAATCACCTCATCGGTTGTTGTCTTGATACCTGTTCTCGGATCCAGTGTCAGTACCTGAATCAGATCGATTTTATCTAAATATGGTACGAGTAAATCAATCTCTGTATCAGGACAAAGTGTCAGTCCGATAAGTAAATCGGGATAATGTTCCTGTAGATAACCTATCGTTTCAGCCAGACAGTCTGTCTGTTCCAATTGTAGTGTAATGATATCCGCCCCAGCATCTGCGCAGGCTTTTGCTATGTTAAACGGATCATTTACCATCAAATGCACATCTTTAATCCAAGGAGAAGGAAATTGTTTCACCGCAAGTGCACCCACAGTAAAGAAAGGCGAAAATTGTCCATCTCCAATATCAAAGTGCAACAACTGCAAATGATATTGCGATAAGGTTGTAAGTGAATCACGGAATGTCAACCAATCAGACGCTAAAATCCCTACGCTTATCGGTTGTGTTTTTAATTGCTGAATTAACTGCGTTTTATTCACATTCATGACTTAAATTCTCTGGCATGACCCAATCAAACAGTTTTTTACTTCTCGCCCCTGTCATCAAAGGTTCTAATTCTGCAACACAACGATGATAGTGTGCGGTTTGACGATGCGCCTCTAAGGCTTGTTCATTGACGTACACTTCATAAGCATAAAAACGTGTTTTGATTTCAGGATCACGTAGTACATCAAAACGCAAGTTACCTGGTTCTTGTCTTGTGCCAATATGGTTTCGTGCAAAAACCTCTAGGAATTCTTGTTCTTTACCTTCTTTAATATTGATTTCCACTAACATTGCAAACATAGTCGACTCCCTCACATAAAGAAAAATAGTATAAAAAGAGCGGTTGGTTTTCAGCGCATTTCAACCGCTCTTTGATAGGCTTATTCACGCGTTATTTTTCATCAAGATAAAGTTGATAAGCTTTTTCTGCTGTTTCACCGCCATGTACTACGGCATGAACCGCTTTCAACATCGCAATCGGTGCTTCAGATTGGAAAATGTTACGCCCCATATCCACACCTAGTGCGCCCTGGTCAATGGCTTGATAACACATTTCAAGTGCTTCTCGCTCTGGTAGTTTTTTACCGCCAGCAATCACAATTGGCACTGGACAACCTGCCGTGACACGTTCAAAACCTTTATCAACATAGTAAGTTTTAATGATATGTGCACCCATTTCGGCAGCAATCCGTGTTGCCAACGAAAAATAACGTTGGTCACGCGCCATATCTTTACCTACACCAGTCACCGCCATGGTTGGCATACCATAACGCGTGCCTTGATCCACTAATTGGATAATATTTTTAATGGATTGATGCTCATATTCAGACCCAATATACACCTGTGCTGCCATTGCAGACACATTCAGACGTAGTGCATCTTCAACGGATACCGCAACCGCTTCATTCGATAACTCTGTCAAGATCGAGTTTGCACCAGAGGCTCTTAACACAACCGGTTTACGGGTTTCTGGTGGCACAACACTACGCAAAATACCACGTGTACACATTAACACATCGGTGTACTCAAACAGCGGTGCAATATGTAAGTCAATACGCTCTAATCCCGTTGTTGGTCCTTGGAAATAACCATGGTCAAATGCCAACATGATGGTTTTACCCGTTTTTGGGTTAAAAATATCAGCTAAACGTGATTGCATGCCCCAATCAAGCGCCCCCGATCCTTTCAAATAGAAAGCCTTGTGTTGTTGCGGGCGATCTAATCCAAAATCTTTACCGTCTTTAATATCATCTAAATCTGCCATTGACTTCTCCTCAACTAGAAATTGTAATTATCGATATTTTCTTTCGTAAACACGACGCGCTCTGGTAATAAGATAATGCCATTACCTTTCGCTTCATATTCATAACCTTGTACTTTATTTGGTGACACTTCGACCGTACCAATGCCTTGTACATCCACTTTTTCACCCACATTCAATGCTTTGCCTTTTAACAAATCATTCGCTACTGCAATGGAGATTTTGCCTTGTTGAACCACATCCCATAAACCAAATTGTTTCACGGTGCCACGTTTCACATATGGGCGCATCACATTTGGTGTACTGAAGCCCACAATCACCACATTATTTACTTTCAAGTTTTCCGCTGCTTGCGCTGCTGCTGGTAATGCATTAGCATCAGGCGCAATAATTGCATCTAAATCTGGATAGGCTTTTAAAATACCCTCTGCCGTTTGTAAGGATTTAATCGCATCGTTATAACCAAATTGGGTTGTCACAATTTCCCACTCTGGATGATCTTTAGCAATTTTCGCTTTGGCTTCTTTTACCCACTGATTTTGGTCTGTCACCGTTGGACTCGAGTAGAAGAACGCGATTTTTGCTTTTGGTTTACTAATTTGATTTGATGCCATTTCCACCAACATGGAGCCTAATTGTTCTGGTGTACCTTGGTTAATATAGTGACTACGACATTCTGGCTTGGTATCGGAATCCCACGTTAACACTTTCACACCACGTTTCATGGCACGCTGTAAGGTAGAACACAACCCATCTGGCGATACCGCAGAAACGACAATCGCGTTATAACCTTGGTTAACAAAGTTATTGATTAGTTGTACTTGGTTAGACACACTCGGTTCTGTTGGACCATCATAAGTCACATCTACGCCTAATGTTTTGCCCATTTCAGTCGCACCTTGCCCACCACTGGTAAAAAATCCTACCCCAACGAGCTTTGGAATAAAGGCAATACGATCAGCCGCTTGAGCTGACAAAGCAGATAATCCAACAGCAATGGCAAGTGCGGTCGCTTTTAATTGATTTTTCATAGTTAATTCTCCTTCTTCGGATAGAAACATTAATGAGTTGACTCGCTTTTCGTTTTTCGATGAATCCATTGCACAATGGCACCGTAGTGCAAACTAATAGATTTTCCGATTAAAACAATAATGAGTAATGCACCTGATAATGCACTGGATATTTCATTTGAAACACCGACCATTTGTAATCCTTGTTGCAAATACCCTATCAGAAGTGCGGCAATTGCTGTGCCAATAATAGAACCTGATCCACCATAAATATTCGCACCGCCAAGTACAACCGCTGTTAAGACGGGCATTAAGAGAGAACTGCCAAGATCAGAGCGTGCAGAGCCAAAATAAGACACTAACAGAATGCCCACAAACGCTGCGACGACGCCGATTGCTGAATAAATAATGTATAAAGTACGTGTGATCGGTACAGCACTATAACGCGAAGTCCGCTCACTCTGCCCAATTAAGAAAATGCTACGTCCAATGGTGGTTTTATGCACCAACAGCCAAAAGACAAGCATCATCAATAAAAAGTAGATAATCGGGGTTGGAATGCCCATTAAGGTTTGATTGGCAAATTCGAGTAAACTTTCAGGGAAGCCACCGATACCCTCATAACCAGTAGCGCCAGCAAAACCAGACAATAATAATGCACCACCGCCAAATAAATACATCGTGCCTAGCGTAATCACCAATGGGTTAACTTTGGTATAAAGAATGAGGCTGGCATTAATCAATCCACATAAAATCCCAACCAAAAAGGTTAACGGAATCGCTAAACTGAGAGGTACATCTGATTTAAACAGCACCCCTAAAAAGATTGCACATAGCCCCACTGTTGAACCAAATGAAATATCCATTCCGCCCGATACAATTATCATCGTCAAGGGCAAGGCAAGCATACCAATATAAATAAAATCACTGGTACTATAGAGCAAGACATTGAGATCGAGCATACGCGGATTAAAAATCCCAAAGCCTAAAATTTCAATAATCACTAAGCAAAATAGGGCGATTTCCCAACTGTATTTTTTCATGTTAAACATCCTTTGCTTCCCCTTATTTCACGGCATCTTGCTCGTCTTTTAAGAAACGGGCATAACGCTGAAGTTTAATATTGTTGTTAATCATCACACGAATACGCCCATCAAAAACCAAAACCGCTAACAGCACTAAACCTGCCACAAAGTTATTCCAATAAGCTGGCACTTTTAACAACACTAAAATAGAGTCAATTTGAATCAGGAAATACGCCCCTAAAACCGCGCCAATAATATTTCCGGCACCACCAAGTAAGCTAATTCCCCCTAATACACAAGCGGCAATCGCTTTCATTTCTAACCCATTCCCCGTTGAGTTAGGCACAAAGCCGATTTGTGAGGCAAACACAATCCCCGCTAAGGCTGCCATCGTACCGTTAATGGCAAAGGCGGCAATTCGTACCTGATTCACACGCACACCTAATTGTAATGCGCCCTGCAAATTGTCACCGACGGCATAAAAATCTCGACCGAGTTTCATTTTGGTTAAAAAGAAATACGTTAAGCCAATCAAGCCTAAAAGTAGCCAACCGATCGGCGAAATGTGCAAAAATGCTGGCGCAGACAAGGTTTTTAAATCCTGTGGTAAGCCCTCAATCCATTTACCACCTGTAATCAGCAACATAATGCCTTTATATAAACCAAGTGTACCTAACGTCGCCACAATGGCAGGGATACGTAGTAGTGTGACTAAGATGCCATTAAATAAACCTGCCAATAGCCCACAACATAGGGTAATGACAAACGCACCTGCACCAAATCCAGCATTAAGTAAACTACCGGCAATGACAGCACATAGCCCCATCGTTGATCCCACCGAGACATCAATATTGCGAGTTAAAATGACAAACGTTGCGCCAATGGCAAGTAAAATGACAATTTGTGCTGAGTTAAAAATCATTGTGAGCGTTTGTAAATGAAAACCACTGCCACCGAGGCTAAGTAAGGTAAATAACAGCCCTATTGCAAAGACAATGGTTAATTCACGATTATCTTGTATAAATTTCCACATAGCTTAAGCCCCTTATGCCTTTGTCCCACCAAATGCCATATTCATAATATTTGTTGTATTGATCGCGGTACCAACAAGCGATTCACTAAGTTGCCCATCATGCATCACGAGTACGCGATCAGACATTTTTTCAATTTCTTCAAGATCGGAAGAAATAAAGAGGATCGCAACATTCTGTTTCGCTACACTTTGAATTAATTGATAAATATCGGCACGCGCGCCCACATCAACACCTCGTGTTGGCTCATCGACAATCAATAAAGCGGGATCAGCTTCTAAACATTTGGCAATTAACACTTTCTGTTGGTTACCGCCTGATAAGGTTCTCGCGGCCTGTTGTTCATCACTAAACTTAATCCCTATCGCACGGTGATAACGTTCCAGAATTGCACTTTCTCGAGCATTATTAATCCAAAACCCCATATTGTTATAGGTTAACGCGCAAGCATTCCACGTTAGTGGCGCATCTAAATAAAGTCCAGATGCTTGTCTATCCTCTGGTAAATAAACGATCCCTTGCGCCAATCGTTGCTTAATACTCATTTGGCTAATTTCCTGCTTGTTGAAAACTATTTCCCCCGACTTTTTTTGACGCAAACCATACAATGTTTCAGCCAATTCAGTACGCCCGGCCCCCACGACACCAGCTAAGCCTAAAATTTCACCAGGATAAATTGAGAAAGTGACATGCTTAAATCCTTCGCCTGTCAGGTTTTCAACACTCAGAATCGGTTGATCTTTTGATTTAATTCGATGATGCCCCGGTAACTCCAACCATAATTTTTGTGCTTCGGTTAAGCGAGCCGATTTGGCTTTTGGTGTAATCGCACTGATCACTTCCTCACGATTAAGCTCGTTTGTTTTTCCCGCTAAGGCAATATAGCCATCTCGCATCACACTAATACGATGTGAAATTTGCCAAACTTCAGGTAATTTATGGGAAATAAACACAATCCCTACACCTTTACTGAGTAGTGAATTAATTTTGCGAAAAAAGTTATCGGTTTCGGCAGGTGTGAGTGACGCAGTAGGTTCATCCAAAATTAAAATCTCGGCATTACGCATAAGACCACGCATGATTTCTACAATTTGCTGATCTGCCACTTCGAGTAAGCCTGCTTGCATATCCAATCTCAAATGTGAGTTCAATTCAGATAAAAGTGCCGCCAGTTTTTTCTCATTTTCTGCTGTCTTCGCAAGCCCAAATAAAATATTCTCTTTCACACTTAAATTTGGGAATAACAAAGGTTCTTGCGGTACTAAATAAATACCAAGCTGATGTGCTTTATTCGGTGAAAGTCCTGTCTGCCGCTGACCTTTAATGAGTAGCTCGCCACTATCTTGTGGCTGAATCCCCGCAATAATTTTCATTAAAGTAGACTTACCTGCACCATTACCACCTAATAAGGCATGCACTTCACCAGCATACAAGGAAAAATCAATCGCTTTTAATACCTCTACACCAGAAAAAGACTTGCTGATATGACGCGCCTCTAGTAAGCATTTGGTTTCTAAATTGTCGGATTGCATAATGTTCTCTTCCCTACAAAATTGAACAAATGATTATTTAATTTATCATTTGTTAAACATCTTAATCACTAAACAACAATATTTCCGCGATCGAGATCACAAAAATAGATCAAAAGTTATGATAAAATAACGAAAATTTGCTTATTTTTTCTAAAAAAGTGATCTTCTTCACAATTAGATAAAAAAGTAAAATGAACAGTTGATAACGAAATAAAACAAATGAATAATGCATAAAGCTATTGGGAACACAACTATGGCAGAGAATAAATTTGAAACGCTTGATGCTAGCCAAACAATGAGCGAAGAGGAATTACTGGCACGGATTGCTTGGTTCTATTACCACGATAATCTTACGCAAGGAGAAATTGGTGATAAATTGGGTTTGCCTCGTCTAAAAGTATCACGTTTATTAGAGAAAGGGCGTCAACAAGGCATTATCAAAGTGCAAATCAATTCGCGTTTTACTGGTTGCCTTGAATTAGAAGAAGCACTGAAAGAACACTTTCAGTTAAAACACATACGCATTTTGCCTGCGCTAGAAAAAAATGAAATCAATCAACGTTTAGGGATTGGAGCAGCACAAATGCTGATGTCGATGCTGAAACCGAATCAACTCTTAGCGATCGGCTTTGGTGAAACTATTATGCAAACCATTAAGCATAGTAATGAATTTATTACTCACAACCATCTGAAATTGATTACATTATCTGGTGGGGTGGGACCTTATATGAAAGGGATCGGTCAGTTGGACGGATCTTGCTCCGTCAGTATTATTCCTGCACCTTTACGTGCCTCTTCAATTGAAGCAGCAAAGCTCTTTAAACGAGAAGCGTGTGTCAGAGATATTATGCTTGCAGCTTGTCATGCCGATGCGGCAATTGTTGGGATTGGGGCGACACGTCAGAAAGGGCAAGCTACATTACTGCGCACTGGCTACATTACTGAAGAAAAGCAACGTTTAATACGTGAACAAGGTGCAGTAGGTGATATTCTCGGCTACTTTATGCAAAAAGACGGACGGCTCCAGCCGGATATGCCACTACACGAAGAACTGATTAGCGTCACGCTCGATAATTTGAAAAAAATCCCAAATGTGATTGGTATTGCGGGTGGTGAAGAAAAAGTCGAAGCCATCTTAAGTGCCTTATATGGACAACATATTAATTCATTAGTAACGGAAGAAAAAACAGCTCGAATGATGTTAGCCGCCTTAGTGTGATGCGATAAGAGCTCCTTTTACTTCCTTACAGCGAAAGGAGAAATCAATGAGCAATCAATATCTTATGGCACTTGATGCTGGGACTGGGAGTGTGCGTGCAGTCATTTTTGACTTAGACGGAAATCAAATTGTCGCGGCCCAACGGGAATGGACGCACCTCGCTGATCCCAATATTCCCGGATCAATGGAATTTGATCTCAACACGAACTGGCAACTTGCTTGTGACTGCATCCAACAAGCACTCCAAAAATCCCAGATTCCAGCACAACAGATTGCCGCCATCTCAACCTGTTCCATGCGTGAAGGCATTGTGCTATACGATGGAAATAAACAACCAATTTGGGCCTGTGGGAATGTGGATGCCCGTGCGACAGAAGAAGTCAATGAACTGAAATCGCTTTATAATCATACTTTCGAAGAACAGCTCTATGCGATTTCAGGTCAGACCCTCGCACTGAGTGCCGTACCTCGCCTACTTTGGTTAGCGCATCACCGTAGCGACATTTACCAACAAGCAAAAGCAATGACCATGATTAGTGACTGGTTAGCCTTTATGTTAAGTGGCGAACTGGCCGTTGAACCGTCTAATGCAGGTACTACGGGAATGCTCAATTTGCAAACACGTCAATGGTCACCTGAATTACTTGAGATGGCTGGGTTAAATGCCCAGATACTACCCACCGTCAAAGAAACTGGCGAAATGTTAGGAAAAGTGACCGCACTTGTCGCCCAACAAACCGGTTTACATGCTGGCACTCCCGTCGTGGTAGGCGGCGGTGATGTGCAATTAGGTTGCCTTGGCTTAGGGATTACTGAGCCCTCGCAAGCAGCCGTGATTGGCGGAACATTCTGGCAACAAGTTGTCAATTTACCTGAACCCGTCACGGATCCTGAGATGAATGTCCGGATTAACCCTCATGTCGTCGCGCCTTTAGTACAAGCAGAATCCATTAGTTTCTTTACGGGTCTAACTATGCGTTGGTTTAGAGATGCGTTTTGTCAAGAAGAGAAAATCCTAGCAGAACGCTTAGGCATTGATACCTATACTTTATTAGAACAAATGGCAGAACGTGTGCCTGTCGGCGCAAATGATGTCATTCCGATTTTCTCCGACGCCATGCACTTTAAATCTTGGTATCACGCAGCACCATCTTTTGTGAATCTCTCCATTGATCCAGAAAAATGTAATAAACCGGTCTTATTCCGTGCGTTAGAAGAAAATGCCGCCATAGTGTCTTCTTACAACTTAGATCAAGTAGAAAAATTCTCGGGGGTCAAACTCACTTCCATCGTCTTCGCTGGCGGTGGGTCAAAAGGCAAACTTTGGAGCCAAATTCTCGCCGATGTGACCGGCTTAGTGGTAAATATCCCAGTGGTCAAAGAAGCCACCGCACTGGGCTGTGCGATTGCTGCAGGTGTCGGGGTCGGACTCTACCCGTCACTCAGCGAAGCCGGTAGAAAACTAGTCAAATTTGAGCGACAACACCAACCAAACCCAGAAAATCATCAGCTTTATCAAAAACATAAAGCGAAATGGGCAGATGTCTATGCTAAACAGCTACAGCTGGTTGATAGTGGATTAACTACCTCATTGTGGAAAGCACCAGGTCTGTAATATATTATTTACGACAAAAACCACTGCCTTTTTGAAAAGTGCAGTGGTTTTTTATCGTTTTTTAGCGCCACGCTTGTTCCAACAACGTCTCAAATTCTGGCATCACCCCTCGCCATAAATGAAAAGCGTGAGCGGCTTGTGCCACTAACATACCAAAACCATCGCTGACGTTTTGTTTGCCTAATTGTTTACATAACGCAATAAACGGCGTGTCGGTGTCTTTGGCATATTGCATATCATAAAGTGCGGTGGCGTTTTGCAAAATTTCAGGGTTTATCTGTACCGTTTGCCCGTGCAAACCTGACGACGTGGCATTGATGATTAAATCAAAGGACTGCACAGGGATATTATCTAGTTCAACGGCTTGTATTTTTCCATATTGTGCAAATTTTTGTGCCAAATCCTCTGCCTTACTTAAGGTACGATTCGCGAGCACAATACATTGTTTGGCTTGCAATAAAGGCAATAACACACCTTTTGTCGCTCCACCTGCGCCCAAAATCAAAATAGTCTGTTCTGGTTTAAGCCAGCCTAAACGTTGTAAATCACTGACTAAGCCTGCTCCATCAGTGTTATCGGCATAGAGACGCCCGTCATCTAATTTTTTCAAGGTATTACAGGCTTCCGCCGTCAAGCAACGCTCGCTGTGAAGATCCGCTAACTGAAACGCCCGCTCTTTAAACGGCGCAGTAATGTTGCAACCTTTGGCACCTTTTTCAAAGAAGACGCGTAATTGCTGTTCAAAATCTTGTTCATCCCCTAACATTGCCACATATTCCATCTGTTGCTGGGTTTGATTGGCAAAGATTTGATGAATTTGTGGTGATTTGCTTTGGGCGATTGGATTGCCCCATACCGCGTATTTATCCATTATTTAACCTTGTCTAAACAGTTGATGAGTAAAAAGATCTCGGATTTCTGAAGGATTGGTTGCCTCACCCACTGGACAATCCAACACAGGGAAATCCACCCCGAATTGTGCTTTGACTTCCTCTGCCGTACGGCAAGGTGGCAAGGTCGTCAAATTGGCACTGGTTGAAGTCAACGCAAAACCGGCTTGTTCACAGAGTTGTTTCACTGCCGGGTGATCACATAAACGCACCGCAATGCTGTCAAATTGTCCAGTTAAAAATGTTGGGGTATTCGCTTTCGCTGGTACCACCCAAGTCGTAGGACGATCATAGCGAGCTTGTAAACGATCCCAATGCGCTTGATTGAAAGCACTGGTATCCATAAAAGGCAATAAATAGTCCAAACTAGGCGCGACTAAGATCAGGCCTTTTTCAATAGGACGTTGTTTCAAAATTAATAATTTTTGCACCGCACTTTCGCTATGAGGATTACAGCCTAAGCCAAAGACCGCTTCGGTCGGATAGGCGACGACTTCATTTTGTTTAAGTTGTTCGACGATTTGTTGAATATTCATTAAGATGTGATTTCCGAGTTAAAAAGATGGCGACAACGTTTGTTCGCGCATTGAAAAGTGCGCTGAGTATCGGTTGCTTTTTTCAATGTACACACCGCTCCCCCACACGCAGGACAAGCGACCAAATAGGGCTTAGCCGCTAAGGTAAATTTGCAATGAGGATAACGATCACAGCCATAAAAGACTTTGCCTTGTCGCCCACGACGCGCCACTAATTCGCCCTGTTGGCAATCGGGACAAGGGATCTTTTCCTCCGCTTGTGTTTCAGGTTCATCATGCACCACAAAATGGCATTCAGGGTAGTTGCTACAGCCAATAAACATGCCAAAATGCCCTTGTTTCAATACCAAAGGCTGTCGGCATTCAGGACAGGTTTCCTCTAAGACTTTAATGATTTTACTTTCTGATTGAAAAGACAGTGGCTTAATGTAATCACAAGCAGGATACGCCGAACAACCCAAAAACAAGCCTTTTTTGCCCTGCTTGACCTGTAAAACAGCGTTGCAAAGCGGGCAATGTTCTTGTTGTTTTTTGTGTTGAAAAAGGCGTTCGCTCATCGGTGTCCCTCTGTGAAATTAAAACAATTCTACCCCAAAGCTTTTCAACAATGCCACCGTTTCAAACACGGGTAGCCCCATCACACTACTAAAACTGCCCTCAATATGTTCAACAAAAACGCCCCCAAGTTGTTGAATACCATAGGCACCGGCTTTATCCATCGGCTCACCCGTGGCAATGTAACCTTGAATTTCTTTTTCCGTCAGTGGTTTAAAACGCACGTTGCTAATCTGTACCGCCGTTTGCATTTGTTTGTCATCCGCCACACAGACTGCCGTGATCACCTGATGGGTTCTGCCCGATAACGCACGCAACATTGTTGCCGCATCGGCTTCATTTTTGGGTTTGCCTAAAATCTTGTCATCTAATATCACCGACGTATCGGCAGATAAGAAGGGCAAAGGCGGGACAACGTGCGGTGCATTTGGCGAAAGTTTTGCCTGTTGCCACTGTTGGCGCACCGCGTTGTTTTTTTCAATTGCCATGCGCAATACATAATCTTCTCCTTTTTCATGACACAATGGGGTTTCATCAATTTCACAGCAAATAATGTCAAAGCGAAAGCCGAGCTGTTGTAAAATTTGCGCTCGGCGTGGGCTATTGGAGGCAAGATAAAATTGAAAATCTGTCATAAGATCACCGACTAAATAAAAAAGATTATAACCTGTTAGGATAAATCCACCAGATTCCTTTATACTTTAATCCCCAAATTAACTTTCTAGAAAACGGGCGACGAGAATGTCTGAACTCACTGCTACCCATTATTTAATCATCATTGCTACGCTACTCATTAGCTGTGTGGTGCTTTTTTTTCTTAACACACGCCACAAACGTGATAGCCAAGAGCTGCAACAAGATCTGAATAAAACCATTGAGGATTTTAATCAGTTATTAGTCAAATTTGAGGCGGTTCAACAAGCCAAAAATCAATTAGAACAACACGTGGTGAAATATCAAACCACCGCAGAAGGTTTGCAGGTGCGTTTGATTGAGCGTGATGACAAATTGACGTATTTGCAAAAAGAGTTAGACGAGGAACAAGCTCGCCATAACGAGATTGCGGAAAAAATCACCGCATTGAAAGAGCGTTTTGGCATTGCCTCTGCGCAAGCGGAAAGCTTAGAAAAACAACTTGAACATAGCCACGCCAATTTCGCCCGCAAAGAACAGGAAAATCAAGAATTAGTGGCAAAATTGACCGCACTTTCGCAAGAATTCACCGAGCTGAAAACCACCCTGAGCGAGAAAGAAAAACACTTTGTGGAACAACAACAAGCGATTGAGCAAAGTAAGCAACAACTGAGTACGGAATTTCAAAATCTGGCTAACCGCATTTTAGACGAAAAAAGCCGTAGTTTTAGTCAAAGCAATCAAACTGCACTGGATAGCCTGCTCAAACCATTCCGTGAGCAAATCGAAGGATTCCAAAAACGGGTCAATGAGATCCACTCTGAATCAGTGAAAGGCAATGCAGGTTTAGAAGCGGAAATTAAAAAAGTACTCGAGATCGGCTTAAATATGTCGCAACAAGCGGATAACCTCACCTCTGCTTTAAAAGGTGAAAAGAAAACCTTAGGCAATTGGGGCGAGGTACAACTGGAGCGTGCGTTGCAATTAGCGGGCTTGCTAGAAGGGGAACATTACAGTGCGCAAGCACACTTTAAAGACGGAGAAGGCAAACATAATTACCCAGATTTTGTGCTGCATCTCCCCGATAACAAACATTTAATTATCGACAGTAAAATGTCGCTCGTTGCCTATGAAAGTGCGGTTAATGCCGAAGATGATCTCAAGCGCCAAAATAAATTGCGAGAACATATTAAGGCGATAAAAAACCACATTGATGATCTTTCACGCAAGGATTACAGCAATTTAATTGGTATGCGTAGCCCGAATTTTGTACTGATGTTTATTGCCATCGAACCTGCCTACATTGAAGCCATGAAAATGGATCCAACGTTGTTTAATTACGGTTATGAGAAAAACGTCATTTTAGTATCCCACACGACCCTTATGCCAATTTTACGCACGGTAGCGAACTTGTGGCGAATTGAACGTGGTAATGCCGAAGCCAAAGAAATCAGCGCCCGTGCAGGCGACATTTACAACCAAATCTGCGTCATCGCCGAACGCTTAGGTAAACTCGGCAACACGCTATCTTCTGCCAGCACCCATTACAATAGCACCGTCACCGCATTAGTGGGTCAGCAAGGTTTAGTGGGCAAAGTTGAACGCTTCAAAGACCTCTCCGCCAAAGCCAACAAAACCATGCCAAGTGTGGAATTGTTGCATAATGCAGTAGAAGTGGAACGGTTAGAGGTGGTGAAAGTCGAATCAGAAGCGGAGCAGCCCAAAAAAGAAGCCCCAGAAAAATAAGAGAAGCGAGAAAAGAGAAATAAATTCCGTGACAAAGATCACATTTTTTTAACAAAGCTCTTCTCTTTTTAGCTCACTCATGTAGTCTTATCGCACTTTAGTCGGGGTGCCTTGTCGCGAAAATTGACAAGGCTGAGATGATACCCGTGAACCTGATACAGCTAACACTGACGTAGGAAACTAATTATGCCAACAATCCGCTTATTCTCTCTCCCTATTGTGTCATCTTTTCTCTCATCCTTTCAGCGCTAACCTCTCGGTTTTTTCGCGATGTCTGCCGTTGAGATCCGTCATTTAAGCCTATGTTATGGTCAGCAACCGTTATTTGCTGATTTCAATTTCGTCTTGCCTAAAGGAAAGTGGACAACACTACTGGGTGCATCAGGCATTGGCAAATCGACTTTAGTACGGGCGATTGCTGGGTTAGAAAATCACGCCATCACTTATGGGCAAATTGTGATTTCTCCCGGTCAAACAATCAGCTATATGGCACAACAAGATGCACTTTATCCTTGGTTATCCGTGCTTGACAATGTGCAGCTACATGTACACTTGCAAGGCAAAAAGAATAAGCAGAGTGAGGAAAAAGCCAAGACATTATTGGCTGCCGTTAAAATGGCAAATCACTGGCACAAACCTTGCTATCAGCTTTCTGGCGGTCAACGTCAACGTGTTGCCTTAGCTCGCACCTTAATGCAAGACGCCAATACCATTTTAATGGATGAACCGTTTTCGGCATTGGACGCCATCACCCGTATTCAATTACAAGATCTTGCTTGTGATCTCTTAAAACAGAAAACCGTGTTACTGATCACGCATGATCCGCAAGAAGCGATTCGTTTAAGCGATGCCATTTATGTGCTAAAACATCAGCCTGCTCGCTTATCCGCCTCTATTCCTCTCACAGGCGAAACACCAAGACAACTCGGTCAACAGGATCTGTGGCAACTACAAGAACATCTATTAATACAACTCATTGAGGGTCAACATGAAAATTAAAGTGTTTATTCATGTACTCTTACTCAGTCTCTCATTATTGCTTTTATGGCAAAGTGCGGTGTCTTTTTTTGACATTCCGCGTTATATGCTTCCCCCACCGACTGATGTATTTACCCAGCTACACAGTCGCTATGATTTATTGTGGCACCACAGCCAAATTACCCTGTTAGAAATAGGGCTCGGTCTCTTACTTGGCGTATCGCTAGGGCTACTCTCCGCGCTGTTACTCAGCCTGTCTGATTATTTATCCAAACTCTTATTGCCTTTGTTGGTGATCTCACAAGCCATTCCCGTGTTTGCGATTGCACCGTTATTAGTGCTGTGGTTTGGTTATGGTTTAGCGTCCAAAATTGTGATGACGATTTTAATTATTTATTTCCCCGTGACTGCTGCCTGTTACGACGGCTTACGTAACACCTCGATGCAATGGTTGGAATTGGCAAAAACCATGCAGGTTTCAGCAAGCGCAATGTTATTTAAAGTGCGCCTTCCCGCCGCGCTACCTTCCTTGGCTTCTGGCTTACGTATTGCCGTTTCTGTGGCACCGATTGGTGCGATTGTGGGGGAATGGGTGGGTTCATCACAGGGATTAGGTTATTTAATGCTGCACGCTAACGCCAGAATGCAGGTGGATTTAATGTTTTCCGCCTTATTGCTTTTAATGAGCATCAGTTTGCTCTTGTATTTCACCGTGGATTATTTGCTCAAGAAATGGATCCCTTGGGTGAAACACTTAAAGTAAGTCGCGATTTATATGCACAAGGTAAAAGCGCGGTCAATTTTAGCCAAGTTTTATCAAAAAAAGGAAACAATGATGTCCATCACACAACAACTTATCAACAACGCAGGCACCTACTGGCAGGATTATATCCATCACCCTTTTGTGCAACAGCTTGCCAACGGTACCTTGCCTACTGCCTGTTTTCAGCATTATTTAAAACAAGATTATTTATTTTTATTTCAATATAACCGCGCCTTATCTTTGGGGATTTATAAAGCAGAAAACTTTGCGCAAATGAAAGCAGCAAAGGAAGCCATTGGTGCATTGTTAGATGAAATTCAGTTACATATTCAGTGCTGTGAAAGCTGGGGGATTGATGAACAAACCTTATTTCGCACCGAAGAATCCGCTGCTTGTGTGGCCTATACCCGCTATGTATTAGACGTAGGCATGACGGGGGGGTTAGCTGAACTTTATACCGCGCTAGCCCCTTGTGCGATTGGTTATGCCGTGATTGCAAAGCATATTGTAGAAAGTGGCATGAGCCCTGAAAACAATCCCTACCAAGCGTGGATTGATACCTATTCTGGCGAAGAATTCCAAACCGCAGCACAAAACGCAATCGCTACCTTAGATGCACTTTGTGCCGATCGCTCTGAAGCACAGCTCACCAAATTACAACAGATTTTTAATACCGCCACACGTATGGAATCCGCGTTTTGGCAAATGGGATTGGACTTAAGTTAAACCACAAAAAGGAAACAAAAAATGCAAAAACTCATCAAAAATATGCTCGCTCTCGCACTTACTCTGGGCGTTAGTCTTAGTGTATCAGCTAAAGAAAAACTGACTTTATTACTGGATTGGTTCGTTAACCCTGACCACGCAGCGATTATCGTGGCACAACAAAATGGTTATTTTGCACAACATGGTCTAGAGGTCGAGATTGTAGAACCTGCCGATCCTTCCCTTCCACCAAAATTAGTGGCTGCAGGAAAAGCGGATTTAGCGGTGGATTATCAACCACAATTACAAATTCAAGTGGCGGAAAATTTACCACTCATCCGTGTTGGCACCCTAGTGGCAACGCCGCTTAACAGCTTAATTGTGTTAGAAAAAAGTGCAATTAAAAGCCTTGCCGATTTAAAAGGCAAAAAAATTGGTTATTCCGTCAGTGGCTTTGAAGATTCTTTATTAAAAGCGATGTTAGGTTCTGCCAATCTAACGGAGAAAGATGTACAAATGGTTAACGTGAATTGGTCGCTTTCACCTTCAGTAATTAGCGGCCAAGTGGATGCCGTCATTGGGGGATTCCGTAACTTTGAATTAAACCAAATGAAACTAGAAAAACACCCTGGTCGCGCGTTCTATCCAGAAGAACATGGCGTGCCCGTGTATGATGAGCTCATTTTAGTGGCAAATAAAAACAACATGCCAAAAGAAAAAATTAGCAAATTCTTAACCGCACTTGAACAAGCTACTGTTTATACCTTAAACCACCCGCAAGCCGCATGGAAAGCATTTGTGGCTTACAAGCCAAAAGAACTAGACAATGAACTTAACCGCTTAGCATGGGCAGATACCTTACCCCGTTTAGCCTTACGCCCAAGAGCGTTAGATAGCCACCGTTATGAACGCATGGCAGAATTCCTGAAAGCGAACGGGTTGACAAAAGTGGCGAAACCCTTATCGGATTATGCAGTAGAGATTAAATGATTTCTTACTTTCTTTGCTTTGCCAAAGAAAGTAAGCAAAGAAAGGCGACCCGACTAAGTTGCTGGTCCTCATGTCAAAGCCATTTTTTTAACAGAAAATAAGTTGTCTTCACTTCGTTGCGCAACGTTATTTTCTTAAAAATGTCTTTTCCCTTCGGGCAACTTACACGGGGAAGTGGTTTACTCGGAGATAATCGAAAGTGCAGTGCATTTTTGGAAAGTTTCTGTTAAGCACGTAACAAGGCACTTTCCACCTGTACGTTACCTATACGGTAGCATGACTGTTAGGAAAGAGGCACCAATGTAGTAGTACATAGTCTGCTCACATTCTATGAATAAAATTAGGGTGAAATGAGGACTAGCAATTTAATCGGGGTGCCTTTTTCTTTGCCTGCTTTCTTTTGGGCAAGCAAAAGAAAGCAGGTCGCCCATCTGGCGAAACTTGATACTGTACGAAACAAAGAAAGTCACTCGCCACCGGCGAAGCCCAGTAGCAATGTAACAACATAACCTAGAAGTAACAAACAACATGCTAAAACCTAACTATTTACAACAAATCCGTGCCCAAAATCCCCTTATCCACAATATCACTAACGTGGTTGCGGCGAATTTTTCCGCTAACGGATTATTGGCAATTGGTGCCTCACCGCTGATGTCTGCGGCAATGGAAGAAATGCACGAAGTACCTCGTCTTAGCCAAGCCCTAGTGATCAATATCGGCACCTTAATGGGCAAGGAAGTCTCTGCCATGGTATTAGCCGGCAAAACCGCTAATCAAGTGGGCATTCCTGTGGTCCTTGATCCCGTTGGTGTCGGGGCAACCACATTCCGTAAACAAACCGTGGAAACCTTGCTCAGTGAAGTTAAATTTGCAGCGATCCGTGGCAATGCAGGCGAATTAGCCACAATTGCTCAAGTGGATTGGCAAGCAAAAGGGGTCGATGTCGGATCGGGCAACGCAGATTTAGCCGAAATTGCCCGCTGTGTGGCGGAAAAATATCAATGTATCGCCATGATAAGCGGTGCAACAGATTATTTAAGTGACGGTAAACGTCAGGTACAAATTCATAATGGCACGCCATTATTCCCGAAAATTACTGCCTCAGGGTGTTTATTAAGTGCTATTTGTGGTGCATTTTTAGCGGTGGCGGAACCAGCACAATATTTTGATGCCATGTTAGAAGCCTGTACCGCCTATGCCATTGCTGGTGAGCTTGCTGCACAGCCATTAAGCGACACACAACATGGCCAATTTTATCTGGGCTTGCTTGATCAGCTGGCGAGCCTTTCTCCTGAAAAAATTAAGCAATATGCAAGGATTTCTTATGCGTAACATTCCTATCGCCTTAACCATTGCAGGGTCAGATAACTGCGGTGGCGCAGGTTTTCAAGCGGATTTAAAAACGTTCCAAATGCAACACGTTTTTGGCATGACCACCATTACGGCTATTCCCGTGCAAAATAGCCTAGGTGTGTACGATATTCATCCCGTGCCCCTCAATATTATTGAAGGTCAGTTAAAAGCGATCGCTGATGATTACCAAGTCAACGCCTTTAAAATCGGTATGTTAGGAAATACAGAAATTATCGACTGTATCGCTAACGCCTTAAAAAAATATGATTTTGGTCGCATGGTGCTTGATCCAGTCATGTACGCCAAAGGCGGTGCGGCATTATTAGAACCCGATGCGGTAGACGCCTTACGCACTTTACTGGTGCCAAAAGCTGAAGTGATTACTCCCAATTTACCCGAAGCGGAAGCGCTCACCGGTATCAAAATCGTGGATGATAAAACGGCTTGCGAAGCAGCAGAGAAACTGCGTGCCATGGGCGTGCGTAATGCGGTCATCAAAGGCGGACACAGCGCTAATTCCCAAAGCGACATTTGCCGTGATTGGCTATTCACACCGACGGAAATCTTGCATTTCGACAGCCCTCGTTTTAACACTCGCCACACCCACGGCACAGGTTGCACCTTCTCCGCCTGTATTGCCGCTGAACTGGCAAAAGGAGCGGAAGTAGTGGAGGCAGTGAGAACCGCCAAAGCCTTTATTACCGCAGCAATTAGTCATCCGTTGAATATTGGCCATGGACACGGTCCAACCAATCATTGGGCGTATTCACAATTATCACGATAAGCCTTGAGGCTGAGGAGAAATGAACATGCCACACCATTATGATGTTAAGGGCGCCATGCAACTCTATTTTATCGCAGGCACACAGGATTGCTTGCATCTTGCAGGTGACCCTGCCCAAAACTTACTCGCGATTTTAGAACAGGCCCTTCAAAGTGGGATTACCTGTTATCAATTCCGCGAAAAAGGGAAAAACGCCTTGCACGATCCCAATAAGATCAAGGCATTAGCCATGCAGTGTCGAGACCTTTGTCGCCAATATCAGGTGCCGTTTGTGGTCAATGATGATGTGCAATTGGCCATTGAAATTGGCGCAGATGGCATTCATGTGGGGCAAACGGATATGGCTGTAGCAGATGTCGCCGCACTTTGTCACAGCCAATGTTTTATTGGCACCTCCGTCAACACCCTTGAACAAGGCCTCGCTGCACAAGCTAACCCATTAATTGATTACTTTGGTACAGGACCTATTTTCCCCACTCAATCTAAAGAAGATCCTAAACCCGTGGTGGGTATGGCATTTGTTTCGACCATTCGAGCTAATGGGATTGATAAACCGATCGTAGCAATTGGGGGGGTCACTGCACAAAGTGCACAAGCATTACGCCAACGCGGAGCAAATGGTGTCGCAGTGATTTCGGCGATTACGCAGTCTACCGACATCGCCAAAACCGTAAAGGAGTTGCTTGATCATGCGGAATAATCCACGTAATGTTGCAGTTGCGACAATGGTGGGGACGGCAATTGAGTATTTTGATAATTATATTTACGCCATGGCAGCGGTATTAGTGTTTAACCATCAATTTTTTCAAAGTGATGATCCGCTTTCTAACCAGCTCGCCGCCCTTTCTACCTTAGCACTCGCTTTCTTCGCACGCCCGATTGGTGCTATTTTATTTGGGCATTTTGGCGATCGCATTGGTCGTAAAAAAACCTTAATTGCCTCCTTGTTATTAATGGGGATGTCTACGGTGGCAATCGGTTTATTGCCAAATTATGCCAGTATAGGCGTGTGGTCAACCGTATTACTTTGCCTATGTCGAGTTGGGCAAGGGATTGGACTAGGTGGCGAATGGGGCGGAGCGGCATTAGTCGCGATTGAGAATGCCCCCGCCGAAAAACGGGCAAGATACGGGATTTTTCCGCAACTAGGCGCGCCCATTGGACTTCTATTAGCGAATGGTGCCTTCTTTCTGGTTGGCTATCTGTTTGGACAAGACGCACTGATTGAGTGGGCGTGGCGCATTCCATTTATTGCTTCGGCCGTCTTAATTGCGATCGGCTGGTATGTACGTGCAACAATTCACGAAAGTGCGGTCTTTTCTGCCGCAGAAAAACAAGGCAAAGTCCATCGTTTCCCAATAAAAGCCGTGTTCAAACAGCATTATCACCCCTTCATTATTGGCGTCTTTTTATCTACCGCTGGCTATGTGCTGTTCTATATTTTAGCCGCATTTACCCAAATTTATGCCAAAAGTCCCACTACCTTATCTCCACAAGGTCATCCAATGGGGCTTGGCTTATCGCCGAGTCTTTTCACAGGATTCTTGCTCATAACCTCCGTCATTTTCGCTATTGCGATTGTGCTGTCAGGGAGGTACGCAGATAAAATAGGACGTCGACGTTTAATGTTATGGGTTAGCGTTGCTACCGCGCTATTGGGTTTGAGTATGCCGCTTTTCTTAAGCCATGGTAGCGCGACTAGCCTGTTTATATTCCTTACATTAGGGTTTATTTTAATGGGGCTATCTTTTGGCCCGATGGCGGTCTTATTACCAGAACTTTTCCCAACCGAAGTCCGCTATTCTGGCGCCTCTTTGGCATACAACTTAGCCGGTATTTTAGGCGCCAGTGTCGCCACGATTGTCGCGATGAAAATCAATGCCTATTTTGGGGTGAGGGGTGTTGGGATCTATTTAGCTTTCAATGCCCTGATTTCTTTCCTTGCTTTACTCAACATGAAAGAAACTCAACATCGCGATCTACAAACGATCTAGAGAATAAAAGTGTGGTGAGTGCGATCTCCGCCTCACCACTTTTTTTCTTTTCCGCTTTTATCAAAAAATAAATTGAATTTTTACTAAAAAACAGGTAATTTCACCGCTCTTTTGACTTTTCTTACTCTATTTTAAATTCACATGGAACAACATACTCAACATTCAGCTTCACCACACCATAGCAAACAAAGACGCCATAAATCACGCCAACACCAAGCGGCTCCAAATATGATTAGTCAAATCATCTTTGCCAGCCGTTGGTTACAATTACCGATTTATTTAGGCTTAATCGTTGTACAAGGGATTTATGCTTATAAATTTATGAAATCCTTATGGGAATTAATGACTAATTTACAAAGTATGGATGCGAATATGATTATGTTAGCCGTACTTAACTTAATCGATGTCGTCATGATTGCTAACCTATTAGTGATGGTTATCGTGGGGGGGTATGAAATTTTTGTCTCAAAATTACGTACTAAAGATCACCCCGATGAGCCTGAATGGCTGAGTCATGTCAATGCCTCCGTGCTGAAGGTGAAACTGTCAATGTCGATTATTAGCATTTCGTCGATCCATTTGCTGCAAACCTTTGTGAACGCCGCGAATATGGATGAAAAAACCATGATGTGGCAATTATTCTTACATTTAGGTTTCTTAATTTCCGCCGTCGCGATGGCTTATACGGATAAAATTCTGTATAGCACTAGCCATAAGGGACATTAACTTCTTACTACAATAAGCCCATTTTCTGTGGAACAGATGAAACGCCGCTAATCATTATTACGGCGTTTTTTTATTTATCTCTTTTTCTACTCAAGGCTCACGCAAAGACTGCTTGCCTAAAACTAAAATAAAAAAACACCATTTTCTTGATGAACGCTAGAAACAGACGAAAATTCCTGTTACCTATAATACGAACAAATTCATTATCCTTTATAAGCAAAATAGCGTAAAATACCGCTCAAATTTGAGTCTTAATTACTTAGGAGTAATCACTATGGCAACACGTAAAGAACTGGCAAATGCTATCCGTTTTTTAAGTATGGATGCAGTGCAAAAAGCAAAATCTGGTCACCCTGGTGCACCGATGGGGATGGCAGATATTGCAGAAGTCCTATGGCGTGACTTTTTAAAACATAACCCAACCAATCCACACTGGGCCGATCGCGACCGTTTCATTTTATCCAATGGTCATGGTTCAATGCTAATTTATAGCCTATTACATTTAAGTGGTTATGACCTTTCTATTGAAGATTTAAAACAATTCCGTCAATTACATTCCAAAACACCGGGACACCCAGAATATGGTTATGCACCCGGTGTAGAAACCACAACAGGACCATTAGGCCAAGGGATTACTAACGCAGTGGGTTTTGCGATTGCGGAGAAAACCCTTGCGCATCAATTTAACCGTCCAGGTCATGAGATTGTTGACCACCACACCTATGTGTTCTTAGGGGATGGCTGTTTAATGGAAGGGATTTCTCATGAAGCCTGTTCTTTGGCGGGTACTCTTGGGTTAGGCAAACTGATTGCGTTCTATGATGACAATAATATCTCAATTGATGGTCATGTGGACGGTTGGTTCACCGATGATACGCAAAAACGGTTTGAGGCTTATGGTTGGCATGTGATTCCTGCGGTGGATGGTCATAACTCAGAGCAGATTCTTGAGGCGGTAAAACAAGCCCAAGCGGAGACAACCAAACCGACCTTAATTATTTGTAAAACCATCATCGGTTATGGTTCACCAAACAAAGCTAACTCACACGATTGTCATGGTTCTCCATTAGGCGATGCCGAAATTGCGGCAGCACGTGAATTCTTAAAATGGGAACACGCCCCGTTTGAAATTCCTGCGGAGATTTATGCACAGTGGGATGCGAAAGAAAAAGGTCAAGTTGCTGAAAAAGCGTGGGATGAGAAATTTGCAGCTTATGCGAAAGCTTACCCTGAATTAGCGGCGGAATTTACTCGTCGTGTGAATGCGGAACTCCCGGCAAATTGGGCAGCAGAATCGCAAGCCTTTATTGAACAATTACAAGCAAATCCGGCAAGCATTGCCAGCCGTAAAGCATCACAAAATGCAATTGAAGCCTATGCTAAATTATTACCAGAGTTTTTAGGCGGCTCAGCAGATTTAGCCAGCTCAAACTTAACCCTATGGTCAGGTTCCAAACCAATCCGTGCGGTAGAAAATGCCGATGGTAACTACATCAATTACGGTGTGCGTGAGTTTGGTATGTCGGCGATTATGAACGGTATCGCGTTACATGGTGGTTTCATTCCTTATGGTGCCACTTTCTTGATGTTTATGGAATATGCACATAATGCGGTGCGTATGGCGGCATTAATGAAACAACGTTCATTGTTTGTTTATACTCACGACTCTATCGGGCTTGGTGAAGACGGTCCAACTCACCAACCGGTTGAACAAACGTCTGCTTTACGTTTAATTCCAAATTTGGAAACATGGCGCCCATGTGACCAAGTGGAATCGGCGGTGGCGTGGAAAGCGGCGGTGGAACGTAAAGAGGGACCTAGTGCGTTAATTTTTACTCGTCAAAATCTTGCGCAAATGGACCGCACTGCTGAGCAGTTAGCCAATGTGACTCGTGGTGGTTATGTTTTACGTCATTGCTGCGAAAACCAAACTTGCCCAGATTTAATTTTGATTGCGACCGGTTCTGAGGTGGAATTGGCGATGAAAGCGGCGGATGTTTTAGATGCAGAAGGTGTAAAAGTGCGTGTTGTCTCTATGCCGAGCACCAATGTGTTTGATAAACAAGATGCGGCTTACCGTGAAAGCGTGTTACCAAGCAAGGTGACGAAACGTGTTGCGATTGAAGCGGGTATTGCGGACTTCTGGTACAAATATGTGGGCTTTGAGGGACGTATTGTGGGGATGAACAGTTTTGGTGAATCCGCACCAGCTGACCAATTGTTCAAACTCTTTGGTTTCACCGTTGAAAACGTGGTCTCGAAAGCCAAAGAAATTCTCTAATCTGTCTTTTAGCTCAACACACAATCTGCACATTAACATAGTTTAATGTGCAGATTTTTTTAGGTGTATCCAACTAAAGATAGTACTCGTCTCTGACGAGTGCTTTAACAACACAATGAAAAATGCACTCGTGCGGACACGAGCGCGAGCTCAATTGACGGTACAACGTCATATTACACAAAAAACAGTCAATTCCTCAAAATGTAAAACTTTTTCAAAATTGACCGCACTTTTATCTCGCTAAGTCCATTCTTCATAGCCATCTTCGCAAATCCATACTGCACCTGCAGGGGCATATACATGCCACCATATATTATCAATATCATATTCCAATTCTTTATCGTCATAATGATCTGGCCAAGCTTGGCGAAATAAATCAATCTGTTCTTCAATCGACCCTTCGAGGAATTTGCCTTTAGTTGCTAACTTGAGTTCCCCTGTTTTCATTAAATCTGCCATCAATTCTAAAAACATTTCTTTGATTTCAGGTTTATCTCTTATATCTCCATAACACACCTGAAAACTGGAAAACATACCAATTAATGTAAGTCCTCTATTATTTTCAACAATACGTTTATATTGCGCTTCTGACATTTTTTCTAACATGTTCACCTCCTTATCCATTTGATAGCGCTCGTCTCTGACGAGTGCTTTAACAACACAATGAAAAATGCACTCGTGCGGACACGAGCGCAAGCTCAATCGACGGTATAACATCATCTTACACAAAAAACGGTCAATTTCTCAAAGCGTAACACTTTTTCAACATTGACCGCACATTTATCTTGCTAAGTCCAATCGTCATAGCTACCTAAACTATACTTATGCAAGTAGAAGAATCTTATTGTATGTAATACGATATTTACTCGCTTTTTACTAAATATGATTCAAAAAAACCAACTCACCATTCATAAACAGAAAAAATCCATAACTTTAATTATTTTCACGATAAAAAGGCTTGCATTTATTGAAACGATCTTGTAATTAATTAGCTTTATACAAACACAATATCATTCATATTTTTAGATAAGGAAAATTTTATGCAAAACGTTGGTTTTATCGGTTGGCGTGGGATGGTGGGTTCTGTCTTGATGGATCGTATGCAAGAAGAAAATGACTTTGCCAACATCAATCCTGTATTTTTTACCACATCACAAGCGGGACAAAAAGCACCGGTATTTGGTGGCAAACAAGCAGGAGAATTGAAAGATGCTTTTGACATCGCTGAATTACAAAAATTAGACATTATTGTGACCTGCCAAGGTGGTGACTATACTAACGAGGTGTATCCGAAGTTACGTGCAGCTGGTTGGAACGGTTACTGGATTGATGCGGCTTCTGCATTGCGTATGGAAAAAGACGCGATCATCGTGCTTGACCCGGTGAACCAAAATGTCATCAGCGAAGGCGTAAAAAATGGCATTAAAACCTACGTTGGCGGTAACTGTACGGTGAGTTTAATGTTAATGGCGTTAGGTGGTTTATTTGAGCGTGATTTAGTGGAATGGGTATCTGTGGCAACCTATCAAGCAGCCAGTGGGGCAGGAGCAAAAAATATGCGCGAGTTGCTCGTTCAAATGGGGCAACTTGAGGACTGCGTGAAAGTGGATCTCGACAATCCAGCCTCCTCTATTTTAGATATTGAGCGTAAAGTCACCGCTAAAATGCGTGGCGATTTACCAACAGAAAACTTTGGCGCGCCATTAGCAGGAAGTTTAATCCCGTGGATTGATAAACTCTGGGAAGATGGTCAAACCAAAGAAGAATGGAAGGGCTATGCGGAAACCAATAAAATTCTTGGCTTAGACGACAGTCCAATTCCTGTTGATGGGCTATGCGTGCGTATCGGCGCATTGCGTTGCCACAGTCAAGCCTTCACCATCAAAATGAAAAAAGATTTACCACTTGAGGAAATCGAACAAATTTTAGCAAGCCACAATAAGTGGGTGAAAGTGATTCCAAACGAAAAAGAGGTGACCTTACGTGAACTGACGCCAACCAAAGTGACAGGGACTTTATCTGTGCCCGTTGGTCGTTTACGTAAACTCAAAATGGGACCGGAATATTTAGCCGCCTTCACAGTGGGTGACCAATTACTCTGGGGTGCCGCTGAGCCACTTCGTCGTATTTTGAAACAACTTGTTGCTTAGTCTCCTCCCCTACGATAAAGAGCAGGCCCCCTGCTCTTTTGCTTTCTGCACCATATCCTCAATGTCTGCCACATAGTCGGCAAACCGATTTTGTGCTAATATGCTAACCTCGCCAGATTAAATGATTGGGACGTGCTATGATCCGTGAACCTCATTTTACCCACTTTGCCTTAGCTGAATTACATCCATTTGCTGCCCAATTTCCGTTGCAAGACGTACAAGGGAAAAAAGGGGTGCGCATTACCTATCGCCATTTTGTTCAAGACAATCCTGTACAGCGTAATTTAGTGATTTTAGTCAATGGACGGGCAGAAAATCTACTGAAATGGACTGAGCTGGCGTATGATTTTTATCAGCAAGGCTATGATGTATTGGTATTTGATCATCGTGGGCAGGGCTATTCACAGCGTTTATTAAACGACCACGAGAAAGGTTATATTGATGAGTTTCGTTTTTATGCGGATGATATGGCCATTTTGCTAGAGAAAATCACCAGTCTTTACCCATACCAAAACCAACATATTCTGGCACATTCTCTCGGTGCCTTAATCAGTACTTACTACCTCGCTAATTATGATCATCAAGTCAAAAGTGCGGTCTTTTCTGCACCCTTTTACGGCATTCCATTGCAACATGCTTTACGAGATGAACTCATTATTAATCTGATGATGCTATTTGGTCAGGGCACACGTTATGTATTTGGTAAGGGACGTTATCACGCAGCGGATCTAGATAACAATGATTTAAGCTGTTGTCGTACGCGTATGCGTTGGATGAATCGTATTAATCGCCGTTATCCGCATATTCATTTAGGCGGACCAACCTTCCGTTGGGTGCATTTATGCTTTAGTGCGATTAAAAAATTACCCACTATTTTGCCCCGTATTGAAATACCAGTGCTGATTTTACAATCCGAGAAAGAAAAGATTGTCGATAATAAACATCTACAAAAACTGACCGCACTTTTACCCCGCGGCGAACTCACACAGATTGCACAGAGCAAGCATGAAATTTTATTTGAACGTGATGCAATCCGAAGCAATGCTCTCAATAAAATTAGCCAATTTTTTACGACCAATAGCGCCAAATAAACACGCCTAACGCAGTACACAATAAGCAACCAAACAGGTGTAACGAGGCCAGTGTAAGACCAGTAAGCCATTTTTGGTGCACAAGGTGTTCAATTACTTCCGCCGAAAAAGTAGAAAAGGTGGTGAAACTGCCTAAAAAGCCCGTTACCAAAAATAAACGCCATTGCGCAGAAAATTGTGGGTATTGCCAAAAAACGGCCAAGCATATGCCCATGAGCAAACAGCCAAGATAATTTGCCACCAGTGTCCCTAACGCGAAGCTGGCAAACAGTGGATTGAGAAACCAACCAAGTCCCCAACGTGACAGCGCACCCAATGCCGCACCGAGGCTGATGAATAGCATTTGTTGTCCAATACTTAACACCGCAATATTGCCTTCTGTGAGTGAAAAGACGCGTACCCTTACGCAATATCAAATGTCTGGCGAAGGTAATTGGCTACCGATTCTTGCGCATTCATGCCAATCACTTCAAGATCGGGACAAGCCGCCTTTAATCGTGGATCGGCATTGCCCATCACACAACCTTTGCCAACACGACTGAGCATCTGCACATCATTCATCCCATCGCCAAAGGCAAGACAATGTTGCAAGTCATAATCCCGATTGGCTAGCACTTTCTCTAGAGCACTTGCTTTCGAGACATTTCGATTCATCACTTCCAAACAAACAGGCGTGGAATAAGTCACGCTGGTGGTTTCGCCATAGGTGGACTGCAAGTGATATTCTAATGCCACAAGATCGTTGGGCTCACGTCCGATAAAAAAGACTTTTTCCGTTTCGCGACCATGGTGCTGGGTAAAATCCACCACCTCATACATAAAGCCTGAATCTTGATGATATTTGCGCAATTGTGGTACATCAATATTAATAAACCAGTCATCCCCTTGATACGCATTGACACATACGCGCTGGCGATCAAAATCCAGATTCATGATGTCAAAAGCGATTTGCTCAGGTAAATAATCGCGCACCAACAAATTGCCTTGTAAATCCTGTGCTCTTGCCCCATTAGACGTGATCATCACTGCATTTTCAATGTTGACTTTTTTTAAGATCGGTAACAAATCGGTGTGGTTACGTCCGGTTGCCAACATAATATCGACCCCTTTGGCAGCCAGCTTTTGTAGCGTTTGAATAGTAAACTCACCAATCATGTGGTGAGCATTTAATAAAGTGCCATCTAAATCAGACACAATGGCACGGAAAGGGAAAAGTGACATATACAATCCTACGGTCTCATTGTTTTGCTTATCATAACATAACCTCACTTCGCATTCTGAAAAAAACACATAACGAAAACGTTTTCATCTTTTTTTATATTTTATAAAAAAATAGTTTGCGCTGAAAAAAAAATATGATATGAATATAAAACATACAACAACATACTCAACGATTTGGAATTGACGTTATGGCATTACGCCCTGTACTGCGCATTATTATTAACCTCGTGGTGATTATTATCACTGCGGGGCGAGTGCGTTAATGTTTGACTGTCAATAAGCAAAGAAGATCAAATTTAACCCTCGTCTGATAGCAGATGAGGGTTTTTTTTACTGACCAATTATGCAAGGGTGATAAAAATGAATGGGGCAAGATTAGTAACCGAGAGTTTGAAAACACATGGCGTAACTACCGTTTTTGGCTATCCCGGTGGGGCGATTATGCCAGTTTATGATGCGCTATATGATGCGGGCATTGAACATTTATTGTGTCGTAATGAACAAGGTGCAGCGATGGCAGCCATTGGCTATGCGCGCTCAAGTGGCAAAGTGGGCGTGTGTATCGCCACTTCTGGCCCCGGAGCCGCTAATTTAATCACAGGGTTAGGCGATGCCTTAATGGATTCCATTCCAGTGGTCGCGATCACTGGGCAAGTTGCTTCTCCGTTGATCGGCACAGACGCGTTCCAAGAGGCCGATGTGCTTGGCTTATCCCTTGCTTGTACCAAGCACAGCTTTTTAGTGCAAAGTATCGAAGAATTGCCAGAAGTGATTGCTAAAGCGTTTGAAATTGCGGCCAGCGGTCGCCCAGGCCCAGTATTAATTGATATTCCCAAAGATATCCAACTTGCCCCAACGGATATCACACCTTTTACCTATTCTGTGACAAGACCCACCGCACTTTCACAAGATAATCTGGCAAAAGCACTGGAATTACTCAAACAAGCCAAGCGTCCCGTGCTGTATGTGGGCGGTGGTGTGGGGATGGCACAAGCGGTGTCTGCCTTGCGTGAGTTTCTTGCCACCACCCAAATGCCAAGCGTTTCCACTTTAAAAGGCTTAGGTTCGGTTCATCCAGAGAACCCTTATTACATGGGCATGATTGGTATGCACGGCACCAAAGCCGCCAACTATGCTGTACATGAGTGTGATTTATTACTGGCTTTTGGTGCCCGTTTCGATGATCGCGTGACAGGTAAATTAGATACTTTCGCACCGTCTGCCAAAGTGATCCATGCGGATATTGATATTGCTGAAATCGGTAAATTGCGTCGTCCAGATGTGGCATTGTGTGGGGATATTGCACAAGTTTTCCGTGCGTTGAGCGTCCCGCTAGACATTAGCGAATGGCAATCGCGGGTCAAGCAACTCAAACAAGCACATGATTTTTGCTATGCCGAAAACCAAGGGGATACCTTTATCAATCCATTATGGTTATTACATTCCTTATCGAAGAAAAAGCCACAAAGTGCGGTCATTACCACGGACGTGGGGCAACACCAAATGTGGTCAGCACAGCATATGCGGCATTATGCACCGGAAAACTATATCACTTCAGCAGGCTATGGCACCATGGGCTTTGGTTTGCCAGCCGCGATCGGTGCCAAAAAAGCCCGTCCTGACGATGACGTGATCTTAATTTCTGGCGACGGGTCGATCATGATGAACATTCAAGAATTAGGCACCTTCAAACGGGGGAAAACACCGGTGAAAATTGTGTTGTTAGACAATCAACGTTTAGGCATGGTACGCCAATGGCAAGAGCTCTTCTTTAACGCCAGATTTAGTAATACGATTTTAGATGACAACCCCGATTTCGTGATGCTTGCCGCTGCATTCGGTATTCAAGGCGAACGCATCACCAAAGGAGAAGAAGTGGAAGGTGCACTCGATCGCTTATTAGCCAGCAAAGAAGCGTATTTCTTACATGTGTGTATCTCAAGTAATGAGAACGTATGGCCACTTGTGCCACCGAATGCCTGCAACCTTGATATGGTTGAACAAATGTAAAGTGCGGTCTGTTTTGACGAAATTTTAAGGAAAGATTATGCAAACCTATCAATTCACCCTCGATGTAAATCAACGTCCGGAAACCTTAGAACGGATTTTACGTGTAATTCGCCACCGTGGTTTTTATGTGGTCACCATGAATATGACTTCACAAGGCGAACAAGCCAACATTGATTTTACGGTAAAAAGTGACCGCACTTTAGCTTTACTGACGAATCAATTAAGTAAAGTGTACGATGTGTTAGCTATTCATCAAGTGCATGCATAAAAATATAAGAGGGCGAGCATGAAAACTCTCGGTATTATCGGCGGTATGTCGCCTGAAAGCACAGTGACTTATTACCGCTTAATCAACCAGTTAATTAACCAAGCCAAAAGCGGGAATCACAGTGCACCATTAGTGATGGTTAGTGTGGAATTTGAACAAATTGTATGTTTACAGAAACAAGGCGAATGGCATAAGGCGGGAGAAATATTAGCTACTGCGGCAAAAAAATTGACGCAAATAGGAGCCGAGGGGATTTTATTAGCCACCAATACTATGCACAAAGTTGCACCACAAATTATTGACGTAATTGATGTGCCTTTTCTCCATATTATTGATGCCACAGCAAAAGCCATTAAAGTAAAAAATTTGACGCAAGTCGCGTTATTAGGCACGCAATTTACCATGCAAGATCCGTTCTATCGTGATCTTTTACTGCATCATGGTATTACGTCTCTTGTGCCAAACCAGAAACAACAACAGGAAATTCATCGTATTATTTTTACAGAACTTTGTGTCGGACAAATCAAACCTGAATCGAAACAATTTTATCTTGATGTCATTAATGACTTAGCCAAACAAGGTGCCCAAGGAGTGATTTTAGGTTGTACCGAAATTGGCTTATTGATTAATCAACAAGACGCAACACTGCCATTTTTCGATACAACAACATTACATGCACAGGCTGCAGCTGAATTTATTCTGACGGAATAATGCCTGAATCAAAGGCGCAAATAGGACATATACTGCGCCTATTAGAAGAAGAACTACAACGCATTTCGCCATTCATACTTAGTCAATATTGACAGAAATGTGATTTTGTTGATGCTTTGTTTAAGATTTAACGATATTAGCTATTTATTTAAAGTCATTAAGCGCATAAAAAAGCTTAAATATAACCATACCTACAACAGATAATTGACGCATTGCGACAGAGAGATGAGTCATCAAACTACTTACTACGCTTGGAGAGATTATGCCTAAATTACGTTCAGCGACCAGTACACAAGGTCGTAATATGGCGGGTGCCCGTGCCTTATGGCGTGCTACTGGAATGAAAGAAAACGATTTTGGTAAGCCAATTATTGCCGTGGTCAATTCGTTTACGCAATTTGTACCCGGTCATGTGCATTTAAAAGACATGGGGCAACTTGTCGCCCGTGAAATTGAAAAAGCCGGTGGGGTGGCGAAAGAGTTTAATACCATTGCGGTGGATGATGGGATTGCGATGGGGCATGGTGGGATGCTCTATTCTTTACCAAGTCGTGATTTAATTGCCGATTCAGTGGAATATATGGTCAACGCACACTGTGCCGATGCGATGGTGTGTATTTCTAACTGCGACAAAATCACCCCGGGGATGCTGATGGCGGCGTTACGCTTGAATATTCCTTGTGTGTTTGTCTCGGGCGGACCGATGGAAGCGGGCAAAACTAAACTGTCTGATAAAATCATCAAACTGGATTTAGTGGATGCCATGATCCAAGGTGCCAACCCGAATGTGTCAGACGAAGACAGCGCACAAATCGAACGCTCCGCTTGCCCAACTTGCGGATCTTGCTCGGGCATGTTTACCGCTAATTCCATGAACTGTTTAACCGAAGCGCTAGGGTTAAGTTTACCGGGTAATGGCTCTTGCCTAGCTACTCATGCTGATCGTAAACAACTTTTCCTTGATGCGGGTAAACAAGTGGTGGAACTGTGCAAACGTTATTATGAACAAGAGGATGACAGCGTCTTACCACGTTCGATCGCCAACAAAAAAGCTTTTGAAAATGCCATGAGTTTGGATATTGCCATGGGGGGGTCAACCAATACCGTCTTGCATTTATTAGCCGCGGCACAAGAAGCGGAAGTGGATTTCACCATGGCCGATATTGATCGCCTATCACGTCAAGTGCCTTGTTTAAGTAAAGTCGCACCGAATACGCAAAAATACCACATGGAGGACGTACACCGTGCGGGGGGCATTATGGCGATTTTAGGGGAATTAGATCGTGCCAAGTTATTACATAGTGATACCCGTACGGTACTCGGCATGAGCCTTGCCGAACAAATTGCCAAATACGACATTGTGCTCACCAAAGAGGAAGCGGTACATAACTTCTTCCGCGCAGGTCCTGCGGGGATTCGTACGACCGAAGCCTTTTCACAAGATTGTCGCTGGGATACGGTGGATGATGACCGTGAAAATGGCTGTATTCGTAGCAAACAATTTGCCTATAGCCAAGATGGTGGACTTGCCATGTTATCTGGTAACTTAGCCATAGACGGCTGTATCGTCAAAACCGCTGGAGTAGATGAAAGTATTTTAAAATTCACCGGCAATGCCATTGTGTTTGAAAGCCAAGAAGATGCGGTGGCAGGGATTTTAGGTGGCAAAGTCCAAGCGGGGCATGTGGTAGTCATTCGCTATGAAGGACCAAAAGGCGGACCGGGTATGCAAGAAATGCTTTATCCGACTAGCTATTTAAAATCCATGGGCTTAGGCAAAGCCTGTGCTTTATTAACGGATGGGCGTTTCTCTGGCGGGACATCGGGACTATCCATTGGGCATTGCTCACCGGAAGCCGCCGCAGGTGGATTAATTGGCTTAGTGAAAGACGGCGATAAAATTGAAATTGATATTCCAAACCGTTCAATTCAGCTTTGTGTCGCAGAAGAGGAACTTGCCCAACGCCGTGTAGAACAAGATAAACTTGGTTGGCAACCGGCAAACCGCCAACGTGAAGTGTCCTTTGCCTTGAAAGTATATGGACATTTTGCCACTTCCGCGGATAAAGGCGCGGTGAGAGATAAGACGAAAATTTAAAGGTTTAAGTCGGGTGGGTAAGCTTGCCCACCGTTTTCTCATTGATAAATTGATTACCATTTTTTCTTGCTGAAACAAGAAATTAAAAAAATAACGGACAACCTCTATGGTCAATAACCTCCATTCAGCTCACCCAACAGGTGCAGAATACCTCAAAGCCGTGTTGAGTTCTAAAGTCTATGACGTGGCGCAAGTGACACCACTTCAAGACATGCCAAAATTATCTGAACGTTTAGGCAATAAAGTCTTTATTAAGCGCGAAGATCGCCAACCTGTACACAGTTTCAAATTGCGTGGTGCGTATGCCATGATCGCCGGCTTAAGTGCGGAACAAAAGGCCTCTGGCGTGATTGCCGCCTCGGCGGGAAACCATGCACAAGGTGTCGCACTGTCAGCCAAACATCTTGGCTTACGTGCCTTAATCGTGATGCCACAAAACACCCCCAGTATTAAAGTGGATGCCGTGCGTGGATTCGGCGGCGAAGTGTTGTTATACGGTGCTAATTTCGATGAAGCCAAAGCCAAAGCCATTGAACTGGCAGAAAGCAAAAATATGACCTTCATTCCGCCTTTTGATCACCCTGCGGTGATTGCAGGACAAGGCTCATTGGCGATGGAATTATTACAACAGAACAGCCAAATTGATCGCATTTTCGTGCCCGTTGGTGGCGGTGGATTAGTGGCTGGGATTGCTGTATTAATTAAACAATTAATTCCTGAAATCAAAGTAATTGGAGTGGAATCAAAAGATTCCGCGTGCTTGTATCGTGCACTCAAAGCAGGTAAGCCCATTGATTTAGAGCGTGTTGGCTTATTTGCTGATGGTGTCGCAGTGAAACGCATTGGCGATGAGACTTTCCGCGTTTGTCAGCAATATATTGATGATGTGGTTCTGGTGGATGGCGATGAAATTTGTGCCGCAGTCAAAGATATTTTTGAAAATGTGCGTGCCATTGCCGAGCCCTCTGGTGCCCTATCGCTTGCGGGTTTGAAAAAATATGTGAAAGAACACAATATTCAAGGGGAAACCTTGGTTAATGTGCTTTCTGGGGCAAACTTGAATTTCCATACCTTACGCTATGTGTCAGAACGGTGCGAAATTGGTGAACAGCATGAAGCTCTGTTGGCGGTCACTATTCCTGAGCAACCGGGTAGTTTCTTAAAATTCTGTCATATTCTAGGTCATGTGCCCGTCACTGAGTTTAAATACCGTTATGCGGACGATAAACAAGCGTGCATTTTCGTTGGGGTACGCATTACGGGGGAACAAGAAAAGCAGACTATCATTAACCAGTTACAACAAAATGGGTATGATTTGATTGATTTATCTAACGACGATATCGCCAAAACACACGTGCGCTACATGATCGGTGGACGTTCAAATAGCCCTCTCAAAGAGCGTTTATACAGCTTTGAATTCCCTGAGCAAAAAGGGGCGTTATTAAAATTCTTACAAACCTTGGGGCAAACCCATTGGAATATTTCCGTGTTCCATTATCGTGCGCACGGTGCAGACTATGGTAATGTACTCGCGGGTTTCCAATTAAATGATCAAGATCTCGATGCGTTCAATCAGCACTTGGAAAAACTGGGCTACGTCTATCAAGATGTTACCGAAAGCCCAGCCTATCGTTATTTCTTAGTCTAGCTTAACGCAAAAGTGCGGTTTTTTTACCGCACTTTTTGTTTTGCTTACGGCACAAACCCACTAAACTCTAACTCATAATTATCGCCATCGCGGTTGTAAGAAATAAAACGCGGGAATTGTTCACCTGCCAATTTTTTGACCACGATATCTTTATCGCCGGTTTTAAATTGGTAAGTAATCTGTACTGCTTCTTGCTTGCCTACTTTAACCTTTGCCTCACTTTTTTTCACAAATACATTGTGCATGGGGTAAAGCTTTTTACCATTGGTAATTTGAAAATTAATCGGCAATTTATCGTAATAGCTTAGCTGAAATGCCATGGTAAACAAATCAAAGGTCGGTAGCTCCAACGCTTTCTTTGTCAAACCATTTTTGACTTTACCATATTCAATGGTGTCACCTTGAATTTTTGATCGTGCATAAGGCTGACCATTACGCATATCCTGATAATCTAACATATTAAATTGCTTGCTATTTTGCGTACCTTTCGCCAGAAACTCAATATTATAAAGTGGCACATTGATCTTCGCATCCACCGCATATTGCGCACCATCCGCCTTAAAATGCACATAAGCTGGCATAAGATAATTTGAACTGTATTTAATATTCAAATCCACATTCGCCCAAGCCGTGGGCAAATAGCACAACACAGAACATAACAAAAGCTTTAAAAATTTCACCGCACTTTCCTTTCAATATGAACATATAGTGGAAACTTAGATTAAGTTTGCGAAAAGAAGTTCCCTTTAGTCCAACTTAAAGGGAACCCGAAAGAGATTATAAAGACACAAAGCCGACTGCTTGATAAACCGCATCTAACGTGGCTTTGGCACGTTCACGTGCTTTTTGCGCGCCTTCACGCGCAATGTTATTGAGTAGTGCTTCGTTGCTACGGAAGTGGTGGAAACGTTCTTGTAAGGTGGTGAGCATCGCGGAGACCTCGTCTGCCACGGCACCTTTTAAGTGACCATACATTTTGCCTTCAAACTCCGTTTCTAAGTCAGCGATCGATTTGCCCGTCACACCAGAGAGAATATCTAATAAGTTAGACACGCCCGCTTTATTTTGCAGATCATAACGGACTACTGGTGGCTCGTCAGAATCGGTCACCGCGCGTTTGATTTTTTTCGCCACCGCTTTTGGATCTTCCAATAAGCCGATCACGTTATTGCGGTTTTCGTCTGATTTCGACATTTTCTTTTCCGGCTCGAGCAAGGACATCACGCGTGCCCCTGCTTTAGGAATGAAGGGTTCTGGTACGGCAAATAAGTCGCCATATAACGCATTAAAACGATTAGCGATATCACGGGTAATTTCCAAATGTTGCTTTTGATCTTCGCCCACGGGCACTTGGTTGGCTTGATATAACAAAATATCCGCTGCCATGAGAACGGGGTAAGTGAACAGCCCCACATTAATGTTTTCTGCATGACGCGCTGATTTATCTTTAAATTGGGTCATGCGGCCCATTTCACCAAAATAGGTATAGCAGTTAAGCACCCAAGCCAGTTGCGTGTGTTCTGGTACATGCGATTGGATGAAAATCGTGCTTTTTTCAGGATCAATACCACAAGCGAGATATAAGGCCAAAACATCTAATGTGGCTTTGCGCAAACTTTCTGGATCTTGACGGACAGTAATAGCGTGCAAATCCACAATGCAAAATAAGCATTCATAATCATCTTGCATCTTGACCCATTGACGTAATGCACCAAGATAATTACCAATAGTCAGTTCCCCAGAAGGCTGTACGCCACTTAATACAACAGGTTTGCTCATCATCGTTCCTTATTTCAAAATGGTCAAAATCTGTGCAAAATCATCAAACACCCAATCTGGCTTGGATTCTGCAATCGGAATATTATAGTTATAGCCGTAAGTGAGTCCCACCACCGCACAACCGGCCGCGTGCGCCGCTAAAATATCATTTCTTGAGTCACCGACAAAGAGCATTTGTTTTGGGTATAAACCAAATTTACCACATAAATAATACAGCGGTGCTGGGTGAGGTTTAATCGCGGGCAGAGATTGTCCCCCTAATAGTTCACTAAATAAGTGATCAATCCCAAAGGCTTGCAAAACCGGTTGCACATGTTTGGTTGGCTTATTCGTCACCACCGCGAGAAGATAACCTTGTTGTTTCAACGTTTCTAAAGTGGCTTTCACATTCGGATAAAGCACACTTAAATTACACAGATTTTCGCCATAATAAAAGCCAAAGCGGCGTTTCAGCGCTTGAATTTGTTCATCGTTTAGGCTTTTCCCTGTTTCAGTTTTTGCCCAGTCTAAGGCACGAGCAATTAAAATATCTGCCCCGTTACCAATCCAAGTCAACACGAGATCTGCAGGCGCTTGGGGTAAATCAAACTCCGCGAAAGCGGAATTCACTGAAAGCGCTAAATCCGGCAAGCTGTTGACTAAGGTGCCATCAAGGTCAAAACCAATAAGTTTAAATTGTGTCATTTTTCTACCGCACTTTTTATTAAGTTAGTTATTATACTGTCGCCAATTGTTGACGCATGTCATCGATCACTTTTTGGTAATCAGGTTGATCAAAAATGGCTGAACCTGCCACAAACATATCTGCTCCAGCTTTCGCAATGTCGGCAATATTGTTCACTTTCACCCCACCATCCACTTCTAAACGAATGTCAAAGCCACTTTCATTAATCCGCTGACGAGCTTCACGCAACTTATCTAAGGTGCTTGGAATAAAGGATTGCCCACCAAACCCAGGATTGACCGACATTAATAAAATAACATCCACTTTATCCATCACATAATCTAAGTAACTTAATGGCGTGGCAGGATTGAAAACTAAACCCGATTGACAGCCACAATCCCGAATCAGTTGCAAAGAACGATCAATGTGTTCGGTGGCTTCAGGATGAAAAGTAATATAGTTAGCACCAGCTTTCGCAAAATCAGGAATAAGGCGATCCACTGGCTTGACCATTAAATGCACATCAATCGGTGCCGTAATTCCATAATCGCGCAATGCTTTGCAAATGGCAGGACCAAAAGTTAAGTTCGGCACATAATGGTTATCCATTACATCAAAGTGAATCACATCGGCACCGCATTTTAAGACCTGCTCCACATCTTCGCCTAAGCGAGCTAAATCCGCAGACAAGATAGAGGGGGCAATTAAATAAGGTTTCATCATTGACCTCACAAGTAAACAAGTTGTTAAATTAAACACTTGCAAAGAAAAAATATTGCGTTTAGTGTACTACTTTATGTTTGAATTATTAAGGAAATTCTTTATGGAACACCTCGTACAAGGATTTTTAGTCACCTCGGGGTTGATTATCGCCATCGGGGCGCAAAATGCGTTTGTATTAAAACAGGGCTTACTGAAACAGAATATTCTGGCCGTCATTTTAACCTGTTTTCTCTGCGATATTGTATTAATTTCCTTAGGGGTATTAGGATTAGGTTCCTTAATTAGCCAAAGCACGCTTGCTACCGTCACTTTAGCCTTTGTCGGAGGTGGTTTTTTATTGATTTATGGTTTAAAAGCCTTTTTATCGGCTTATCAAGGCAACGCCTCATTACAATTAGAAAAGGCGGATACACAACCACAAACGACTTGGCATGCGATCATTGCCACCCTATTGATCACGCTATTAAATCCACATGTTTATTTAGACACCGTGGTCATTATTGGTGGCATTGCAGGTACACTTGACTTTGAAGAGAAACTGTTTTTTCTAGCAGGTGCCTTGTTAGTATCTGCCCTTTGGTTTTTTAGTTTAGGTTATGGGGCGAGACTATTAAGCCGATTTTTCCAACGCCCAGTCACTTGGCGCATTCTCGATTTAGTGATTGGCGTAATTATGTGGGCCATTGCGATTAGCTTAATCCATTATGGCACCACTTTATTGGCCACAGTTTGACACGCAAGAAATGGGTTTAAAGTAAAACATTGTTCAAACAAGAAGCACTTTGTTACAATTTGACACTGAAACAACGACGACTCTGTGAAAATGACTGAAAACTTAACCGCACTTTGTCCCTGTCAATCGGGGCAACCTTATCAAAGCTGTTGTCAGCCTTATCATCAACAGCAACACTTTCCCGCCAATGCAATGTTATTAATGCGTTCTCGTTATGCCGCCTATGCATTAAAAAAGATTGATTATATTGTGCAAACCACTGTGCCTAGTCAGCAAGCCTTACTTCAAGTCGATGAATTACAAGCTTGGGCTGACAATACCACATGGGTTGGTTTAACCATTGTGCAACATTTAATCCGCTCTAAAACCCATAGCCAAGTGGAATTTAAAGCATTTTTCGCTCAGCAAGAGCATACTCAAGTGCATCATGAAATCTCATTATTTGTGAATATTGCACAGCGCTGGTATTTTGTCGATCCTACGGTGGCATTACCCAATATGAAACAACCCTGTCTTTGTGGTTCAACTAAAAAGTTTAAACATTGTTGTGGAGGTTTACTGTGAACAACATTTTAAAAAATGCCAGCCTTTTTCTCAGACTGTTTTGGCTTCGTTTTCAACAAAATAAATTAAGCCAAGCGGCTGGTTACTTAACTTATAGTACCATGCTCGCCCTTGTACCATTAGTGATGGTGGTGTTTTCAGTCTTTTCCGCCTTCCCCGTGTTTAATGAAGTCACCGAACAATTAAAAGGCTTTATTTTCAATAACTTCGCGCCACAAGCCAGTGATATGGTGGGACAATATATTGACGAATTTGTCAGTAACTCTAAACAAATGAGCGCTATCGGGGTAATCAGTTTGGTGGTGGTCGCCTTAATGTTGATTAACTCTATTGATCGTACCCTCAACTCAATCTGGCATGATACCACGATTCGTCCCCTCGTCTTTTCCTTTGCGATTTATTGGCTCATTTTGACGTTAGGACCATTATTAATTGGGGCAAGTATTGGTGTCAGCTCTTATCTTGCTGCCATGCTAAATGAAAATATTTCCTTACCCTTCGGTTTCAAGATATTGAGTGTTATACCGTTCTTTTTAACTTGGTTAATTTTCACTTTAATTTACACGGTTGTACCGAATAAGAAAGTCAAGATTATGCATTCTGCCCTTGGTGCTTTAGTGGCTGCCGTGTTCTTCACACTAGGGAAACAAGCTTTTCTTTGGTATGTGACCACCTTCCCATCGTATCAACTGATTTATGGTGCAATGGCCACCTTACCTATCATGTTATTGTGGATTCAGTTAAGTTGGGTGGTGATTTTAATTGGGGCACAATTAGCTTCTGTCTTAGCCGATTACGCCTTATGTCAGCAAGGTAAAATCAGTGTTAATGAACTGGTGGAAGCAGAGCCCCACGAGCCAGCTTTACAACAAAAAATGGAAGAAACCGAACACACGCTCAAAGCAGAGATTGCACAGCGAAAACAAGTATTGGAGAAACAAGGATGATTGCATTAATCCAACGTGTCAGCCAAGCCAAAGTGGATGTGGATAACCAAACAGTCAGCGAAATTGGACATGGTTTATTGGTGCTATTGGGTGTACAAAAAGACGATGACCACGCCAAAGCTGACCGATTGATTGAAAAAGTGCTGAATTATCGCGTGTTTAGCGATGCGGAAGGCAAAATGAATTTAAATGTGCAACAAGTGCATGGACAAGTGTTGGTGGTGTCGCAATTTACGCTTGCAGCCGATACGCAAAAAGGCTTACGCCCCAGTTTCTCACGTGGTGCTAGCCCTGATACGGCAGAAGCTTTGTATGACTATGTGGTGAAAAAGTGCGGTGAGAAAATACCGACTTTTGCTGGGCAATTTGCCGCAGATATGCAAGTTAGCCTGACCAATGACGGTCCGGTCACTTTTTGGTTGGAAGTGTGATAAAAACACTGCATCGGATACCCGATGCAGTGTTTCACTATTGCGACGTCAAAACGTCAGAAAATTAACGTTTTGGCAAATAACGGGTTGGATCAACTGATTTGCCTTTATAGCGAATTTCAAAGTGAAGTTTAACACTGTTGGTGCCAGAACTCCCCATTTTAGCGATTTGTTGACCCGCACGAACTTCTTGCTGATCTTTCACTAAGATACTTTCATTGTGTGCGTAAGCACTCAAATAATCATCGTTGTGTTTAATGATAATTAAATTACCATAACCACGTAAGGCATTTCCGGCATACACCACTCGACCCGCTGCCGCAGCATTCACCGCTTGACCGCGAGAACCTGCGATATCAATTCCTTTATTCCCACCGTCTGCAGTTGAAAAACCTTGTACAATATTACCTTTTGTTGGCCATTGCCAAACCACATTCGATATCATATGTTTACTGCTCGTGCTTGGCACAGGGACAGAGGTGCTTTCCACTGGCTTAATAACGGGTTCAGGTTGCATCGGAACTGGTGCAGAACTGACCCCCGATTTGATCGGCCCAATAATCGTACCATCTGAACCATATTGTGTGCCATGTGGACCCGGGGTATAAGTCACTTCATTGGTCTTCGGTGGTTGTGATACAGTGGTCGTAACAGGTTGTGCGACTGGTTGTGAAGGTGTCCGCCCATTTGAGACCCTTAAGGTTTGCCCAACACTTAAACGATAAGGTTCTGACATATTATTGAGTGATGCCAATTCTTTCACGTCTAAGCCTGAAATATAGGCAATTAAATACATCGTATCGCCTTTGCGTACCGTATAGGTTTCCCCTTTATAAAAACCTTTATCGATCTTACTGTAATCTGGGCGGTTATCTGTTGGATTACGTGGGATCTCAAAATGTTCATTGACTGGCTTTACCGCAGTGCCAGCCCCTCCTACTGCTGTTGAAGAGGGCATTGAAGTGGTTGCTTTATTCGACAGTTTTAACACTTGGCCAGCCGATAATGTGTAAGGTTCTGATAAGTTATTTAAGGTCGCGATCTCTTTTATATTCAAGCCAGAAATGTAAGAAATCAAGTACATGCTGTCGCCTTTACGCACAGTATAGCTTTCGCCTTGATAAGAACCACGAGCAATTTTGCTATAATCTGGCTCACCAGTTCCTGGCTTGCGAGGAATATCAAAAGAGGAGGCAATTGGTTGTGTTGGCTGACTGCTGACCGGTACATTCGATTGCGTAGTAGGTGGGGTATAAACAGGTTGGTTCATTCCTGTCGGCATCGTATTGTGTTGTTGAATTTGTGGCTCCCAAGTGCCACCACTTGATGCATCAACAGGTTGCATCATCCCAGGTGATAAACTCCCATCTGCACTCTCTACTGGCGCAGGGGCATTTGAACTACAGGCAGCCAATAGTGCAACACTGATTGGCAACAGTAAAAACGACTTTTTCATTTGCTAGTTTCCTCTTTCTTATCTCTGAATACTTAAATTAATGTTGTTTAATTTCCGGCAACCAACTGCCACCGGCCACTGCACCGGTACCAGAAACCGGTTCCATGATCCCCGGGCTTAGTGTATTTTCATCTGGAATAGTTGTTGTACAGCTAGTTAACACTAAAAGCATAGACAACAAGAAAAGTAATTTATTCATTCTCGACTTAACCTATCTTAAAATTAAATATGTGACAACCGCGATCAGCACGACAGACCAACCAATCACCTCAATAGAACGACGTAATTTATCGGCAAATTTTTCCCCTCCCCAAGCCGCCAGTTTTGCCACTAAAACGAAACGAGCTGCTCGCGAAACAAAGGCGGTGAGGACAAACGGGAAAAACGCCATTTGCATCACGCCCGCGCAAATGGTGAACACCTTATAAGGAATCGGCGAAAAACCCGCCACAAACACCACCAGGATTCCCCATTTCTCAAACCACGCAATCGCCGTATTCCAATGGTGTTGGTAACCAAATTGCTGCACATAGTGTTGCACAAAATCAACCGCATAATAGCCTAAGCCATAACCAATTATCCCTCCCAGCACAGAAGCTATTGCCGTATAAAAGGCGAATTTTAGCGCTTGTTGTGGTCGAGACATTGACATGGGAATCAGCATCACATCCGGTGGAATAGGAAAAAAAATCGCTTCGATAAAACTTGTCAACGCTAAAAAGAATGTGGCATAACGATGTTTTGACCAAGCCATCGTTTTATCATACATTGCACCAAAAATCTTCAACAGACACCGCCCTAAAATGAATAAAAAACGAATTATTATTCACTTTCTAACCAATCTTGTAAAGATTGCAATGAATGATAGGCAGTCATATCCGCTTGAATCGGGGTAATCGCGACATAACCATTTTTCACTGCATAGAAATCGGTTCCCGCTTGTTCATTTTCTGCCAAGCCGGCTGGTCCAACCCAATAAATGGTTTCCCCACGTGGATCACGTTGCTTAATGACTTCCGCGGCAGCCGCGCGATAACCTAAATGGCAAACTTTGATGCCTTTGATCTCTTCATAAGGAATATCGGGCACATTAATATTCAGAATTTCACGACGTTGTAAAATCTGTCCATGTAATTTGGGAATCAGTTCACACACAACTCGCGCAGCCGTTTCATAATGCTGGCGTCCATCAAGGGAAACCGCAATGGCGGGCAACCCTAAATAACGCCCTTCTAATGCAGCGGCGACGGTGCCTGAATAAATCACATCATCCCCCAAATTCACACCCGCATTGATCCCCGACACGACAAGATCGACCTGCCCTGATAAAAATCCATTTAAGGCCAAATACACACAGTCTGCTGGCGTGCCATTTAAGCAATAATCCCCATTGGGTAAATGTAATGGACGTAAAGGTTCGACTAAGGTTAAAGAACTTGATGCCGCACTGCGATTGCGATCGGGTGCGACAAGCGTGACATCAGCAAATTTGCGTAATTCACGTGCCAATATTTGAATCCCTTCTGCGTGAATCCCGTCGTCGTTGCTGAGAAGAATTTTCATGGTATTGTCCTTATTCTTTGTTATTTTCTTTGGAGGCGTTGATTTAAAGTGCGGTGCTTTTTAGAAACGTTTTACTCCCAATCACACCCTTCTGGCAAACCCGCTTTGCAAGCCTGTTTAAAATACATTTTCGCTCGGTCCCAATTACGTTCGATTCCCTCGCCATTCGCATAGAGCGTACCTAAATTATAGAGCGCTCTCGCATCGCCCTGTACGGCCGATTGACTATACCATTTGTAGGCTTGTTTAAAGTCTTGTGCAATGCCATCGCCTTCACTGTACATCAGTCCTAAATGATACTGTGCGTCAGGGTGATGTTGCTCAGCCGCTTTTTGATACCATTTCAATGCTTGTTGCTTGTCTTGCCCAACCCCGTCACCCTCATCGTACATTCTGCCTACGTTAAATTGGGCGGACATATCGCCTTGTTCCGCTCGGGAGAGCCAAAGTGTAAACGCTGTGGCATGATCACCGCGTTTATAGGCTTCCACACCTTGTTCAAAAACGGGGTCTTCTTCCAGTTGAGCGAAGACATTCATTGTACTCACGAGCAACGTAATACTAAGCAGTATCTTGATCCATCTTTGCATCGTCATTCCTTTTCAAGATTGGTTTGAAATGAATCTTCTTGCACATTCACCACTTCTCTCACCAAGGCGGTGGCATAGCTGCCCGCAGGTAAGTAAAAGGCGAGTTTGAGTCCTTCTGCGACAAATTCCCACTGCAACGCTTGTGCTTGCATTAACATTGGGCGGCGAGCGGCTTTCATGCGTTCTTTCGCCATCAGGGTTAGCAAGGCTTGATGTTGTTCAACCAATTGATTCTCGATGTCAGTGGCAGGAGGATTTTGTTCACCAATTAGCGGGGCCGTAAGTAAAATATCTTGTTGTTCTAAACGGGCTTGTAAGGCATTCAGATCTTCTTTTTCATCGGCTTGAAACCAACTGTGTGAGCCCTGTAACTGTAAAATATCACCAGGCAACACCTGCTGCGCAAGCTGTAATGCAATGCGTTCTGATACCACAAGATTAAAAACTTCGCTACGTGCGGCGGAAAGATAAAAACTGCGTTTTTTGCGATCTCTGACGTTAATTTCACCTGTTGCCCAACGTAAGGCTTGCGTGAGATTATGCCCATCGCGCCCAAAGCGCTGTTCCGTGAAATAGTTTGGGAAACCAAATTTCTTCAGATTTTCTAACCGCACATTGAGTTCATCGGTTTCTTTCGCACCACGCAACAGGATGTCAAAATAGTTACCCGCGAGGCTACCCGTGCGGATTTTACGATTGTGGCGAGTCACCTCGAGAATCTCGACGCCTGCTAATTGAAATTGACTAAAATCAGGTGTGGGTTGACCAGGCATTTGTAAACAAAACCATTGTTCAGTCACGGCTTTACGATCTTTTAAGCCCGCATAGCCCATATTACGATCCGATATACCGACAAATTGGGCAAGTTTTTCCCCGACAAACAGGGTGTTGCAATCGGTCTTGCGGACTTTAACTGCCACAAACTCTCCGTCGCCGGACAGCTCATAACCAAGATGTTCTTTCACAATAAAATCCGCACATTCGGCTTTCAAACGTGCGGTCTGTTTTGGGCGAGTTTGTAAATAAGCCAGTTCCATTAGCCTTTCACCACTAACGCGACGGCTTCACAAGCAATCCCTTCCCCACGTCCAGTAAAGCCTAAGCGTTCGCTCGTGGTGGCTTTCACGTTGACTTGTTCAATATCGCAGGCTAAATCCTCAGCAATTGCCGCACGCATGGCATCAATATGTGGACGCATTTTCGGCGCTTGTGCAATGATGGTGACATCCACATTGCCCACGTGATAACCTTTGGCTTGCACTTGCGCATAGGCTTCACGCAATAAGCCACGGCTGTCAGCACCTTTGTATTGCATATCGGTATCAGGGAACAGTTTGCCAATATCCCCTAAAGCAACCGCACCAAGTAATGCGTCGGTTAAAGCATGTAACGCGACATCGCCATCGGAATGGGCGATTAGACCTTTTTCATAAGGAATGACCACGCCACCGATAATTAAGGGACCTTCGCCACCAAAGGCGTGTACATCAAACCCATGACCAATTCGAATCATCTCTTTTCCTATTTTGTTCTGTTTAAATAAAATTCTGCTAACGCCAAATCTTCAGGGCGAGTGACTTTAATATTATCGCTCCGCCCCGCCACTAAGTGCGGTCGAAATCCCGCAAATTCCATCGCAGATGCCTCATCGGTGAGCTGTAAACCTTGTTGTAACGCCTGTTCTAATGCCTGTATTAAGGTGTCTACGGGGAAAAATTGTGGCGTTTGAGCAAGCCAGAGTTGAGAACGATCTTCGGTGTGCTGAATTTGTAAATTGTGCAACGCACGTTTAATCGTATCAGTGGCTGGAATCGCCAAAATCGCCCCCTGTGGATCCTCCACTTGCACCAATTTATCTAAATCTTGGTGAGTTAAACAAGGGCGCGCGGCATCATGTACCATCACCCAAAAATTCTTTGCATTTTGCACCGCACTTTTTACCGCTTTCAGTCCGTTAAGTACCGAATCCGCTCGATTTTCACCGCCCTCAACCACTTGAATTTTCGGATGTGTCAATAAAGGTAAAGTGGAAAGATAAGGATCATTGGGGGCCACCGCGAGAATAATTTTTTCAATTAACGGATAGGCTAACAGTACAGATAAGGTGTGTTCTAAGATGGTTTTACCGTGAATGTGTAAATATTGTTTCGGTTTATCTGCTTGCATACGGCTACCAATGCCCGCCGCAGGCACGACAGCCACAATATTACGTTTCGACTGAGCCGTTTGAGTGGTCATTATTTATGCTCTTTAACGATGTGATAAAAGATTTCATCAGGTTTCACCATATCATGTTGGAAACGCGCCCGTTCCTCAATGGCTTCCACCCCTTGTTTGAGATCTTTGATCTCGGCTGCCACCACTTGATTACGTTGTGACAGCTTTGCATTTTCTTGTTTATGTTGAGCAATTTGCTGTGCGGTTTGTTTGTAATCCAAATAGCCATTCTTGCCAAACCAAAAATCATATTGGAATAGCAATAACACAGCGACTAATAAAAAAATAAATAAACGCATCGTTGTTCTGCCCGTCAATCACAAAGGTGTTAGTTTACCGTGAAATGAGAAAAAATACCGCACTTATCAAGCAAATTAAGGTAAATTTTTGCGATTTCAATATAAGAAAACCCCATCATTCCGAAGAATGATGGGGTTATTTTATCAACGCAATGCTTACATATTCGCCACAATATCTTGAGCAAATTCAGAAGTCGAACGTAATTTAGCGCCTTCTAACATTTCCGCAAAATCAAAAGTTACCGTTTTATCCGCAATCGTCTTGGATACCGCGTTGACCACTAAATCTGCTGCCTCTAGCCAACCTAAATGACGCAACATCATTTCGCCACTTAAAATCAAGGAACCCGGATTGCCTTTATCCTGTCCTGCAATTTTCGGTGCCGTACCGTGGGTGGCTTCAAAAATTGCCGCTTCTGCACCAATATTCGCGCCTGGTGAAATCCCGATCCCCCCCACTTGCGCGGCTAACGCATCTGAAATGTAATCCCCGTTTAGGTTTAAAGTCGCAATCACATCGTACTCCGTTGGGTGAAGCAGAATTTCTTGTAAAAACGCATCGGCAATGCTGTCTTTGATGAGGATTTCTCTGCCTGTTTTTGGATTTTTTAATGTCATCCATGGACCACCATCTAATAATTGTGCACCAAACTCTTGTGCCACTTGATAACCCCACTCTTTGAATGCGCCTTCGGTAAATTTCATGATGTTACCTTTGTGCACTAGCGTGAGCGATTGACGATCATTGTCAATCACATATTGCAGTGCCGCACGCACTAAACGTTGCGTCCCTTGTTTAGACACGGGCTTAATCCCAATCCCACACTCTTCAGTGAAACGGATTTTTTTCACGCCCATTTCTTGTTGTAAAAAGGCAATCACTTTATTGGCTTCGGCAGAACCGGCCACCCATTCCACACCCGCATAAATATCTTCTGAGTTTTCACGGAAAATGACCATATCTACTAACTCAGGGTGTTTCACTGGGCTAGGCGTGCCCTCATAATAACGAATTGGACGTAAACAGTTATATAAATCCAAACCTTGACGCATTGCCACATTGAGTGAACGAATCCCGCCACCGACTGGCGTCATAAGCGGTCCTTTAATCGCCACATGATAATCACGAATAAATGCCATGGTTTCATCAGGAAGCCATGTATTTTCGCCATACACGTCATTAGCTTTACCACCGGCATAGATTTCCATCCACGAAATTTTACGTTTGCCTCCATAGGCTTTTTCCACCGCCGCATCGATCACGGTACGCATTGCTGGGGTTACATCCACACCAATGCCATCCCCTTCAATAAAAGGAATTATGGGATTATCAGGCACAATTAATGCCCCTTTGGCATCGAGTTGAATTTTTTCACCTTGTGGGATAACGACTTTTGATTGCATATCATTTCTTCCTTATTTTCTTGCCTGTGGTAGGATAGTTGTTCGACAGTAATCTACGCGATGACATGAGATTATCCTTACAAAATTATTGGAACTGGCGCAAGTTCGCAAGTATTTATTAAATTTTTGTTAAAAAATTTCTTTATTTTTCGATCTAGATCCCATTTTCAACTAACCACTTTTAACATATGAAACCAAACACCAAATTTAGCTCAAAAACGAAACCTCGAACTTCGCCATTGCGATCAGTGAACCAAAGAAAAGCAACAGAGATTAAACAACAAAAACGCCCCTCAACCTTTCGTCAGAAAAAAACGGTGAATTTTACCGAAACCCAAGTCATTTTGTTTAACAAGCCCTATGATGTGTTGACCCAATTTAGCGATGAAAGTGGACGTACTACGTTAAAAGATTTTATCCCGATTCCGCACGTGTATCCCGCTGGGCGCTTAGATCGGGATAGTGAAGGGCTAGTATTACTCACCAATAACGGCGAAATCCAACATCGTTTGGCTGAACCGAAATTTAAAACCGAGAAAACTTATTTTGCCCAAGTGGAAGGTCTACCGCAAGAAGCAGATTTAGACCATTTACGTCAAGGCGTCATATTAAATGATGGCAAAACCCTACCCGCCAATGTGCGTTTAGTGCCTGAGCCAACTTGGCTGTGGCCACGCAATCCGCCGATCCGTGAACGGAAACACATTCCAACCAGTTGGCTAGAAATTAAGATTTGTGAAGGCCGTAATCGTCAAGTGCGTCGTATGACAGCACATATTGGTTTTCCTACCTTGCGTTTAATTCGTTATCAAATGGCATTGTTTGATTTAACCCATCTCGAACAAGGGCAATATCGCCCACTTTCTGAAGTAGAATTGACCGCACTTTATCAACAACTCCAGTTAAAAAAATAGGGACATTTTATGCATAAACCCAACGTAACCCTAGCTTGTGTGGTGCATTGCAAAGGCAAGTTTTTATTTGTAGAAGAACTTGAACACGGCAAACTCACTTTAAATCAACCGGCTGGCCATTTAGAAGCAGATGAAAGCTTACTTGAAGGGGCAAAACGGGAGCTGTTTGAAGAAACGGGCATCCATGCGGATATGCAAAGTTTGATTAAAATCTATCAATGGCATGCCCCTCGCAGTAAAACCGATTTTCTTCGTTTTACCTTTGCTGTCGAACTGGATGATTGGCTCCCGATTCAGCCCCAAGATCCTGACATCACTCGTGGCTTATGGCTGACCTTAGAGGAATTTTATGACTACATCCAACAAGCTGGACAGTGCGAACGCAGTCCGTTGGTGATTGAATCCGTGAAAGATTATTTGAAAGGCGAGTTTATTTCTGTACAATTATTGAAGGCTTTTTAATCACTCAAGGATGGTCTTAAATGAAATATGCGTTTATTGATTATGAAAATATCCATTCGTTAGATAATATCAATTTAAATGAGTACGAAAAAATATATTTATTCCTAGGCGCACAACAACAATCTATTACACTGTCTGAAAAATTTAATGATCAAATTATTATTCATTTAATCACGATTAAAGATGTAGCAAAGAATAATCTTGATTTTCATCTCGCTTATTTTTTAGGAAAGTTTGATCAAGAGGTTGATAAGAACATTCACTTTGATGTGATTTCTAAAGATAAAGGTTATCAAGGTGTCTGTGATTATATTCAAAATCAAAAGGCTGCTAGACAATGTAAATTAATCTCTCTTACACTCGAAAATACTGAAAAGAATACCGAGAAAAAAGTACCCATTGCGCTGAAAAATGATTCTGTTCTACTTGAGCAAAACCCAGAAGAATATGCTATTGAGTATCAAGCATTCATGTCAAAAACAGATATTCGCCACCTTCCAACCACAATAGAAAAACTCTCTAATCATATCTGTTCTCAAACTAACGTACGCAAACTACCAAAAACAGCCAGTAAAAATGTCATTCCCAAAATCATAGAACAATTAGCAAGGAAGAAACTTATTGTCATTAAAGAAAACAAAATTGTTTATGAAATAACAGACTCAGTAAAACTTTATACGCAATATGCCGCGTTCTTACTAAAAAGAGAAAAACTGAAAAGACCACAAACATTATCCAGTTTAAAAAATGAAATCGCTGCGAAATTAAATCTTCGGGGAAATACAGCTAAAATAAATGAAATGCTCGATTTGCTTAAAACAAATGACATGATTACCTATCAGGATAATACCGATAATCCTAAGTTAGATTATAAAAAATAACTCATCCATGAATAGCTATATCGAGTTTTTCAAGCGGAAACATCATACAAAAGTGACATATCAAATCAATTCGATACGATAAAAAATGCGGTCAAACTTGACCGCACTTTTTCTATTTGTTCAGCGTAAAATTAGAATTTTGCTAATAACATCGCTTCTAATTTTTCTTGGTCTGCCGCGAATTTACGAATACCTTCAGCCAGTTTTTCGACAGCCATTGCATCGCTATTGTGTGCCCAATAAAACTCCGCTTCCGTTAAAGGTTGAGGTTTCGCTTTCACCTCGCCAGTATAGTTTAATTTACGCGCAAGTGGTGCCTTGTTTTCTTGTAATTCTTTTAACAAGGCTGGTGCAATGGTTAAGCGGTCGCAGCCGGCTAATTCGGTAATTTCGCCCACATTACGGAAACTCGCCCCCATCACAATCGTGTTGTAGCCGTGTTGTTTGTAGTAATTGTAGATGTTAGTCACCGAAACCACACCTGGATCTTCTGCCGGCGCATAGTCTTTTTTATCGCTGTTGGCTTTGTACCAGTCAAGGATACGACCGACAAAGGGTGAAATTAAGTAAACGCCCGCTTCTGCACAAGCACGTGCTTGCGCTTCAGAGAATAAAAGGGTTAAGTTACAGTTAATGCCTTGTTTTTCTAATTCTTCTGCGGCACGGATACCTTGCCAGGTTGAAGCAATTTTGATCAGAATACGATCATTTGAGATACCCGCTTCGTTATAAAGTGCGATTAATTTTTTCGCTTTTTCGATGGTTGCTTTGGTATCGTAAGAAAGACGCGCATCCACTTCTGTTGAAATACGGCCTGGGACAATTTTTAAAATTTCTAACCCGATGTTAACAGCTAATTTATCTTCTGCATCAATTAATTGTTGTGTTGAACAGTTGCTTTTTGCTTTTGCATAAGCAATCGCTTCATCGATGAGTGAGGCATATTGTGGCAGTGCAGAAGCGCTGAGAATGAGAGATGGATTGGTTGTGGCATCTTCTGGTTGGTATTTTTTGATGGCTTCGATGTCGCCTGTATCAGCCACCACCACTGTCATATTACGTAGAGAATCAAGTTGTGTTGTCATAATTTCCCTCTATTTTGAATTACAATGTTTTCGTTGTGAACTTGTATACAATAGCATATCAAAAGGAAAATGGAATGATCTTTTATTGTCCTTTTACTAAGCAAACGCTTGCTTAAAACGAGAGATAAAATAGACCGCACTGACAAAGGAGAAACCGATGAAAAAACGCTGTACATGGGTAAGCAATAGCACAATTTATCGCGATTATCATGATCACGAATGGGGCAAGCCTGAATATGATAGCCGCAAATTATTTGAGAAAATTTGCTTAGAAGGACAACAAGCAGGTTTATCGTGGTTGACGGTATTAAAAAAACGCGAAAACTACCGCCGTGCTTTTCATCAATTTAACCCCGAAAAAGTCGCGAACATGACCGCACTTGATGTGGACAAACTCATGCAAGATCAAGGCTTAATCCGTCATCGCAAAAAACTTGAAGCCATCATTACCAATGCTCGGGCTTATTTAGCCATGCAAAAGTGCGGTGAGGATTTTAGTCATTTTATTTGGTCGTTTGTCAATCACCAACCCCAGATCAATGATGTGCCCAACTTAGCAAGTGTCCCCACCAAAACACCAACGTCACTAGCCATGTCTAACACATTGAAAAAACGGGGGTTTGTTTTTGTTGGCGAAACGACCTGTTATGCCTTTATGCAATCGATGGGATTAGTCAATGATCACCAGAATGATTGTTGCTGTAAATAATATGCCTTTCCCCTGATTTTCCAGTATAATCAGGCTAATTTTTGATTATGTATGGTTATCCGATGAAAAAGCATTCTTATACACTCCTTTCGATCGCAATATTGAGCACAGTTTATAGTGCCGCCAGTTTGGCCGAGTTGAAATCGCAATGTTTAGCTGGTGTACCTCACTTTACAGGCGAACTCGTGACAGGCAATCCAAATGATTTACCTGTTTATATCGAAGCGGATCAGGCAAGATTAAATCAGTCTGTCAGTGCGCTCTACGAAGGGAATGTTGACATTCAACAAGGTAACCGACAACTCCACGCACAACGTGCAGAAATCACCCAACAAAAACAGCCCAATGGCTTACAACGTGTCGCTCATGTTCGCGGTGGCTTTCACTATCAAGATCATCAAATTCAACTAAAAGGTGAAGACGCGCAAATTCACCTCAATACCAAAAATACCGACATCAAACAGGCCGATTATCAGTTAGTCGATCGTCAAGGACGAGGCAATGCAGAATCCATTGCACTACGCGAAGATTATCGCCTTATGAAAAATGCGGAATTTACCTCCTGCTTACCAGGGGATAATGCTTGGTCGATTGAGGCAAAAGAAATGCGTCAATATATTCAAGATGAATATGCCGAAATGTGGCATGCTCGCTTTAAAGTGCATGGAGTGCCTATTTTTTATACGCCTTATTTACAGCTACCCATTGGGGATCGTCGTCGCTCTGGCTTATTATTACCAAATTTTGGCACCTCAAGTCGTGATGGCTACTTCTACGAACAACCGTTTTACTGGAATATTGCCCCCCACCTTGATGCCACACTTACCCCAAAATATATGTCAAAGCGAGGCTGGCAACTTAATGGCGAGTTTCGTTATTTAAGCCCAATTGGTGAAGGTCAATTAGCAGGGGAATACTTAAAACAAGACCGTTTAACCGATTACCTCAGCAAGGATCGCTCTCGCCACCTATTTTACTGGACACACCATTCCAGTTTTTTACAAAACTGGCGCTTAAATGTGGATTATACCCGAGTAAGTGATAAACGCTATTTTGCTGATTTTGATTCTGCTTATGGTTCAAGCACTGACGGCTATGCGGATCAGAACTTCCGCATTGCTTATTATCAGCCACATTACAATTTTGCGATTTCAGCCAAACAATTCCAAATCTTTAACGAAGTGGATATTGGCCCTTACCGTGCCTTGCCACAAATTGATTTCAATTATTACCAAGATGCATTGTTTGATGGTCTGTTAGATTTTAAACTCTTTTCACAAGCGGTTCATTTTAATAATAAAAGCTCCCTCATGCCAAAAGCATGGCGTTTTCATGCCGAACCGAGCTTAAACTTACCTTTATCTAATCGTTATGGCAGTTTAAATATTGAAACCAAACTTTATGCCACCCACTACCAACAAACGCAAGGGCGTTCAACCGAAGCAGAACAAGTCACACGTAAAATCAACCGTGTCTTGCCACAAATCAAAGTCGACTTACAAACTGTCTTGGCGAGCCAGCAGACGTTTATTGAGGGTTACACCCAAACCTTAGAACCTCACGTACAATATTTATATCGCCCTTATAAAGACCAAAGTAATATTGGATCTAAATTAAATAATGCCTACTTAGGTTTTGGTTACGACTCCTCTCTCTTACAACAAGACTATTTCGGCTTATTCCGTGATCGTCGTTACAGCGGATTAGACCGTATCGCCTCAGCTAATCAATTTACGGTGGGGGGCACCACCCGAATTTATGATAAAAAAGGCAATGAGCGCTTTAATTTCGCCGCTGGGCAAACTTACCATTTACGCGACTCTCGCATTGATAACACGCGAGAAAACAGCACCCATGGTCGCTCCTCTTCTTGGTCACTGGCATCCAACTGGAAAATCAATGATCAATGGCGTTGGCAAGGCAGTTATCAATATGATACGCGCTTAGATAAATCCTCATTGGGTAACTTTACCTTAGAATATAACCCAGCTGGGAATAATATTATTCAATTAAGCTACCGTTATGCGAGTCAACAATACATTGACCAAAACCTCACCTCAGCAGCAAACCGTTACGGTCAAGACATTAAACAACTCGGTCTGACTGTTGCTTGGGAAGTGACGGATAACTGGGCGGTGGTCGCACGTCATTACCAAGATCTCGCCTTGAAAAAGCCTGTTGAGCAATATTTTGGGGTCGAATATAGTACTTGCTGTTGGGCAATCAATGTGGGGGCTAAACGCAGTGTGACTAGCAAAGAAAACCAAACCGCGGATCAAATCTTTTATGATAAAGGGATTGCCGTCAATGTTGAGCTGCGTGGTTTAGGTAATAATGATCACAAAGGCAATATTGAGAAGATGCTACAAAAAGGCAAATTACCGTATTTACAAGCCTTTAGTCTTTATTAATATGCAATATAAGCACAATGTGGCAAAAGTAATCAGCACATAAATTTTAGGACTGAAGCGACTAAATTCGCCTCAGTCCTTTTTATTCGTCCTTTTCCCAACCATAAGTAAAATGGGTTTAGCGTCGTTTGTATAAACCATGCTCTACCACAATCAACTCTTGTAACTCTAAAGCTAACAACTGTACTAACAAGGTATTGATCGGTAAATTGACCTGCTGGGCTAACACATCAATACTCACCGGCGAATAACCAATGTGAGCATATAAATCGGGATAGTCGGGGACTGCGGTAGCCATTTTCAGCGCGGCTGTATCGCTACTGGTTGGAGACAAAGCCAGCTCATTATCAACCCCAATTGGCGCAACCTGTTGGTAAAGAGGAAGATGTTCTAAGATATCATTGATCTGCTCAACTAATATTGCACCTTGTTTAATCAGCATGTGGCAGCCTTGACTGAATCCCTGTTGAATTTGCCCCGGCAAAGCAAACACCTCCCGATTTTGTTCCAACGCATAGCGTGCCGTAATTAATGAACCACTGTGTTCTGACGCTTCAATCACTAAAGTCCCTAAAGACAAACCACTAATAATGCGATTACGACGGGGAAAGTTTTCTGCCACAGGGGGCTGAGAAGGTAAAAATTCAGACACTAACGCACCTTGATGTTCAATAATTTTTTCGGCTAAACCTCGATGCTTTTTCGGATAAATGACCTCTAAACCACTGCCTAATACGGCAACCGTCTTCCCGCGGCTATCTACCACTGCTTGATGAGCAAAACTATCAATGCCAAGGGCTAAACCACTGGTCACCACCATATCTACGTAAGCGAGTTGGGTGGCAAAATAGTTTGCCCAATATTCACCATAATGCGAACAATGCCGACTACCGACGATCGCTACTTGCTTTGCGGATAAGGTGGCCACCTCCCCTTTCACAAATAAAACTAGCGGTGCCCCCACGGTTTGTTTTAACAACGGCGGATAGTGCGGATCAAACCAATCCACAATATGTTGCTCTTTGCCATTAATCCAAGCTAAAGCTGGATCAATATAGCGATACTCAGGGGTAAACCAACGTTGAATTTGCCATGCCGTCCATCCCATCTGTTGAAATGCCGTCGCATCATATTCCATTAATGTGGTTAAACTCACTTTATCCAGTAAACGTTGGATAGCCAATGGCCCTAGGCGTGGCACTTGTAATAAGCGTAATAGCACAGGAAGAGAAGATGACATCATGCCTCCCACAACTCAAAAAGTGGCAAGATAAAATGTTGCTAGGCTTTATTCTATAGTTGAGTAGACAAATTGTGAGGACGATCGTGAAATAAAAAAATCTGCACCACTATGCGATGCAGATTGTATGTGAAAGAGCCGTAACAGAGTTATTTCTGCTCAGCGCTAAACCCCGACTCAACACCTGTCATATCCGGTAATTGGTGAGCAATCCCTTTATGACAATCAATACAGGTTTTTTCTTCTTTGATCGCTAATGCATGCATTTTTTCAGCGACTGTTTTTTGCTGGCTAAAATCCATATTCTCAAAGTTATGGCAATTACGGCACTCTTGCGAGTTATTGGCCTTTAATCTTGCCCATTCACGTTCTGCCATATGTAAACGGCGAGAATTAAATTTATCGATCGTATCGGTATAGCCCATAAGGTGTGCATACACTTCGCGACTGGCTTGTACCTTCCGCATCATTTTTGGAATAAATTCATGCGGTACATGACAATCTGGACAGGTTGCTTTGACCCCACTACGATTTAGATAATGCGCCGTGTGCAAATATTCTGGATACACATCATTGCTGTGGCAACTGACACAAAATTCCTCGGTATTGGTTTGTTCCAAGCCATAATTAAACCCAACCCAAGAGACAATGCCTGCAATAAAAGCAAGCGTAATCAAGGTGCCGACCGCAATACGACTGGGTGAGCGAAACCATTTCCAAAAGCGTTTAATTAAGTTCAACATAATTCCGTCCTTCACTTACTTACCGAAACCAGCCATCGGTTTAAATTCATTTTGAATAATCGGCTCAACATCAGATTGCGAGACGTGGCACTGCAAACAGAAGTAACGACGTGGTGAAGTCCCCCCAACAATATTTCCATCACGATCCATAAAATGAGTAGGGCTGATGCGTGTTGCGCCAGTGACGCGTGAGGCTTCTGGACTATGGCAAGTTAAACATTGGTTGGTATTTTTGGTGACCTGATAATTTTTGGTCGCGTGCGGCACCATCGGTGGTTGATTCACATAGTTTAACGGCGCCAAGCCACTTTCTTTTGGTGTATTATGGAACGCTGGCGCGATATGTTCAGGTGAATCTTGTAAACTATTTCCCACTTTGACTTCATTAGCATTGACCGTGAAGGCAAAAAGTGCGGTCAAGATTAGCATTGTTTTTTTCATTTTTATCACTCCCCCGAATGATTAACTGAATGATTAAATCGCGTTGTAAAAATAAATACTTTTTCAGGGCAAACGTCGATACAACGTCCACAACTGATACAATCTTTTGAAAGCACTAACGGACTTTCACTATTTTTTGCATGTAACGGATCACGTAATACCTGTGGTTCTGGACAGACGTTATAGCAATCCATGCAATTATCACATTGTTGGCGATGCGCCACTTTGATACGAAAGATGCCTTTCGCCCCAATCACACCATAGGTCGCCCCGATTGGACATAAATGCCCACACCAACCATGCTCAACAATCAATAAATCGAATAAAAATACCGCGAGGACAAGCCACACTGTCGCACCAAAACCATAAATTAACGCACGACCTAGTGCTGCCACCGGATTGAGCCATTCCCAAAGTAATAACCCGCTCAGCGCACTGCCTAACAAAATCATCACTAAGATCGCATAGCGTAAACTTCGTGGGAGTTTTGCCGATTGACGAATTTCTAATTTACGTCTGAGCCAAGCGGACGCATCTGTCACGATGTTTAACGGACAAACCCAAGCACAAAAAACGCGGCTACCTAAAATGGCATAAAGTCCAACGACAATCAGCACACCTAATATAGCGGTCATCGTTGGAATAAATCCCGTTGCAAGACTTTCTGCCATAATTAATGGGTCTGTCATCGGGATCACATCTAAAAAAAGACTACCGCTGTAATTGCCTTTTAAGATCCAAACGCCCAGATAAGGTCCACTTAAAAACATGGCAAGAATACTCAGCTGGGTTAGACGTCGCCAAAACAAAAAGCGATTGGCGTGCCACCAGCCTAATTTTTCGCGTGCTTCTTTACCTGCATATTTTGGTGAATTTGCCATTACAAGCTCTCCGGTAAACGGGTTGGGAGCGAAATGATGCCTTCTGGCGCAAGTGAATGTCCTGCTTTCTCTTTTTCTTCCCAACCTAAACGGTAATGTTTACCCAACATCCCTTTCGCTAACGCCATCGGTAACACTTTGATCGCTGCCTCGTCTAACACACAGGCCTCTTCACATTTGCCACACCCCGTACAGGCTTCAGAATGCACAGTCGGAATAAACACCGCGTGCTTGCCTGTACGCTCATTACGATGCATCACTAAGGTAATCGCTTTATTAATTAATGGGCAGACGCGATAGCACACATCACAACGTAACCCTTGCCAGTTCAGGCAGGTCTCATGATCCAATAGCACAGCCAATCCCATACGAGCATCGTTGATTTCGGTGGCTTGGTTATCTAATGCCCCTGTTGGACAGGCTTTGGCACAAGGAATATCCACGCACATTTCACACGGCTTATCGCGTGCAATGAAATAGGGTGTCCCAGCTTCCATCGGTGAAATCAAAGACGCAAGGTGTAACATCTCGTGCGGACAAGCTTGTACACATTGCCCACAACGAATACAGGCAGCAGAAAACGCCTGATCATTTTCAAGCGCAAACGGTGGACGTAATGCCACACCTTCTCGAGCAAGGCTTTGCTTTTGTTGCAAACCAAGCAGCAACGTTACCCCTGCCAACCCGCCTACAGTGCGCGTAGCCTCTTTAAAAAATCGACGACGTTCAGGATTCACAACTGGTTTTTTCATTCGACTTTGCAACCGCACTTCATACACTGCAAAGTGCACAAAGTGCGGTTGTTCCTCATTAAATTTGACGAGTTACACTTTTTCCACTTTGACCGCACATTTTTTGAAGTCGGTCTCTTTAGAAATCGGATCGGTTGCATCTAATGTGAGATAGTTCGCTAACTGACCTGCATCAAAGAACGTGGTATACACTAAGCCCTGTGGGACTTTATTACGACCACGGGTATCTAAGTGAGAAATGATGTCACCACGACGTGAACTCACTTTCACTTTATCTCCATGACGTAAACCACGCTTTTTCGCATCGAATGGGTGCATCCAAACCAAGTTATTTGGGAAAGAACGATGCAGTTCAGGTACACGACGAGTCATTGTGCCAGTATGCCAGTGCTCTAATACACGACCAGTACACAACCACAAATCATATTCTGCATCCGGCGCTTCCGCTGGTGGCTCATAAGGAACCGCAAGAATAATCGCTTTTTTATCTGGATAGCCGTAGAACGCCACGCCCTCACCTGCTTTAACATAAGGGTCATAGCCTTCACGGTAACGCCATAGGGTTTCTTTCCCTCCCACCACTGGCCAACGTAAACCTCGCGCTTTGTGATAGGTTTCAAAGTCAGCTAAATCGTGACCATGCCCACGACCAAAAGCAGCATATTCTTCAAATAGCCCTTTTTGTAAATAGAAACCAAAGTGTTCCGCTTCATCATTCATGTAACCAGGTTTATCGGTTGGCACTTGGAATTTATCCACTTGTCCATTACGGAATAACACTTCATACAAGGTTTTGCCTTTATATTCAGGGTTAGCTGCAAGTACCTCTGCCGGCCACATTTCATCAGTAGTGAAATATTTAGAAAACTCCACTAACTGCCAGACGTCAGATTTAGATTCACCTGGTGCTTTGACTTGTTGATACCAGAATTGCGTACGGCGCTCTGCGTTACCATACGCCCCTTCTTTTTCCACCCACATTGCTGTTGGTAAAATTAAATCCGCGGCAAGCGCAGAAACCGTTGGATAAGGATCAGAAACGATGACAAAGTTTTCTTCGTCACGCCACCCCGGGAAACGCTCTTGGTTGATATTTGGACCACCTTGCATGTTATTGGTACACATTTGCCATAACACATTCATTTTCTTATCTTTTAACGCACGATCTTGTGCCACCGCGTGATAGCCCACTTGGGTCTGAATTACACCTTTTGGTAACTTCCACAGTTTTTCGGCTTTTTCAACGTGTTTTGGATTGGTCACCACCAAATCCGCAGGCAAACGGTGTGCAAAGGTGCCCACCTCACGCGCGGTACCACAAGCAGAAGGTTGACCCGTTAGCGAGAACGGTCCGCAACCTGGTTTAGAGATTTTGCCAGTTAATAAGTGAATGTTATAGATCAAATGGTTTGCCCACACACCACGTGTATGTTGGTTGAAACCCATGGTCCAGAACGACACAATATTCAGTTTCGGATCCGCATACATTTTCGCAAGGGCTTCAAGCTGATCTTTTGGCACACCTGAAATTTCATGGGCTTTTTCTAGCGTATAGGGTGCGACGAGTTTTTTATACTCGTCGAAATCACTGTCGTGCATTTTGCCCGCAGTTTTCACATTTTTCGCGGCTTTTTCTAACGCGTGGGTATCACGTAAACCATAGCCAATATCTGTTTCACCGCGTTTAAATTTGGTGTGTTTTTGAATAAAGTCATGATCAATGGCATCATGTTGAATCAAGTAATTAGCAATGTAGTTCATGATCGCCAAATCCGATTGTGGCGTGAAGAAAATACCTAAATCGGCTAATTCAAATGAGCGATGTTCAAAAGTGGAAAGCACGGCGACTTTCACATTTGGATGAGATAAACGACGATCAGAAATACGCGACCATAAAATCGGGTGCATTTCCGCCATATTCGATCCCCAAAGGACAAAGGCATCGGCTTTCTCAATATCATCATAACAGCCCATTGGCTCATCCATACCGAAGGTACGCATAAAGGCCACCGCGGCGGATGCCATACAGTGACGGGCATTTGGATCAATATTATTAGAGCGCAAGCCTGCTTTAAATAATTTGGATTTGGCGACACCTTCAAAAATGGTGGATTGTCCCGAGGTGAACATCCCCGCTCCATTTGGGCCTTTCTCTTTCAAGGCTTTTTTGAATTTTTCTGCCATAATGGTGAAGGCTTGATCCCAAGAAACGGGGGTGAATTCGCCGTGCTTGTCAAATTTGCCGTCTTTCATGCGTAACATTGGCGAAGTTAAGCGGTCTTTACCGTACATGATTTTTGGTAAGAAATAGCCTTTGATGCAGTTCAAACCGCGGTTTACATCTGCATCGGGATCCCCTTGCGAAGCAACGACTCGCCCATTTTGCGTCCCTACTAACACACTACAGCCAGTACCACAGAAACGGCAAGGTGCTTTGTCCCATTTAATAATGTTATCTGGCGACGCTTCCACGTTTTTCACTGGAATAGTCAACCCTGCTACCGCAGCCGCAGCAACCGCCGCATTGGTTTTCATAAAGTCACGACGACTTAAATTCATCTTCATAGCGTTCCCCCACTATATTGAATTATTTGATGTTTTTATTCATTTTCGTCTTGTTGATGGTACACCAAGGACACATCAATGACGCCGTCAATCTCTCGTGTCGCTTCCATTTGTTGATGTAAAAGATGTTGATCATGCGATTGCATGACCACAACAAGCTTACCAGTCTGTGCATCCAATGCAGGAATGTCCGTATTTGGTATCGCCAAAAGTGCGGTCTGAATTGCCTCTAATTTTTTGGGATTACCTTGAATCACGAGACCACAGACATGCCAATCTTTTGCATTTTCCATTGTGATTTGTTCAGTCATTTGTTTTTTCTACTTGATGTTGTTGTATCAATGACAGCTTAATGGCTGACACAGGGCAACTACGCAAACAGGCCCCACATCCATTGCAGTCCTCTAACACGAATTGCGGTTGTGAGACACCGCCAATCTGGCGTTTAAAACGAATCGCCCGCGTTTCACAACTGTCTTCACAGCTTCGACACTCTACCGCGTTTAATGTCAAACAATGATTGCTCATTTCAACCTTATGGGTCCAAGCGAGCTCGGTCAGTGGTCTAAATACCGGTTGCTGACAGACATCAACGCATTTATGGCAAAACGTGCATTCAGCGTGACCAAATTGCACCTCCGGAAACCCCCCTTCCCCTTTTATTAGAATTTGTGTTTCGCAGACAGCGATACAATCGCCACAACGATGACAGTTTTGGGTAAAGTGGTATTCATCAACACTCCAAGGTGGTCGAATACCTTGAAATCCTTGCGTTTTGACTTTTTCTGACTGTAATGAGGTGAGAAACTGTCCGCGCAAAAAATGACGACGAGATACGTTTTCAACAGTCATGCGCGATTCCTTTAATTTACCTTTTTTCCGATCCGCCATTATGGCGAGAGAGGTCAAAATTCATACTACCCAAATTGAGTATTTCGGCAGGAAAGTGGCCTTTTCTTGTGCTAGATCAATTTTTATTTATCAGTAAAAAAATGGTTATTTTTTTGCTACACTAGCCCCGTTATTTCTCAGCTTAAAAGGTGTGTCGTGAAAATTAAGCACTCCGTTTCCACCAAAATCGCCAATTACCTCTTTATCATCATCATTTTTGCAGGCGTCATTACCACGCTCAGCTTGATGATCATGGCTAGTAATAAATCCGATGCGGAATCCATTAATGTCTCTGGTTCACTACGGATGCAAAGCTACCGCTTATTACATGAACTCGAACAGCACCCCGAATTGGTTGAAACCGATTTACGCCAATATCGCCTAAGTTTACATTCCCCAGCTTTGCTAGAAATTGACCAATGGTTTGTCCCTGATGAAGTCAAACAGTCTTATCACCAACTGATCAAACGTTGGGAACGTATGGAACGTTATGCGAAACAACGGGAAATCGATGCCTATAAAAATGAAATTGCAGATTATGTTGCACAAGTCGATCAGTTTGTATTTACCCTGCAACACTTTGCTGAGAAGAAATGGATTATTGCGGTGTTGATCATGTCGTTATCGATGCTTTCGATCATTGCGATGGTGTCTTATGTGGTATGGTATGCTCGCAAAGAGGTGGTCACCCCGCTGAAACAACTCACACAAGCCAGTATCCAAGTGCAAATGCGCCAATTTAACCACGTCAAAGTCGATACCCAGAAAGAAAATGAATTAGGTAACTTAGCACGTGCATTTAGCCAAATGTCGAGTGAGCTAGAAAAACTGTATTCCTCATTAGAAGAAAGTGTGAATGAAAAAACGCAGAAACTCCGCCAAACAAACCGCTCTTTAACCATGTTGTATGAAAGTTCACAGCAACTGACCACGAATACTGTAGATGAAAATATCTTGCAACATGTGTTAAAGAACCTCTTTATTAGTGAGCACTTACGCTATGTAGAATTGGTTGTGGAAGGGGCTGAACATTGGCATATCTGCTTTGGACACAAGCAAGCGACCCAACATTGTCAAGCGGTTGAATTACAGATTGAAGACGAAAAACTCGCCATGCTTTATTGGCAAGCTGGCTTGCCCTGCCCAGATCCTCGCACTATGCGTAACATTGCACAAATTTTAAGTCGCACACTGTATTTCCATAAAACGCAGCGCCAACAACAACAATTATTGTTAATGGAGGAACGGTCGATTATTGCGCGAGAATTACACGATTCTTTAGCACAGGTTTTGGCATTCTTGCAAATTCAGCTAACCTTGCTCAAACATCAGATCAAACAAGAAAGTGCTGAGGCGAAACAACAAAGTGTTAATATTATCGCCAGTTTCGAGCAAGCATTACGCGACGGCTATGTGCAATTACGCGAATTGTTAGCCACTTTCCGTTTGACCGTGCAAGAAGCCAATTTGAAATTAGCGCTCGAGCAAGTGGTTGAATCCTTGCGTGGGCAAACCGACATGCCAATGCATGTACAATGCTCACTGCCATCACAAAGTTTTAGTGCAAAACAATTAGTACACATTTTGCAAATTGTGCGAGAATCCGTCTTAAATGCAATTAAACATTCAAAAGGTCATCGAATTGATATCATCGCACACATTAATGAAGATGGGGAATATGAGTTTATTGTACGTGATGACGGAATTGGCATTCCAAGTTTAGAAGAGCCAGAAGGACACTATGGTCTAAATATCATGCACGAACGTGCCACACAGTTAAATGCTGATTTACACATTGCAAACCGCACATCAGGTGGCACCGAAATGAAACTGACACTCCATCAAAACAGGAATCTGACATGAAAACATTATTTTTAGCCTCTTCTTTTGCAGATGTCTTCGATCTCTTTCTTGATGTTGCCGGTGACATCCAAAATAAACGCATTACGTTTATTCCTACCGCAAGTAACGTAGAAGATGTGACGTTTTACGTTGATGACGCACGAAACGCCTTTCTAAAGCAAGGTGCACACCTTGATGAACTTGATTTATCCACAGCTAATCTTGCCGAAATCCGTGATAAATTAGCCAAAAACGAGATGATCTATGTCAGTGGTGGTAATACGTTCTTTTTACTGCAAGAATTAACACGCACAGGGGCGGCACCGCTGATCCAACAGCACATTCAAGCGGGTAAAATGTATATTGGTGAATCCGCAGGTGCGATGATTACCGCCCCCAATATTGAGTATGCCAAATACATGGACAACCCAGACCAAGCACCGACGTTAAGCGATTTTACGGCGCTTAATTTAGTCGATTTTTATGTTGTGCCACACTATACCGATTTCCCTTTTGTCGAGGCGACACAAAAGATCATTGATACCTATTCGACCACTTTACCGTTACAACCCATTGACAACCAGCAAGCAATATTGGTCAATAACGAAACAAGGATAATCAGAGGAAATCTTAAAGGATAATCTATGCAAAATTTACAGCCTTTTCATACCTTTTCGTTGCCCGTACAGGCACAGAAGATTGTTGAAATTACCAATATTGACCAACTGAAACAACAATGGGCACAATGTCAAGCAACTCAGCAACCCGTTGTATTATTAGGACAAGGTAGTAATGTCCTTTTCTTACGCGACTTTCAAGGTGTTGTACTACTCAATCGTTTAATGGGCATTCAACATACACAAGATGCTGATTTTCATTATTTACATGTCAATGGAGGAGAAAATTGGCATCAATTAGTCACGTGGTCAATCCAGCAGGGAATTGGGGGGCTTGAAAATCTCGCCTTGATCCCAGGTTGTGCGGGTTCCGCGCCGATCCAAAATATCGGTGCCTATGGGGTAGAGTTTAAAGATGTGTGCGATTATGTGGAGGTGCTTAACTTATCCAACCATGAAATTTTTCGCCTGACCAATGAACAATGCCAGTTTGGCTATCGTGACAGCATTTTTAAACACGCCTATGCGACGGGCTATGTGATTATTGCGGTAGGTTTAAAACTCAGTAAAGCTTGGCGCCCTGTGTTGAAATATGGTTCACTCGTAGAGTTAGACAAAAGTGCGGTCAGTGCCCAGCAAATTTTTGACGAAGTCTGTGCCATACGACGCAGTAAACTCCCTGACCCGGCTGAGTTTGGCAATGCAGGGAGTTTTTTCAAAAACCCGGTCGTCAGTCAAGCAGAGTTTGCACGCTTACAGCAAGACTATCCCAATATGCCTCATTTCCCACAAACGGATGGGACAGTTAAACTGGCTGCAGGCTGGCTGATTGACCAATGTGGCTTGAAAGGTTACCAACTTGGTGGTGCAGCCGTCCACCAGCAACAAGCCCTGGTGTTGATCAACCGAGATCATGCCACGAGCAGTGATATCGTGGAATTAGCACACCATATTCGCCAAAAAGTCGCTCAGCGTTTTGCGGTTTGGCTACAACCCGAAGTCCGCTTTATTGGCGAATACGGTGAAGTGAATAGTGAACAAGCCATTGCTTAAAGGAACAATCACATGAACTTCAATAGCCTATTAAATACCTTACCGCCGATTGACGGTTTAGTGGGTCTTACTGTGATGGACGGCGACACACAAATACACCATATTCCTGCCATTGCGGGCAAATTAGGTTCTTTACGTGTCTATAATGCGCTTGCCCAAGTATTTCACGGCAAACTCGACCGCACTTCTGCGCAAAAAGGCGTGCAATTATTTGCAGAGCATGGTGAGGAGGCTAAACAATATCCTGGTAAGCACCCAAATATTGACTTACTTTTCCATATTATCGACCATGATCTTTGCTACCAATTAGTACCACAAAAATGACGGAACAAAAATTAAAACCTTTTCCCCTGCCTATTCACTATTTTGGCATCATCCTTGGACTTTCTGCCTTAAGTCTTGCTTGGCGTTACGCCACGCCCCTGTGTGCTAGCGCCACCCTCGTGAGCGAAAGCCTTTTGGTTGTTTCTGCGATGATTTGGCTCACGTTTATGGGTGCTTATGCTTACAAATGGTTTACATCACATCAGCAATTGAAAGCCGATTTACAACATCCGCTGTTAGGCAATTTTGTCAGCCTCATTCCCATTACAACGATCTTAATCGGCATTGGGCTTATCCCTTATAGTATGTTATTAGGGATTACACTCATCAGCTTAGGCATCACCACGCAACTGGCTTTTGCGACCTATTATATTCCCGCTATGTGGCGTGGTGTACATCAAGCGGAAATGACGCTGCCCGCAATTTACTTGCCGACTGTCGCCACGAATTTTGTCAGTGCCACTGCACTTGGTGTACTCGGTTACACAGAATTTGGTATGGTATTTTTCGGTGCTGGCTTTGTTTCTTGGTTAGTCTTAGAGCCGATTGTGTTGCAACGTTTACGCACATTGCAACCTGTCCCAGAACCATTGCGCCCGATGATCGGTATCCAACTTGCCCCAGCCTTTGTAGGGTGTTCGGCATATTTAACCTTAAATGGCGGAAAAATTGATCTTTTTGCCCTGATGTTATTAGGCTACGGTGTATTGCAACTGTTATTCTTAATGCGTTTATTACCTTGGATTTTTGCAAATGGTTTTACTCCCGCGATGTGGGCATTCTCATTTGGTTTAGCGTCCATGGCAAAAGTGACATGCATTTTTTATCACAACACTTCGGATAATTTGTTGACCATACTCAGCTTAAGTCTGTTCATCTTCGCGAACGTCAGTATTGGATTGATGTTGCTGAGTACAGGCTACTTAGTGTGGAAAGGGAAGTTTTTACTGAAATAGTCTCAGTAGCGTTTTTTGCCGTTTTTCGTCACTGAGAAAACACGTTGTGATTAACCACTTACACTGTACAGAAAACGTAACAAATGCGTGCAATACACACAATAAACGCTACAATGGCAACACACTTACAATGATATCAGACTCGCGCTGAGTAATCGTATAGCGGCATTGCTCTCGCACGCTCAAAAGGTGATTAACATGCTGATCATGATTGTCAAAAAACTGTTTCTCTTACTTGCGCTTATTCTGCTCAGCCTCGCGGTTATTGCCTTAATCAGCTACCAACGATTACCTACATCCCATCGCCCAATCAGTACCCATCCGCCTGTTCATCCAAATGGCCTCTTGGCGCGCCATATTTTGCCGCAACTTGTTAAACACCCTAATTTGACGGGATTGTATCCTTTAGGCGATGGAAAAGATGCCTTTTTGGCTCGATTAGCCCTAAGCGAATATGCCGAACAGACTCTCGATTTACAATATTATATTTGGCATAACGATGTTTCTGGCCATTTATTGTTACAAAGCCTGTATAAAGCGGCTACACGTGGTGTCAAGGTACGTTTGCTGTTAGACGATAATAACACCAAGGGAATGGATGAGCTATTAGTCTCCCTGAATGCCCATCCGAATATTGAAATCCGCTTATTCAATCCTTTTATGCAACGTCAATATCGTTGGTTAGGCTTTTTAAGCGACTTTTTTAGGCTCAATCGTCGTATGCACAATAAATCCTTCACAGCGGATGGAGTGATGAGTATCCTCGGTGGACGCAATATTGGCGATGAATATTTTGATGTAGGTAACGGTGTATTATTTGCGGATCTTGATGTGGTCACCACTGGCGAAGTCGTCACGCACATTCAGACCGATTTTGATCGTTATTGGAATAGCTCATCAAGTTACCCTTTAGAAAGCATTATCGTACACGATCATATTACGCCGTTTAATCCACTGCCGGCATTGGATGATGAAACCCAAACCTATTTAAAACAGCTCACTGAGTTGCCTTTTGCTAAGAGCTTGCAAGCGGGCACATTAGCGTTGACCTGGGCAGAAACCAAACTAATCAGCGATGATCCCAGTAAAGCATTAGGAAAGTCAATGATTCAAGACAGTGTCTTGGCACATATTGCACCGACCATGCTGAATGCGAAAGATAACTTAATTATTGTCTCCCCTTATTTTGTGCCAACAAACATCGGCGTTGATTTCTTAACCCGTATTAGCCAAAGTGGCACACAGGTTTCAATCCTCACCAATTCATTGGACGCCACTGATGTCAGTATTGTACATTCTGGTTATGCCAAACACCGCAAAACTTTATTACAGAACCAAATCCAATTATATGAACTGAAACCCAATGCGACCGTGCAAATGACCTCTTCTGGCCATTTACTAAAAGGGGCAAGTAGTGCCAGTTTACATGCCAAAACCTTTACGCTCGACAATCGCTACTTATTTGTTGGCTCATTTAATATGGATCCGCGCTCGGCTATGCTCAATACAGAAATGGGGTTACTGATTGACAGCCCTGAACTGGCTCGCTTACTCAGTGTGGGATTACAACAAAATCAAGCACATTATGCTTTTACTGTTAAGTTAAACGAGGCACAAGAATTGTATTGGGAAACCCAAGAAAATGGCCAATCCTTGCGTTATGATAAGGAACCTCATACCAGTTGGTTTAAGCGTTTTAGTGTGTGGTGTCTCTCTTGGCTGCCTGTTGAGCATCTGCTGTAATCTTACCTTGTCTAGCAAACACATATCGGAAAATCGGTTGTTACTTTTTATGCTAAGTGAACTCATTCTCGGAGATCAGCAATAATACAGTGACACCGCATAAGATAGGGGGAAAAGTAGGCGTTACCCGTTTTTTGTGTTTGCATTTTCTGTGGCTTTATTAGTGCTCTTTTCTCTCCGTTATAAATAAAACACTCTACTGAGTTAAATGCATTACTGTATTCCTTTCTAAACCAATATTGAACTTTAATCACAAGACAGAGTCTAACTCTTGCTAATAGGAAACAGCAATAACTATTAGCTCAAGTTTGATTTTTATGCTATAACTAGGTTGAGATGTTATCTTCATTTTTTAAGAAGGAAAGCGATGAACAAAGACACACAAACCATGATGTTGGTTCCACAAGGCAGTATCGAAGCCTATATTCGTGCTGCAAATGAATATCCTATGCTTACCGCTGAGGAAGAAAAGGAATTGGCGGAGCGTTTGTATTATCAAGAAGATTTGGAAGCCGCGAAAAAGCTGATCCTTTCTCATCTTCGCTTTGTGATTCATGTTGCACGTGGCTATTCAGGTTATGGGCTTCCACAAGCTGATTTGATTCAAGAAGGCAATATTGGTCTGATGAAAGCAGTCAAACGTTTTAACCCTGAAGTAGGGGTACGTTTAGTCTCGTTTGCTGTGCATTGGATCAAAGCGGAAATTCACGAATACGTCTTACGCAACTGGCGTATTGTGAAAGTGGCTACCACAAAAGCACAACGTAAATTATTCTTTAATCTACGTAAAACCAAACAACGTTTAGGTTGGTTTAACGAAAATGAAGTGGAAATGGTGGCCAACGAACTCGGTGTTTCACCAGAAGATGTGGTGGAAATGGAATCCCGTATGACCGGTGCCGATGTGGCGTTCGACTTGCCCACAGATGACAACGAAGAGACCTATTCACCCTCTTTATATTTAGAAGACAAAGGTTCTAACTTCGCAGCAGAACTCGAAAATGAAAACTACGAAGCACAGGCGACAGAACAGTTAAGTGTTGCACTAGAAGGGTTGGATGAACGTAGCCTTGATATCATTAAAGCGCGTTGGTTAGATGAAAACAAAGCCACTTTGCAAGATTTAGCCGCCAAATACAATATTTCTGCCGAGCGTGTACGCCAATTAGAAACCAATGCACTGAAAAAACTCAAAAGTGCGGTCAATTTCTAACACGTTTTTATCGAAGAAAAGCCAAAGTAATCGACTTTGGCTTTTTTGTTTTCATACAAATAGATTATAAAATATCCGCAAGAATGGTATAGTAATCCCTCTCTAATCTCGGCTTATTGGAGCAAGTTATGCCTATCAATACATTTTGCAAAATCAGTTTATTCACCTGTGCGTTATGCTGTGCAACAGCAACCGTCGCTAATCCTAATGTTTATGTAGAAGGACCCGCTATTGAAAATGTGATGCGTGCAAGCTCGTATGTTTCCTATACTTATCGCACAGAAGCAAAACGGCATCAATGGGTGGGAAATGATGACCTCTTTTTTATTCGCTTATCGAGTATTGATACCTTTGGCGACCAACGCTCCGCCTTAATTGCAAGCCTCGCCCCACATAGCTACAGTATTGAACGCGTTAGCACAAACTGTAAAACTAAAGACACCATTATCAACACCCGAACCCGTTATGATGTTAACGGCAAGGTATTAGAATCCAATAAAGAAGAAGAGAAAATCGGACGACCTATTCCAGATAGTTATCTGGCTGAGGCCGTGATTGTGATGTGTGATGCCCTTGCCGTTATCCCTGCTAATCCCAATGTAGATGGTGAAAAAATTACCGCCTCGGCGCCTTTTATGAATGTCATCAATGAACATGTCCGCGCCAAAGGCGTGACTCGCCGTGCGATAACAGTAGAGCAAATTGAAGCGCATTTCAAAACCACATTAAATCAACGAAAATAAACAAAAAAGGACGTGCCAATCCACGTCCTTTCCTTTATCCCACCTTTACTTACTCCAGTAGTCCTTCGAGTTCCTCTTGCAAAGCGAGCCAATCCATTTCAAGCGTTTCTAACTGTTTTTTCTTGCTCACTTGCTCATTTAAAAGAGCGGTCAGTTTTTCTTTATTTTCTGCTGTATATAAATCTGATTCCGCTAATTGGGTTTCAATTTGCGCTAACTGAGTCGATAAGGCTTCCATTTTTTGTTCAAGTTGCTGGAGCTTTTTACGCAACGGGGCGGTTTGTTGTCGCAACTCTGCCTCACGGCGTTTTTGTTCTTTACGATTCGCACTACTATTCACATTATCAATAAGCGCGGAAGTATCCACCTTTTCTTCGGTATTGCGATTTAGATCAGCTAACCATTTTTGATAATCCTCTAAATCCCCATTGAAAGGCTCAACCTTTTTATCATGCACTAGATAAAATTCCTCTACCGTATTGCGTAATAAGTGGCGGTCATGGGAGACCACCACCAACGACCCCTGATAATCGACTAAGGCTTCGGTTAAGGCTTGACGCATATCTAAATCCAAGTGGTTCGTTGGTTCATCAAGTAATAACAGATTCGGCCGTTGCCACACAATCAACGCTAACACTAAACGGGCTTTCTCCCCGCCAGAAAAGGACTTCACCGTCTCATTCACCTTATCGCCTTTGAACGCAAAACCGCCCAAATAATCCCGTAACTGCTGTTCTGTATGTTGCGGTGCCAGCTTTTGCAAATGCCAAAGTGGGCTCTCATCGAGGCGTAACGTTTCTAATTGATGCTGCGCAAAGTAACCAAGCTGAACACCTTTCGCGAGCTGAATATCGCCAGCAAGCGGATCTAATTCACCCGCTAATAGTTTAATCAGTGTCGATTTCCCTGCGCCATTTTTCCCTAGCAAGCCAATCCGTGAGCCCGGCACCAAGTTCAATTTAATTTTTTCTAAAATTTCGACCGCACTTTGTCCCTCTTTGCCCAGATAGCCAGCACTCACCTGCTGCATAGATAATAACGGATTGGGTAAAGACAGGGGCTCACGAAAGGTAAAATGGAACGGATTATCCACATACGCGGGCGCGATTAATTCCATGCGCTCAAGCGCTTTCACACGACTTTGTGCCTGTTTTGCCTTGGTGGCTTTTGCCTTAAAGCGATCAATGTATTTTTGTAAATGCGCGACTTTTTGCTGCTGTTGACGGTAGAGCGCATTTTGTTGAGCCAATTTGGTCGCACGCTGCACCTCAAAAGAAGAGTAATCGCCGGTATATTCATTCAGCTTCTGATTTTCAATATGGATAATTTTATTGACAATAGGATCAAGGAAATCACGGTCATGCGAAATTAACACTAATGTCCCTTTGTATTGCACCAGCCAACGCTCTAACCACATGACCGTATCTAAATCTAAGTGGTTAGTAGGCTCGTCCAATAACAGTAAATCGGAAGGACACAATAGTGCTTGTGCTAAATTTAAACGCATCCGCCAACCACCCGAAAAGGCTTTCACTGGTTGTTGCAATTCCCCTTGGCTAAAGCCTAAACCGTGCAATAAGGCTGCCGCACGCGCTTGAATGGTCCACGCATCAATCGCATCTAATTGCGCATGAATATGGGCAATTAGATGTCCATCTCCTTGCTCATTGGCTAACAACAGCTCACGTTGTAAGCGGCAATATTCCCGATCCCCTTCAATCACATAATCGATTGCCGAGGTCATTAAGGCGGGGGTTTCTTGATTCACCCAAGACAACGTCCAATTAGCAGGAAAACTCACCTCACCGCCTTCTGCGCTAATCTCTTTTTTTAATAACGCCAATAAAGAGGACTTGCCACACCCATTTTTTCCGACTAAGCCCACTTTTTGTCCGGGATTAATCGCGACCGATGTATTTTCGAGCAACACGGATTGCCCGCGCTTTAATGTTAAATTTGTAAAAAAAAGCATGCGTTCTCGTATGTCTTGTTCAACTTTTATTATAGAATGGGCTATTCTCTACTTTTTTATCGGAGTTGCCAATGTTTGATTCGTTAATCGTGCAATTTGTTGTATTGTGGGCTGTAATCGACCCCATTGGATCCGTACCCGTTTATTTGACCAAAACCGTCGGGCTATCGTTAGAAGATAGACGCAAGATTGCTTTAAAAGCGGTGGTCATCGCGACCGGGATTTTAATGTTCTTTTTAGTTTTAGGTCAGGGACTATTAGAAGCGATGCAAATTCCGCTCACCGCATTCCAAATTGCCGGGGGATTAGTATTACTGTTATTCGCCTTAACCATGATTTTTGGTGAAGGGAAACCTGAACATGAAATGCGCATGACTTCCAGTTTGAGCGAGCTAGCGGTTTATCCTCTTGCGGTGCCGTCCATTGCTTCACCGGGTGCGATGATGGCGATTGTATTATTAACTGATAATCATCGGTTTAGCTTTTTCGATCAAGTCATTACCACACTGATCATGCTTTCCATTTTATTTATCACTTACCTGCTTTTCTTAATGGCAAACCGTATTCAACGTTTAATTGGTAACACCGGTGCGGCTGTAATAAGCCGAGTCATGGGGTTAATCCTGGCCGCGGTAGCAATTAATAATATGTTAGTGGGCATTCGTGATTTTTTTACTCAAGTGGTGTAATTGCCAAAATAGCAAAAGTGCGGTGAATTACTTGCTGTTTTCTACTGATATTCTCACAACAGAAAGGCGATAATATATCGCCTTTCTGTTTATCTACTCGCGTGACCGCAATGTGGGACAGCGCAAATTCAATCCTATCATCACCGCCACGATACCGATTCCCACCAAATCGGTCATCAGCTCTGGAATAATCAGCATAAAGGAACCAACCGCCAATATCACCCGTTGCCAAATTGGCATCACTTGTTTGAAATACCCTTCGGTGGCAGCGGATAAACCTAATACGCCAATTGTGGACGAAACCAACACACTGATAATGTCAACAACGTGAGGGAGCGGGAAAGTTTTTGCCGTCACCGCAACACTGCTCACATCAATCATCAGCATATTCGGGTTATATACAAACATAAATGGCACAATAAAACCTGCCAAGGCCAAACGCAGTGATTGCCAGCCTGTTTTCATCGGATCCCCTTGTGCAATCCCGGCACCAGCAAACGCGGCTAAAGCGACCGGTGGCGTAATATTGGCGAAAATACCAAAATAAAACACGAACATATGCGCCACTAACACTGGGACATCAAATGTAGCAAGTGCCGGTGCCGCCATGGTTGCCGTGATGATATAAGCGGGAATAGACGGTAAGCCCATGCCTAAGATCATTGAGGCAATCATGGTTAAAAATAAGGTGAATAATAACGAACCAGCACCTAAGGTGACAATAGAGGAGGTGATCACCGTGCCAAAACTGGTTAAATTTACCACGCCAATCACAATTCCGACCACCGCACAAGCGGCCATCACAGACAGGGATTGTTTCGCCCCATCTTCTAACGCGGCAATAATTTCTTTTAGCCCCATACGTGTTTCTTGACGCAATTGGCTAATTAATACGGTTATTCCAATAGTATAAACGGCGGCATAACCAATCGGAACGGATTCGATTAAAAACCACACCAATGCAATAATCGGCAATAACATATGCCCACGCGCTTTCATGATCACCTTAAACCGCGGTAATTGATCCTTCGATAAGCCTTTCAAATTTTGTTTGCCCGCACGGAAATGGACTTGCGCAATCACGCCGAGGTAATACAGCACGGCAGGAAAGAGCGCAGCCAGTGCAATGGTGCCATAACTCACGCCGGTGGTTTCCGCCATAATAAACGCGCTGGCACCCATAATGGGTGGCAGAATTTGTCCACCCACTGAGGCACTCGCCTCTACGGCGCCCGCAAAATTTCGGTGATAACCAATTTTTTTCATTAATGGGATCGTAAACGCGCCCGTGCTGACCACATTCGCCACTGCAGCCCCATTAATACTGCCCATAAAACCACTTGAAATCACCGCCACTTTCGCCGGTCCCCCTTGCTTATCACCGGCAAGCGCTAAGGCAATATCATTAAATAACTGACCCATGCCCGATTTAGCTAAAAAGGCACCAAATAAAATAAACAAGAAAATAAACGTTACCGATGCCCCGATAGCTGACGAATATAACCCTTCTGTTTTGAGATAAAGTTGACCAAAAATATCCCCAACATCATAAGGACGGGTTAATAAGCGATCAGGGATAAAATCCATTGAACTGACAAAAGGATAGGCCAGAAAAACCAAGGCGAAAAGCACGAGTATCAAGCCTGTAATCCGCCGTGTCACTTCTAACACCGCAAGGACAGTCAAAATAGCCACAACAATGTCCGCAGTATTCGGAATACCACCGCGAATCGTCATAATGTCATTGTACTGATGAACTAAATACCCCACACCAAGGCTAGCAATGCCTATCCACACCCAATCATACCAAGCCACACCTCCTTGCCGATTTTTTTGCGTGGCGGGATAAATTAAGAAAATCAAAATTGCCCCAACACCTACGTGGATTGCACGCTGTAATAAAGTGGGTAAAGGATAAAAGGTAATATAGAGATGAAATAAAGAGTAGCATACGGCAATGACCGTAATCAGTCCTTTTTGTAACGGATTCGTCTGTCTGGTCACCGATTCACGATCATATTTTTCTAAGATCGCTTGTTCTCGGCTCCCTAGATTAGTGGTATCTGTTTGGATTTTATCCGTCATTACATGCACTCCCTAACAAAAAAAGAATCAAAGGTGATTGTGTTGGTTTAATATTGACAGAGGAATAATCGGGTAAAGTTTGATAAATCGGAAAATGCCAATTGGCGCTATTAATGGTGCCTTCCATACGACGAGAAACAACCCAATTTAATTCCGTCAATTCGATATGTTGTGCATAGCCGATATAACCTGACGGCACATTCGCCAACGCTACCCCTTGAGAAGGGGTACCTGCACCAAAGGTTTGTAACCAAGTTTGATATAGCAACAGCGTATGGCCGTTATGCCGGTAATGTTCCTGCCATAATTGGTGTTCAACTGAATGTCGCCACTGCAAACTAAATTCAGGCACGCGTAAATAACAACGCATCTGTGGCGCATGAATAACCAGATAATTCACCGGTAACAACCCAACAAGCAGAAGAATACTGCCTAATATCAACATCCACTTGCTGAGTGTTCTCAACATCGATTTAGCTTACTTTTTGTTCACTTCATCATAATATTTTTGGGCACCAGGATGTAATGGTGCAACCATGCCTTGCTGCGCTTCCTCTAAGCTCACGGCTTTCGCTGCCTGATGTGCGGTTTGTAATTGCGGTAAACTGTCAAAGAAGGTTTTCGTCAATAAATACACATCCGCCTCACTCAAGTCTTTACGCACCACCAAGGCATTTTTAATCGCTGCGGTTGGTACCGGCGCATCATTACCATAGGTATTGGCTGGAATCGCCATCGCGTTAAAATAAGGTTTAGATTCTGCCAGTTTTTGTACACCGTCTACTGGAATGGCCACTAATTGCAAATCAAAACTTTGCTGTAATTCAAGTAATGAAGAATTAGGTAAACCACTGGTTAAAAACGCGGCATCAATCGCTCCTGCTTTTAATGCATCCGCAGCTTCGGCATAACCTAAATAATCCACTGTAATATCCGAATAAGTGATACCAAAGCCTGCTAATAAATTGCGTGCATTCACTTCTACCCCTGAATTTTGTGCGCCTGTGGCGACTCGTTTGCCTTTTAAATCGGTAATGGTTTTAATACCTGAACGTTTAGAGGTGACAATTTGTACATAGTTTGGATACAAGGCAGCCATTTGAGTGATATTCTCGAGCTTCGCTGGAAAGCTCCCCGTGCCATTGAGTGCATCGTTTAACGCATCACTCATCACAAATGCCATTTCCACTTTTTTCTGTGCCAATAAATTCAAGTTTTCGACCGAAGCACCTGTTGTTTGAGTTTTTGAATTGGTTTTTAAGGACTTGCTATAAATATCGGACAATGTTGTCGCAATAATATTATACGGCCCAGAGGCGCCGCCAGTCGCAATAGTGACAAACTTACTTTGTACGCCCACCGGTGTCTCTGTCATGCTAGCCGATGGATTATTAGAAGTGGTTGAAGCTGTTGTCGTTGTCTTATCATCACAAGCCGAAAGCGAAAGCGCAAATAATACGGTTGCGACAACACTGAGGGGAAATGTCATTTTTTTCATACGTGACTCCTGTATTGTTGGGAGAGACTAGCAAAAGAATATATTTGCAATCCATATTTTTCTTTTTGCAAACGTTTGCTTTTTATCATGCTCCTGCTTTCTTGTAAAGAAATTGTTAAACCACCAGCGGCCTCCCACTCAGAAAAAAAACCAAAAGTACACCGCACTTTCTCGCCCTACTAACGCCCTTTGTTGAGCCGACCAATCAACTCTCGACTTGCTAAAATGAGATCATTAGCGTGTTCTTTCTGTTGCAAAATACCCATAAATAATAAATCGGTGATCGCGTGCTGTGCCGTCCGTGAGGCAATCGAAGAGCTACGGAAAATAGATTCATCTGCCACAGAATAGAGTAAATAATCTGCCAATTCATGCAATGGATTGCTTGTGAAGGCGGTCAAGGCGATGAGTTTAATCTGACGTGCTTTCGCATTTTCAGCGGCTAAGACAATTTCACGATGACAGCCAGAAAACGAAATCAAAAATAGCACATCTTGCGGGGTTAAACTTTGACTCATCGCTAAGGAAGCATGGGTATCCGTTTCCGTGACCACAGGTAAACCAATTTTAGTCAATTTATAAAACAAATCTTTGGCAACCAATGCGGAATTCCCTATCCCCATCAACTGAATTCGTTTCGCTTGCATTAACTGCTCAATCACACGTGTCACATACGGAATCGGGTTCAAGCTTAAACTTTCTTTCAATGCCTGCTGTTTTTCCAGAAAGAGTTTTTCTGCAATTTCACTTAAATCATCTTTATCCGTAATACTGTCGTGTAAATGAACACGTTGTTCAGATTCGGTTTCTTGCCGAATCAAGGCCTCGCTGATTGCTAGTTTGAAATCACTAAACCTATCCACACCTAATTTCTGGCTAAATTTAATGATCGCAGATTGACTCACACCAATCTGATTGGCTAAAGCTTTGGATGACAATGATTTGACTTGATGCGGATATTTCAAAATAAAATTGGCGATTCGCTGTTCATTTGGGGAAAGCGAAGGATAGGTATGTTTCAGCTTAATTAATAAGCCCATAAAGCACTCCCATATAAGAATAAAAAGTGAGCAAGCTCACAGAATGAATAAATAATCTCCATTCATAAGCTATTTTGGAATAAAATAATCCAAAGTAAAATCATCAAAGGAATTTTTTATGCAAAATGCTCTAGATGCGCTGATCACCGAAAGTCGGAATCCATTCAGTACCCATATCGACCAACTTTCAACCTTAGATATGTTAGCAGTTATTAATCAGGAAGATCAAAAAGTTCCTTTCGCCATCGAAAAAGTGTTACCCGACATCGCACAAGCAGTTGATGCGATTGCGGAAGCCTTCATGAAAAATGGGCGATTAATTTATTTAGGGGCAGGTACCTCGGGACGCTTAGGCATTTTAGATGCAAGTGAATGCCCACCTACCTTTGGTACACCCCATGAGCAAGTGGTGGGATTGATTGCCGGCGGACCACAAGCGATTTTACGTGCGGTAGAAAATGCCGAAGATGACCGTAATGCCGGCAAGCAAGATTTGCAAGCACTGACGCTGAATGAAAACGATGTGGTTGTCGGTATCGCAGCCAGTGGGCGTACGCCTTATGTTCTAGCGGGCATTGACTATGCCAAAGCGGTGGGCTGTGTCACGGTTGGGATAAGCTGTAATCCAGATTCCGCGTTGGCAACACTTGCCAACATCGCGATTACACCGATTGTCGGCCCTGAAGTCATTACTGGCTCATCACGAATGAAAGCAGGTACCGCACAAAAACTGATTCTTAATATGCTCACAACAGGAGCGATGATTAAAACAGGCAAGGTGTTTGGTAATTTAATGATCGATGTGGTAGCAACTAACCAGAAATTAGTCGAGCGCCAAAAAAACATTGTCATGGAAGTCACGCAATGTGATCGCCAACAGGCAGAACATGCCTTACGCCAATCAAATGGACAATGTAAAGTGGCGATTGTCATGTTATTACTGAATATGTCAGCAGAAGAAGCCAAAAACTGCTTGGCACAGGCCAATGGTTTTATTCACCAAGCATTAACTTTGGTTAAATAAAGGAGAACGTTATGGCAACAATTGATAATGCGATGATCCGCGTGCTTATCCAATATTTAGGTGGAAAAAGCAATATCCAAAGTGTCACTAATTGTATGACGCGCTTACGTGTCACATTGCACGATTCGTCAGTTGTTGATAAAGACGAGATAAAAAAAATCAATGATGTGATGGGGGTAGTTGAAGCCGATGCGCAATTGCAGATCATCTTAGGTCCAGGTAAAGCGACGCAAGCGGCAGAGCTCATGAAAACCGCCTTAGGCAGCGATCTCAGCTCACCTTCTCTCCAAGAGATTGCCCGCACACAAAAACAACAAATTAAATCCACTCAGACAAGCAGTGTCCACCAATTCTTTGCTAAGTTTGCTACGATCTTTACACCGCTGATTCCTGGCTTTATTGGCGCGGGATTACTCCTTGGTCTAGCGACTGTCTTACAACAAGCCTTTGTCACTGGGGTGGAGAATCCTAATGCTTTCTTAGTAGATGTAATCGCCTATATGAAAGTGTTTAGTAAAGGCTTATTTAGCTTTTTAAGTATTCTGATTGGCTATAATGCCGCAAAAGCTTTTGGCGGTTCGGGTGTCAACGGTGCGATCCTCGCCTCTTTATTTATCCTCGGTTATAACCCAGAAGCCACAAAAGGGATTTACTCTGGATTAAGCAATTTCTTTGGTTTAACCATTGACCCACGCGGTAACATCATCGGGGTCTTAATCGCCGCGATTGTGGGTGCAAAAGTCGAACGTTGGGTACGAAAATTCATCCCTGATAGCTTAGATATGGCATTAACCTCGACGGTCACCCTATTAATTATGGGCTGTTTCACCTTCTTATTTATTATGCCAATTGGGGTGTATCTGTTTAATGGCATGTCTTGGTTGTTCTCTAACTTAAATGGTAATCCATTAGGTACCGCAGTCTTAGCGGGCTTATTCCTCATCTCCGTCATGCTCGGTATTCACCAAGGGTTTGTCCCGGTCTATTTTGCCTTAGTGGAAACTCAAGGATTCAACGCCCTTTTCCCTGTTCTTGCCATGGCCGGGGCAGGACAAGTAGGGGCAGCCTTAGCCCTTTACTTTAAAGCCAATAAAGGTGCCATTTTACGTGAGCAAATTAAAGGGGCGATTATCCCAGGTTTTTTAGGCATTGGCGAACCGCTAATTTACGGTGTGACGTTACCACGTGTGAAACCATTTATTACTGCCTGTATTGGTGGGGCAGCAGGCGGTTTCACCATTGGATTAGTGGCGTATTTAGGCTTCCCAATGGGGTTAAATACCGTCTTTGGGCCATCGGGTTTACTCGCGATTCCATTAATGACCTCGCCAAACGGTGTCTTACCTGCCATCGCGACCTATTTATTAGGTACTGTTGTGGCTTATGCGACCGGTTTTATCACTACCTACTTCTTTGCGACCAAAGACGTCGATTTAAGTTAAGGAGTTTTTGCTGATACGATTTTTAATTAACTCATAGGAACGTTATGGATATCAGCATTTGGGTGGCGTAAGCCACCTTTTTTTACCTTGATACTTCCTACAAAAGCAAAAAGTGCGGTGTTTTTTTCAAAATTTCCACCGCACTTTTCACGTTTAACTGAGGAAAGAATAACGATAATTAGAGGATATTATCAAACTGCTCCATTACCCATTTTGGCCACACACTGGATTGGACTTCACCAATATGTTTTTTCTGTAATAACAACATCACTAAACGTGAACGACCAATGCCACCACCGATCGATAACGGTAAACGACCGTTGATTAAATCTTGGTGCCAATCAAATTTTAAACGATCTTCGTTGTTGGTTAATGCAAGCTGTTTACGTAATGCCGTTTCATCCACACGAATTCCCATAGAAGATAATTCAAACGCACGCTCTAAAATTGGGTTCCAAACTAAAATATCCCCGTTTAAGCCTTTGTATTCACCCTCTGATGGTGTTGTCCAGTCATCGTAATCTGGCGCACGAACATCATGCGGTTTACCATCAGACAGTTTACCACCGATCCCGATTAAAAATACCGCGCCATGTTCTTTACAGATCGCATTTTCACGTTCTTTATCATTCATATTCGGGAAACGTTGTACCAATTCTTCACTGTGTACAAACTTAATCTCGTTCGGCAAAAAGGTCGCTAAACCAAATTTTTTACTTACCGCGGCTTCTGTTTCTAAAATCGCTGCATAAATAGCACGTACTGTTTCTTTTAAATAATCAAGGTTACGTTGTTCCGCACTGATCACTTTTTCCCAGTCCCATTGATCTACATACACAGAATGGGTTTGATCTAAAGAATCTTCATCGGGACGAAGCGCTGTCATATGCACAAATAACCCTTCACCTTGAGCAAAATTAAAGCGCGCAAGTGTATGACGTTTCCATTTGGCTAAAGAGTGAACAACCTCAAAGGTGGCATCTGTGATCTGTTTCACATTTACTTGCACCGCTTTCTCTGCACCTGAAAGATTATCTTGAATACCATTACCAACTTGGCTTAGGATAGGGCCTTGAACTTCAACAATACCCAAATGTTCTGCTAATTTTTCTGTGAATGTGTTCTTCGCAAAACTAATTTCTTGTTGTTGTAAAATAAATGATTTCTTCATTTTCGATACCTTAAAATATATACTACATCAAATTCACTGAATATTATTTAATACAAAAGCCCTGTAACTCAACACTTTTTTTAAAATAAGCGATATACTTTGAATTTTATACAATATAACATATTTATTTTTGAAAAAATTCTAAAAAAGGTCAGCTATGCACAATATTGATAATCTTGATCAGCAAATATTGCGTGTTTTAACCAAAGATGCGCGTACCCCTTATGCAGAAATGGCGAAAAATTTCGGGGTGAGCCCAGGAACGATCCATGTACGTGTGGAAAAAATGCGGCAAGCAGGCATTATCGAAGGCACCAAAGTCCGGATTAATGAACGTAAGTTAGGCTATGATGTGTGTTGTTTTATCGGGATCATCCTAAAAAGTGCCAAAGATTACGATAAAGTGATCAAAAAACTTGAGGGCTTTGACGAAGTTGTTGAGGCTTACTATACCACGGGAAATTACTCGATTTTTATTAAAGTGATGACCCACACAATCGCAGAGTTACATTCTGTATTAGCCTCAAAAATCCAGTTAATTGATGAAATTCAATCAACTGAAACCTTAATTTCAATGCAAAATCCCATTTTGCGTGATATTAAACCCTAGCATAATGAAATAAGGAGATATTATGTCAGAAGTATTCCATCTAGGTTTAACCAAAGCGATGTTAGAAGGTGCCACCCTCGCGATTACGCCAGGCGCACCAGAACGTGTCGAAAAAATTGCCAAACTTTTAGACCGTCCAAAATTTCTTGCATCCACTCGTGAATTCACTTCTTGGCTCGGTTATATTGGAGATAAAGCGGTTGTCGTCTGTTCCACAGGGATTGGTGGACCTTCCGTTTCTATCGCCGTTGAAGAACTGGCACAATTAGGCGTTCGCACTTTCTTACGCATTGGCACAACGGGTGCTATTCAACCGCACATCAATGTTGGCGATATCCTTGTCACCACTGGTGCCGTCCGTTTAGATGGTGCAAGTTTACACTTCGCCCCAATGGAGTATCCTGCTGTTGCCAATTTTGAATGCACCAACGCGCTTTACAAAGCCGCCACAGACTTAGCTAAGCAAAAAGTGTATGTAGGTATTACTGCGGCCTCAGACACCTTCTATCCTGGTCAAGAGCGTTACGATACCTACAGTGGTAAAATCTATCGTCACTTCCAAGGCTCATTAAAACAATGGCAAGATCTTAATGTGATGAACTTTGAAATGGAATCTGCCACATTATTTACGATGTGTTCTGCTTTAGGTTTGCGTGCAGGTATGGTGGCAGGCGCCATTGTTAACCGTACACAGCAAGAGATTCCAAATGAAGCTGCGGTGAAAGATATTGAAAAAAATGCGGTTGAAATTGTTGTTAAAGCAGCGTCATATCTCGTGTAATGATTCATGCTTTCTATACAAAACGCTTAACCTATGGCTAAGCGTTTTTTATATCACGAAATTGTCACTTTTCAGTGATTTTATTGCTATTCTTTGCTTTTCTTAGACTTTTTCCGTTCATTTCATAGTCTTCTCTAGATAAATTCTGTACAATAAAGGATTACTCATATTTATTCTTTTTTTTGAGATCTTTTTTATGTCATCTTCTTTACCCAATATTGGTTTTATTAGTCTCGGCTGCCCTAAAAATTTAGTGGATTCTGAACGTATCCTGACGGAGTTACGTTCTGATGGTTACAATATTATTCCTAGTTATGAAAATGCTGATCTGGTTATTGTCAATACCTGTGGTTTTATTGACAGCGCGGTACAAGAGTCCCTTGAAGCGATTGGTGAAGCGCTAGAAGAAAACGGCAAAGTGATTGTAACGGGTTGTTTAGGTGCCAAAGAAGATCGTATTCGCGAAGTCCATCCCAAAGTATTGGAAGTGACAGGCCCACATAGTTATGAAGCTGTCATGCAACAAGTGCATAAGTATGTGCCGAAACCGGCCTATAATCCATATGTCAATCTTGTACCAAAACAAGGTGTAAAACTGACACCAAAACATTATGCTTATTTAAAAATCTCAGAAGGCTGTGATCATCGTTGCACTTTTTGCATTATTCCTTCCATGCGTGGTGATTTAGACAGTCGTTCCATTACACAAGTTTTAGATGAAGCAAAACGTCTTGTTGAAGCGGGAGTCAAAGAAATTCTGGTCGTTTCACAAGATACCTCTGCCTATGCGTTAGATCGCAGCAAAGAAGAGCAAAATAAAACGGTATTCTGGAATGGCATGCCAATTAAAAATAGCTTACTTAGCCTCTGTGAACAACTGGGTAAGCTCGGTGTGTGGGTACGTTTACATTATGTTTACCCTTACCCCCATGTTGATCACTTAATACCGTTAATGGCACAAGGCAAAATCTTGCCTTATTTAGATATTCCATTACAACATGCGAGTCCTAAAATTTTAAAAGCCATGAAAAGACCCGGCTCAATTGAGCGCACCTTAGAACGGATCAAAAAATGGCGTGAAATCTGTCCTGCTCTCACATTGCGCTCAACCTTTATTGTCGGCTTCCCAGGTGAAACCGAAGAAGATTTTCAACTTCTTTTAGATTTCTTAAAAGAAGCGCAACTTGATCGCGTTGGCTGTTTCAAATTCAGCCCAGTAGAAGGGGCTATTGCAACAGAAATGCCCGATCAAGTCCCAGAAGAGGTGAAAGAAGCACGTTTTCACCGCTTTATGCAATTACAACAAGAAATCTCTGCAGCGCGCCTACAACAAAAAGTAGGCAAGGTCTTCACTGTGCTCGTGGACGAAGTAGATGAAGAAGGCATCATTGCACGTTCCATGGCAGATGCACCAGAAATAGATGGTGTGGTTTACATTGATAATCCAAATCGAGTGGCTGTTAAGGCTGGGCAATTTCTTGAAGTCAAGATCACAGGGGCTGATGCCTATGATCTTTACGCATCGCTAATAAACTAGTTACTTCTTTTAATAACTTTACATTATAAGCATAGTGTTCACTTCGCCATCGTCGTAGAATTAGCAACCAATTTTTTGACGTCCTTGTTTCATAGCAGTATCCAAAAATGAGGATAGCAAACACCAGAACTGTCGCTCTTCTGACGTTCTACTTTTGAAATAAATAAGGAAAAAAAATGAACAAAATCTATCGTACATTATGGAATGCTGCGACTCAAAGTTGGGTTGTGGTTTCAGAATTGGCAAAAGCGGGTGGCAAAAGCGCGTCAGGTAAATCAGCGTTAGTGAACAGCGTAAGTGGCTTTAGTTTTACATTAATCGCGGCGTCGGTTGTATTAGCAGCGGGCACTGCGAGTGCTGCTGATGTTTTAGGAAATACATATCCTTTAAATCCAAACACAAAAGGTAATTACTGTTTTTTTGATGTAGATAGTAAAAGCGTTATTTGCGGAGATGAGAACACAAAAACAGAAGATAAAGCAGATAACAAGCCCGCTAAATCTGTTGTAATGGGTTTTGGAGCTACAAATAAAGGTGAAAGTAATGTTGCTATAGGTGCCAAATCTCAAAGCAGTAAAGCCGCTTCTATTGCTATCGGTGATAACGCAAAAGCACTGGATAACCAAGCTATTGCTATCGGTCAAAATGCAACTGCAAATAGTGATTGGGATATCTCCATTGGACGTCAGGCAGGTGCAGAGCAAACTGAGGTCTCTGCAGAAGGTAGAAATATTGCGATTGGTGATGGTGCCTTAAAAAGAGGTAAAGGCGTTAATAACAATATTGCATTAGGTACTAGTGCTGCAGCAAATCTAAAAGGCACTCACAATATTGTGATGGGTACATATGCAAATACTGAAAATGCAATAATTTCGGCTAAAAATGCTGGTTCTACAGAAGCAGAAATAAATGTTAAAAAAAGAACAATTGATAATAAAGATGTTGAATATATAGAAACCAGTAACTCTGTTGCTATTGGGCATAGGGCGTTAAGTACTAAAGCTGCTGGTGTCGCTATCGGTCAACAAGCAAAAGCGTTTGGCAACACATCAGTATCACTTGGTAATGCATCAAGAGCATTAGGTGATAATGCTGCAGCTATGGGTAATATGGCAAATGCAGGAGCATCAGGTGCTATCGCGATTGGTTTACGAGCAAACTACGACTCAAAAAATCAAAATAAAGCTGAGGGTTATAAAACGACTGGCGCTAGCTCTATAGCTATTGGTGTAGAAACGCATTCTCAAGGTACTCATTCAGTTGCAATGGGTACAAATGCAACAGTCAAAGGGATTCTTCCAAGTGATTTTACAGCTGATGGTACAATTACAGACAAAAAGGGAAATATAATTAATAAAGAAACACTGGGCACAGCATTAACAGGTAACGGTTCTGTATCGATTGGCTCTCAAAGTTTAGTAAGAGGAACAAATGCAGTCGCAATTGGTCAAGCCGCTGAAACACTTGGTCAGAATGCTTTTGCTGGTGGTAATGACTCACACGCAAATGGTAAATCTGCCGTAGCTATCGGTGATGGTGCAACTGCTTTGAAAGATTCTTCAACTGCTATAGGTTCTTACACGAAAGCACTTGAGGGTGGAGCCGGTGCTTTTGGGTTTAGTGCTCAAGCATTAACTTACAGAAGCCTTGCTCTAGGAGCGGAATCTCTTGCAACACAAGGAAACCATGCTATCGCCATTGGTAACAAAGCAAAAACCGAAAGCGAAGATGCAATTTCAATGGGATACCAAGCTAACGCAAACAAAAATGCACAAAATAGCATCGCAATAGGTAAAAGTGCCCTTTCTGGTGGAAAGGACTCATTCTCTCTTGGGACGAATTCAGGTTCATTTGGTATTGATAGTGACAACACTGGGACAAGCGACACCCCTACAATTACAGCTCGTACTCTAGCAGGAAAAACCAATGCCAGAGGTCTTGTTAATTTGACAAGTATAGGTAACCAAGCAGGTAAAGATACTATCAACAATAACTACGGTATTAATATTGGTTATCAAGCAGGTAGCGGTGGCTATAATAGTATTTATGGTGAAGGTGTTTCTATTGGTAATAAAGCTGGTATGCTAGATAAAACTAATGCCGCAGTAAAACAAGCTATGGAAGAATTTTCTTCAACTAAACTAAAAGCTCAAGCAGGTACAATTGTTACAGGTAATACAAATACCGCAATTTCATCTCGTGCAGGTGTGAATGCATTAGGACATGATAATGTAGCTATTGGTAAAGATGCTGGTGGATATAATTCAGGAAACTCAAATATTGCGATAGGTCGCCATGCTGGACGTTCTGCCCTAGCAGGAAACCCAAATGCTATTGATTCCTCAATATTCAATAATATATCAAACACTACCGCGATTGGAGAATGGGCTTATGCCTCAGCTCAAAATACAACAGCTATTGGTACCAAGGCAAAAGCCAGTGCAACTGGGGCAATGGCTTTTGGTCATGAAACAATTGCAGCTCACGAAAATGCCGTTGCATTAGGTGCTGGCGCAGAAACAGCAGATAAAGTAGGCACAAATGAGGCTACAGTCAATGGCTTTACTTATTCCGGTTTTGCAGGTAACACTCCTCTAGCAACTGTTAGCATCGGTAAAGCAGGCGAAGAACGCACTATCACAAACGTCGCAGCGGGTCGTATTAATGCAACAAGTACTGACGCAATCAACGGTAGTCAATTGTATTTAGCATTAAATACGCTAGGTTATGTAGGTGACACCTTAGTGAACAATATATTGGGTGGTGATGCTACTATCGTTAAAGCAGGAGATAAAGCAGGAACTTTAACCATGTCAAATATTGGTGGCACGGGTAAAGGTACAATCCATGATGCGATTGAAGCCGTAAATAATACAGCTAAAGCTTCTAAAACTACAGTGGTTGCTGGTGATAATATGGAGGTTAGCGAAGTAGCTGCGGCTGACGGTAGCAGAACTTACACAGTCGCCACTAAAAAAGATGTGAAATTCAACAGCGTTGTCGCTGGTGATGAAAACGGTGGGACCAAAATCGATAAAGACGGTTTAACTTTTGTTAATAAGGATGGTAATAAAGTCGAAAATTCACCAAGCATTAGCAAAACTGGTATTGATGCAGGTAAGCAAAAAGTGACAAATGTCAAAAATGGTGATGTCGCAAAAGACAGCAAAGATGCTGTAAATGGCGGACAATTATTTGCGCAAGGTGAAGGCGTGAAAAATATTATCGGTGGAAATACTACTTACAATCCAGAAACAGGAGAGTATGCCAATACTAATATTGGGGGTACAGGTGCCACAACAATTGATGAAGCGATCAAAGCCATCAATACAACAGCTAAAGCTGCTAAAACTGAAGTTGTTGAAGGTGATAATATTGTTGTAACATCTACCGATGGCACTAATGGCAATAAAATATATAAAGTTGCAACGGCTAAAGAAGTGACGTTTGACAAAACCACAGTAGGTAGCGTGGTAACAGATAAAAACACCAATGATATTAAAGGATTAAGTAACACGGCTCTAGGCGGAGATACATTTGCTAAAAACGGCAGAGCGGCATCTGAAGAACAGCTAAATGCGACACAAAGCAATTTGGCAACCCTTTTAGGTGGTAATGCTCAAAATACAAATGGTAACGTGACGATGACTGATATCGGTGGAACCGGAAAAGGCAATATCAATGATGCAATTAAAGCAAGCCGTAACGAAGTGACGGCTGGTAAAAATATGGTTGTTACACCAACCACTGGTGCTAATGGACAAACTATCTATGAAGTAAAAACCGCAGATAAAGTGGCATTCGATGAAGTCAAAGTCGGTGGTATTACTGTTGATGGTACGACGAATAAAATTAGTGGTATTGCGAAAGGAGAAGTGTCTGAAACCAGTACGGATGCGGTAAATGGTAGCCAGTTACATGAGTTAAGCAAACAAATCATGAACCAAAATGGTCAAGGCTATAACATTCTGAATAACCGTCTCAATAAAGTGGACAAAGATCTCCGTGCGGGTATTGCAGGTGCGAATGCAGCGGCAGGTTTACCACAAGCGTATATTCCTGGTAAGAGCATGGTGGCGATTGCAGCGGGCACTTACAAAGGACAAAACGCAATTGCATTAGGTATGTCCCGTATTTCTGATAACGGCAAAGTGATCATCAAATTAACGGGTAATACAAACTCACGCGGTGACTTTGGTGCAAGTATCGGTGCAGGTTATCAGTGGTAATCTTTAGCAAAGGCTAAATATGTAAGATAAATTCGGCTCTATTCGATTGTATTGAATAGAGCCGAATTGTATTTTTTGCGATAAAAATAATGTCAGGAAAAGGAGTGTAACATGACGATTCATCTTTTATTTGTGTGCTTGGGTAATATTTGTCGTTCACCCATGGCGGAATTTCTCATGCGTGAGAAAATTAAGCAGGCTGGATTGGAAACGGTAATAAAAACCAGTAGTGCAGGAACATCTGGTTGGCATGACGGTGAAGATATGCATTGTGGCACTGCGGACATACTGGATCAGCATCATATTGAGAGCACGGGCTTTCGTAGTAAAAAAGTACAACCACACCACTGGCAAGCATTTGATTATATTATTGCGATGGACGACCATAATTTACAAGATTTAGAGCGCCTTTTCGGTCATCATCCTGATAAGCTTTTTAAAATCACCGATCTTTGCCCTGATTTAGGTTATGATCATATTCCTGACCCTTGGTATAGCAAAGATTTTAACCAGACTTATCAACTACTCGAACCATGTTGTGACGCCCTGTTAGCGAAACTGCGCAAAAAACATCATCTATAATTTTGTGATCTCTCACACAGTAATTGAAAACGAATTTGGATAAGATAACTATGTGTATAGTTTTTATACTTTAACCTGATATGAAAAGGAGCAACCTATGTTTCCAGAATTTCGTGATTTAATTTCTAAACTCAAACTCGAAGATGCACATTTTAATCGTTTATTCGAAAAACATAACGAACTTGATCATCGTATTAAAAATATTGAATCCAATATTGAGCTAGGGACCCCACAAGAAGTCGAAAATTTAAAAAAAGAAAAACTCCGCTTAAAAGATGAAATATATGTGATATTAAAGAAACACGAATAAACATAAAAAGAACCGCACTGTAAAGTGCGGTTCTTTTTTATCAAATTTCTGGAATTAGTGCTTACAGCTACCGTTACCACAACAGCCATCATGTGCATGATGCTCATGTTCATGGTGGTGATGGCTACCACAGCCACAACCATGTCCTTCTTCATCACTGTCATGATGATGACCGCCACAACATCCACCTTCTTGATGAATATGACCGTGCGAAATTTCTTCTAATGTTGCTTCACGTGTCGCGACCACTTCAACACTAAATAACAACTCTTGACCTGCTAACATATGATTACCGTCCACAACAACATCATTTTCCGCGACTTCTGTAATCACCACAGGTAATGGACCAATGTCTGTATCTGCGATAAAACGCATACCTACAACAAGCTCATCTACACCTTGAAAAACATCTTTTGGTACACGTTGTACCATGTTTTCGTTATATTCACCGTATGCTTCTTCTGGCTTAACACGAACTTCAAATTTATCACCGACTGCTTTACCTTCGAGTGCATTTTCTAAACCAATCACTAAATTATTATGACCTTGTAAATATTCTAAAGGTTGGTTTACGGGGGCCTCATCAACCAGAACACCGTCTTCTGTACGCACTTGGTAAGCAATACTCACTACCACATTTTTTGCAACTTTCATTATTACTCCGATTTTTAGCGAATGAATTTGTGTATTGTATAAGAAATATCATTGCTTAGAAAGCTAATCGTTGATTAATTCAATTTTTGCTTGCACAACGGTTCTTAATTTTGTTTTGCCACCTCCAAGGGCCATTTCGTGATCAGCAGAAGAACTATAAAACGCGTCTTGATTTTTCATCGATACCGCATAGCTTCTCGTTGAGCCCATCACATCTTGCGGAGATAAATCCAATTCAATTAAACGATAACCTTTTGCTTTCATTAAAGACTGGATCAATTGTGCTTTTTGCTCAAACTTTTGCAACACAGCTTCGGTCATGTCTTTTTCCACACGTGCTAAACTTTCCTCAGACACGGTGGCATACATACCGCCAATTTTAAAATGCTCATTTAACTCAGCCACCAGTTTTGATAGCATCGGCATATCTTGGCTTTTTAACACTAATTCTGCACGATCAATCCAGCCATTTTGTCTGCCCTCTTTGCTATAACGAACTTGTGTGTAACGTTGTTGAGAAACGACTTGTACTGCGTTGTGCTTTTTCACTGTCTCAAGCGCCTGATTCATATGTGCGACAATGACTTGATTTAATGCACTCGCCTCTTTGCCTTCTTCTTGCAAATACAGTATGACCTGCATCTCATCTTTATCAATTTCTTTGACCACTTCTGCACTGAATTGGACTTGATTATGTTGTAATTTATTGTCTACTGGTTGCGCATTCAGCGCAACAGGTAACGCAAGTAATATCCACGCAAGATGTTTGAATGTCATAACGTTTTTCCTATTCTGTAAAGTCACTCTTCATTAGGCAGAGAGTAACTAAAATAGTTCAAAATAAAACCGCACTTTCAACAAGTTGTCAAAAGTGCGGTCTTATTCTTAAACGTTTTTAATGGCGTTCATTCAACTCGTCATCTATCTCGTCGTCAAAGAACTCACCATCCTCACCGTATTCGTCATCCTCTGCATTAGGATCTTCAAAATAAGTTCCCCAACCATCATAGGTGCCACCCCATTTCTCCACTAAAGGAAGCAATTCTTTTTGCTGCGCATCAATGATTTCAGGTGCCAGCTTCACTTCGCTAATAATATCAAAGCAAAAAACCACCTGTCCCCTCTCATCTTCAAACTCTTCAGCTTCGGAAACTTCATAGCCTAACTTAAATGCATCAACAGCAATTTTTTCTAATTTATCAAAATCATGGTGTGCAATGTGATGCTCAATAATGTATAACGCATCGGGATCACTACCGTCATTTAAAAGATCGGTAATAATCTCTCTGGTTTCTGTTTTTAGCGCATTCAAGTCGATCATGTTAGTTACCTCTATAGGAATGAAATTGAGCGTATTGTAAAGGGTATACCTCGCTTATACAAGATTGATGCCAATTGAAGAAAGCTGAAAAGAAAAAATCTTCCACGAGGGAAGATTTTTTATCGGCTAAATACCATTATTTTTTCAATAAATCACGAATTTCAGTAAGTAATACTTCTTCGTTTGAAAGTTTTGGTTCTGCTGGTTCTTCGACTTTTGGCTCTTCACGTTTCAACTTATTTAATGCTTTAATCATTAAGAAAATTGCAAACGCAATAATAATGAAATCAAAGACAGTTTGAATAAATGCACCATAATTTAAGGTCACCGCTGGTACATCGCCTGCCGCTTCTTTCAATACGATACTTAAATCTTTGAAATCAACGCCGCCCGTTAAAATACCAAGCACGGGCATCACGACATCACCAACTAAAGAGCTAACAATCTTACCGAATGCACCACCGATGATCACACCGACAGCCATATCGACAACATTGCCTCGCATTGCAAATTCGCGAAACTCTTTCACAAAACTCATAAAAACTCCTAAATAAAATGTTAGCTAAAATCCTAAGCATTATAGGATTTTTTGATTTTTTGTACAGTTTATTTACGCTACTTTAAATAAAGAATACACTTGGCTGAAAAAGTTTCTCAATATCCGAAACAAACTTCTTATCACTTAAATACACAATGACATGGTCATTATCTTCAATCACGATATTTTTCTTCGCCATCATCACGTCGTTACCACGCAGTATCGCCCCCACAATTGCGCCTTGTGGCAACTTCAATTCTGATATTTTACGTCCTATCACGAGGGAAGAGCTTTCCTCACCATGTACAATAATCTCTAATGCTTCCGCCACCCCATGCCGTAAAGAAGCCACATTCACTGTATCCCCTTTGCGTACATGGCTTAACAATGCAGAAATTGTTGTTTGTTGTGGGGAAACGGCAATATCAATAGTGCCACCTTGGATCAAATTGATGTATGCCATACGTTGAATTAACACTAAGGCTTTCTTCGCCCCCAATCGTTTTGCTAATAGCGCTGACATGATATTGGCTTCATCATCACTGGTCAGTGACAAAAAGACATCGATATTTTCGATTTGCTCTTCTAATAGAAAAGCCTGATCAGACGAATCACCACAAAAAATTAAGGTATTGGACAATTTTTCAGCCAATCCCGTCGCACGCTCTGCATTACGTTCAATTAATTTAACCGAACATTGTCCCTCTAGATTTTTTGCTACACCAATCCCAACATTTCCTCCACCCGCGATCATAATACGTTTATATGGCTTTTCTAAACGCTGTAGTTCACTCATCACCGCCTTAATATGAATGGTTTCACAAATAAAGGTCACCTCATCACCCGCTTCAATGATGGTTGATCCCTGAGGGCGAATCACTTTATCTTGCCGCAAAATAGAGACAATACGACACTCAATATGTGGCATATGATCTTTCAACGCAGAAATCGCATAACCCACTAATGGACCACCATAATAGGCTTTCACGACAACAAGACTAATACGGCCATTTGCAAAATGCGCGACTTGTAACGCGCCTGGATAATCAATCAGACGTGTAATTTCATCAGTGACTAATTTTTCTGGAGAGATAATGTGATCGATAGGTAATACATTAGGTTGAAACAGCTTGTCTTTTTCACGTAAATATTCTGCATTACGGATACGTGCAATTTTCGTCGGGGTATTAAAAAGCGTATAACTAATCTGGCAAGCCACCATATTAATTTCATCGGAACTTGTTACAGCAACCAATAAATCTGCATCTTGTGCGCCAGCTTCGCGTAACACTCTTGGTGAAGAAGCAGAACCATTAACGACCCGCAAGTCATGCTTACTTTGCAAATTTTCTAAACGGAGTGATTGATTATCGACTAATGTAATGTCGTTATCTTCACTCACTAAATTCTCCGCAAGGGTTTTACCAACCTGCCCTGCACCAAGAATGATAATTTTCATTATTCTGTTCTCTCAATCACCAAAGGTTTAACACCCACCTCTTGTACATCCAATAGTTTCTTCAGCTGTTCGACATGTTTACAAATATTCTCCGTGACTTGCTCTGCAACTTGAATATCGGTTGGTAAACTATTCTTAGGTCTTTTACCAAATAAAATGGCATCTAATAAACGTTCTGCTTTCATCCCCTCGTGGCAATAATATAAAACCCCTACATCTTCAAATAACGTTGCAACACGCCCTAATTTCACCACAGCCTCGCCAAGCGCATTATCATCTCCGCCTAAACGATTAAAGAGTGATTCTTGTGGAAAACCACCACAAGCTAATAAAAATGAACGACGGAACACACTATTTCCGACTAATGACATTTGCACGGTTTCCCAAGCACTGTCAAAGTCAGGATGTTCAGTATATTCTTCCGATAGCCCAACAGGTTTTATGGCCAGTCTTACTAGAACAGTTTCAGGACGGAAGTGAAAAACGCAGCTTGCCACTTTAAGCGCTTCAGGCTCATAGGCATCATCCGCATCTAAAAAGGCAATTAACTCAGCATTACTTTGAACAGCGCCCCAGTTTCTCGCTTTCGCCACACCACCATTACGAGACAGGCGCTCGACGGTCACTTTTTCTGGAAAACGTGCCGCAATTTGATTGGCAAGCTTAAATGAATTGTCTGTAGAACAATCATCAATGATCCACAAATGATTAAGTAACTCTTGATTTAACACGGAGTTTACTGCACGAATCAGCGTTTTCTCCGCATTATAACAGGGGATCACAACATCAATTTTTGAAAATGACATTTTATTAAAGTTCATCATGAAACTACCTTCCTTAACTTAACATAATAAAAACCGTCACCCCCGTTCTCCGTTGGTAGAAACTGATACCCAACTGATCCCTCTACCGTAGTAAACGGGAGTGGCTCTAATTTCGCATCTACATGATTCGTTAAAAATTGTTCAATTTGTAATGCATTTTCCTCAGGTAAAACCGAGCAAGTTGCATACAATAAAATTCCATTCGGCTTTAATACTGACCAAAGCGCCTGTAAGATTTGTTTCTGTAACGCCACTAACGCATTAATATCTGACTCTTGTCTTAACCATTTAATGTCAGGATGACGTCGAATCACGCCCGTTGCAGAACAAGGTGCATCTAATAAAATTCGGTCAAATTGCACCGCACTTTCACTTATTTGTTTTAACCATTGTGCTGGCTGCGTGGCATCACCACAAAGCACTAACGCATGTTGCTGCATACGCGCTAAATTTTCATGTACACGCTTAAGGCGAGTGGGCTCCACATCTAATGCTACAACTTGCGCCTGTGGCGCCTGCTCTAAAATATGTGTTGTTTTTCCACCGGGAGCAGCACACGCATCCAAAATCCATTCGCCATTTTTGGGGACTAACAATAACCCAGACCATTGCGCATTCACATCTTGCACACTTACCGCCCCGTCATAGAAAGCCGGTAATTGTGATACGGCAACGGGTTGCAATAAACGTAAGGCACAAGGATTTTCCGCCCCCACTGCCTCAATACCTTGCTCGGCTAATAAAGTGCGGTAGGTTTCCGTCGTATTTTTTTGCTGATTCACTCGCAACCACATCGGTGGCTTTTGGTTATTCGCTTCAATGATCTCACGCCAATTTGGATACGCTTTTTTCAAACGATTAATAAACCAATCTGGATGTAATGTATGCCAGTGTTTATCAACTTTCAGCAATAAATCGTCTTGTTCACGTAGAAAACGACGTAATACACCATTGACTAAGCCACGGAAATTTTCAACTTTCAAACCATTTGTTGCATTGACCACTTCATCCACTGCAGCATGAGCAGGAATGCGAGTGTAAAGGAGCTGATACAAGCCAACTAATAACAAACAATGCACAATGCGTGTTTTTCCTTTTAATGGCTTATCAACAAGCTGCCTAATGATCAGCTCTAAACGAGGTAATACACGACATACCCCAAAACAAATCTCTTGCAATAAAGGTAAATCTTGCGTTTTAACTTGATGTTGTGTGTCTGGAATTAAGGTTGATAGCGATTTGCCTTGATCCAAAACCTGTAAAATGACTTGCGCTGCAATTGCCCTTGTTGACAGCATTACACTGTGTTTTTTTGCTTTTCTTGCTAATTTCGGCATCATAATACCTTACCAACTGGAAACCATTCCGCCCGTCCGTTCAACAAATCTCGAACCTCCATTGGTTTCTTTCCTGCTGGTTGTAACAGCAATAAATTTAACACACCTTCTGCCGTCGCAATTTGAATACCATTTTTATCCGCACTTAAGATTGTTCCTGCTGGTTTATCAACATGAGGCAAAACAGAAGCTTTATATACCTTTATCATCTGCACATTACCTTGCGGATCTGTCAGAGAAAAATAACTGACTGGCCATGGATTAAAGGCTCGAATATTCCGTTCTAATTGCACCGCAGATAAATACCAATCTAATTGCGCTTCTTCTTTGGATAATTTTTCTGCATAACTAGATTCTATATCATCTTGTTTCTTAAGTACAAATTTTCCTTCATCTAATCCATCAAGCACAAACAATAACGCAGAGGGGGCGATTTGAATCAGCTTGTCATACAAGCTTTCTGACGTCTCATCCAGTGCAATATCACAATACACTTTATGGAGCATATCACCCGTATCCAATCCTTCATCCATTTGCATAATCGTGATACCTGTCTGTTTATCACCCGCCCAAATTGCGCGTTGAATCGGTGCCGCACCACGCCAACGTGGTAACAAAGAGCCATGCACATTCAAACAACCTAGACGAGGCATATCCAAGACAGCTTTTGGTAAAATTAAACCATACGCTACGACAACCATCACATCGGCATCAATCATGCGCATTTCCTGTTGTGTTTCTGATTTACGCAACGATTTTGGTTGATAAACAGGAATATTATGCTGTTCTGCCAATTGTTTTACTGGACTAGCTTGTAACTTTTTTCCACGTCCTGCGGGTTTATCCGGTTGCGTATAAACTGCAACCACTTCATGGTGAGAATCTAATAAGGCTTGTAAGTGCTGGGCAGCAAACGCTGGTGTCCCTGCAAAGATAATTTTTAGTGCTGTCATATAAATAAGATAATGTTCTACGTTATGAATAAATAACCCACGTTAGATAACATGGGTAGAGCAAATTATTTTTGTTTGGCTAATTGTTTTTGTAGTTTGACCAATTTTTCTTTCATACGCTGACGTTTCAATGGTGATAAATAATCGGCAAACACAATGCCATTTAGGTGGTCGATCTCATGCTGAATACAAATCGCTAATAAGCCATCTGCAGTCAAGGTATATTCTTCTCCATTACGATCTAACGCTTTAATCGTCACTTTTTCTTTACGTGGTACAAAGCCACGAAAGCCAGGTAAAGATAAACAACCTTCCTCGATGCCGGTTTCACCACAACTTTCAATAATCTCGGGATTAATTAAGACATATTGATTTTCTTTTGTGCCTTCTACATCAATTGTAATAATGCGTTGGTGAATATCCACTTGTGTTGCCGCTAAACCAATTCCTTCCTCGAGATACATTGTTTCAAACATATTATCCACAATTTCGCGAATTTCATCATTCACCTCTACCACAGGTTTTGCAATGGTTTTCAAACGTTCATCAGGATAAACAAGTACATTTAATCGTGCCATAATCTCTCTTTGTGTAAAATGCAATAAAAAATTTTGCCTATTCTACTCTTTTTTCCGTTTTTTACAAATTTCCCAAAAGCCCCAAAACAAAAAGACCTCAAGTATCACTACTTGAGGTCTTCCTGCTCTTATCATCAGAACCTGGCGGTGTCCTACTCTCACATGGGGAAGCCCCACACTACCATCGGCGTTACAGCGTTTCACTTCTAAGTTCGGCATGGATTTAGGTGGGTCCACTGCACTATCGCCGCCAAGATATTCGGTTGATGCCTTGTCTTGTTTTTCTTTCTGTTCTTCTCTTCGCAACCTTCCGCTCTAGCTTTTCTTCTTTCGCCTAAGCTTCAGTCACGCTCATCGGTCACAAGCTGTCTAAAGTAATTTTCTCTTCTTCGTCTTTTCGTCTTCG